>NZ_MZMV01000006.1 GCF_002210435.1 Micromonospora wenchangensis
CGGAACGCCAGGCGACCGGGCAACCCCGACCGGGCTACCGACCCGACCCGGAGGCGGAGCAGTGGCCCCGGCCACCGGGCTTCCCGCCCTGAGCCGGACGTGACCCTGGGGTCCACCGTGCGCCCCGGACCCGGGGCGCACGGTGCGGCGGTGGCCGAACCCGCCGCAGCGCCGGTGACCTGGCGCGTTCAGGGTGACGGCGGATGCGCTGTCACGGCCGGTGCCGCCGATCGGGATTCTCGGCGGGGCTGGCCGCGAGACCCACGGCGATCGCGTCCGGAAGTGGGTAGACGTGTTCGACGGGCAGGCGCGCCGCCGCCGCCTGCTCGTCACCCCGGCGCAGCAGGTCCCGGATCTGCCCGACGGTGGCGGTGACGTCCTCGACCGCGACGATCCAGTCGTCGACGTACCGGTCGACCGCCTCGCCGGACAGCCCGACCTGCAACGACCGGTACGGCAACGCGGCCAGCCGCAGCGAACGCTCCGGGTCCCACTGCACCCGGACCGGACTGGCCCGCAACTGCCGTGACCAGTTCTCCCGGTCGCCGTGCAGGTCACGGTCGTAGTGACTCAGGCAGGCCCGGCCCAGCGCCCACTCGAATCCCGCCCGCGTGATCTCGATGGACAGCACGCGCTCCTGGCCGGGCTTCGTGGCCCAGCCGCAGCGGTACATCATCCACAGGAACGACGGCTTGATCCACGTCATCCGCTCCCGTTTGAACGGGGCCACGAAACGGCCGGCGGCCACCGCCGGCACCGCGATGTCCGGTGGGTACGCCTGGTACACGGTGACGGTCGTGGCCGAGTGGCGGGCACGGATCTGGCGTTCGGGAACGGACACCCGCCGATCCTCGACGATCAGGACCCGACCGGTCCACCCGGATTCCGCGCCCGTCGACCCCATCGGGACGAGGGCCCGGGTTGCCCGCGCGGTGTTCACTGCAGGCAGGTGTCTGTCGACCCGGGAGGGGTGCGTATGCGGCGATGGTGGCGGACGCTGAAACCCGCCGAGCAGGTGGTGGCGCTCGGCGCGCTGGTCACACTGGTCGTGGGTGTCATCGCGGCGGTGCCGGCGTACCTCACCGCCGCCAAGGAGACACCGGCGGGTTCCGATTCTGCGGCCAACTCCACCCCACCGCCGGAACCGACGACAGGTCCACCCGGGACGCCGGAGCCGACCGACCCACCGACCCCACCGGCCACCCCCACGGCATCGACGACACCGAGCCCACCTCCCACCCGGACGCCGCGCCCCACGGTCGCTCCGACCGTGACCAGGACGCCGACGGTGCGGTTCGCGATCACCAGCGCGACGGTCGTGCCGAACTGCTCGGACGTGTTCGGCACGGGGGACGAGCCGCCGGCCGGCCGCACCGCCGTGCTCTTCGTCCGCCCGGCCGGCGGGAGCTACTTCTACGAGCAGCCGCTGCGCTTCCCCACCCCGCACAACTGGCGGGCCAACCGGGTCGTCGTCGGCGACGAGAGGTCGCCGGGACAGCGCTTCGAACTGCACGTCTTCCTCGTCAGCGACGCGTACGCCAGGGAACTCACGACGCACGACGGAACGCCCTACCCGGTGCCCGACGTGCCGGGCGAGCCGCTCACCTCGGCGGCGGTGACGCGCACCGACGAGATCGGCAACTGCTGACCCGGCCCGGGAGCGGACAGCGTGGACGCGGCCCCGCCGTCCGGGACGACGTCACCGTCCCCGGCTGCCGTCGTCCGGCCGGCGGCTGCGCGTCAGGAGGTAGCCGGCGTAGGCGGCCAGCGCCACGGCCGCCACCGTCGCCGACGGACCGGCCAACGCGCGGGCGCTCGCGCGGGAACCCATCGCGACCCCCGAGGAACGGTCGGCCAGCAACGACCAGCGGGACCGCCACGCCAGGGCCGACCCGACCGAGAGCGCCGACCCGATCGACAGCACCGATCCGGCGGAGCCGACGCTGCCGACGGAGGCGATCGACCCGACGCTGCCGATGGACAGCACCGAGCCCCGCGAACCGATCGACAGCACCGAGTCGGTGGACCACAACGACAGCCGTGACGATCCGGTAGAGGTCATGGGCGCATTGTGCCGCACCCCGGTCGCTCCCGAGGGCCGATCGGGCCCGACCCGGCCGGTGGGCGGGGGACCGCGTGCCGCTAGGCGTCAGGTCGCGGCACCCACCAGTCACCCAGTGCTTCGTGGAGGACCAACAGGACGGCACCGAGCAGAACCGACGCGAGTATGCCGAGGCCGAAGCCGAGAACGCCCCGGTCCCGCGGGGCCGTCGGGTTCCGCACGGCCACCGCCGCCGCGGACCGTGACCACGGCCGCTCCCGGGCCGTCCAGAGCAGCAGCCCGAGACCGTACGGGCTGAGGAAGATCAACCAGAACCAGTACCACCTGGTGCCCCGGACCGGTGCCGGGCCGGCGACCACGACGACGAGGGCACCGACGGCGAGGAGGACCCCGGCTCCGCCGACGGCGGACACCGGTCCGTGCAGGTCACCGGCACGGTGTTCGAGCCCGGCGGCCCGCAGTTCCTGCGCGATGCCGACGGCGCCGGGTCCGGAGTAGCGTTCCTGCTCGACGGCACCGGTGGTGGTCACCTGTCCGAACCGGTCGGTGTCCGTCCAGTGCACCCGGCCGTCGGGCGTTCGCCACGCGAACAGCGGCCCGTAGCGGCCGGAGGCCCACAGGGTGGTAGAACCGAACCAGGGCGGGGAACGATCCACCTTCCACCGGTCACCCCACTGGTAGGCGACCACCCGGCCCGCGGCCACGTCCGCCCCGGCCCGGTCGTGGTCCTGCTGGCGCGGGGCGGTCCACCACGTCGTCGCGGCCCCGAGCAGCCACAGCAGGACAAGAGTGATCCGCAACGTGCCCCACCACCGGCCGGACGCCACACCGGGCACACCCTGACTCATGGGTGCAGTGTCCCAGTAGTGCGCCGGCCGTCGGTGCCGGGCGCGGTGCGGTCAGCGGCTGACGCCGAGGGTGGCGATCAGGTCCTCGGGCAGCTCGAACCAGATCAGCCTTGCCGCCGTACGGGCGCGATCGCCGCCGGGTGGTGCCCGGCCCCTGCGGCCGGGCACCACCGGCACCGACTACCCGACCGGGCGGCACGCCGGGAGCGGCCGGGCCGTCGGGGCAGCCGCACGCCGGCCCCGGGACCGGCCGGCCACCGACCGGCCGGCCACCGGCCGGCCCGCCGCCGTCGGGGTCACGGGGTGAACTCGCCGACGACGGTGTACAGACCGGGGCTGGCCTGGGCGAGCGCGGCGGTCCGCCGGGCGTATTCGGCGGCCTCCGGGTCGGCCTGGGTGGCCCTGACGTCGTCGGCGCTGCGCCACCGCGCGACGTTGACGACGCGGGTCCGGTCGAGGCTGGCGAGCAGGGTGACCGAGACGAAGCCCGGACGCCGGGACACCACCTTCTCGGTGCCCTCGGCCAGCAGGTCGATCACCTCCTGCTGCCGGGACGGGTCGACGTCGATGACGTTGACGAACGTGACGGGGTCGGACATCGTCTTCTCCTTTGTTCGCGCTCCCCGCGCGCGGTGCCGCCCCGGCGGGCCGCACCCGACGCCGCGTGGAGTTGCCGGGTGAGCGGACGGGGACCGCCCGCTCTGTGAGGTAGACGACGTGGGTCGGTGAACTGTCAGGCGGCGCCCGCCGGGCCGGACGTGATCCGATAGCGGTGGGCGGCGCGCGGCGGTCGTTGCGCCGGCCCGGGGGAGGGGCAGAGGTGCCGCAGGACGCCGTGCCGGGCCACCCCGGGTCGCCGGATCCGGTGACCCGGGAGCGTGGTGTGCTCCTGGGGCTCAGCTACCGCCTGCTCGGTTCGCTCGCCGACGCCGAGGACGCGGTGCAGGAGACCTACATCCGCTGGCACCGGCTCAGCGACGGGGAACGCGACGCCGTCGCCAACCCCCGCGCCTGGCTGATCAGGACCGCCAGCCGTATCGGGCTCGACATGCTCACGACGGCGCGGGCCCGCAGGGAGCAGTACGTCGGCGAGTGGCTTCCCGAACCCCTCCCGACGACCGGGTGGAGCAGTCAGGAACCCTCGACGGTGGTCGACCCCGCCGACCGGGTGATCCTGGACGACTCCGTCTCGATGGCCCTGCTGGTGGTACTGGAGGCGATGACCCCGGCCGAGCGGGTCACGTTCGTGCTGCACGACGTGTTCCGGTTCACCCACCCCGAGATCGCCGGGATCGTCGGCCGTACCCCTGCCGCGTGCCGGCAACTCGCCTCGTCCGCCCGGCGTCGGGTCCGTGAGCAGCGCCGTACCCCGGTGGGTCCGGCCGAGCACGCCGCGGTCGTGCGGGCGTTCCGGTCCGCCTGGCAGACCGGCGATCTCGCCGCTCTGGTCGACGTGCTCGATCCGGAGGCCACCGCGATCACCGACGGCGGCGGCCTCGTCTCGGCTTCCGCCGTACCGCTGCACGGGCCGCAGGCCATCGCCGGTTTCCTGCTGGACGTGTGGGAGCGGCAGCCCGACCTGGTGGTCGACGAGGCGTCCGTCAACGGGGAGCCGGGGCTGGTCGCCACCGACCGGCTCGGCCGTGTCCTCGCCGTGCTCGCGCTCGCCGCGACCGGCACCGGCCGGGTCGGGCACCTGTGGGTGGTCCGCAACCCCCGCAAGCTCGCCCGGTGGCGGCACGTTCCGGCCGGTCGGGGCCGCTGACCGACGCCCCGGGCCGGCGGGGGAACGGTGGCGTCACCGGTGTAGCGCCTCGACCGTCACCCGCGCCGACCGGGGCGTGACCGGACGGTGCCCGGTGGTGCGGCCGGCCGGGACGGGCCCGCCGTCAGGCCGGCTCGGGCACGCCTCCCGGATCGCCGTCGTCGGGCATCGGCTCGACCGGGGCCTCCGGCAGCTCGCCGGGCGTGTCGGGAAGAAGTTCGCCGACGTCGTCCGGCACCGGCTCGCGGGGGTCGAGGGGTGGGTACACGTCCGGGTCGAGGTCAGGATTTGTCATCGGACAATTATCCGGCAGGACGGTCGGGCGCGCCTGTCGGCAGCGGCCGTGCCGGCGTCGTCGCGGTCCGCCCGCCGGTGGTCGGCGCGGGCGGGTGCCCGGTGGCCCGGGGGAGTCCCGGGCCACCGGGTGAGGTCACCTGGTGCCGGTGAGGGCGACCAGGGCGTTGGCGGTCTGGAAGTACGGGTTGCGGCCGAGGTCGCCCACGGTGGTGATGCCGAAGGCCTCCTTGAGCAGCTTGGCGTCGCCGTCGCTGACCCCGGCGAGGGCGGACACCGGGGCGTCGACGATCTCGGTGAGGGTCTTGTCCTGGTATGCCTTGTCGACCAGCTTGGTGAGGTCGGCGCTTGCGGGCATGCACACTCCTTGACTCTTGATCGGAAATTCCGACCATATACGTACGAACTACACGAATTAGATCATGACTGCGCCGTCCGATCCACAGTGGACCGGGCGGGGGATCAGGCGTCCTCGTCGCCGCCCTCGTCCTCGTCGTCGAAGATCTCGTCGGCGATCATGCCGCCGGCGAAGCCGAGAGCCGCGCCACCGACCACACCGGCGGCGACCGAACCCATGCCGGGCCCGTCGTGGTCGTGGTGCCCCTCCTTGTGGTGCCCACCGGGATGCCCGTGCCCCGCGTACCCGTATCCGGGCTGCCCGTAAGCAGGCTGTCCGTAGCCGGGCTGTCCGTAGGCGGGCGCGCCGTAGCCGGGCGGCGGGGGCGGCGGCGGATAGCCGGGCGTCCCGTAGGCCGGCGCGGGCGGGGCGTAGCCGTAACCGGCGTGCGGACCCTGCCGGCCGTCGACGGCCTGCCGGAGCCAGCCGTCGACCTGCCCGGTCCAGTCGCCGTGCGCGTCGCCGTGCGCGACGTGGTGCCGGCCGTACGAGTCGTGTCCACCGGTGAACAGCCCACCGTGCTTGTCCAACTCCAGCACGACGTCCACGCCGTGCTCGTTGGCGACGAAGGTCAGCTCGACCTCGGTGACGGCATGGGCGTACTGCGGCGCGGCGTAGTACTCGATCTCCTGGTAGAACGGCAGCGTCTGGTGCAGCCCCGCGATGTGGCCCCGTTCGAGGTCGGCCGCCTTCACCGTGAAGCCGAGCCGGCCGAACGCCTCCAGCACGCGCTCCTGGGCGGGCAGCGGGTGCACGTACACCGGGTCGAGGTCGCCCTTGTCGACCGCGCCCCGCACGGCCACCTCGGTACGCAGACCCATCGTCATGCCGGGCAGGTGCTGACCGTTCAGCTCGGTCACCGGCGTCTCCCACGGCACCGCCACCTGGAACGGCAGACTGAGCTGCTGCCCCTCGCGCAGGAACAGGCCACCGGCGACCGGCACCCGGTGGAACTCCACGAATGCGTCGTACTCCTCCTCCGCGCCCTCCATCTCCACCCGGGTGACCAGGCCGACGGTGATCTGGTCGATCTCCACGTCGTGGCTGCCGCCGGTCAGGTTCACCTGCCCGGCGAGCGTCAGCCCCGGTCGGGTGCTCGGATTGGACAGGACCGTATCGACGCTGGGGCCGCCCACCCCGAACGCACCCAGCATCTTCTTGAACACCACGAACCTCTCCCTCGACGGCCGTCGGGCCCGTGCTGGCACGGACCCGACGCGGCGTGCACGAAACCATTGCCCGGCAACGACTTCAGCGGCATCCACTGTGGAAGCCGCTGCGGCCGGAAGCTACCAACGCAACCTGAACGGTGGCTGAGTGGACGGGGACCGCCACCGTCCGTCGCCTCCCGACCCGATCCGGGCGCGTGGCGGTCGATGTCTGTACCGTGTGGACGGACGGTCGCGGCCGACGCCGTGGTGCCGCATCGTGATCGCGGTACGGAAGTGGAAGATATCCGACTATAGTGGCGGCGGTCACGTCACTGCGGTGGTGGGAAGGGCGACGATGGAACGGCCGGAGTGGGCACCAGCGGATGTCGATCTCAGCCGGCCGAGCGTGGCGCGAGCCTACGACTACTGGCTCGGCGGCTCGCACAACTTCGAGGTCGACCGGGAGTTCGCCCGCCAGGCGATGGCCGCGGTGCCCGATCTCCGGCTGGTCGCCCGGGCGAACCGGGAGTTCCTGCACCGCGCGGTGCGGTTCATGCTCGACCAGGGCGTCCGGCAGTTCCTCGACATCGGCTCCGGCATCCCCACCGTCGGCAACGTGCACGAGATCGCCCAGCAGGTCGACCCGGACGCCCGGGTGGTCTACGTGGACATCGATCCGGTGGCGGTGACGCACAGCACGCACATCCTCGCCGGTCAGCCCAACGCGGTCGCCCTGCTCGAAGACCTCCGCCACCCGGAGGCGATCCTGGAGCACCCGGAGACCCGCCGGCTGCTCGACCTCGACCGGCCCGTCGGTCTGCTGCTCGTCTCGGTGGTGCACGCGGTCCCCGACCACGACGACCCGTACGGCCTGATCAAGCGGCTGTGGACGGCCCTGGCCCCCGGCAGTTGCGTGGCGATCAGCCACGTCACCACCGACAGCCGACCGGACGAGATGGGCGAGGGCACCCGGCTCAGCGGCCGGACCAACACGCCTGTCACCGCCCGCACCCGCGCCCAGGTGGAGGACCTCTTCGCCGGTCTCGACCTGGTGGAGCCCGGCGTGGTGTGGTCACCGCTGTGGCGTCCCGAGTCGCCGGCCGAGGTCGGCGACCACCCGGAGCGGATGAGCTTCTACGTCGGAGTCGGACGCCGCAGGTGAACGATCGGCCCGACGCCGACGGAATCGACGACCGGCACCGGCCGGGCGTCGAGGAGTTCGTCACGGCGTGGGCCACCGCCCTGCACCGGGCCCACTACGTGCCGATCACCGCCGAGCAGCGGCACCGGATCGTCAGCGCGCTGGCCGAACGGCTGGTCACCGCCGTCCTCACCGACCCGGTACGGCCCGGCGACGGCCAGCGGATCGGCACCGACCTGGTGGCAGCCGGCTTCGGCTCGCCGGAGGCGCTCGGCGGGACGATCGCGGTCATCGGCGCGCGACTGCCCGCCGCGCTGGGCGTGGCCGCCGACCCCACCCGCGCCACCCGGCTCAACGGCCTGCTGGCGGATCTCGCGGCGGGCTTCGCGTCCGCCGCGCACGACCGCAGCCTGCGGGAACAGGACGCGGTCCGGCTGGCTGCGCTGGACGCCCGCACCCAGGCCGAGGAGGCGTTACGGGTCAGCGAGGCCCGGTTCCGCCGCTTCGCCACCCACGACCAGTTGACCGGTCTGCCCAACCTGACCCGGTTCACCGAGGAACTGGGACGGCTCTGTTCCGCCGCCGTGCCGGTCGACCGGGTCGGGGTCTGCTGCCTCGACGTCGACGACTTCGCGGCGGTCAACGACGTCCTCGGACACCGGGTGGGTGACCTTCTGCTCCGCGAGATCGCCCACCGCCTCGCCGCCCTCACCGACCCGCGGATCGGCCTGGTGGCCCGGCTGGACAGCGACCGGTTCGCGATCCTGGTCCGCGGCACCACCTGCGCCGAGGACGCCATCAAGATCGCCGACCGGGCCCTGGCCACGCTCGCCGCCCCGTTCCGCGTCAACGGCACCGAGGTGCCCCTGACGGCGAGCGCGGGAGTGGCCGAGGGGGCCGTCGCCGACGACGGCGCCACCCTCATGCGGGACAGCGAGATCGCGCTGCACTGGGCCAAGGCCGACGGGAAGGGCACCCTGCGCCGGTTCGACCAGGACCGCAGCGCCGCCGACGCGGCGCGCTACCGGCTGTCGGCGGCCATGCCGGCGGCGCTGCACCGGGGCGAGTTCACCGCCGCCTACCAACCCATCGCCGCGCTGCGCTCCGGGCGGCTGGCCGGCGTGGAGGCCCTCGCCCGCTGGCGGCACCCCCAGCTCGGTCTGCTGACCGCCGCCCGGTTCATCGACCTCGCCGAACACACCGGTCTCGTGGTGGCGCTCGGCCGCCACCTGCTGGAGCAGGCGTGCCGGCAGGCCAGCCGGTGGCAGCGGATCCAACCCGGGCTGTACGTCAGCGTGAACGTGTCGGTACGTCAGCTCCGCCGCAACGGTCTGGCCGGGGAGGTGGCGCAGATCCTCGACCGGACGGGCCTGCCGCCCCACCTGCTCCAGCTGGAGGTCACCGAACAGGCCGTGATCGACCTGACCGGTGTGGTGACCGAGTCCCTGGCGGCGCTGATGGCCCTCGGCGTCCGGATCGTCATCGACGACTTCGGCATCGGCTACGCGAACCTGGCCAACCTCCGCTCCCTCCCGCTGCACGGTCTCAAGCTCGACGCCAGCCTGACCCGTCCGGCGGCGCAGCCGGTCCGGCAGCCGGGGGCCCGCCGCCCCGGCACGGACGACGACTTCCTGCGTACCGTCGTGTCCCTCGGGCACCGGCTCGGCCTGGTCGTCACCGCCGAGGGCATCGAAACCGCCCAGCAGGCCCACCGGCTCGCCGCCACCGGCTGCGACAACGGGCAGGGTTGGCACTTCGGCCGTCCGGTGCCGCCCGACGAGATCACCGCCAGCATCGTCGCGCAGCGCGACCGTGACCCGGTGTCCCGGGACACCGCCCTGCCGGCGTTCCCGGCCCAGCAGCGCTGACCTGCACCGACGCGGCATACGGCCGCCCGGCGGCCCACCGACCCGCCCCGGGCGGGTGCGTCAGGATGGGTGGAGCCCGATCCGGCAAAGATGTGACGCCGGTCACGCCAATTGGGGACCCGATCCGGTGCGGCCGTCGTCTTACCAGGTGTGAGGACAGACATGGAAGCAGACGACGAGGGTGAACTCGTACGCCGCGTCGCCCGGGGCGACCGCCAGGCGTTCGACGAGCTCTACCGGCGTACTGCCCCGTGGTTGGAGGTGCGCCTGCGTCGCCGCTGCGCCGACCCGGACGTGGTGGCCGAGGTGCTCCAGGACACCTACCTGGCGGTCTGGCGGGCGGCGGGCAGCTTCGCCGGCACCCGGGCGGGCTCCGGCGGCGAGGCGCAAGGCAGCGCCGTGGGCTGGCTGTGGACCATCGCCGCCCACCGGCTGGTCGACGCGTTCCGCCGCCGCGCCCGCCGCAGCCAGGTGCCGCAGGTCGCGCTGATGCCGAACACCGCCCCCGCCGCGGAGGACGAGGTGATGGCCGCCCGGATCGGCCAGGAACTGGAGCAGGCCCTGCTCACCCTGCCGCCCGGCGTCCGGGCCGCCCTGCGGGCCACGGTCCTCGACGGGCTCTCGGCGCGCGAGGCGTCGGTGCTGCTCGGCGTACCGGAGAACACGGTGAAGTCCCGCGTCCGCCGGGCCCGGGTCGCCCTACGGGAGGCGCTGTCATGACCACCCACCCCAGCCTCACCCAGATCGACCGTTACGCCACCGGCGACCCCGGTCTCGACGAGGCCAGCGTCTGGGCGATCGAGGTGCACCTCGAAGACTGCGCCGACTGCCGTGCCCGCCTGGCGGGCAGCACCACGGCGGAGAGCCGGGCAGTGATCGACCTGGTCGCGACGGTGCTGGACCGGGAGATCGCGGCCACCCCGGTCCCGGCCCGCCGCAGCCGGTCCTGGTCGCTGGCCCGGCACCGCTGGTTCGTCGGCACCCTGTTGCCCTGGCTGGCCATGACGGTGACGGTGCTCGGCTGTGCCGCGCTGCTCGGCGCGCTGTGGGTCGGCCTCCCCTCGGTGGTGCTGCTGATCGCACCCCTGGCGCCGCTGCCCGGCGTGGCGGTCGCCTGGCACCGTCGGGCCGACCCGGCCTGGGAACTGGTCGCGGCCACCCCCGCCGCCGGCCTGACGATGCTGCTGCGGCGCACGGCGGCGGTGCTGGCGTTCGTCATCCCCGCGCTCGCCGTGGTCGGCGCCGGGACCGGGGCGTCGTTGGCGTTGCTGCTGCTGCCCTGCCTGGCGTTCACCGCCGCCACCCTGCTGCTGGGCACCCTCGTCGGCGTACGCCGCGCCGCGTACGGCCTCATCACGGCCTGGACGCTCGCGGTGATCGCCCCCAGCCTCGCCGCCGCCCGGATGCCGGTGGTGCTGTCGGCGGACAGCGCCCGCACCTGGGCCCTGGTCACCGCAGTCCTGACCGTCGTGGCCCTGCTCCGGGTCGACGGATTCCGGCGGCTCTCCCACCGCGACTGAGCCCCACCCCGACCTCGCGGTACGGCCACCCGGCCGGACCGCCACCCTGCCCTGGCAATTATCGAAGGAGACAGCGACGATGCGTGCGGTGAGCGCGGTCGAAACGACCACCACCACCCATCCCTGGGCGATCCACGCCGAGGGCCTCCAGGTCCGGGCCGGCCGGCACCTCGCCGTCAACGGCCTCGACCTGGCCCTGCCCACCGGTGTGCACGGGCTGCTCGGCCCCAACGGCGCGGGCAAGACCACGCTGATGCGCGCCCTGGCGACCGTCGTGTCCCCGGCCGGCGGCCGGCTGACACTGCTCGGACACCCCGTCGACGGTCGCTCCGAGCTGCGGGCGGTCCGCCGCTCCCTGGGCTACCTGCCGCAGCACTTCGGCTACTACCCACGGTTCACCGTGCGGGAGTTCGTCGGCTACCTGGCCTGGCTCAAGGAGATGCCCAGGGCGGGCGTCGCCGCGGCGGTGCAGCGGGCCATCGACCGGGTCGGGCTCACCAGCAAGGCCGACGCCCGGATGAAAACGCTCTCCGGCGGCATGCTGCGCCGGGCCGGCATCGCCCAGGCCATCGTCAACGACCCGCGGCTCCTGCTGCTCGACGAGCCGACCGTCGGCCTCGACCCGGAACAGCGGCTCGACTTCCGGGAGCTGCTGCGCGACCTCGGCACCGACACCTGCGTGCTGGTCTCCACCCACCTGGTCGAGGACGTGGTGGCGGCCTGCACCGACGTCGTCCTGGTCAACGAGGGCCGCCTGGTGTGGCGGGGCACGCCCGAGGTGCTCGCCGCGCAGGGCGACGCGGGCCACGCCGGTGACAGCCCGGCCGAGCGGGGCTACTCCGCGCTGCTGCGTCAGCACCGCGCGGAGGCCACCCGATGAGCGGGCGAACCGTCGAGGTGCACACTGCCGCCGCCCGGCGGCCCGAGGGGAAGCGGGGTGCCCGCGTGGGCGTCATGGGGATCGAACTGCGCCGCTCCGCCGCGCTCGGCGCCGCGTTGATCACGGTGGTGGTCGGGGTCGGGGCGCTGTACGTGGCGACCGGCCGCTGGTCGACCGGCTGGATGGCCCTGGCCCTGGCCATCCGGGAGTACCTGCTCCTGCTGTGGCCGCTCGCCCTCGCGGCCGGCGCCTGGCAGGGCCGCCGGGAACACCGGGCGAAGGTCGGCGAACTGTTCGCCACCACCGCCCGGCCCCGCACCGCCCGGATGCTGCCGGTGCTCGGCACGATGGCCCTCACCCTCGCGGTCGCCTACCTGGTGGTGACCGCGGCGGGCATCGCCTGGATCGTCACCACCGCCTCGTACCTGCCGCTGCTGAACTTCGTCGTCGTCACCGCGGTCGGCGCGCTGTCCCTGGTCGCCGCGGCATGGCTCGGACTGGGCATCGGGCGGCTGCTGCCCGCCCTGGTGACCGCCCCGGCGCTGGCGGTGGGCGGCGTGCTGCTGGTCTTCTTCGCCACCATCTCGACCCCGGAGCGGCTGGCCGCGGCGATCTCCCCGGCGCACGGCTCCGGCGGGTTCCACGACTACCAGACGATCGACAACCGGGTCAGCGCCGCGCTGGCGATCTCGATGATCACGCTCGCCGTCACCGGCCTGCTGCTGTTCGTCGCCGACGGCTGGCGGCTGCGGGTGACGGCGGTGCTGCCGGTGCTGCTCGGCGTCGGGGTGGCCACGGCGATCCTGCCCAACGACCGGGACGTGCTCACCTGGCCGGTCGACCCGGTCGCCCGGGAACTGGTCTGCACCCGCGACACCCCGACGGTGTGCGTCAGCCGGGTCCACGCCAACGTGCTCGACACGATCACCCCGCCGGCCCGGCAGGGCCTCACGGCGCTGGCGAAACTGCCGGACGCGCCGACCGTCGTGCACGAGGACACCCGCACGATCGGGTACCGCCGGGAGCAGCCGGCCGCCCCGGACGGGGTCGTCACGGTCGAGGTCCGGATCGACAAGCGGGGCCGGCTCGCCCACCCCGACGTCGTGTTCCTCGAAGTCGTCAAAGGACTGGGCGTCCCGTACGACTACGACTGCCGCAACCGCAACGAGACGGTCGAACGGGCGGCGGCGTACTGGCTCATGGGCCGCGAGCCGCGTTCGGACGTGGGGCTGGTCCCCGGCATGATCGAGGAGGACCCGGCGATCACCACCGGGGCGAAGACCCTGTGGCAGGGCCTGCGGGCACTGCCCGAGGCGGAGGCGGTGGCCCGGGTCACGGCCGTCCGCGACGCCGTGCGGGCCTGCCGGGACACCGAGGGGCTGCTGTCCCGGAGCGCCAGGTGACCGGGACGCTGCTCTACCTGCGCTCACGCCGGGTCCCCCTGGCCCTGGCCGCGGCGGTCGGCGGCGCGGCGGTGATCTGGGCGCTCTACCTGGCCTTCGCCAAGGACCGGGACGCCACCCCGCTGGTGGTCGTGCTGACCGTCCTGCTGATGGTCGCGGCGCTCGCACCCACCCTCGCCGGCCCGGACGCGAACCTGGACCGCACGGCGTCCCTGCGCTGGTCCTGGCGACGCGGCGGGCACCTGCTCGCCGGCGGCGTGATCGTCCTGGCGGTGCTGCTCGCCACGCTGCACACCGGAGCCCGGTTCGGGCCGGCCGCGCTGGTGGTCCGCGACGCCACCGGGCTGCTCGGCCTGACCGCGCTGTGCACGAGCGTGGTCGGCGCCGCCCGGTCCTGGTTCCTGCCGGTGGGCTGGACCACCATCGCGGCCCTCTACCCGCAGGGCGGCACCTGGGGAGCGGTCGCCACCTGGCAGGGCCAGCCGACCGACAGCCGGGCCGCCACGGTGACGGCGGCGGCGTTCGCCCTCGGAGGGCTGGTCGCCTACGCGATCGCCGGCCCGGCCCGCACGGACCCGGCGGAGTAGCGGGGACAGGTACCGCCGCCCGGCCGGGGGACGGGGCGGCGCGTCCCCCGGTCAGCGCGACGACGCGGCGGCGGTGCAGGCCGACGGGAGGTGGAACCAGCGCAGCGCCTCCACGCCGGCCGGCAGGCCGGTGGGCCCCTCGTCGACCTGGTCCCGGCGGCCGGCCAGGATCTCCCGCGCCTCGCTCAGGTAGCCGGGCAGGGCGTCCTCCCCGGCCCGGCGTCGCCGGGGCGTCGGCTGCTCCCCGCCGGCCACCAGCCGGGCCAGGTCGGCCAGGCGCAGCGACCGCCCCGGCCCCCGGTGGTGCCGCCACAGGCCGGTGCGGGCGTCGAAGCGGTAGTCGGCCAGCAGCCGGTGCCCCTGCCGGGCGACCAGGTCGACGGCGTCGACCAGAAAGTCGGCGACCTGGTCGGACAGGAAGTAGCCGAACGTGATCCGGGTCCACCCCGGCTTGATCCCCTCACACCCCCGGGCGATCTCCACCCGGAACGCCCGGGAACGCTCCTCGTCGATGCCGAGCAGGCGGTGCCCGTACGGGCCCGCGCAGGAGCACCCACCACGGGCCTGGATGCCGAACAGGTCGTTGAGCAGCGCCACGACGAAGTTGTGGTGCAGGTGGCGGGCACCGTGGCGGATCTGCACCGACACGATCGGCAGCCGCCGCGCCCGGGGGTTGCCCAGGACCACGATCCCCGGGTTCGTCGACCAGCGGCGCAGCGCCCGCGACCACAGCCGCTCCTCACGCTCGGCGATGACGTCGGTGCCGACGGACTGCTTGAGGGCGAACACCAGGCCCGCCCGGATCGACTCGACGATCGCCGGCGTGCCACCCTCCTCGCGGGCCACCGGATCGTCGAGATACCGGTGCCCCACCGGGTCGACGAACGCCACGGTGCCGCCACCGGGCACCACCGGGACCCGGTTGCGCATCAGATCCCGGCGCACCACCAGCACCCCGGGGGTCTGCGGACCGCCGACGAACTTGTGCGGGGACAGGAACACCGCGTCCTTGCCGTCCGCCGCGCCCGGCGTCGACTCGCCCATCCGGATCGGCACGTACGGGCCGGCGGCCGCGTAGTCCCAGCACGACAGCGCCCCGTGGGCGTGCAGCAACGACGCGATCGCGTCGGTGTCGGACAGGATGCCGGTGACGTTCGAGGCGGCGGAGAAACTACCCACCCGCAGTGGGCGGTCCGCGTACCGGACCAACCGCTCGGCCAGCTCGTCCCGGTCGATGTGCCCGTCGGCGTCCGCGCCAATGACGACCACGTCGGCGTACGTCTCCCGCCACGGCAGCTCGTTGGAGTGGTGCTCGTAGGGGCCCACGAAGACCACCGGGCGCTGCCGTGGGGGGACGCCGTCCAGCAGGCCGTGGCGGCGCGCCGGCCCGTCGGGCAGCCGCAGTTCGAGGACGCCCACCAGCTTGTCGACCGCCCCCGTGGCCCCCGCACCGCAGAAGATCACCGCATGCTCGTCGCTGCCGCCGACGGCGTCGAGGATCGTCCGCCGGGCGTCCTCCCGCAGCCGCCCCGTCGCCCGGCCGGTGGCGGAACTCTCGGTGTGGGTGTTGGCGTAGCGGGGGAGCACCCAGTCCCGGACGGTGTCCTCCACGAAGTCCAGCGCCCGACCGGAGGCGGTGTAGTCGGCGTAGGTGATCCGGCGGGGCCCGTACGGGCCGTCCAGCACCTCGCCCTCGCCGATGACCCCGTCGCGGATCCGCGCCAGCAGCCGCTCTGTGTCGACCGTACCCATGTCGCGCTGCCTCCCCACGGCGATGGCGACGGGGCGGGTCGACGGGGTGTCGGCGAGCGTCGGTTCCCCGACCGCTGTCCACAGTGTGCCCGACCGGATCCACCTGGTGCCCGCGCCCGTGCGGGTGCGACGATCTCCACCGGCCCTGCCGACGACCCGAGGAGAGCGCGAATGGCGACCGGTGCCGAGCTGGACGACTGCCGGCGGGTCGCCGAGGAGGCGGCCCGCCTCGGCGGCCGGGAACTGCTGCGGCGCTTCGGCGACCACGGCCGCGTCGACTACAAGACCGCCCCCACCGACCTGGTCAGCGAGGCGGACCGGGCCAGCGAGACGCGCATCGTCGAGCTGCTGCGCGCCCGCCGCCCCGGCGACGGCATCCTCGCCGAGGAGGGCAGCGACCACGTCGGCGACTCCGGGCTGCGCTGGGTCCTCGACCCCCTCGACGGCACCGTCAACTACGTCTCGGGGATACCGTTCTGGTGCGTCAGCGTCGCCTGCGAGCAGCAGACCCCCGACGGGTGGCGGCCCGTCGTCGGGGTGGTCCACGACCCGGTCCACGACGAGACGTTCTGCGGCGTCCGGGGCGGCGGCGCGGTGCTGAACGGCACGCCGCTGACCCGACGTGCCGGCGTCACCCTCGGCGAGGTCGTCCTCGCCGCCGGCTACGCCTACGACGTCGCCCACCGCCGGGTGCAGGCGGCCGTGGTCACCGACCTGGCCGGCGACGTGCGCGGGGTGCGGATGCTGGGCTCGACGGCGCTGGCGCTGGCCTGGATCGCGGCGGGCCGCTGCGACGCCTACGTCGAGGACCGCACGTTCCGATGGGACTGGGCGGCCGGTCAGGTGATCGCCGTCGAGGCCGGTGCCGCGGTCGAGGTGAGCGGCAGCCGGGTGCTCGCCGCCCCGCCGGAGCTGATCGACGACCTGCGCCCCCGGGTCGCCGCGCTGGGCTGACCCGCGCCGGCCGCGGTGGTGGGCGGGGCGTCAGCCGGCGCCGAGACAGACGAACGCCGCCGCCGTGGCCCCGGCGGTGCCGTCACCGGAGGCGACGAAGGCCCGCTGGGCGTCGGCGAGCGCCTGCGCCGGGCGGAGTCCCGCCCGCATCCGTCGGTGCAGGTCGAGCATCAGCGCGGTGGTGGGGTCGGCCGGCACCGGCAGCACGGTGGCGACCAGACACCGCGCCCCCAGGCCGAGTAGCACGGCGGTGAAGCCCATGACCTCGTCACCGGGGCGGACCCCGGTCAGCCCCGAGTCGCACGCGGACAGCACCACGCAGCCGGGCGGACGGGCGACCCGCTCCCACTCGTAGGCGAACAGCGGCCCGTCGGCCAGCTCCAGGGTGGAGAACTGCGGATTGTCGGCGCGGAAGGTGCCGTGGGCGGCGATGTGGACCAGGCCGGCCCCGTCCAACGCCGCGGTCAACGCGTCGGCGGTGGCGTCCGCGCCGGTGAGCAGGGTCGCCCCCGGCAGCACCTGCGCGAGCCGACCCACCTCGGCCTGACCCGCCGGCAGGCGCGGCCCGCAGGCCAGCACCGACGGCCCGGCCGAGGGTTCCCCGCCGTCCGCCCGCAGCCAGGCCGTGGCCGACGGGGCGACCGTCACGGCGCGCCCGGCGCAGGTCGGCAGCCCCGACCAGGCCACCGCGTGCAGGGCCCCGACCGGCACGATCACCAGGGGACGGTCGCCGAGGTGCCGGCGCAACGGATCGAAGAGCTGACGGTCCAGCGCGGCGGCGGCGTACCCGGCCCCGGCCCGCGCGGTCGCCGTGTCTCCGGTGGTGACCAGCCGGCGCAGGGCGAACCGGTGCCACCGGGTCAGGTGCACCGCCTCGGCGAGCGGGCCGAGGTCGTGCAGGCTGGCCCGGCCGTCGCGGACCAGCACCGCCCGGAGCCGGTCACCGTGGGCGACCAGCTCGACCAGCACCCGGGCACCGAGCCGCCCGGCGAGCACGCCCACCCCGGGCGGGTTCACCACACCGGTCTGACCGGGCACCCGGCGGGCCAGGTCCCGGATGCGCTGCTCCAGCCGCGCCTGCCGACCACGCAGGGCGTGCGCCGGCCGGCCCGCCAGCACCTCGTCCTCCAGCAGGCTGCTGACGAGCCGCAGTTCGGTGAGCGCCGCGAACAGGTCCGGGTCGTCCGGGGGCAGCGCCGGACGCATCCGCAGGGTGTTGGCCCGCCAGCGTTCGGCCCAGGCCAGGGTCCGGGCCGGGGAGCCGGCCCGCACCGCGATGTCGAGCCCCTCGGCGGCCAGTTCCCGACCGTACGTGCCGCTGTGGGCCCGCAGCTCCGTGGCGCCGAGCGACGTGCGGTGCCGGTCCAGCACGGCCAGCCCCCGGCGCAGCGCGCGGGCCGCCCCGGCGTCGTCACCGGTGAGTCGCCGCGAGCGGGCCAGCGCGTACCAGCCCTGGGCGCGGCGGGAGGCGGTGCCCCGACGGCGGGCCTGCGCGGCCACGTCGAGCAGGGCCACGGCCCGGTCGACGCGACCCGAGGCGGCGGCCAACAGGCCGGCTTCGAGACGGGTGGTCAGCGCCGGGCCCGGCCAGCCGGTGGCGTCGAGTTCGTCGGCCGTCCGCACCATCGCGGTGAGCAGGGCCGCCGTCCGGGTGCCCCGACGGAACTCCGCGCGCAGTTCGACGTGCCTGGCGAAGGCGGCCCAGGTGCGGCGACCCTGCCGCCGGAACCTGACCCGGGCCTGCGCGGCGGCCGCGGTCGCGGTGTCCAGGTCGTCGGCGAGCAACGCGGCCCGGGCCTGGGCCAGCAGCGCCTCGGCGAGGTCCGAGGCCATGCCCCGGCGGTGCAGCTCACGTACCGCGGCGGCGGCCACCGCGACCGCCTCGTCGAGCAGCGGCACCGACAGCAGCAGCTCGAACCGGTCCAGCAGCAGCGCCGGTCGCGGGACGGCGAGCCGCCGGTACTCCTCGTCGACGTCGGCGAAGCAGCGCAGCGCGACGGCGATCTCGCCGCGTTGCCCGGCGGCGATGCCGCTGTTCCACCTGGCGTCGGCCGCGGCGAGGTCGAGCCCCAGGCGGTGGAAGACCGCCGCCGCCCGGGAGAGGTCGTCGCCGGGGCCACCGGAGGAACCCCGGTGCGCGTTGAGCAACCCCCGGTTGTTGCGGGCGCGCGCCTCCAGCAGCGGATCGTTCTCGCGTTGGGCGATGTCGATGGCGATGCCGTAGTCGCGCACCGCCTCGGCGTAGCGGCCGCGGTAGTGCAGCACCACCCCCCGCTGCATCCGGGCCCGGCCGGCGTCGGCACCGGTGAGCTGGGGCAGCGCGGCGGTCACCGCCCGCAGCGCGGCAGCGGTACGACCGGCGTTGGCCAGCACGTACCCGAGGCTCATCCGGGCCAGCGCCCGGGTCCGTGGGGTGCCGGACACCCGTACCGCGCGGCGCAGGTGGCGCAGCGCGCCGGGCAGGTCGTTGAGTTCGCGCAGGGCCAGCCCGATGGCCCGCTCGGCGGTGGAGCGCTCGTCGTCGTCGGCGGTCTGGCTGGCGAGCACCCGCTGGGCGATGCTGATCGCCTCGGGTGGGTATCGCTGGACGGCGTCGAGCGCCGCCTGGGCCGCCGCGGCACCGCAACCGGTGCTGTCGGGCATGCCCTAGAGAGTCCACGACGAACAGCCGCGAGTCAACGTCGAGAATCCATCGCGGGAATGTCGTCAATGGGTGTCCTGCTCGGTTGCCCCTAATTGACAACCGGCGATGGTCCGGAATAATTGGCGGTCGGGGAATTCGCCGCGCCCGCCTTCGGTGGGCACGCTTCTTTCACCAGCATGGAGGATCCGTGCCGCCGTCTGACCACCCCACCGTGCCGGGTCCGGGCGGCCGGCTGTCCCGACGGCGGGTCCTGGCGCTGTCCGCGCTGGCCGTGGCGGCACCGTTCGGTGTCGTGCCGCGTCCGGCCCCGGCCGCCGCCGGCGACGCGGACGCCACCGCCTACCAGAGAGCGTTCGAAGCCGCGCTGGCCGCCGACCAGAACGTACGCCGGTACACCGCCACCGGCCGGGAGATCCTCTACCGACCCCGGCAACTGCTGGCCGCCGACGCCGACGCCAAACGGGTCGCCACCTGGCTGCGCGCCCACGATTATCCGGTCACCGTCGGCACCGGATTCGCCGGTGTCACCCGGCTGCTGTTCGACCGGGAGACCGACATCCCCGGCGTCGTGCGAAAACTGCGCGATCCCCAACAGTGGCCCGGCCAACCGGTGCCGGCCGTGCAGCCCCACCACGTGCTGCTGGGGCTGGGCAACATCATGGGCAACCCGGGCACCCCGCCCCGCTCCGCCGCGGCGCTGCCGCCCCCCGACCCGACCCGGCTCGGTGAGGGCGCCGGTGTCACCGTCGGCATCTGCGACACCGGGATCTGGCAGCAGGCCGGCGCGTGCCACCCGCAGTGGCTCGGCGGCGCGTACGTGCCGCAGGTCGACGACGAGGACCCGCTCTACGTCCACACCGACGTGCTGGCCCCGCAGGGCGGGCACGGCACCTTCGTCGCGGGGGTGGTGCGGCAGGCCGCCCCGGGCGTCCGCGTCGACCCGGAACTGGCCCTCGACCCGACCGGGGTGGGCGACGAGTCGACGGTGGTGGCCGCCCTGAGTCGGCTCGCGCCGCAGGTCGCCGTGTTCAACCTCTCGCTGGGCGGCTACACCCTGGACGACCAGCCGTCGCTGCCACTGGCCAACGCGGTGGCGGCGCTGCCGGCGACGAGCGCCGTGGTCGCGGCGGCCGGCAACGCCGGTACCAGCCGCCCGCTCTGGCCGGCCGCGCTGGACCGGGTGGTGGCGGTCGCGGCGGTCAGCCAGACGACCGGCGGCCCGGTGCCGGCGGCCGACAGCTGCTACGGGCCCTGGGTGGACGCCTGCGCCGTCGGCGAGCGGCACAGCACCTACGTCGAGGGGCAGCTCCCGCTGCCCGGCAGGCCGACACTGCAGTTCCACGGGTTCGCCGTCTGGGCCGGCACCTCGTTCGCCACCGCACACGTCTCCGGGCGGCTCGCCGCCCTGATGACCGCCGGGGGCCTCAGCGCGGACGCGGCGCGCACGAGCCTGCTCGCCGCCCCCCGTTGGCATCCCGACTACGGGGTCCTCGTCGGATGAGCCGCGTCGACGCCCCGGGCGGTGACCCGGCGACCGGTGCCAGCGCGACCAGCCTGCTGTCCGCCGCCGCCGGCGGGGACGAGTCGGCCTGGGCCGAGCTGGTCCGCCGGTACACCCCGATCGTGTACGCGGTCATCCGCGCCTACGACCTCAGCCGGTCCGACGCCGCCGACGTCAACCAGACCGTCTGGCTGCGCCTGGTGGAGCAGTTGGGCCGGGTACGCGAGCCCGAGGCGCTACCGGGCTGGCTGGCCACCACGACCCGCCGGGAGTGCTACCGGCTGTCCCGGGTGAGCCGCCGGTCCCACCCCGTCGACCCGTACGACCAGACCCTCGAGAGCCAGCACGGGTTCTCCCGGGAGCTGGCCGCGATGGCCCCCGCCCCGGACGACGAGTTGCTGCGCGCGGAGCGCCGGCAGGCGTTGCGTGCGGGTTTCGTGCAGCTCCCGTCGCGCTGCCAGGCATTGCTGGCGCTGTTGACGGCCGACCCGCCGATGAGCTACCGGGAGGTCGCCGAGCGGCTGGGCGTGCCGGTCGGCAGCATCGGCCCCACCCAGGCACGATGCCTGCGTAGGCTGCGGGAGTGCCCGGCGATCGTCGAGTTTCTCGGAGCTTCCACCATCGGTACGAAACGGGGGTGAACCGGATGGAGCCGTGGCCACCTGTGGATGACGAGGCGCTGACGACGGAGCTGGGTGCGGCCCTGTGGGACACCGGGCCGGTCTCGGAGGCGTACCTGAGCGCGGCCCTGGCCGCGTTCACCTGGCGTACCGCCGACGCGGAACTGGCCGTCGCCGAGCTGACGTTCGACTCGGCGGTCGACGCCGAACTGGCCGGCATGACCCGTTCCGCGGCGTCCGCGCGGACGCTGTCCTTCCGGGCCGGGTCGGTGCTGGTGGAGATCGAGGTGACCGAGGCCGGGATCGTCGGCCAGCTATCCCCGTCCGGTGGCGGTCGGGTCAGTGCCCGGACGGCCGACGGCACCTACGACGAGGCGCCGGTGGACGCCGTGGGCTTCTTCTCGCTGGGCGTGCCACCGCCGGGCCCGGTCCAGTTGTGCGCGCGCACCGTCGGTTACGCGGTGTCCACCGCCTGGGTCTCGCTGCGCTGACGGCGACCCGGTGGCGGCGCACCGCCTTCGGCGTGATGCCCGCCGTGCCGTCCTGTCCGGTGCCCGGTCGTGGCCCGCGACGACGACGGGGGCGCGGGCCGTCCGGCCCGCGCCCCCGCCCGGAGGTGGTGGCGTTACCCTCGCTGCTCGTCCGCCAGCAGGTACTGCACCCCGCCGAGGTCGGCCCGCTCGGTGCCGTCGGCGTCGGGACCGAACTGGGTCACGTTGAGCGCGGTCTCCTTGGCCAGGGCGGTGTCGGCCGAGAAGGCCAGCGAGAACTCGATGCGCTCACCGGGCTTCAGCAGCAGCCCGCTGATGCTGGCCTTCGTCGGTTCGACGATCTCCAGTTCGGTCTTGCCGACCTGCCGGACCCCCGTGCCGACCTTGCCGGTGGCCTGCCAGCGCTCGAACAGGGTCGGGCCGAGGTCGACGAAGACCCGGGCGCCCCGGGCCTGCTCGGCCGGCTGGGTGAAGACCAGGTCGTTCTTGGTCTCCGCAGCGGTCACGTTGCCGATGGCGAACGGCCGGACGACCCGCGGCCCGCCCGCGACGAGCCGGACCGAGTCGACGTTGCGCCAGACGATGTTGTTGTTGTACTGGGTGTTGACGCTGGTGCTCGGGCCCTCGAAGGTCATCGGGTCGGTGGGCGAGACCCAGCGCGCCAGCAGGCAGAAGTGGCCAGGTCCGGGCACCCCGGTCCACGGGATCGTCACCGTGGTGACCCCCGGGTAGACGGGCACGCTCACCGCGCCGATCTGGGTCCAGTGCGTCGGCCAGGTGGCGCCGCCGCCCGGAGTCGTCCGGTAGACGCGCAGCACCCCGTTGTCGATGCCCGAGCCGTACGGCCCGTTGTTGCGCACCTTCAGGAACAGATAGTTGGTGACCCCGACGATCGGGTTCTGGCTGACGGCGCACTCCACCGCGGTCGGGCAGACCTTGATGTCGGGGCTGGCCCACAACGGGCCGTACGAGTGTGGCTGGATGCCGGTGTCGGCGGCGACGTCCTTCATGTAGACGTCGGTGCGGGCCGCCGCGGCGGCCTTGCCCTGCGGTGCCTCGCCGGGTGCCGCGGCGGCGGCGGTGACCGCCAGCAGTCCGGCCAGCGCCGCGCCCGTGAGGACGGCCAGCGTCGAGCGGCGGACGCGCTTTCCTACCTTGCCCATGACAGGTTTTCTCCCATCGGCGGGGGACGCCGAGTCCGGCGTGTTGCGATGCCGTGTCGACGCGATGACGTCGTTGAAGAGCTGTGAACGTGCCGGGAAATACCGTCGCGGGGTTGTCCACCAGATGACGCCAGGACCGGCAAATAAGACAGTCATCGATGTCTGTCGGGCCTGCGGTCCGGGCGGGACCGGGGTGCCCGCGGCGGGTTGCGATTCCCCCGGTGGTGATTCGGAACGGAGATCCCGGCCAGGGGTCCCACCCTCTTCACGAGGGCGGTAATCCGGAAAAGGGACCCCGTCGGGGTGCCGCCCGAACGACACGTCCCGATCACGACCGCTGCCGGGCGTAAGGGTGTACTAGGGTGCTCCCATGGATCTGAGTGACAGCGCCTCACAGGTGACGGCTACCCGGCACGGTCCAACGGAGGGCGACTCGTCGACACCGATCCGGCTCCATGCGGCCGACATTCACAAGCGGTACGGCAAGAACCACGTCCTGAAGGGCGTCGATCTCACGGTACGCGCCGGCGAGGTGGTCGCCATCATCGGCGCCAATGGCTGCGGAAAATCGACGCTCATGAAGATCTGTGCGGGTCTGGTCAGCCCGTCCAGCGGCGTGGTGGAAGTGGACGAGAGCATGGCGTACTGCCCTCAGCAGGCAGGGCTCATGGGCTTCCTGACCGCCGACGAGCACTTCGCCTTGTTCGGTGCCGGGCACGGGATGGACCGGAGCGAGGCCCAGGCCACCGGCCGGCAGCTCGCCAAGAGCCTGGCCTGGGACGGCGGCATGACAACGCAGGCCAGGCATCTTTCCGGCGGCACCCAGCAGAAACTCAACCTGATTCTCGCCGCGCTGACCGATCCCGACATCCTGCTGCTCGACGAGCCCTATCAGGGTTTCGACCGGGGTAGCTACATCGACTTCTGGGACTGGGTGTTACAGCGACGCGACGCCGGAAAGTCGACGCTCGTCATCACCCACATGTTGAATTCACTCGATCGGGTCGACGCCGTTCTCGACCTCGGAACGAAGGCGGCCGCCGACTCATGACCAAGCTTTTCACCGTCGCGGAGATGATGGGTCGGGATCTCGCCCGACGGCGGGTGGCCCTCGCGCTGCTCGCATTCGTTCCACTGTTGTTCTACATGGCCCGCCACGACGGTAATCCGGAGAAGGCGATTCGCTTCGCCGGTCTGGGCCTGGCCTGGGCGGTGAGTACGGCCGGCCTCTTCCTGAGCAACACGACAAAGGCCGTGGAGCGGCGGCTACGCCAAACCGGTTACCGGCCGGCACACCTCTACCTCGGCACGCTCACCGCGCTGCTGACCCTGGGCGCCGTACTCGCCACGGTCTACTGGGTGCTCATCTATCTCGACCAGGACAGCCTGGCCCGGCCCGGCGCGGTCGCCATCGAGTTCGGGCTCACGATCGTGGTCGCCGCCCCGCTGGGCCTGCTGATCAGCGCCGTCGCACCCCACGATCTGGAGGGCACCCTCGTCCTGATCTCGATCACCGGGTTGCAGTTCCTCGTCGAGCCGGACCAGAAACTCGGCAAGGCCCTGCCGTTCTGGTCGACCCAACAGGTGGGGACCTTCGGTCTCGACGGCGGCGACCCGGAATACCTCCGCAAGGGACTCCTGCACGGCGCCCTGTACTGCACCGGCCTCATCCTGGTCACGGCGGTGCTGGCCAGCGTGCGGCTGCGGCAGCGCAAGCACATGCGGATCCGGGCGGCGGTCCGGTAGGGCCGGCCGGGGCGGGTGTGGTGCGCCACGCCCGCCCGGCGCTCACCCCACCTGCTGCAGGTCGAACGACACGTCGTTCGGCGGTGCCACCAGCAACGGCAGCCGCTCCGCCCGGTTGCGGGCCTGCCGGCGGCGTTGCTCCAGCTCGGCCATGCGTCGCATGCACTCGGCGCGGGCGGGCGACCCGAAGCCGGTCTCCGGTGCCGCGGTCAGCGAGGCCGCCCAGGCCCGGTAGCGGTAGAGCGGCCGGCGCAGGTTGCGGATGCGGTACAGCCAGGCGACCCGCAGTTGGAAGTCCGTGTCGGAACCGAAGGCCGCGGTGCCGTCGAAGCCGTTGAGCCGGGTGAAGACCTCGCGCCGGACGACCGTCGCCGGGTGCAGCGCGACCGTCTTGCGGCCGAACCGGTGCACCAGGTTGCCGTTGCGCGGCATGTGTCGTACCCCCTGCGGGTTGCCCGACGCGTCGATGACGCGGTACCCGCAGCCGACGAGATCGGCCCGACCCCGCTCGAGCACGGCCAGTTGGCGGGCGAAGCGGTCGGGTTCGCTGACGTCGTCGGCGTCCTGGAAGCCGATGTACGGCGTGGACACCGATGCGACCACCGCGTTCTTCAGGCGCAGCGGCCCGACGTTGCGGGACGCGCGCAGCAACGTGAGCCGTGGATCGTCCCTCCAGGGTTCGAGGGCGGTGATCCAGTCGTCGTCCGGCGAGTGGTCGTCCGCGACCACGAGCCGCAGGTCGGAATGGGTCTGCCCGAGCACGGAGGCGACCGACTCGGGCAGGTAGGTCGCGCACCGGAAGTGCGGCACGATGACGGTCAGCAGGGGTCCCCCACCCATCAGGCGCCGACCGGCATCGACTCGCTCCGCACCGCGTCGATGTGCGCCCGCAGCCCCTCCCGGAGGGAGACCGACGCGCGGAAGCCCAGCGCCTCGGCCGTACGGGTGACGTCGGCGCGGGTGGACACCACGTCGCCCGCCCGGTGGGGTTCGACGCGGACGTTCGCCGGCCTGCCCATCAGCTCGCTGATCAGATCGATGATCCCGGTGACCGAGATCTGCTCACCGGTGCCGACGTTGCACACCCGGCTCGGACCCGGCGCGTCGACGGCCGCCGCCACGGCGCGTACCGCGTCCTTGACGAAGACGAAGTCGCGGCGCTGCGAGCCGTCGCCGAAGACCCGGATCTCCCGGCCGTCGCGGACCGCGGAGATGATCCGTGAGATCAGCATGTCGGGCCGCTGCCGCGGGCCGTACACCGTGAAGAAGCGCAGCGCCACACTGGTCAGCACGGAGGCGGGGCGCGCCGCGTAGGCCAGCGCCAGGTGCTCCGCCGCCAGTTTGGTGACGGCGTACGGGGAGATCGGTGCGGGCGGCTGGTCCTCGTTCATCGCCCCGTCCGGCTGGTTGCCGTAGACGCTCGACGACGAGGCGATCACCAGTCGTCGTAGTCCGGTCTGCGCACCTGCCTCCAGGAGCCGCCGGGTGACGATCACGTTCGACTCGACGTAGTCGTCGAAGCGGTCCCACGAGGGCCGGACCCCGGGCAGCGCGGCGAGATGAACCACCGAGGAGACCCCGTCGAGCAACGGACGGATGTCCGTGGTGCGCAGGTCGGCGACGACGTGCCTGCCGGCCGCGCCGGCCGGCTGGGGCCGCAGGTCGACACCGATCACCGTCTGGCCTCGGTTGCCCAGGTGCTCGACCAGGTGCCGCCCGATGAACCCGGCGGCGCCGGTCACCAGCACCGTACGCCGTGGGTCGTGAACCGTCATTTCCGTGCCCTCCCTGGTCTGGGGACGTGCGTGGCGGTGGACTCTCAGCTGCGCCGGACCGACAGCGTGTGGGCCAGGTCGGTCAGGGCACCCCTGACCTCGGTGGCGATGGGCAGGGAGTCGAGCGCCGCCACCGCCTGCTCGGTGCGGGTGTGGATCATCTCTTCGACCGTCCGCAACGCGCCGGTGTCCCGCACGATCTCCCGCAGCCGCAGTGCCTCCCGCTCGCCGAGGCGTGGGTTGCCGTGCCACCGGGATATCTCGGCGGACTGGGTGGCATCCGCCCGTTCCCTGGTCAGCGCCATGAGCACGGTGGACTTCCCGCTGCGCAGGTCGCTCAGGGTCGACTTGCCGGTGACCGCGTCGTCGCCGAACACGCCGAGGATGTCGTCACGCAGCTGGAACGCCTCGCCGATCGGCACGCCGAACCGGGAGAGCCGCTCCACCTCGGGTCGGGGCGCGCCGGCCAGCATCGCGCCGATCTGCAGCGGACGCTCCACGGTGTACTTCGCCGACTTGTAGAGCAGGATCGTCAGGCAGTCGGCCAGGTCGGCCCGGACGGCCTCGCCGCGGACGTCGAGATACTGCCCGAGCAGCACCTCGACGCGCATGCTCTGGAGCAACCCGGCCGCCGCCGAGACCCGATCCGGGGGCAGGCCGCAACCGTGGAACGCCTCGTCGGACCAGGTCAGGCAGAGGTCACCCCAGAGAATCGCCGCGTTACGGCCGTAGTGGTCGGGGTCGCCGCGCCAGCCGAGCCGGCGGTGTGCCTGGGCCATGGTGACGTGCAACGTCGGATTGCCCCGCCGCACGTCGCTGTCGTCCATGATGTCGTCGTGCACCAGGGCGAAGAGGTGGAACAGTTCCAGCGCCGTGGCGGCCACGACGATGCCGGGATCGTCGTCACCGCCGAACGCGCGCCAGCCCAGGCAGCAGAACGTCGGTCGGGTGCGCTTGCCCCCGGCGAGGGCCAGGGCGCGTAGGGCGTCGACCCCGTCGCGCCACTCGGGGTTGGCGTTCATGTCCCGCCGGGCGGTCAGGAAGCTGTCGATGGTGCGTTCCACCTCGACCCTGAGCGCGGGCCCGGAGAGGCCGGGCACGCCTCGGGCGGTCTCGCTGGTGGCGGTCATCTGTCCCCCGTCCGGTCGCAGGCGATGTCGACGGCAGGTAACCGGTGTCCGGTCCCGCCGGGGTGAACGATCACGCAGGCTGAATGCGGCAGAGCGGGGCCGACCCTCGATGTGAAGTGATCACGATCAGTGACGGCCTATGTGGGGTGGCCTGCATTTACGTGACCCCTCGTGGCTGGCTGGGTATCCACTGTAGCCGATCGATGGGCATCCGGGACCCCCTACTTCACTTATCCGCAATTTCCCGTGTGGGCGTTTTGTTCTTCTAGGGGGGTTGACTGGAGTCGATTCACCGTGGATTGTTGTGCGAGCGAAATTGACCGATCCGGATGGTGGGGGAGCGGTATGGAGCGGGTCGTGCTACTCGACCACGATGGCCACATCGTTGGTGAGCAGGACAAATACGCCGTCCACGATGGAGACACACCGCTTCACCTAGCATTCTCCTGTTACGTCTTCAGCAATAGCGGGCTTTTCTTGATGTCGCGCCGATCGTTGCGGAAAAAGACGTGGCCAGGTATATGGACCAACAGCTTCTGCGGCCATCCCGCCCCAGGTGAGGCGATGACCGACGCCGTCCACCGGCGGGCCTCCGCCGAGCTGGGACTCACGCTGAGTGACCTTCGTCTCGTGCTGCCCCGGTTCCGCTACCGCGCCGAACTCGACGGCGTGGTCGAGAACGAGTTGTGCCCGGTCTACGTGGCCCGCGCGGTGGGCGACCCGGCGCCGAACCCGGACGAGGTCGACCGGATCGAATGGGTCGGATGGGACTCGTTCCGCGACCGGGTCCGGACCGACCCCACCCTCTCCCCGTGGTGCCGGCTGCAGGTCGACGAACTGGCGGGGCTCGGCCCCGCGCCGGACGAGTGGCCCACCGGCGACGCCGCCGAGCTGCCTCCCGCAGCCCGAGCCGCAGTCGCCGGGCACGGCTGACCAGATGGCGTCTCACGAACCACGGACGGCTGCGACGAACTGGGCGCGCTACGTGGCCTACGTCGGTGGCCACCGGCGCTGGTTCCTGCTCCTGGCCGCGCTCATCCCACTCGACGTCGGCACCCAGCTCGTCGCGCCGCAGGTCGTGCGCCGGTTCATCGACGCGGCGGTGGGCGGCCGGTCCCAGGCCGAACTGGCCGGGTACGCCATGGTCTTCGTGGTGCTCGCGGTCGTCCGGCAGGTGCTGTCGACGGGCACCGGCTGGGTCTCCGGCCGGGTCGCCTGGCGGACGACCAACGAGGTGCGTCATGACCTGCTCGCGCACGTCCTGCGGCAGGGGCCGACGTTCTTCCTCCGGCACCCGCCCGGGGAACTGGTCGACCGGATGGACGGCGACGTCACCCGGCTGGCCAAGCTGATGTCCGAACTCGTGCTCGACATCGCCGTCCAACTGCTGATGATCATCGGCATCGTCGTGGCGCTGTTCCTGCTCGACTGGCGGTACGGCGCGCTGTTCACCCCGCTCGCCCTGGTGATGCTCCTGCTGCTGCGGCGTCTGCTCGGCCGCGCGGTGCCGCTCATCGCCGACCGTCAGCGGGCGGAGGCGGGACTGCTCGGCTATCTCGAGGAGAACCTGACCGGGCGGGAGGACCTCAACGCCAACGGCGGGACGACGCACGCCCTCCAGACGGCCTGGGAACGGATCACGCACCACTACCGGCTCGCCCGGCGGGCCGCCCGGGCTACGGTCACCTGGCCGGCGGCCGTCCAGGCGCTCACCGCCGTCAACCTCTGCGCGGCCCTGGCCACCGGCGTGTGGCTCAGCCAGAACCGGGGGGCCAGCGTCGGCACCGTCTTCGCCGGGCTGTCGTACGCGATCCTGCTGCGGATGCCCCTGGTCAGCATCACCTCGCGGTTCCAGGACGTGGAGAACGTCCTGGGCAGCGTCCGCCGCATCGAGGAACTGTTCGGCGAGGCGCACATCGTCCCCGACGGCGGCGGCGTCCTTCCGCCCGGACGCGGCGCGGTGAGCTTCACCGGCGTCAACTTCGCCTACGACGACCGTCCGGTGCTGTCGGACGTCTCGTTCACGATCCCGGCCGGCCGCCGGGTGGCGCTGGTCGGCCGCAGCGGCGGCGGGAAGTCGACCATCCTGCGGATGCTGTTCCGCCAGTACGACCCGCAGGCCGGGACGGTCTCGGTCGGCGGGGTGGACGTCCGGCAGCTGGACGTCGACGCGCTGCGCTCCCGCATCACGCTCGTCACCCAGGACGTGCACGTCATCGCCGGCACGCTGCGCGACAACCTGACCTTCTACGACGACCGGTGGTCCGACGAGCAACTGCGCCGCTCGGTGGAGGAGGTCGGCCTGGACACCTGGTACGCCGCCCTGCCCGACGGCCTCGACACGCGGATCGGGCCGGGCGGAGCCGGGCTGTCGGCCGGTGAGGAGCAACTGCTCGCGCTGGCTCGGGCGCTGCTGACCGACCCCGACATCGTGCTCCTCGACGAGCCGTCGGCCCGCCTGGACCCGCATGCGGAGCGGCGGCTGCGCCGGACGATGGAACGGTTCATCGAGGGCCGCACGGCGCTCGTCATCGCGCACCGGCCCGAGACGCTCACCATCGTCGACGACGTGATGGTGGTCGAGGAGGGACGGGTCGTGAGCCTGACGCCCCGGCCCGACCCGACGGACGGCACCGACGAGCCGGCCGACCAGCGGTTCCCCGTGGGGCGGTCCTGACATGACCACGACGGGTGCCGGCCGGGCACGCCTGCTGTTGGCCGGTCGCGGACGCCGGTACGCCGTGCTCGCCGCCGTGTGGGCGGTGCTGCGCCTGGGCATGCTCGCCCTGGGACTGCTGATGCAGACGGCATTCGACTCGCTCAGCGGCCAGTCGACCGCCGGCCTGAACCTGTGGAGCGTCGTCGCGCTCGTCGCCGGCATCGAGGCCGCACGCATCTCGTTGCAGTTCAGCACGGTCGTGCCCTGGCTCGAACCGCGCATGCAATACCACACCGTCGGCGCGTTGCGGATGTCGTTGTTCGAGTCACTGCTCGAACCGCCACCGCAGGCCGCCCACGGCAGCGTGGGCGAGGCGGTCGCGACCGTCGGCACCGACGCCGCCGACGCCGGCTTCTTCGTGGTGTGGTCGCCGATCAACATCGCCCGCTGGCTCTTCGCGGTCGCCGCGATCACCATCATGATGCGCATCGACGTGCTCATCACACTGAGCATCCTCGGACTCTTCGTGCTGATCGTGGCGCTGATGCGCCTGGTGCACGGGCGGATGGTGGCCTACCGCGAGCAGAGCCGCGCCCAGACCGCACGGGTCACCGAGGCGCTGCGCGAGGTGACGGGTGTGGCGCTGGGCGTACAGGCCGCGCGGGCCGAGAAGGCGGTCACCCGGCACCTCGACCGGCTCAACGCCGACCGGGCCCGGGTCGCCATCGCCGAGGAACTCGCCGTCGTCGTGCAACGCAGCACCCTGCTGAACGCCGCTCCGCTCGGCACCGGGGTCGTGCTGCTGATCGCCGCCCCGGCCCTCAGCAGCAACCGGCTGTCCATCGGCGACATGGTGCTGTTCACGTTCTACCTCCAGCTGCTTGTCGACACCCTCGCCTCCCTCGGCGTGCTCACCGTCCAGTTGCAGCGCGTGCTCGTCGCGCTGCGCCGGATGACGGCGATCACGGGTGGCCGGCTGCACCCACGGCACGGGATGGACCTCGATCACGGCCGCCCCGGTGCGATGACAGGTGTCCCGCCGCGGCAACCGCCCCCGCCGCCCGCCGCGGGCCCGCCCACGATCACGGTCACGGACCTCACCGCCCGGCACGAGGGCGCGGCCCAGGGGCTGGCCGGCGTCGGCTTCACGATGCCGGCCGGGCAGTTGACGGTGGTGATGGGCCAGGTCGGCGCGGGCAAGACCACGCTGCTGCGTGCCCTGCTCGGTCAGGTGCCGGGGGCGACAGGTGAGGTGCGCTGGGACGACGTCCCGCTGCCCGCCGACCGCCGCGCGGTGCTCGTGCCGCCCCGGTGCGCGTACACGCCGCAGGTGCCGCGACTGTTCACCGGCACCATCCGGGAGAACATCCTGCTCGGGCTACCGGAGGACCGGCTGGCCGAGGCGGTGACCCGGTCGGCGCTCGACGCCGACCTGACGGCGATGCCCGACGGGCTCGACACGGTGATCGGGCCCCGCGGCCTGCGCCTCTCCGGTGGCCAGGCACAACGGGTGGCCGTGGCGCGGATGCTCGTGCGACGCACCCCGTTGGTGCTCTGCGACGACGTCTCCAGCGCACTCGATCCCGAGACGAGCGACGCCCTGTGGGAAGGGATCCTCCGCGACGGCGGCAGCACGGTCCTGGCGGTGTCCCACCGGCCCGAGGTGCTGCGCCGGGCCGCCCTCGTCGTCGTCCTGCACGACGGCCGGCTGACGGCGGTCGGGGCCCCGGCGGACCTGCTCGACAGCTCCGACGAGATACGCCGGCTCTGGTCCGCCGTGGCCCACGACTGACCCCATGCGGAGGTACCGATGATCGAGCTAGTGACCCGGCCGGTCCGGTGGGCGATCCGGCGCGGCTACCAGCCCGCCGAGGGCGATCCACCGCCCACCGAGTGCACCGTGGTCCACCCCGGACCGACCGTCGCCCAGTCCGGGATCCCGGTCCGGGCGGTCGCCGCGGCGCTCGGCGACGGCTTCGCCGGTGGGTTGGCGTTGGTCCTGCCGACGTACGTGGGTCGCGCACCACTGTCGAGCCACCGCGAGAGCGTCGAGGAACTCGTCAGCCAGCTCACCGATCTCCCCCCGACGGTCGCCGCCCGCCCGCTCGTGCTGGTCGTCGGCATGCAGTACCGCGACGGCCAGCACGACGAGGCGGTCGAGCGGCTGAGCCGGCTGGGTGAGATCGCCGCCTTCCCGGGCGGGCTGACGTTCGTCGGCATCGCGATGCCCCAGGCCGGGAAGAGCCGGATGCTCAACGCCGCGTTCGCCATGGCCACCGACCTCGGCCTGGCCGGCGTGGCGTGGGTCGACGACGACGTCACGTTCAGCACCGGCTGCATCGGCCGGCTGTTCGAGGACTTCCTCGACCGTGGCGCGCGGGGCTCGGCCGGGGCGAGCAAGGTGCCCCAACCCAACCCCTACGCGGCGGCCCGGCTGCTGCACCGGGGCAAGGGGATCACCAAGACGCCGAAGTTCAGCTACCCGCACGGCTGCTGCATGGTGGTCGACGCCGACCTGGTGGCCCGGGGCATCCCGGACCGCTACACCTGCGAGGACGACTACTTCTGCTTCGCGCTGCTCGACCCGCGCGACGAGAACCCGCTGCACCGTACGCACATCGTCGCGGACGCCGTGAGCTACCACCTGACCGGCGGCCCGGCGGGTGAGATCAGGCGGCGCGTCAACCGCTCGCTCCTGACGGCGGCGGTGCTGATGGCCGACTTCCCCGCCGACGTCGCCGGCCGGTACTGGCGCATGTACTTCTACGGGCTGTGGCCACTGGCGCCCGCCGCCCGGGGCCAGGGTGTCCGCTTCGCGGCGAAGAAGTGGCTGCTCAAGTCGGTCCACTTCGGCTGGTTCTCGACAGTGGCGTTGGGGCTGGCCGTACGCGGCGTCGCCGGCCGGCCCCGACGCGAGATCCCCTGGTCGGCCTACAAGGAACACGCCAAACCAACGGCCTCGTCGGTCCCGTTGTCTCCCACGATCTCCGGAGGGGAACGCGCATGACAGACATCGCGAAATACATCAAGCAGCGCGCACAGGGCAAAGGTGTCCTCAACGTGCTCAGCGGGGTGTCCCGCACCTACCTCAACGGCACCGGAACCAAGACGCTCAGCGACGCCGCCTGGCTCAAGCAGAAGTCCAGCCGCACGCCACCGCAGTTCAGCATGATCGCGATCGAGACGATGAGCGGCTGCAACTACCGCTGCTCGTTCTGCCCGATCGGCACCATCAAGATGCCGTCCGGCCGGATGTCGATGGAGCTCTACGAGTCGCTGCTCGACCAACTCGCCGACTTCACCGGCGTCATCCACCCGTACCTGTTCAACGAGCCGTTGCTGGACCGGCGGCTGCCCGAGATGGTGCGGATGGCCAAGGAGCGCACCAAGGCGTCGATCTCCATCCAGACCAACGGCTCCAAGCTCACCGAGGAACTGGCCGACGAGCTGACGAAGTACGCCACAGTCGTCGTCAACGACTACACCACCGACCTGTCGGTGCTGGAGAAGGTCCGCCAGTACCCGGCACGACCCGAGCTGGTGCTGGTCGACCGCGATCCGGACGCCACCCTCACCAACCGGGCCGGCAACGTGCTGGGGCGGCCGACCGTACTGCTCAACCAGTTCTGCGTACGGCCGTTCAACGAGTTCTACATCACCCATGACGGCCGCGTCGTCCTGTGCTGCCAGGACTGGAGCGTGCAGGAGGTCATGGGCAACGTCAACGACAACACCATCGAGGAGATCTGGAACAACGAGAAGTACACCGCCCGCCGCGCGAGCCTGCTGCGAAAGGAGCGGACCGACCTATGCGCGAAGTGCGACTTTCCGGGAATCTGAGCACGGTCCCGGCTGCCGCCCCGGTGCTGACGGCGCTCCGGGCGCAGGCCCCCGGGCTCCTGCACGTCGTGGATCCGTACAAGGTGCCGCTGGCCGAGGCGGTCGAGAAGGCACGGGCGATGGCCGACCTCGGTCATCCCGCGCTGCTGGTCGGCAGCACCGACAACCCCGCGTTCGACCAGCGGGTGGCCCCCTACGTCGCCGAACTGCGCGAGCGGACCGACCTGCCGCTCATCCTGCACTTCCCGTCGATCCCCGGGCGGGGCGCCCCGCTCTGTCCGGGCGCCGACGCGGTGCTGGTGCACGCGGTGCTGAACTCCGTGCGGTCCTTCTTCGTCACCGGTGGCCTGGCCGCGACCGCCCGCACCGCGACCGCGCTCGGCCAGGACGGACCCGAACTGCTGCGCTCGGCGTCGTTCGCCTTCGGCACCGACGGCAAGACCCACGAGGCGGTCGGCGCCCGGCCGGCGGCCGAGGACGGCGTCGAACTGCCCCGGCTGGTGGCCGAGGTCGCCGCCGCCGACTTCGACCTCGCCTATCTGCTCTACCGGCACGGCCGGGTCCCCGACCGGGTCCTGCGTGCCTACCGGCGTGGCCTGGCGCCCCAGCAGTTGCTCTTCGTCGGCGGCGGGGTCAGCTCGTACCGTCAGGTCCGCGAGTACCACGACTGCGGCGTCGACTGGGTCGTCGTCGGTAACGGCCTGGAGACCGCCGACTGGCGGGACACCCTGCACGGCATGTCCGGCCGTCCGGGCGGACGGCCCGGCAGCGTCGGTGACCCCGCCGTCCCCCCGGGGATCGCCGCCGAGTTGCAGCGCGGGCTGCGCCGGCCGGTACGGTCCGATCCGGCCGGTCGGCAGGTCTACGCCACGAACGTCGGCCGGCTGCACGAGCTGCTGCCGGCCGTGGTGACCCCGGTGACCTCGGCGGAGGAGGTCGCGCACGTCCTGCGGACCACCCGTGCGGCGGGCACACCCGTCGCGGTGCGGGGAAGCGGACACTCCTTCGGTCGGCAGGGCCTGTCCGACGGCGGGGTACTGATCGTCGGTGAGCCGGGGGACCCCGCCGTCCGGGTGCTCGACGACGGCACCGCCGAGGTGTCCGCCCGGGCTCCCTGGTACGCCGCCGAGCTGGCCCTGAACGCCCAGGGACGCAGCATCCCGGTGCTGACCAACCACCTGACGGTCTCCATCGGCGGCACCCTGTCGGTCGGCGGGTACGGCGAGGGCACGATCACCCATGGCGGCCAGGTCGACCTGGTCCGGCGGTTCCGGCTGGTCCTGCCCGACGGGCAGCCGCGGTGGTGCTCGCCCACCGAGTCGCCGGAGCTGTTCCGCTACGGCATCGGGGCGCTCGGCACCCTGGGCGTGCTGGACCGGGTGGTGCTGCGCACGGTCGAGCACCAGCGGCTCACCACCATCGCCACGCAGCGGCATCCGTCCCTGACCGCCCTGGTGGACGAGGTCGGGTGGATGGCGCAGGAGCCGTGCTCGCCGGTCGACCTCTTCTCCGCCCAGCACTACGAGGGCGGTTTCATCGCCACGTACGGGATGCGGGGCGGCCCGCTGCCGCGGCGGCTGGAGGGACGGGCCGAGACCCGCGTCGAGGCCGACTGGCCGCTGCGGTCCATGCGGGAGTCCCGGCGCAACCCGGCCGACCCGTCGGTGCACTTCATCTGGGCCGACTACTGCCTGTCGTTGCCGGCCGCGGCCGAGTTCGCCCGCTTCCTCGAAGCCGGGATCCTGGCGACCCCCGGCTACCGGGAGGGCGGTGGCCGGCTGCTCATGCTCGGCGTGCACCGGCCCGAGCAGCGTCCGGGCGTGCCGTTCACCCCGGCGGCCGGTCTGCGGGGCCTGGCGCTCGGCTTCGGGCTGTACTTCAGCGTCCCGCGCGGGGACCGGCCCGCCGTCGACCGGGTGCAGGCCATGCACCGTCGGGTGCTGGCCGAGTGCCTCTCGCTCGGCGGGCGGCCCTACCTCGCCGGCTGGTACGACCTGGACGAGGCGGACCTGCAGTCGATGTACGGCGACGACCTCACCGCCCTGCGCCGGCTACGCCGGGAACTGGACCCGCAGGGTCTGTTCAACCAGGGACTGCTGGCATGACACCGCGAGCGCGACGGAGGGAGTGGGCATGACCCGCAGCGTGCAGGTCATCTCGATGCGCACCTGGGGAGAGCTGGGGAACCTCCTGGCCGGCCGGACACTCGCCGCGACCCTGGCCGCCGGCCTCGACGACGTCGACGTCACCGTCGTCGAGGCCGAGACGATCTTCCCGCAGTTCGCCGAGGCCGGTGCCGCCATCCGTGAGCTGGTGGCGGCCCGGCTGCCCGCCGACGAGGTCCGGGCCGGCTACCTGAGCCTGATGGCCGACTTCACCGACCGGCTGCCGGACGGCCTGGACGACGACCCGGTGCCGGCGGCGACCGCCGACCGGCTGACCGCCGTCGTCGAGCACTTCGCCCGGACGAAACCGGACCTGGTGATCGGCACCAAGGGGGTGATCTCCCGGCTGAGTCACGCCGCGTTGCGGGTCGCGGACCTGCCGATCCCGGTGGTCAACTACGTGACCAACGAGGGGCTGCTCCGGCTGCCGGTGCACCGGGCCCCGCACCTGCCGGTGCACCTGGTGCAGTTCGACCGGGCCAGGGACTACCTGATCCGCGAGCACGGGTACCGGCCCGAGCAGGTCGTGCCGGTCGGCCGGCTGCTCGCGCAGACCCAGGCCGCCCAGGTCTTCGAGGGTGCCGCGCAGGCGGGCCGCATCGGTGGTGTCGACGCCGACGCCATGGAGTCGGCGCTGGCCGAGGCGCGTACCCGGGTCCTGATCCTGTCCAACCGGGGCGGTCGGGAGTATCTCGCCGCCGTCGAGCGGATCGCCGGCGCCCACCCCGACGCGGCGCTGGTCTTCATCGCGTACAACAATCCGGCGATGGCCGCCGAGGCGGCCGAGCTGCTGACCGAGTTGAAGGTGCCGGCCTGGCAGACCTTCGACCGGCTGGCGCAGGGCGACTACCTGCGGTACCTGGCGTGGCTGCACGCCGCCGACGCGCCGCTGTTCATCTCCAAGACCGGACCGAACTCCATGCTGGAGGGCCTCTACTTCGGCATTCCGCAACTGCTGGTGCGGTCCGGTCTGCCGATGGAGGAGTGGGTCGGCCCGTTCCTGGAGGAGCACGAGGTCGGCCGCGGCTTCGACCGGATGGAGGATCTGGTCGACGTCGCCGTCCGTTGGGTGGGTGACCCGGACGAGCTGCCCCGGCGTCGCCGCCGGGCGGCGGCCCTCGCCCGTACGCTGCTCGACCCGGAGAGGGCCCGGCGGCGGACCGTGGCCGCCGTCGCCGCGGTGCTCGACGGCGGGCCGGTGCGGATCGACGAGGAGGCCCCGTGCTGTCCGGAGTGAGCGGCCTGGACGACGAGTGGGCGGTCGCGCAGCGCGTCCTGCTGGACCGGGTCACCGACCGGCTCGCCGGGACCGGCATGACCCCGGCCGGGCTGGAGTACGTCCGCCAGATGAAGGGCTATCCGCGGATTCCCTACTTCGCCGCGCTCTGGGTGCCGGACCCGGCACTGCGGCAGGAGTTGGGGATCGCGATCTGCACCCACGCGATGGGGATCAAGCTCGTCGACGACCTGATGGACGGTGACCAGCCGATCCGGCCCTGGGACCAGATCCTCGGCATGTTCCTCACCCAGAGCAGCACGGCGACCTTCGGCGCCCACCACCGGCCGGCCGAGGTGCTGCGTGTCTTCGACGAGGACTACGGGGTGATCTGGCGGGAGCAGATCAACGAGGCGGAACGCCCGGCACACGACCTGGACAGCTGGATCCACTACGCCAGCATCAAGTCGGGTCGGATGATGATGTGCTACGCCTCCGCCGCCTGCCTCGCCGCCGACGTCGTGGACCGGCTGCCCGCCGCGCGCGCCTTCTGCGAGGCGTTCGGCGTCCTGTTCATGATCGGTGACGACATCCGTGACCACCGCGACCTCGGAGAGGCCGGTGGCAACCTGTGCCACCTGATCCGTAGCGGGCGGGTGAGCCGCGACGCGGCCGTCGCGGCGACCCGCTGGTGGCGCGCGGAGGCGTTGCGCGCCCTGGCGGAGTTCCCGCCCGAGTTCCCGATCGCCGGCTTCATGGCCGACTTCGCCGACCGCCTGATCACGTTTCTTCTGGAGGACGACCGTGTTGACATTTCCTGATTTCAAGGCCGAGATGGACGCCAGCCAGGCGCGGGTGGTCCAGCGGTGTCTCACCGAACTCACCAGCCTGGGCATGTCCCGGCAGGGGCTGGATTTCGTGCGCGAACTCCCCGGCTACCCGCGTACGCCGTACTACACGACGCTGTGGGTGCGCGACCCGCGGGTGCGCGCCGACCTCGGGGCCGGGGTGTCGATCCACGCGGTCGGCGTGAAGCTGATCGACGACCTCATCGACGACGATCAGCCCCTCTCGCCGCGTGACCAGATCTTCGGGGTCCAGTTGCTCTCGGTCGGCACCACGCTGCTGGCCAGCCACGAGCGCCCGGTCGAGGTGCTGAAGACGCTCGAGGACGACTACCGGGACATCTGGCGGCAGGAGATCGTCGAGGTCGCCGCGCCCCGGCCGACCACCGTCGAGTCCTGGATCGCGGCGGCCCGGATCAAGGCCGGGGTGATGCTCGCCAACTACGCCGCGGTCAACTGCCTCGCGGGCGGGGTTCCCGAGCTGGTGGGGCCGGCCCGGGAGTTCGGTGAGGCACTGGGCGTGCTCTACATGATCGGCGACGACGCGGTCGACTTCGCCGAGATCCACGAGCGCGACGGGAACCTCGCCCACCTGGTCGCCTCGGGCGCGGTCGACGTCACCGACGTCGCCGCCGCGATCGACGAGTGGCGCGACCGGGCCGTCGCGGCGGCACGGCAGGGCGACCCGGTGTGCGGCCTGGTGCCGTTCTTCGACCACTTCGCGGTGAAGCTCAAGGGCCTGCTCAGCCGGCCGGCGGCGACCGTCTGATGACGCCACACCAACCGCTCGCCCGGCTGCTGGCCGGGAAACTGGTGGATCCGGCACCCGAGGGCTGTCAGCGGGACTTCGGCCGGCTCCACTGCCGGGAGCCGCAGGCGGTCGTCTTCCCGGCGGGTGTCGCCGACGTGCAGGAGACGGTGCGGTACGCCCTCGCCGGTGGACTGGCGGTCGTCGCCCGGGGTAACGGGTGCAGCAGCAACGGGCAGAGCCTCACCGACAGCCTGCAACTGGACACCACCGCGTTGGACCGGATCGAACTGGTCGGGGCGGCGACGGTACGGGTCGAGTCGGGGGTGCGCTGGGGAACTCTGCACCGCTGGTTGCACGAACACGGCCTCGCCCTGCCGGTCGTGACCAGCAACGAACACGCCACGGTCGGCGGGACGCTGTCGGTCGGCGGGTTCGGGCCGACGTCGCCCTTCGTCGGCTCGGTCGTCGACCAGGTGACGGCGCTGGACGTCGTCACGGGTGACGGCACGCTCGTGCACGCGACCGCCGACGGGCCGCACCCGGAGTTGTTCTGGTACGCCCTCTGCGGCCTCGGCCAGGTGGCGTTGATCGTCCGGGCCGACCTGCGGGTGGTCCCCGCCGAACCGGCCGTCCTGGTCCGTCGGCTCGGCGGCGACGACCTCGCCACGGTGGCGGGGCAGGTGTGGGACGACGAGCGGCTGCGGGTGTGCCGCACGGTGTACTCCACCGCCGCCCGCCGGTGGAAGGTCGAGGTCGGCCGGGCGGCGTCCGACGCGCCGGCCGGGCCGGACGAGAGCCTGGTGGCCGACTACCACCAGCGGCTGTTCGAGGCGGAGGCCGGATTCTCCGTCGGCATCGCCCGCGCCCAGGTCGCCGCGGGTCTGCTGGCGGACGACGCCGAGGCGCGTCGGCTGTGGAGCGACTTCTTCCTGCCGATGGAGAACGCTGACGCCTTCTTCGCCGGGGTCCGCGACAGGTTCGCCGATCCCGCGGTGATCCCGGTGGTAAACGGCACTTTCCTGCGTCCCGGGGCCCGGCCCCGGCCACCGCTGAGTCCGCTGCCCGCCGCCGACCGGGTACGCACGTTCGGCTTCTACTGCATCGTGCCTCCGGATCGGGTCGACGCGTACCGGGAGCACTTCGACGCGGCGGGGGCGCTCTGTCACGACCTCGGCGGCCGGGTCTACCTGCACGGCTACCACCGGGTGGAGCGGGACTTCTACCGGGCCCAGTTCGGTGCGTCGACCGTCGACAGGTGGCGGGAGGTGAAGCGCCGCTACGACCCGGGCACCGTGCTCGGCCCACGGTTGCCGATCTGATCCGTCCCGTGGCCCGGCCCGCGTGTCCGTCCGCGCGGTGTCGTCGGCGTCGGGCCCGGACCGGGTCACGTCGGGGGCGGTCTCCGGCCGGTCGCCCACCCCGCGCGTCCTCGTGGGGTGGACGGCGGTCCGATCCGACCCATAATCGAAGTAGATCGATTAGTGTTGGTGCTTGCGAGGTGCACCGAAACCCCGTGCCGGCCGGCATCCTCGCTCCGCCGCGCAGCCGTGCGCCGTCCCCGGAGGAACCACCGTCGTCATGAGACCCAAGAGCAGCCTTCTCGGTGCCGCAGCGGCGGCGGCTGTTACGCTGGCCGCCGCCCTGGGCGGTGTCGGCGCACCCACCACGGCCTCGGCCGGCACGACCCCGTCCTCCAGCACCGCCGTGCCGGGCAGTCCGGCACCCAGCACCGCCGTGCCGGGCAGCCCGCCGCCGAGCGGAGCCGCCTGCACCGTCAGGTACTCGGCCTACACCTGGGACACCTACCTGACGAGCAGCATCACCATCACCAACACCGGCGTCACCACGATCACCTCCTGGCGGCTGACGTTCCCGCTGCCCACCGGGCAACGCATCACGACCGGCTGGAACGCGGTGTACTCGCCGTCGAGTGGCACGGTCACGGCCCGTGGCCACGACGACCACGTCACCATCGGGCCGGGCGGGGCGATCGCCATCGGGTTCGTGGCCGACCACACCGGTGACACCGGCAGTCCCACCTCGTTCACCCTCAACGGGACGCCCTGCGCGCTCGGCTGAGCCGTCGGTCAGGCGGCGGGTCGATCCGCAGGTCTCAGTGGGCCGACGGCGGCCAGCGGTGCTCCCGCCAGGCGTGCCAGGTCGGGAATCCCGCCGGGGGAGCATCGAGGGGTTCACTGCCGTCGAGTTCCCCCGGGGTGGGGACGTCGAGACCGGCGGCCCACCCGGCGAGTTCCCCGTCCGACATGGGCCAGGTCGTGTGCGGCGCGTCGGCCTGGCGTCGGTCACGCCGCCTGCGCTGCTCGGACGGGGTGAGAGTGAAGTAGTGCAGCTCCACCCGAGCGCCGAGGTCCGCTGAGGCCCGGCGCAGGGCGGAACGCTCGTCGCGGCTCCACAGGCCGAAGTCGAGCACGACGTTGGTGCCGAGTTCGAGAGCGCGCAGCCCGATCTGGATGAGCCGCCCCTCGATCACGGCCCCTGCCAGTGGCGGATTCCCGGGTCCGTAGAGCGCCTTCACCCACTCGTCCTTCGTCAGCCGAAGCGCGTCGTGCGCGGTCTCGATGTGCCGCGCCGCCGTGGTCTTCCCGGTGCAGGGGAGCCCCACGGTCAGGAACAGTGTCGGTCGCCCCATCGTCGCCTCCTGGCTGGCCGCCCCAGCATCGCCCACCTGTGCGCATGCCGCTCGCGATTTCGGGCGACGGACCCTGCCCCGGTCAGTCGACGTACTCGTCTTCGAGGGTGGGGATCACCGGCGACAGAAACCGGTCGGCGTGTTCGGTGACGGCTCCCCGGGCCAGCCGGTGGACCCGGAAGGCCAGTTCGTGCCCGGGGTCCTCGTCGTCGTGGACGTGCAGCAGCCCGTACGACCCCGGGGCGAGACGACCGATCCCGGTGAACAGTTGGATGACGTCGGTGTCCCGGCCGCCTCGGTGGTTGCGGAACCCGCCGAGATGAACGTGGTACGCGCCGTTGACCGGGCGGAGATCCACCAGTCCGGGACCGGTGTACCCGTTGAGCAGTTCCTGGATTTCGTCGAGGCGCAGAGGTGGTTCGTCATCGACCGCGTCGGCTGTCGAGCGGAGGGTGATCCACCCGTGGTACTCGAACATGGCAGAAGTGTAGGACGACCGGCCCGTCAGGCCGCTGCGTCATCGCCCGACGGGGCGGTGCGGCGCAGTTCGCGTAGGACGCCGTGGCGGTGCAGGGCCCAGGTGAGGCGGGGAACGCTCGGGTGCCGGACGAACAGCACGGCGGCGCGACGGAGCAGGCCGACCCGGTTGGCGTCCACCCGGCTCTCGACCGTCTGCCAGAGCAGCGCGCGCACCCGGGCGTCGTCCAGCACGGCGCGTACCTCACGCCGCACCCGGGGGTCCTCGGCCGCCGAGGTGATCGCGGCAGCCTGACCCGGTCTGTCGGCACGCGGTCGCACCACCGCCGCGAGGAGCGGGCGGCGTACCTCGTCGCGTTCCAGCAGCAGCAACACCGCCTCCCGGATCTCGGTCGTGTCCAGGCTGGACCGCAGCAACCGCAGCAGGCTGCGTTCCACCTCGTGGTCGTGCTTCGGAACGGAGAACGCGGCCAGGAGCAGCGCCACCTCGTCGAGGTCGACGACGTGGCGCACCCCGTCGCGGAACTCCGGCAGGCCCCAGGCGGCCTGCAACGCCGTCACGAGATCGCGGTTCACGTCCACCGGCTACCCGCAACCGGCAACCGGTGAAACCCGGACCCGTCGATCCACCGGGCCGACCTGATGCGGTTGATCCGGCGGGCCGCGACCGGGTAAGGGTGGTCCGCGTCCGGGTCAGGCGGCGGCCTGCCGGGGGCAGAGCATCGGGTGCAGCAGCCGGGACAACTCGTCGACGTCGGCGACGGGTCGTCCGAAGCTCACCCTCGCCCGTCGGGCCGCGCCGGGCCGACCGTACGCGACCGTCAGGCCGTACCTGTCGATCCGGACCACCCGGGGCGACTCGGCACCGGAAAGCTTCAACTGCCGGCGCAGGTGGGCCGCGACCTGCTCGGCGTGGTGGTCGGCCAGGTCGGCCACCAGGTCGGCCTCGGCCGCGTGCAGCGGGTCGGGCTCGGCCTTCGCGTACGCCTGCGGATCGATCAGCCGCGTCGCGCCGGCACGTTCCCAGCGGGCCTCGCTCACCGCGAACCGGTGCAGCGCGAACCGGCTGCCCACGTCGAGCAGGTCACCTGTCGGTCGGACGGCGGCGAAGTCCATTGCGGCCTGTCGTGCCTCGTCGCCGTCGAGGGGTTCGGCCCAGCCGGACAGCCAGGCCCGGCCGAGCGACGGCGCGCCGGCGGTGGGCGGCAGGTCGAGCACGTCGAGGACCGTGGCGACGTCGGTGTCCCCGGTGGGTGGGGTGAGCGCCGTGGCGAGGTCGCCGGGCACCGGCACCAGCAGCAGCACCCGGCCCTGCGGGTCGGTGGCGTGCCGGACCTGCTGGGGGCCGGGGGTGCGGGCCAGGTGAGCGAGGGCGGGCAGGTGGCCCGCGACGAGGGTGCGCACGATCTCCGCCGGGCTGGGTCGCATGATCCCGATCTCCTCAATGTAGGTTAGCCTTACCTAACTCGTAGGCTAGACCATCCGATCGGAGACGTCGAACGTGAACCACCCCCGTCCCAAGGCCCGGCTCTCCCGTGCCCTCGGCATCCCGCTGACCCGCAAGTGCGTGCGCTACTTCGAGCGGCGTCCCTACCCACCGGGCGTGCACGGCCGCAACCGGCGCAAGACCTCCGACTACCAGGTGCGGCTGCTGGAGAAGCAGCGGCTGCGCCACCAGTACAACGTCAGCGAGGCCCAGCTGCGCCGGACGTTCGACGAGGCCGCCCGGGGCGTCGGGAAGACCGGCGAGTCGCTGGTCGCCCTCCTGGAACGGCGACTCGACGCGGTGGTGCTGCGGGCCGGGCTGGCCCGCAGCATCTACCAGGCACGTCAGCTCGTCGGGCACGGCCACTTCAGCGTCGACGGACGCAAGGTCGACCGGCCCTCGTACCGGCTGCGGCCCGGCCAGGTGGTCGCGGTACGCGAGCGCAGCCGCGCCCTGCCGCCGTTCCAGCTCGCCGCCGCCGGCGCGCACGCCGACGACCGCCCCCGGCCGTACCTGTCGGTGGAGCTGACCGGGCTGCGCGTCACCCTGCTGCGCGAGCCCGCCCGGCACGAGGTCCCGGTGATCTGCGACGAGCAGCTCGTGGTCGAGTTCTACTCCCGCTGAGCGGTCTGCGGCGACCCGGTCCACCGCGCGTGCCGCCGGTGCGGCACCGGCGGGTCGCCGCCGGCCACCACGGACACCGGCGCGTCGCCGGCCCGGGTCGGCGACGCGCCGGCGCGGGCGGTCCACGCCGCCCACAGGCGGGCATAGCTGCCGCCCGCCGTGACCAGGTCGGCGTGTGGCCCGCTCTCGACGATCCCGCCGTGTTCCATGACGACGACGTGGTCCGCGGTCACGGCCTGGGTGAGGCGGTGGGCGACGACCAGGGCGGTGCGCCCCGCCAACGCCGCGGCGGCGGCCTGTTCGAGATCGCGCGCACCCGCGCTGCCGGCTTCCGCGGTCGCCTCGTCCAGCACCACGACCGCCGGGTCGAGCAGCACCACCCGGGCGAGCGCCAACTGCTGTGCCTGCGCCGCGGTCAGCGGGTGGCCGCCCTCGCCGACCACGGTGTCCAACCCGTCGGGGAGGGCGAGCGCCCAGGACAGGGCACCGACCCGGTCCAGGGCTGCGGTGAGCTCCTGCGGCGAGGCCTCGGGGCGGGCCAGCCGCAGGTCCTCGGCGAGCGGGCCGGCGAACACGTGGGTCTCCTGACTGACCAGGGCGATCGTCCGGGCGGGCAGCTCGGGGACGGGGACGCCGCCCAGGGTGGCCACGCCGTGCCCGGGTCGCAGGACCCCGGCGGCGATCGACGCGACGGTGGTCTTCCCGGCACCGGTGGAGCCGACCAGCGCGACCACCCGGCCCGCCCCGACCCGCAGGGAGACGTCACGCAGCACCGGCGTGGCCCCGTCGTAGCTGAAGCTGACGCCGTCCAGCACCAGGTCGTGCGTCGCGGGCGCGGTGCCGCCCGCGCGACGGTCCGGGTCCGTGCCCAGCACCCCGACGAGACGGGCCAGGCTGGCCCCGGCGTCCTGCGCCTTGTCGAAGGTGACCATCAGTTGCAGGACCGGGCCGAACAGCCGGTGCAGCAGCAACGCCGCCGCCGACACCTCGCCGAGGGTCACCGCCCCCCGGCGTACGAGCAGGAACCCCACCACCAGCACCGCCCCGAGCGCGGCCAACTCCGCCCCGTTGATCCGTCCCACGAACCGGGTGTAGAGCGCGAACACGCTCGTCGAGAGGTCCCGGGCACGGGCGGAGGCGTCCGCGATGCCGGCGAGGTGGCGGTCCTCCAGCCGGTAGGCGTGCACCGTGCTGACGCCCTGCACGCTCTCGACGAACCGCTGGGACCGGGACGCGATGGCGACCCGCTCGGCCGCGTAGGCCGGCGCGGCCCGGGGGAGGTACCACCGTGCGCCGAGCACGTAGAGCGGGACGGCGACCGCGCCGGCCAGCCCGAGCCGCCAGTCGATGCCGACGATCGTGCCGAGGCTGATCGCCGCCAGCAACAGGGCCGAGACCAGGGTGGGCAGCACCTCGGTGACGGCCCGGTCGATGGCGCTGACGTCCGCGCCGACCCGCGAGACCAGGTCGCCCCGGCCCGCCCGGTCGAGCACCGCCACGGGCAGCCGCAGCGCGACGTCCAGGGTGCGTTCGCGCAGGTCGGCGAGGATGCCAGCACCCAACCGGCGGATCAGGTGGGCGCTGACGCCGGTGGCCGCACCACCGACGACCGCGGCGGTCACGATGAGCACGGCGACCGGGACGAGCACACCGGTGCCGCCCCCGGCGCGGACCCGGTCGACCAGCAGGCCGAAGGCGTAGGCGGGAACGATGGCGGTGGCGGCGGCGAGCAGCCCGACGACCAGCGTGCCGACGGCGACGGCCCGGCGGGCCCGCAGTTGCGCGCCGAGCCACGCCCTGCTCTCGCGGGGGCTGGCCACGGGCAGGGTCGGGGACGTCACCGCAGCACCGCCCGGCGGTAGCTGTCGTCGTGGGTGACGAGTTCGGCGTGCGCGCCCTCGGCGGCGACGACGCCGTCGGCCACGAACACGACCCGGTCGGTGGCGGCGAGCAACGTCGGACTGCTGGTGATGACGACGGTGCCGTACCCGCCGTCCGACCCGTGGCGCAGCGACCGGATGCCGTCGGCGACGGCCTGTTCGGTGACCGCGTCGACGGCGGTGGTCGGGTCGTGCAGGACCAGCAGCGGCGGTCCGGCGAGCAGTGCGCGGGCGAGCGCGACGCGTTGGCGCTGGCCACCGGAGAGGTTCGCGCCGCGTTCGGTGACCGGCATGCCCAGGCCCGCCGGATGCAGGTGCGCCACCTCGTCGGCGGCAGCGGCGCGCAGTGCCTCGTCGAGCCGTCCGCCGTCGTCGTGCGGGGCGACGTTCGTGGCGAGGGTGCCGCTGAACAGGTCGGTGCGGTGCGGTTCGCTGTGCAGCAGGTGGCGCGCCCGGTCCCGGTCCACGGTCTCCAGGCGTTCGCCGCCGAGCAGGACGTCACCCGAATGGCCGTCGGGCACCGCCAGCAGCCGAGCCAGCGCCTCGGCGTCCGCCGGCCGGGAGGCCACCACGCCGACGAACTCCCCGGCGCGGACGTGCAGGTGCAGACCGGCCAGCGGGCCGTACGTCACGTCGGTCAGGCGCAGCTCGCACCCGTCGGGCGCGGCGGTGCCCGGCGGCAGGACCACGTCAGCCCGCAGGACGGCGGCGACCCGGTCCGCCGCCGCGCGGGCGGCAGCCGTCCAGCCGGGGACGACCGCGAGCACGCCGAACGGTTCGACGAGGAACTGTGCGGAGCCGATCACCGTGATGAACTGGCCGACGGTGATGCGGCCGGTCAGCGCGAACCAGCCCGCCAGGAGCGCGATGCCCCCGGCCAGCAGGTTGCTCAGCATGGTGGACGCGCCCAGGTACGCGTTCTGGGTCCGGGAGGCGCGCAGCGTGGCCGCCAGGCTGCGGCGGCTCACCCGGCGGTACCGCTGCGCTGCGGCGTCCTGCGCGCCGATGCCGCGCAGCGGGCGCAGCCCGGTGACCAGGTCGGTGGCGAGCGCGCTGGCCCGACCGGCCTGGTCCTGCTGTTCCCTGACCCGCCTGGCGATCAGCGGGGCGGTGCGGGTGAGGACCGCCAGCACGACCGGGATGGCGATCAGCACGGTCAGCCCGAGCGGCGTCGAGATCAGCAGCAGCGCGACCGCGCTGACCGTGACCGCCACCAGCGCGCTGGTGACCCGCGGGATGTGGTCGAGCAGGTAGGAGGTGTACTCGGCGTCGGTGGTGGTGACCGCGAGCAGGTCGCCGGTGTGCCGCCCGGTGCGCAGCACGCGCGGGTGGAGGATCTTCGCCGCCAGTTCGACCCGCAGTTGGTGGCCCTCCTCGGCGATGGCCCGTTGCAGGTGCCGCGCGCCGAAGCGGTACGTCACCACCAGGACGAGATAGACCAGCGCCAGGGTCGCGGTCCAGCCGAGCAGCGCGGTCACCGCGCCGGTGGCCACGGCCCGGTCGACGATGACGCCGATGAGGATCGGCACCAGGGCCGCGCAGAGCTGGTAGACGCCGGCCAGTGCCGTGCCGGTCCAGAGGCGTCGCCCGTTGCGGGCGACCGCCCGGCGCAGGACGGCAGCGCCGGTACTTACCTTGCTCACTACGTAGAACCCCCTGGTCAACGGCTCAGGAACGTGGAGTACTTTACCGATCAAGTTTTAGGTAAGCCTGTCCTTACTATGTGAGTTGGAGTACTCCGCATGCGCCCCACCCGGCTGCTCACCGGCATCGTCGCGGTCGCCACCACGCTCGCCCTCGCCGCCTGCGGCGGGTCCGCCGGCACCGACGAGGAGCCCGCCGCGTCCGGGTCCGCGACGGCGACCTTCCCGCTGACCGTCACCCACGCGCTGGGCACCACCACGATCGCGAAGAAGCCCGAGCGGGTCGCCACCGTCAACTGGGCCAACCACGAGGTCCCCCTCGCCCTGGGCGTCGTCCCGGTCGGCTACGCCAAGGCCAACTTCGGCGACGAGGACGGCGACGGGCTGCTGCCCTGGGACGCCGCGCGGCTCAAGGAACTCGGCGCGTCGACCCCGGTGCTGTTCGACGAGACCGACGGCATCGACTTCGAGGCGGTGGCGAACACCAGACCGGACGTCATCCTCGCCGCCTACTCCGGCCTGACCAAGCAGGACTACGACACCCTGACGAAGATCGCGCCGGTCGTCGCGTACCCGCAGGCGCCCTGGGCCACGTCCTGGCGCGACAGCATCAAACTGGAGAGCAGGGCCCTCGGCCTGGCCGCCGAGGGCGACGCGCTGATCGCGAAGATCGAGAAGCAGATGAAGGACGAGGCGGCCCGCTACCCGAAGCTGGCCGGCCGGTCGGTGATGTTCCTGACCCACCTCGACCCGACCGACCTCAGCAAGATCAGCTTCTACACCACGAACGACACCCGGGCCCAGTTCTTCACCGACCTCGGCATGACCCACCCGGAGAGCATCGCGAAGGCCTCCGCGACGACCAAGGAGTTCAGCCTCACCCAGAGCGCCGAGCAGGTGCAGAACCTCAGCGACGTGGACATCATCGTGACCTACGGCGACGCCGACGGCACCACCCTGGCCACCCTCCAGAAGGACCCGCTGCTGTCCAAGATCCCGGCGATCAGGCGCGGCTCCTTCGTCTCCCTGCCCGGCAGCACCCCCGTCGCCACCGCCGCCAACCCGACGCCGCTCGGCGTCTCGTACGTCCTCAAGGACTACGTCGACCTGCTCGGCAAAGCCGCCGACAAGCTCTGATGACCGCTCTGACGACATCCGGGCCGGACGTCGCCCCGCGGCGACGCCCGGCCCGGACGCGGCTGACCTGGCTCCTGGTCGTCCTCGCCGCGCTGGCCCTGACCCTGGTCGCGTCGGTGGCCTTCGGTTCCCGGATCGTCGGCTGGGCCGACATCACCGCCGCGCTCGGCGGCGCCCAGGACACCCTCGACCAGGCGGCCGTGGTCAAACGCCTGCCCCGTACGGTGCTCGCGGCCCTCGTCGGCGCGGCCCTGGCCCTCTCCGGCGCCGTGATGCAGGGCGTCACCCGCAATCCGCTCGCCGACCCGGGCATCCTCGGGGTGAACATGGGCGCGATGCTGGCCATCGCGGTCGGCATGGCCACCGTCGGCCTGTACACCGCCACCGCGTACATCTGGGTCGCCATCGCCGGGGCGGCGGTGTCCTCGCTGTTCGTCTACGCGGTCGGCTCGCTCGGTCGCGGCGGCGCGACCCCGCTCAAGATCGCCCTGGCCGGGGCGGCCACCTCCGCCGCCCTCGCCTCGCTGGTCGCCGCGGTCGTGCTGCCCCGCGGCGACATCGCCGAGAACTTCCAGTCCTGGCAGGTCGGCGGCGTCGGCGGGGCCAGCTGGGACAGCATCGGCCAGGTCCTGCCGTTCCTGCTCGCCGGGCTGGCCGTCTGCCTGCTGTGCGCCCGGGCGCTGAACTCCCTCGCGCTCGGCGACGACCTCGCCGCCGGTCTCGGCGAACGCGTCGCCCTGGTGCGGGGGATCGCCGCCGCCGGCGCGGTGGTGCTCTGCGGCGCGGCCACCGCGGTCGCCGGACCGATCGCCTTCGTCGGCCTGGTCGTGCCGCACCTGTGCCGACTGCTCGTCGGGCTCGACCACCGCTGGCTGCTGCCGTTCGTGACCCTGGTCGGCGCGGCGCTGCTGACCGTCGCGGACGTCGCCGGACGGGTGGTCAACCGCCCCGACGAGATCGAGGCCGGCATCATCACCGCCCTGATCGGCGCACCCTTCTTCATCTACATCGTCCGCCGGCAGAAGGTACGCGAACTGTGAGCACCACGACCCTGGCGGCCGTCACCCGCGGCCGGGTCCGGCGTGACCGACGACGCCGCGCCGTGCTCGCCGCGCTCACCCTGGCGGTGGCCGCGATGGTCGTCGTCTCGCTGATGGTCGGGCGGACCTTCTACCCGGCCGGCGACGTGCTGCGGGTGATCCTCGGCGAGACCGTGCCCGGAGCGTCGTTCACCGTGGGCGAACTCCGGCTGCCCCGCACGGTCCTGGCCCTGGCGACCGGCCTCTGCTTCGGCATGGGCGGGGTCACCTTCCAGACCATGATGCGCAACCCGCTCGCGAGCCCCGACATCATCGGCATCAGCTCGGCCGCGAGCGCCGCCGCGGCCTTCGCCATCATCGTGCTCGGCCTCGGCGAGACCGGCGTCGCGGTCTTCGCCATCGTCGCCGCGCTCGGCGTCGCCGTGCTCATCTACCTGCTGTCGTTCACCGACGGTGTGGCCGGCACCCGGCTGGTGCTGATCGGTATCGGCATCGCCGCCATGCTCAACAGCGCCACCGCGTACATCCTCAACCAGGCCGGCCAGTGGGACCTGCAGGCGGCGACCCGCTGGCTCAACGGCAGCCTCAACGGCTCCACCTGGGACGAGACCCTTCCGGTGCTGGCCGCCCTGGCCGTGTTCGGTCCGGTGCTGCTGAGCCGGGCCCGCAGCCTGACCATGCTGCAACTCGGCGACGACACCGCCGCGGCGCTCGGCACCCGGCTGGAACGTACCCGGCTGGTGGCGATCGTCGCGGCCGTCGGTCTGATCGCGTTCGCCACCTCGGCCACCGGGCCGATCGCGTTCGTGGCCTTCCTGGCCGGGCCGATCGCCGCCAGGCTCGTCGGGGCCGGCGGCTCACCGCTGCTGCCGTCCGCCCTCGTCGGCGCGCTGCTGGTGCTGGTCGCCGACTTCCTCGGCCAGTTCGCCTTCGACATCCGCTTCCCGGTGGGGGTGGTCACCGGGGTGCTCGGTGCCCCGTACCTCATCTACCTGCTCGTCCGCACGAACCGCGCCGGAGGCTCGCTGTGACCACCGACCACGCCCTGACGACCGAGAAGCTGACCGTCGGCTACGGCGACCGCGTCGTCATCGAATCGCTCGACCTGCTCGTGCCGCCCGGCCGGATCACCGCGATCGTCGGCGCCAACGCGTGCGGGAAGTCGACGCTGCTGCGGTCGATGTCGCGGCTGCTCGCCCCGCGCACCGGCCACGTCATGCTCGACGGCCGCCAGGTGCACCGGATGCCGGCCAAGGAACTCGCCCGCACCCTCGGCCTGCTGCCCCAGTCGCCGATCGCGCCGGAGGGCATCACCGTGGCCGACCTGGTGGGCCGGGGCCGCAACCCGCACCAGCGGCTGCTGTCCCGCTGGAGCAGGGACGACGACCGCGCGGTCGCCGCCGCCCTCGACGCCACCCACACCGCCGACCTGGCCGACCGGTCGGTCGACGAACTCTCCGGCGGCCAGCGCCAACGGGTGTGGATCGCGATGGCGCTGGCCCAGCAGACCGAGCTGCTGCTGCTCGACGAGCCCACCACCTTCCTCGACGTCAGCCACCAGGTCGAGGTGCTCGACCTGCTCACCGACCTGAACGCCACGCGCGGCACCACCATCGTGATGGTGCTGCACGACCTGAACATGGCGGCCCGCTACGCGGGCCACCTCATCGCGCTCGCCGACGGCGGCCTGTACGCGGCCGGACCGCCGGCCGAGGTGCTGACCGAGGAGTGCGTACGGGCCGTCTTCGGCCTGGACAGCCGGGTCATCGTCGACCCGGTCTCCGGCCGGCCGCTGATGCTGCCGATCGGCCGTCACCACGTCTCGGTCGCGCGCGCCTAGCCTTCACCGACCTGGCGGTGGACCATCCGGACGCGCGGTCGGGCGGCTCGCCCGCACGCTCCACCGCCCGTCGGTGCGGGTGAGGCGGATGGGATGGTCGAAGCACTTGCTGACCTGGTCGCTGGTGAGGACCTCGTCGGCGGGGCCCGCCGCCAGCGGGCGTCCGTCGCGCAGCAGCATGACGTGGGTCGTCCCCGGAGGAAGTTCCTCCAGATGGTGGGTGACCAGGACGGACGCGAGCTGCGGGTAGGTGTCCTGCAGCGCGTCGAGCCGCTCGATGAGCTGTTCCCGGCCGGCGACGTCGAGGCCGGTCGCGGGCTCGTCGAGCAGCAGCAGGCGGGGCCTGGGCATCAACGCGCGGGCGATGAGCGTGCGGCCCCGTTCCCCCTGCGACAGGGTGGGCCACCGCGCCCCGTGCCGCTCACCGAGGCCGAGCAGGCCGATCAGCCGGTCGGCCTCGACGACCTGCTCCGGCGTCGGCTGCCATCGGGGGACGCGGTCGTTGGTGTTGGTCAACCCGGTCAGCACGACGTCGCGCACGGTGAGCGGCGAACCCGGGTCGTGCCGTGGATTGACGTGGCCGACGTAGGAACGCAGCTCCCGCAGGTCGACCCGGCCGAGCCGGTGACCCAGCACCTCGACGGTGCCCCGGGTGGGATGGGCGACCGCCCCGAGGAGGCTGAGCAGGGTGCTCTTGCCCGCCCCGTTCGCACCGAGCAGCGCCCAGTGCTCGCCGGCTCGCACCGTCAGCGAGACCTCGGACAGGATCGGCCTGCCGTCGCGGACGACGGCCGCGTCCGTCACGCACAGCACCGGCGGCGCGGTCACGGGGAAACCGTGGGGCAGCGGTCGGGCAGCATGCGGAAACCGTAACAACAGCTCCGAGGTCAGCCCGGTCGGATCTCCCGGGGTGGGACGGGCCCCGCCCGGGCAACCGGCTTTGCGACAGGTACCTTGTTGTGGCAAGGTAGTGGCATGCAGGCCGACCCGATGCTCGTCGCGTTGCGGCGCGGCCTGCTCGAACCGCTCGTGCTCGCCGCCGTCGAGTCCCGGCAGCGCTACGCGGCGGAGATCCTCGCCGCGTTGCGGGAGGTGAACTTCCCCGCTCAGGAGGGCACGCTGTATCCGCTGCTGAGCAAGCTCCGGCGGGACGGGCTGGTACACCACGAGTGGCGGGAGTCGCCGTCCGGGCCGCCCCGCAAGTACGTCCTGCTCACCGACGCCGGCAGGCAGCGGCTCGCCGCGTTCCGGGAGCACTGGAACGACCTGACCCGCATGATCGATTCGGTTGGACGATGACCATGGACGATCCCACCGCCATCCGCCTCACCGGGCACACCGCGGCCTGTCCCGCCACCCGCGAGGCGTACGACGCCCTGCGCGGGTATCTCGACGACGCCCGACGTGCGCTGCGCGGCGACCCGGACGCCGACGAGATCGTGCGTGACCTGGAGGCCGCCGTCGGCGACCGGCTGGATCCGGGCGGCGACCCGGTGACCGGTGCCCGGATGACCGCGATCCTGGCCGAACTCGGGCCGGTGCGGCCGGCGCACCCCGCGCCGGCCGAGGTCGGGGGAGCGGTACGCGGCCGGTTCTGGTGCCGGATCAGCGAGGGCGGGTGGTTCGGCGGCGTCTGTCTCGGCCTCGCGGCGTACGGCGGATTCCGCGTCGACTGGGTGCGCACCGTCGTGCTGCTGCTGACCCTGGTCACCGGTGGGCTGCTCGCCGTGGCGTACCTCGTCGGGCTGCTCGTGCTTCCCGTCGTCCCGACGGTGGCCGACTACGAACGCCGACGGGACGCGCCCCGACCCGGCTGAGCCGGGGGCGGCGGGGCCCGCGGGCGGTCGGGGCCCGGCCGGAAACGGACCCGGCCCAGGGCGGGGCAGCCCTGGGCCGGATGAGTGGCGCGTCGTCGATCAGGCGATCTTGATGTCGCTGCACCACATGTAGGTCTGGTCCGCGTGCGACGCCTTCCAGATGAAGAACAGGACGTGGCTTCCGGTACGCGACGACGGGATCGAGACGTTGAACGAGATGTTCTGCGCCGGCGCGTACCGCCCGGTCGTGGTGATCAGGTCGAGGTTGCCCCACCCGACCGTCTGGGTGGCCGGGTTGAACCCCTGCTTGGTGACGTAGACCCGGAAGAAGTCCGCACCGTGGCTGGCCTGGTCGTACATCTGGACCGTGAGGTTGCGGCTGACGGTGGTCGCCTTCCACGCCCCGGCCTTGTTCAGCGAGTTGTTCCGGGACAGGGCGTTGCTGCACAGCTGCCCGTCCGGGGTGCTGGGCTGGTACTGGCCGGCCAGGCCGTCGCGCAACGCGCTCATCCAGTTCCACATGGTGTCCGGGTTGGCCTGCCACGCCTGCCAGCACATCGGGTCCTGCTGCTGCATGGCCGGGTTGGTGTGCTGGCTGCCCCAGGTCTGCCAACACTGGTACGCCCGGGTCGCCGGGTTGATGATCGTCCCGTGCGCCTGGGCGGGGCTGGTCATGGGCAGCGTACCGACCACCATGGCGAACATCAGGACGAGCGCCTGGAGGGACCGGCGGGCGGTGGACCGGGGACGTCCGCCGGATTGGTCGGACTGGTGTGAACGCACTGTTCATCCTCCATTCGTCGGTACGTGACATCGGGAGGCGAATGCTCCCGAATCCACTGTGGCACCCATACGGCAAAATATCAATGTTGATCGATTTTTAGTCGGATTGGATCGAGGTGTCGGATGTGGTCGAGCTGTCCGGGATCACCTGATCGGCGACGGGCGTGACGGGCCGGGGACACGGCACCACCGGGTGCCGGTCCGACGGTCGGGACCGACCGCTACGCCGCCCGGCGCGTCACAGCTTGGCGGCGGCGTCGTAGCGGCGACGCAGGTCGGCCATCTCCGTCGCGCCGAGCGCCTCCTGCTGCGCCATCGTCGCGTACGCGGGCGGGAACATCTCCCGCAACCGGTCGACGAACCGGACCTCCGCCGTCGCCTCGACGACCGTGATGCCCGGGGGGTCGGTGGACATGTCCATGATCAGCGGGCCGGCCAGCTTGACCGCCACGTCCCAGGGGCGCTTCTGCTCGGCGATCCCGCACAGGTGGAAGCCGTAGACCGTCCGGACGTCGGCGAACGTGGCGGCCCCGGCCGGTTCGTAGCCGTAGACGCGGACCCCGCAGATCACCGGCGGCTTCTCCGCGCCGGCACCCTGCTGGGCGTCGTGCCCGGCGTGCTGGTGCTGGGCCGGGTCCGCCCGTTCCAGCGTGGTACGCATCCGGGCCGTGATCTGCGCCGGCAGATCCGCCGGCTCCGCCCCCGTGCTGCCCCGGTTGGCCAGCACGACCGTGCCGACCGACACCACCAGCAGGATCACCGCCACCCACACCAGGCGGTGCCGGTACCACGCCGAACTCTCTGCGGAACTCATCGCTTCTCACCTCGTCGCCGGTTCTTCTGCTGGCGGACCGACCGTGGCCCGGGGCGTCGAACGCACCGGTCGTCGGGGATGCGTGCCAGGGGTGCGCAGGGCAGGCGCGGACACCTGCCCGGCGGGGATGCCCGTCGTCAGGACGATGGCCCGGCGCGGTGACGTGCGGGCGTCCGCCAGGGTGGCGCGCTGCCCGTACCGCGGTGCTCCCGTGCTGGCCGTGCTCAGCACGGTTGCCCCCGTGCTGCGGCGATATGGGCCATTCCAACACGTCTGGAGCCGCTCTGGCAACATTGACGGGCGTCAGTGGGGATTCGGTCCGATCGTCTCCGCAGGTGAGGACGCCGGAATCGATTCCCCACGCCCCGGCCTCCGGTGGTCGGCCGAGCCCGTCACCCGGCGTCGGCGTCGCCCGGACGGCGGTCGCCGCCCGCGTGGCCGACGCCGGTCAGCCGGCACAGGGCGGCGAAACCGTCCGGGGTGCCCGGCCAGTGCCGACGCACCGCCCCGACACCCGCCCTGCGGACCACCGACCGCAGCACCGCGACGACGAGGATCGCGTCGTCGGCGTACCCGAGCACCGGGACGAAGTCCGGAATCAGGTCGACCGGGACCACCAGGTACGCCAGCAGCAGGCCCAGGCGCACCCGGACGCCGCGGGGCAGGGTCCTGTCCCCGGCCAGCCGCCGCAGCAGCCGCACCAGGTCGGGCAGGATACGCAGCGCCTCGGTCAGCAACGGGCCCTTCGGTCGTACGATCAGCAGACCGACAAGCAACGCCACCCACGAGACCGCCACCGCGACCGCGCCACCGACCAGGATGTCCGCGACCATCCGCGCCGCCCCCTTCCGCCGCACCCGTGCGCGCGGCCCGGGCATCGTCGCAGAGTCCCGCCGCGCCCGCCGGTCGACGCGACACCGGTGGCCGGACCGACCGACACCCGGGAAGGGCCACCGTGACGGACGAGGCGGTCCCGACCGGCAGCGACCGGACGATCCTGATCGTTGTCCGGGGGAACTCGGGGGCGGGCAAGAGCACCATCGCCCGGCAGTTGCGGCTGCGGCACGGTCGCGGCTGTGCCCTGGTCGAGCAGGACTACCTGCGTCGGGTAGTGCTACGGGAACGGGACAGGCCGGGCGGGCTCGCGCCCACCCTGATCGGGCAGACGGTCCGGCTGGCCCTCGACCACGGCTACCACGTGATCCTCGAAGGCATCCTGTACACCGCCCGGTACCGGCGGATGCTCACCGCGCTGCGCGACGGCCACCAGGGCAGGACGGTGTTCGTCTATCTCGACGTGTCGCTGCCCGAGACCCTGCGACGACACGAGACGCGTCCGCAGGCCACCGAGTTCACCGCCGACGACATGCGGGGCTGGTACGCCCCGCGTGACCTGCTCGGGTACGACGACGAGGTCGTCCTGCCCGAGACGACCCCGCTTCAGGAGGCGGTCCGGCGGATCGCCGCCACCGCCGGGCTGCCCCTGACCGGGGGCGACGCCGACGTCCTCCCCGGACGACCCTGACCACCCACCGCTCCCACGCCACGACGACGGCCGCTCGTAGGCTGGCCGGGTGCGGGAGGACGAGCTGCGGAACCTGGTCCGGGGCAGCGGGTGGTTGATGCGGGCGCTGCGGGTGGTCCGGGACACCGGCCTGCCCGACGCGTGGATCGGGGCGGGGGTCGTGCGGGACCTCGTCTGGGGCCAACGCTACGGCGACGGCTTCGACCCGTCGTCGGTGCGGGACGTCGACGTGGTCTTCCTCGACCCGACGGACCTGACCCGCGCCAACGACGACCGGGCCACCGCACGACTGGCGACGGCCTGGCCGCAGCCGCCGTGGGAGGCGAAAAACCAGGCCGCGGTGCACACCTGGTACCCGGCGACGTTCGGCGGCGACCCGGTGGCCCCGCTGCGGACGGTCGCCGAGGCGGTCGCCACCTGGCCCGAGTACGCCACCGCCGTCGCGGTACGCCTGCACGCCGACGACCGGATCGCGGTCTGCGCGCCGTACGGCCTGGACGACCTGCTCGACGGGGTGTGGCGGCACAACCCGGCCCGCGCCGGCCGCGAGGTGTCCCGGCGTCGGCTCGCCCGTCACCGCCCGGCGGCACGCTGGCCCGGCGTACGGGTGGTCGACCCCGACCGCCGGTGAGCGGGTCGCGGAGGGTGCCTGTCCCCTCCCCGCCGTCGTGATCAGCACCCGGCGGTGAGCCGAACCGACCCGGGGAAACGTCGGGGTGCCTGGGTACGATGCCCGGCGTGCCTCTCCCCACAGACCTGCGTGACCTGCTGAAAGACCCGTCGTTCTGGTCGGCCTACGACCGCTGCGACGACGACGGTGATGACGACGACGAGCGCTGGGAGGACCATCCCGGGTGGACGCTGACGGCCGACGTCGGCGGCGGCCACACGCTCGTCCTGGAAATCGACATCGATCTCGGCATGGTCAACCTCGGTATGTGCCCGCCCGGCGTGACCGAGCCGCTGCAACTCGGCTGGGACGACGACGCGCACCCCTTCCCGCACGCCCTGCGCTGGGACGAACTGGACCTGATCGCCCGGGCCGTCGCGTTGCGGGACCCGGACCTGCCGCATCCCGGCCCGCTGCTGGCGCTGGCCGGCCGGTTCGTGCTGCTCGGTGAGCACGACGACCTCGATGCGGTCACCCCGCTGCTGGCCGCCGCCTTCGGCACCGGCCCCGCCGACGCCGCCCACTGGCCGACGGTCCGCTCCTGGCTGTACCGGTGCGACGGGCGCGGCAGGGGCGTCACCTGGCAGCGCGACGACGCCGGGAACTGGACCGTCGACCAGGACGAGGACCAGGGCGGCGACTTCACGCTCTACAGCCTCCGCGCCCCGGAGTCGGAGTTCCCGTTCGACGCCTGGCGGGCGCTGCTCGCCGCCGCCGGGCGTACCGTCGCCGACGCCGTGCCCGCGGCGGCGCGTGACACCCTCGGTGACCTGCCGGCCCGTGCCGTCGCCGACCGCGACCTGAGCCTGGCCGCGCAGACCGGCCGGACGCTCGCCGCCGCCGGCGTCGGGCATCCGGTGGTCCTGCGCGGGCTCGTCGAGCCCACGGACCCCGCCGAGGTCTGCTGGATCCTCGAAACGGTCACCGGCGCGGCGCGGGGTTCCCTCGTCGCCAGGTGGTTCGGCCCGAGCGCGCTGCGCGGGGCCCGCCGCCACCGGCTGAGCCTGCACCTGGCGGTCGGCGGCCGGCCGGATCCGCGCGGGTACGCCACGACGGTGACCCGCGACCTCGACCGGGCGCTGCGCGACCGGGACCTGGGCCACGCCCGGCAGAGCGGCAGCAGCATGCGCAGGGACGCCTCCGGTGGCTACGTCACCCACGCCGTCAGCGTGGACATCGCGGTCCTCGACGATCTCGCCGCCGGCACCGACCTCGTCCGGCACACGCTGCTGCGGCACGATCCGGCGCCGGAGACCGTGCTGCGCCATCACGGGGGCACGGTCGCCGTGGTGGCGCTGCGGTGACCACCGCGGATCGGTGAACGGCCGGCCCGCCGCCCCGCCGGGGCGGCACTATGCTGCGACCAGGCTCCGACGAGCAGGGAGATGACGTGTCGCGTCGTACCGGTAGGCCCTCGTATCTGCTCTCCGCGTCGCCACCACCCCGCCGCCGGCTGTCCCGGCTCGCCGTCGTGGTCGCGATCGGACTCGTCGTCGCCCTCGTCGGCGGCGGCATCGGCTACGCCCTCGGCCGACCGGACGCCACCGAGTCGACCATCGCCGACCTGCGTCGGGCCGAGGCGAAGCGGGACGCCCAGCAGATCACCGAGCTGACGGCCACCGCCCGACGCCTCCGCGGCGAGATCGCCCCCGTGCTCGACGCCCTGCGGGCCGAGCCGACCGCCGACCCGCAACAGGCGCGCCAGTGGCAGCAGACCCTGCTGCGGGCGGCGGAGCCGTTCGCCAACCCGCCGTCGGGCAGCACGGCGACCAACGTGGCGCGCGGTGGCCTGCGCGCCGCGGTGGAGCAGACGTCCCTGGCCGTCGAGTCGTACCTCCTCGCGGTCACCGGGCCACCCGCGCAGCGGGCGGCGCTGACGGCACTGGCGAAACGGCAGGCGGAGCAGGCCGCCGCCGCCTGGTCCGTCGCCGCCACCCAACTCGACCAGGTCAACGTCGACGCCGGCCACGGCCATCAGCACGTCTATCTGGAGGGCGACCAGCACGACGGCGCCGAGGAGGGCACCGGCGGGTGACCGGGGCGACGGAACTGCTCGCCGAACGGTTGCTGCGGGCCGGGATCGGTGACGTCGTCACCGTCGAGCCGGTCAGTGGTGGCCTCGCCGCGCTCGCCGGGATCGCCCACCGCAGGGACGCGCCGCCGGTCTTCGTCAAGACCTTCGCCGAACCCCCCGACGGGGACGCCTTCGGCGCGGAGGCCGAGGGTCTGACGGCCCTGCGGGAACTCGGCGGGCTGGCCACCCCCGACGTGGTCGTGGCGAGCCGGGAGGTGCTCGTGCTGTCGCTGCTGTCGCCGAGGCCGTCCGACGGGGCGTTCTGGGAGGGGTTCGCGCACGCACTGGCCCACCTGCACACCAGCACCGTCCATCCCCGTTTCGGCTGGCACCGGGACAACTGGTTGGGACGTCGCCGGCAGGTCAACACCTGGGCCGACGACGGCTTCGCCTTCTTCGCCGAGCACCGCCTGCTGCGCTGGCTGCGTGAGCCGAGGGTCCGGGCCGCGCTCGACCCCGCGGACCGGGCCGCGGTGCAACGGCTGTGTGCCCGGCTGCCCGAGCTGCTGCCGGACCGGCCTGCCTGCCTGACCCACGGCGACCTGTGGTCGCAGAACGTGCTGTCCGACGGGGCGGGGCGGGCGGCGGTGATCGATCCGGCGGTGTCGTACGGGTGGGCCGAGGTGGACCTGGCGCACCTGTGGACCACGGCGGCGCCACCGGAGTCGGGTCGGTTCTTCGCCGTCTACGCCGAGCTGACCGGCCTCGACGCCGGCTGGCGGGCCCGCATGCCGATCATCCAGCTACGGCAGCACCTGGCGGTGCTGGCCCAGTTCGACGACGACTGGGGTGCCGCCGACACGATCCGGGCCACCCTGGCCCCGTTCCGGTCACGGGCCTGACCGGTCCGGGCCCCGGCGGTCCCGGTCACGGCTGCGATACCCCGGGCGGCTGCCGGTCCGGCCAGAACGGCCATTCCTCGAACGACCGGCACCGCCCGTCGTCGGCGAAGCGCATCACCCACAGGTCGCGGTACTCCTGCGTGACCGGGTCGCCGTAGCGGACCTCGTGGTGGGACACGGCGGTGTCGCCGTCGACCGCGACGACCGTGCTGGTCATCCGGAAGACCTCGTCGGGACCGTCGCGCTGTTCCTCCCACATCCGGGCGATGGCCGGCAGACCCACCACGGGGGCCAGGTAGGGCCCCTGCCGGTAGCTCGCGTCCTCGGTGAACAGCGTGCCCAGGGTGTCCGTGCCCGGCGTCCGCCAGGCCCGCTCGTAGCCGACGAGCCAGTCGTCGACCTGCTTCCGGTCCATGTGCCCCACCCTGCCACCCGACCGGTCCCCGTGCCCGGGTTGCCCGCACCCCCGGCGTGCCGGCAGCCGGAGGTGCGGCACGTCACCCTGACGAACTGTACCGGCTGGTCGGTACAGTTCCCGCGTGATCACGTCCTCCACCCCGGTCCCCGCTCCGGTCCTGTCCACCCGCCGCCGGTGGGCGGCGCTGGCCGTGCTGGCCGCGGCGGTGCTGCTGCTCGCCGTCGACGGGACGGTGCTGTCGCTGGCGGTGCCGGCGCTGACCGCGAGCCTGGCGCCGACCGCGGAACAGGTCCTCTGGATCGGTGACATCTACTCGCTGACCCTCGCGGGGCTGCTGGTGCTGATGGGTAACCTGGCCGACCGGTTCGGACGCAAACGGGTCCTGCTGGTCGGTTCGGTGGCGTTCGGCGCGGCCTCGCTGCTGGCCGCGTTCGCCCCCAGCGCACCGGCGCTGATCGGGGCCCGGCTGCTGCTCGGCGTGGCCGGCGCGACGCTGATGCCGTCCACCCTGTCGCTGATCCGCAACATCTTCACCGACAGCGGCGAACGGACCCGGGCGATCGCCATCTGGTCCACCGCCTTCGGCGCCGGGTCGGCGGTCGGGCCGCTGGTGGGCGGGTTCCTGCTGGAGCACTTCTGGTGGGGCTCGGTGTTCCTCATCAACGTCCCGGTGATGGTCCTGGTGGTGGTCTCCGGCCTGCTGCTGCTCCCGGAGTCCCGCGACCCGCGACCGGGCCGCTTCGACGTGCTCTCCGCGGTGCTGTCCATGGCGGCGGTCGTGCCGCTGGTGTACGCCGTCAAGCACGTGGTCGGGGCCGGCGTCGACGGCGTGACGGTGTCCTGCCTGCTGGTCGGCGTGACCGCCGGGGTGCTGTTCGTGCGGCGGCAGCGGCGACTGGAACAGCCCATGCTCGACATCGAACTGTTCGGCAACCCGGCGTTCCTCGGGGCGGTCGTCGCCAACGTCGTCGCCATCTTCGCGCTGGTCGGCATGCTGTTCTTCTTCTCGCAGTACCTCCAGTTCGCCAGGGGGTTCAGCCCGTTGCAGGCGGGCCTGGCCGAGTTGCCCGCGACCCTGGCCTCGATCGTCGTCGTCGTGATCATCGCGCTGGTCGTGGCCCGGTTCGGCCGGGGCAGGGCCATCGCGCTCGGCCTCGGTCTGGCCGCCGCGGGGCTGGCCGGGGTGGCGGCGGCCGCGCACGCGCCGTACCTGTGGCTCGGGTTGGCGCTCGTGCCCATCGGCCTCGGCATCGGGCTGGCGATGACGCTGACCGGCGACGCCATCATCTCGGCCGCACCCCCGCGCAAGGCCGGTTCCGTCTCGGCGATCACCGAGACCGCCAACGAACTCGGCGTGGTACTGGGCATCGCGGTGCTGGGCTCCCTGCTGTCGCTGGTCTACCGGCACGCGGTGAGCGTGCCGTCCGGGCTGCCGGCCGCCGACGCGGCCCGGGTCCGTGACTCGCTGGGCTCGGCGCTACAGGTGCTGCCGCCGCAGGCCGCCGCCGGCGCCCGGGACGCGTTCATCACCGGCGTGCAGGTCACCTCGTCGCTCGCCGCGGTGCTGACCCTCGGCGCGGCGGCGCTGGCCTGGGTGCTGATCCCGTCGCCGCGCCCGCCCCGGCCGTAGGTACGGTGTCGCCGTGGGACGCACAGCCGGCCGGTCGCCGCAGGACACCAGACGTGCCCTGCTCGATGCCGCCGCGGACGTCGTCCGCGCCCGGGGGATCCACGCCCCGCTGGACGACATCGCCCGCTTCGCCGGCGTGTCCAAGGGCGGGCTGATCTACCACTTCGCCAGCAAGGACGACCTGATCCTGGAACTGGCCCGCGACCAGCTCGCCGCCTTCCAGGCCGGCATCGACGCCGCGCTGGACCCCACGGACACCGCACCGGGTCGGCTGACCCGGGCCTACCTGCGCGCCTCGGTCGCGCCCGCCGGCGACGACGCCGCCGTACGTGCCTCGATGGCGCTGGTCACCCAGCTCATGACGCTGCCCGCGGTCGCCGAACTCGCCCGCGCCGACGCGGAACGGCTGGCGGCGGCCCTCGCCGCCGACGGGCTGCCCGCCGACGTGCTGGCGCTCGTGGTGGCGGCGGCGGACGGCATGAGCAGCGCGCCCCTATGGGGTGCCCCGACGCACACCCCCGCCCACCGGCGACTGCTGGAACGGCTGCTGCACCTGACCCGGCACCCGCACCTGTGGGAGACGCTCACGCCCTGAGCCGGGCGACCCGCGCGGCCCGTCACGGCCGCGACGTCGGCAGCTGTCGACGCCCCGCCGCAGGCGGTATCCTCATCCACTCTCGTCGATCGGCGAGGTGGTTTCGTTCCGCTCCGCACACCCTTCGGAGGCACGATGAGGTTCCGCATCGCCCGTACGCTCGGCGCACTCGCGCTCGTGCTGGGAGCCGTCGCCGTACCGGCGACCCCGGCCGCCGCGCACGACACCGCCGACGCGATCGCGGTCTACCCGCCGATCCAGGACTCGTCCACCTGGAACAGGTTCGGCGGGTCCGGGCCGGCCAACCACCACATCGTGTTCGGCAACTGGGGCTACACCAACGACTGGGCGGTCGACATCTACCGCAACCCGGGGGCCACCGTCGTCTCCCCGTTCGGCACCAAGACCGCGGCCGGCCATCCGGTCGCGGTCACCGTGGTCACCGTCCGTCCGGGCTGCGCGACCGGGAACCTCGCCGACGGCGGCTACCGGATCGGACTGGAGGCCCGGGACACCACGACCGGCGGGGTGGTCGGCCGGGCGGACGTGATGCACGTGAACAACAAGCCCGGCGGCGTGGTCGTCGGCGCCTCGGTCGGCCCGTGGACCAAGCTCGGCGAGACCGGCCGGTTCCGGTACTCCAGCTGTTACCAGGTCAACGGGGACAGCGGCGCGCACATCCACCTTGAGGTGATCAACCAGCACCGGTACTCCTGCTACGTCAACCGCGCCGCCGACACCGCCCTGACCGACCTGACCGTGGTCGGCCGGATCGGCGTCCACTACTCCGGCCAGCGCGCCGCCTGCTGACCACGGCCGGAGGCGGGACGACCGGTCCGTCACCGACGGTCGGCGTCGCCGCCGCCCGCCGGGGCCGGGTCCGTGCCGGACGCTGTCGGTTGGTCGGCAGTGTCCGGGCACGGACAGTGGCCGCCAGGTGACGCCGGGTCCCACCCATGATGGGTCACGTCGACGTGCCGTCGCGACAGGCCGGCGGACGGGACACCCCGGTCAGGAGGATGGGCATGCCGTTCGAGGTCGACTTCAACTGGGCATCGCAGGCCGTCATCGAGACGGTGGCCGTGCCGTTCCCGTCCCTGGAGACACCACCCGGTGTGGTCGTCGCCGACCCCGCCGTCCCGCAACTGGCGTTCCAGCACTCCGGCCCGGTGACGGTCACGATGCTCGGCTGCGGCCGGTGGAACCGCGACTCCAGCTACCGGTTCAACGCCGGCTGCAACCAGGAACCGCACCACGCGGCGGCGATCGGTGAGGTCGGGGTGCTCGCCGCCGCGGAGGCGCAGCGGTTGGAGGCGTGGTTCCTCCAGCGGTATCCGAACTCCGACCCGGTGGTGCTGAAAAACGGCGGGAAGTGGAACCTCACCCTCAAGCGCAACGGTGCGGTCTTCAACTTCCACGTCGGCGTCCACGACTGACACCTCCCGTACGGGCGCGGGGCGGCCGGGCCGCCCCGCGCCGGCCGCCCGGGGCCTGCCCGAACGGTGGATCAGGGGCCGGCCACTGTGGACTTACGATCGGTCACAGTCCCGTCACCCCTGCGGAAGGACCTCCCATGCCCCAGCCGATGCGTCGCCGGCTCACCCGACTCGCGGTGGTCGCCACCGCGGCGGCCGCCGTCAGTCTCACCGTCCAGCCGGCCCCGGCCGTCGCCGTGCCGTGGGACTGGAACGGTGCCTTCGCCACGTACGAGGAGTGCGAGGAGTACCGCATCACCGCCAGCTACTGGGGCGAGGTCGCCAACAGCTGCGTCTACCGCACCCTGCCCGACAGCCAGTACAACGGCTGGTACTTCCGGGCCGCGATCGCGGGCTGAGCCCCGACGACGGATCCCCCGCCCGTCGGAGGTCCACCGCTTCCGACACACCTGACGGGCGGTCACCCCGGCGCGGGTGGCCGCCCGCTCCGGTCAGCTCTGCTGGTAGTTGACGGCGGCGAACCCGCACGACCGGTGCAGGTGCAGGTAGTACGCGCCCTCGCCGTACTCGTCCAGGTCCGCGCCGCCGACCAGGCCGACGTAGTCCATCGGTTGCCGGCACCCGGGGCAGTCGGGGTGTCCGGCGTCCTGGATCCAGTCGGGTCGGCCGCCCAGCGTCGAGCCGCCCCGTTCCCACGCGCTGGCCTGGTAGGGGCTCTGCCGGACCTCCCCGAGGACGGGCAGCAGGGCGGGCGGATCCTCCGTACCGGCGGGGCCGAGATGGTCGGGGCGGGTGTTTCCGGTCCACCAGTCGGTGCCGCCGTCCGGTGTGACCCGGCTGTACAGCGTGGTGTAACAGGCGCAGAAGTGGCACGTTGCGATCACCAGGCGGCCGGACCAGCCGGTGTGCGCCAACGCGACACCGACGGCGGGCTCCGCCGGGTCCAGGTCCGCGGCCGTCCACAGCGGCGACGCGCACCACGGGCAGGTCGCCGCGTCCGGCCGCCGTGGTGCCTCGCGCATGATCCACTCGTACGCGGTGTCACCGCACAGGTCCCGCCGGTGGCCCTGCGGGTCGACCGTCCAGCCGCCCTCCCGGGCGTAGTCCAGGATGTCGACGTGCAGCGTGTCCGCGCCGGGCGGGGGCTGGGCCGACCAGCGACGCAGGGCGTCCCCGGCCAGTGGGTGGGCGGTGTGCGCCAGGGCGACCAGCAGGTGGTTGAGCTGCCCCGGTGTCCGCCCGCCGTCGACCCGCGCGACGACCCGACGGACCACGTCGGCGTCCGCCGCCCGGTACAGCTTTCCTGGCCACAGCACGTCGTGGTCGAGCAGCGCGCCCAGGTGCGGCGTCAGCCTGCCGGGCTCGGTGTCCGCGACCAGGGACAGCTCCTCGACCGCGTCGTCGTCACCGACGGTGACCTGCCGGACCAGCTCCTCGATCATGGGGCGATGCTAGCCATCCGGGACCCGGCCCGCCGTGGGGGCACCGGCCCTGCTCATACGGTGAACGCGGGTCCGGGCCGGCCGATGCCGATCCGGCCGTTGGTCAGGCGGTGCTCGAACGTCACCCCGAGCTCCTCCTCCCAGCACCGCATGATGTCCTGTTCACCCTCCCGGTCGATGTCGTCGAGCACGACGGCGAAGTCCTCGGCGAACAGCGCGGCGAAGAAGGGTCCGGCGGGATGGCGGGCGTGCGCGTTGGCTGCCCGGTAGGCGGGCGGCCCGTCGACGACGAGCAGGTCGACGGCCCGGCCCGTGGTCATCTCCGCGAGGCGGCGCTGCTCGTACCAGGTCGACTCCTCGTCCGGCCAGCGGGACTCGACAGGCGTCAGGGGGGCGTGCACCACGGTCACCACGTCGCCGAGGCCCTCGCGCGCCAGCTCCTGACCGAGTAGTTCCGCCCAGCGTTCGTCGTGCTCCACGGTCCAGAGGTGCCCGCCGCGCTGCCGCAGCAGCCGGCCGATGTAGAAGGTGGAGACCCCACCGCCCAGCTCGACGACGGACCGACGTCGGTTCACCATGATCTCGTTGAGCACCGCGACCACCCCGCTCGGTCGCATGGCGCTCGCGCTCCACGGCAGGTACGTCAGCGACAGCGGGGCCAGCGTCTGCATGGCCAGCAGGTCGTTGCGTTGGAGTTCGTTGCGTTGCAGCGACGGACGGTGGCGCTGCTCGTACTCAGGTCGCGCGCTCACCGTGCCACCATCCCCACCAGCCAGGAGGGCAGCAGACCCTCGTCGAGCAGGTCCAGGACCACCGTCTTGGCCAGGGCGGAGGCGAAGTGCACCTGGGCCGCCCCGCTGGGTGAGCGCAGCCGCGACAGGAGCCGGGAACGTTCCCGCCGGTAGCTGGCCGACTGCCTGCCGTGGGTGCGGAAGTCGTCCGTCCAGCGGTTCAGCTCGCAGAAGTTGCTGACCCTCGGCGCGAAGTTCTCGAACAGGACCGCCCCGTGGTCGAGCCCGACGGTGTCCGGTTCCAGGAGCTGGACGAGGGTCCAGTAGTACTGGTCGCTCGTGCCGTGCAACCGGTCCGTGTCGACCTGGTGCGCCCGCAGCCGGTTCAGCAGCGGGAAACGTCCGCTCGGCGGGTCCGGATACGCCGCGCACAGGGCGAGGAGGTCACCGGCGGGCCCGAGGAAACCGCCGCTGTTGAGGTACGGGTACGGGCCGACGGGCGGGTCCTCGTGCAACGCGAGCCCGACGGGGCCCATCGGCCAGCTGTTCGGCTCGGCGCTGAACACCACCCGTTGCGGGAAACCCGCGTACGCCGTGCGGATGTACTCCTCCCCGCGCAGCAGGAGCGTGTCGTACGCGTCGGTGAACAGCACCAGTTCGTCCGGTGGGACGTGCCGGGCGAGGTGGTCGGTGAGCAGCGCCCGCTTGTCCCGGGGCCGGAACCCCCGCTGCCGGCCCTCCAGGACGACCAGTTCGAGCCCCACCGCCGCGCAGGACGGCTCCAGCAGCCGCCGCAGGAAGGGGTGTTCGAGGTCGGTGGCGATCGTGATGACCCTCATGGTCGGCGTCCAATCGTGCTGCCGGTTCGTGCCGTTGGACCGCACCGGATGCGCCCTGGTGCCCGACCTGTGGGCCCGGACGGACCGGCTGCCAAACTATCCATCCACGACGGTCGTTGTCGACCCACGGCGTCCGCCCCGGCCTCCCGCGAGAGCTGTCGTCGAGCCGTTCTCAAGGACGAGGTCACCGCCGACCGCACCCGGATGGAAACCGCGCCGGTGGCCCCGACCGGAAGGCGAGCGGGTCTGCCCACCGGCGTCCGTGGTTTCTCGAGCCGTTCCCAAGCGGTGGCCGGGAGACTCGGGGCGCAGCCAGCACACGACGCCGAGGAAGGCGGGGCGGATGACCGGACGGGACGAGTCGGCACACGCACGGGCCGGGACACCGGGCGGAACCCCGGTCGCCGTGGTGGGCATCGGCTGCCGGTTCCCCGGCGCCGACGGGTTGGCGCAGTTCTGGCGTCTGCTCAGCGACGGCGGCGACGCGATCACCGACGTGCCGGCCAGCCGGTACGACATCGACGCCTACCACGACCCGCGACCGGGCACGCCGAACCGGATCGTCAGCCGCCGGGGCGGCTTCCTCGACCAGATCGACCAGTTCGACGCCGGCTACTTCGGGGTGGCACCCCGGGAGGCGGAACGGATGGACCCCCAACAGCGGCTGCTGCTGGAGACCGCCGCCGAGGCGCTGGCCGACGCCGGCCTGACCCGCGACCGGCTGTCCACCACCCGCACCGGCGTCTACGTCGGCGGCATGTCCTCGGCGTACGGGCAACTGCTCAGCGACGCGTCGGTGCTGGACCTGCACGCGGCGACCGGCGGCGCGCGCAGCTTCCTGGCCGGCCGGGTGTCCTTCGCCTTCGACCTGCGCGGCCCCAGCATGGCGGTGGACTGCGCCTGCTCCTCCAGCCTGGCGGCGCTGCACCTGGCCTACCAGAGCGTACGCAACGGGGAGACCCAACTGGCGCTGGCCGGCGGGGTGAACCTGGTGATCGCCCCCGAGGAGACCATCCCGTTCTCGGCGGCCCGGATGCTCGCCGCCGACGGCCGGTGCAAGTTCGGCAGCGCCCACGGCGACGGCTTCGTCCGCAGCGAGGGCGTGGCGGTGCTGGTGCTCAAACCGCTGGACCGGGCCGAGGCCGACGGCGACGCCGTCCACGCGGTGATCTACGGGTCCGCGGTCGGCAACGACGGCCAGTCCGGCGGCTACCTGCTCACGCCCTCCCAGCCCGGCCAGGAGGAGACACTGCGCGCGGCGTACGCCGACGCGGGCGTGCCCGCCACGCTGGTGGACTACGTGGAGGCGCACGGCACCGGTACCCCGGCCGGTGACCCGGTGGAGCTGGGCGCCCTCGGCGCGGTGACCGGCGCGGGCCGGGACGGGCACTGCCTGGTCGGCTCGGTCAAGACGAACATCGGCCACACCGAGGCCGCCGCCGGCCTGGCCGGGGTCATCAAGGCGGTGCTCGCGCTGCAGCACCGGGAGATCCCGCCGAGCCTGCACGCCGCCGAGCTGACCGACGCGGTCGACTGGGCGGGACTGCGGCTGCGCCTGGTGCGGGAGCGCACCCCCTGGCCGCAGACCGACCGGCCGGGCCTGGTCGGGGTCAGCTCGTTCGGCATCTCCGGCACCAACGCCCACGTGGTGCTCGGCGAGTACACCGCACCGGCACCCGCACCCGCCGACGGGGACGAGCCCGACGGGGACGACACGCAGCTCCTGGTGCTCTCCGCACCCGACCGGGAGGCGCTCACCGCCCTCGCCGCCGACTACGCGCGGTTCCTCGGACCGGGCGGCGACGGGCGGGACCTGCCGCTGCGCGACGTGTGCTTCAGCGCGGCCACCCGCCGCGACCACCACGAGAACCGGCTGACCGCGGTCGGCGCGTCACCCGACGACCTGGTCGAGCGGCTACGGGCGTACGCCGCCGGTGAGTCCCGGCCCCGGCTGGGCGTCACCGCGTCCGCACCGGTGGACGGTGACCGGCCCACCGTCGTCTTCGTCTTCCCCGGGCAGGGCTCGCAGTGGGACGGCATGGGCCGCGAACTGCTGGCCCGCTCACCGGTCTTCCGCGACACGCTCACCCGCTGCGACGAGGTGATCCGTGCCGAGGTCGGCTGGTCGCTGCTGGCCCGGCTGACCGGCGAGACGGACGCCCCGGCGTCCATCGACACCGTCCAGCCGACCCTGTGGGCGATGCAGACCGCGCTCTGCGCGGTGCTGCGCGACTGGGGCATCGAACCCGACCACGTGGTCGGGCACAGCATGGGTGAGGTGGCCGCGGCGGGCGCGGCGGGCGCACTCAGCCTCGCCGACGCCGGCGCGGTCATCTGCCGGCGCAGCCGGCTGCTGCGCACCGTCGCCGGGCGGGGCGTCATGTACTCGGTGGAGCTGTCCGCCGCCGACGCCCAGGCCGCCCTGGCCGGCCACGAGCACCTCGTGTCCGTGGCGGTCAGCAACAGCCCCACCTCGACGGTCCTCTCCGGCGACCCGCAGGCGCTGGCCACCATCGTCGCGGGCCTCGACGGACGCGGCGTGTTCTGCCGGCAGGTCAGGGTCGACGTCGCCTCGCACAGCCCGCAGATGGACCAGCTCCGCGACGACCTGCTGGCCGGCCTCGGCGACGTCACCCCCCGCGCGGGGCACGTCCCGCTGTACTCCACCGTGGACGACGCCCGCTGCGACGGATCCGGCTGGGACGCCGCCTACTGGATCCGCAACCTGCGCGAACCGGTGCGGTTCGGGGCCGCGGTGGCACACCTCGCCGGAGCGGGCGACACGGTGTTCGTCGAGATCAGCCCGCACCCCATCCTGCTGCCGGCCATCCAGGAGACCCTGGCGGCGACCGGGACCGACGGTGCCGCCGTCGGCTGCCTGCGCCGCGACGAGCCGGAACGGGCCAACCTGCTCGACACCGTCGCCGCCCTGCACCGCGCCGGCTGCCCGGTCGACTGGCACCGGGTGGTCGGCGGGCCCCCGCCCCGCTACGTGCGGCTCCCGTCCTACCCGTGGCAGCGCCAGCGGTACTGGCTCACCCCGACCCCGGCCGGACGACCGGCCCCGCACCGGGTGGACCGGGTCGTCGACCCGGCCCGCGAGCCGTACCTGCTCGACCACCTGGTGCAGGGCACCGTGGTCGTGCCCGGCACCGCGTACGTCGAGCTGCTGCACACCGCCGCCGCCGGGATCTGCGGCGGGCAGACACCCGTGCTGCGCGACATCCGCTACCTCGACGCGCTGTTCCTGCGTCCGGACCAGCCGCCGCCCGCGCTGTCCACCACGTTCACCCCGCGCGGGCCCGACACCTGGGACGTGGCGGTGACCGGGGCGGAGACGACCCACGTCACCGCGACGGTGAGCCGTACCCCGCCGCCCGAGCGACGTCGGCTGGCGGTGGAGGCGACCCGCGCCGCCTGCCCCGACCATCTCACCGGGGACGACTTCTACCGCCGGTTCGCCGCGCGGGGCAACGAGTGGCAGGGCGCGTTCCAGGGCGTCGCGGAACTCTGGACGGGCGACGGTCAGGCCCTGGGCCGCATCGAGGTGCCCGCCGGGGTCGACCCGGCCGGGTACACCTGCCACCCGGCGCTGCTGGACGCGTGCGGGCAGGTCCTCGCGTCGCTGATCCCGGGCGACGACCGGTCGTCGGCGTTCGTCCTGGGCGGCATCGACGCCGTGACGATCCACCCCGACCCGGGCGTCCCCGGCTGGGCGCACGCCGTCGCGGTCACCGCCTGGCGGTCCGACTCGGTCTGCGGCGACCTCGTGGTGGCCGACGCCGACGGCCGGGTGATCGTCGAGATCGCGGGCCTGCGCCTGCAGTACCTGCAACCCCCGGACTCGGTGCGCGACCCCGACGGGTGGTTCCACGAGTTGCGGTGGCAGCCGCTGCCGGCGCTGCCCGACGCGCACCGGCCGGCCGACCGTCGCCTGGTCTTCGCCGACCGGTCCGGCGTCGGCGACGCGCTGCCCGCCGACGTCCGGGTGTTCGCAGGCGGCGGGTACCAACGGCTGGCGGCCGACCGGTACGAGATCGACCCGACGGCACCGGCGCAGTACCGCCGGCTGCTCGCCGACGTCCGGGCCGGCTTCGACGGCCTCGCGCCGACCGAGGTGGTGCACCTCTGGACGCTGGACGCGCAGCAGCCCGACGCCTCCGTGCCGGCGCAGCAGGCGGCCGGGGACGCCGAACGCCTCGGCTGCGGCAGCGTGCTGCGGCTGCTGCGGGCGCTCGCCGACGCCGGCCTGCCCGAGCCACCCCGGCTGTCGCTGGTGACCCGCGGCGCGCACCGGGTGCGCGACACCGACCGGACGGTGTCGATGTGGCAGGGCGCGCTCTGGGGCCTGGGCCGGGTCGTCGCCCACGAGCACCGGGAACTGCGCTGCGTGCTCGTCGACCTGGACCCGGCGGGCCCACCCGCCGAACTCACCGCCGCGCTGGACCGGGAACTGGCAGGTGCCGGGCCGGAGGACCAGGTGGCGGTGCGCGACGGCCAGCGGTACGCCGCACGCCTGCTGCCCACGCCCACCGCCCGGCCGGACGACGCCGACGTCACCCACCAGATCCAGGTCACCTCGCCCGGCCTGCTCGACGGGGTGCGCCTGGTGCCGGTGCCGCGCCGGCCGCCGGGGCCGGGCGAGGTGGAGGTCCGCGCCGACCACCTCGCCCTGAACTACCGCGACGTGCTGATCGCCATGGACCTGTATCCGCGCCTGTCCGACCAGCCCGCGACCATGATCGGCGAGTGTGCCGGCACGGTCACCCGGGTCGGGCCGGGTGTGGCCGGACTGCGGCCCGGCGACGAGGTGGTGGCGATCTCGCTGCGCTCACCCGCCGCCGGCCACCTCTGCGTCGACGCGCACCTGGTGCACCGGCGGCCGGCCCGGCTCACCGCGCCGGAGGCCGCCACCGTGCCGGTGGCCCTGGTCACCGCGTACCACTCGCTGGTGCAGCTGGCGCAGGTACGGCCCGGCGAACGGGTGCTGATCCACCACGCCACCGGCGGGGTGGGGCTGGCCGCGGTGCAGGTGGCCCGGTGGCGCGGCGCCGAGGTGTACGCCACCGCCGGCAGCCCGGACAAGCGCGCGCTGCTGCGGATGATGGGCGTCGCGCACGTGTCCGACTCGCGGAGCACCGGGTTCGCCGACGAGATCCGGGACGCCACCCGGGGCGAGGGCGTCGACGTGGTGCTCAACACGCAGGCGGGGGAGGGCCTGCTCAAGAGTGTGGAGCTGCTGGCCGACCGGGGACGCTACGTCGAGCTGAGCCGGCGCGACCTGGTCGACGGCACCCGGCTGGACCTGCGGCTGCTGGCGCGCGGGGCGTCGTTCTTCGTGGTCGACGTGGTGGACCTCGGGCTCAACGAGCCGCGCCGGCTCGGCGCGATCCTCCAGGAGACCCTGGCCCTGGTGCAGGCCGGTCTGCTGGAACCGCTGCCGTACCGCGTCTTCCCCGCGACCGACCTGGTCGGCGCGTTCCGGCACATGGCCCAGGCCCGGCACGTCGGCAAGGTGCTGGTGTCCGTCGGGGAGCTGACCGCGCCGCAGCCCGCCACGCCACCGGTCCCGCACCGGCCGGTCCGGATCGATCCGACCGCCGGCTACCTGGTGACCGGTGGGCTCGGCGACCTCGGCCGGGTGGTCACCGACTGGCTGGTCCGTGAGGGGGCCCGGCACATCGCGCTCACCGGACGTACCCCGTTGGATGAGACCGGTGGCGCGGACTGGCTGGCGGAGCTGCGGCGGCACGGGGTGCGGGTGGCGTACGAGGCGGTCGACGTGGCCGACGAGGAGGCGATGCGGGCGGTCGTGGGGCGGCTCGGGAGCGACGGCGTGGCGATCCGGGGCGTGGTGCACGGCGCAGGGGTCATCGAGTACCGCGCCCTGTCCGAGCTGGACGACCGGACCCTGTCGGCGGTCCTGCGCCCGAAGGTCACCGGCGCGGCCGTGCTGCACCGGCTGTTCGCCGGGCAGCCGCTGGACTTCTTCGTGCTGTTCTCCTCCGGCTCGGCGGTGCTCAGCTCCCCGATGCTCGGCGCGTACGCGGCCGCGAACGCCGCCCTGGACTCGCTGGCCGACCAGCGCCGGCTCGCCGGGCAGACCGCGCTCAGCGTGAACTGGGGCTTCTGGTCGGTCGGCATGCCCGCCCGGGTCGGCCGGGAGCACGGCCGGGCGATCAACCCGGCCGGCATGGACACGTTCAGCCCCCGGGAGGGCATCGAGGCGCTGCGCCTGCTGCTGGCCCGCGACGCCACCCACGGGGTGGTGCTGCCGACGGACTGGCGGCGGTGGGCGACCGCGCACCCGGACGCGGCGACCTCACCGCTGCTGCGTGACCTGCTCGCCGACCCCGCCGCCGTGGCCGCGCCCGCCGTCGCCGCGCCCGTCGCCCCCGTTGACCCCGTGCCCGTCGTGCCCTGGTCGCCGCCGACCTCCCCACCCCCGGCGCGGCCCGCGGACACCGTCGCCACGGTCACCGACGCCCCACCCGCCCCCGCGCCGACCCGCCCCGCACCGGTGGGGACAGGGGAGGCGGGGCCCGGGGTGGCCGGCACGCTGACCGACCGGGACGCCGTGGAGCGCTACCTGGCCCAGGTCCTCGCGGAGGTGCTGGGCATGCCGTCGGCGCAGGTGCACACCAGGCGTCCGCTCAAGCGGCAGGGCCTGGACTCGCTGATGGCCGTGGAGGTCCGCACCCGGGTCCAGCGCGACCTGGGCATGCTGCTGCCGATCGCGAAGATGCTCGGCGGCCACAGCGTCGCCGAGCTGGCCGGCGAGGTGTTCAGCCAACTGGGCGGGGCCGGCCGCCGCTGACCGGGCCGGTGGGCGGTGCGGCGGGTCGCCCCGCACCGCCGTCCACCGGCCCCGGTGCCGGCCCGGTCCCGCGCGCGGCGCGGTCGGGGCCCGGCACGAACGGTGGCGGTGACCGGACGTGCCGGTCACCGCCACCACGGTCGTACGTCGGGTGTCGCCGTCGCGTCGTCAGCTCCGGGCCGGGTCGGCCTGCGGGATCAGCTCCGCCCGCCGGGCCACCTCCGCGGCGAACTCGCCGAGCGTCATGATGGCGAGCGTCTCGATGTCGTCGTCGTCGAACGTCACACCGAACTCGTCCTCGACCCGCAGCGCGAGTTCGGACACGGCGAGCGAGTCGAGATCCACACCGGACGGTCCGAGCATCGAGTCGGGGCCGGTGTCGTCGGTGTAGAAGTTCATCTCGCGCAGCGACTGCAGGGTGAACGCCAAGACCTCGTCGGCTGACATGGTGGGGCTACCTTCCTGTCGGATGGCGCGGGGCGGCGTCGGTCGACGACGTCGTCCTCCGTCACCGACGACCTGCGGCGTCATCACGTCGGTCGACGACATACTGCCGGAATGAGTGGGCCGAAGTTATCAACGGGCACTCGCGTCGGTCAATGCGCCGGAAAATGGCCTCCACGGGTGCTGACGTCGCGGCGGCAGCGGAATTCGAGCAGTTCTCAGTCCGGCGTCGAGGTCGGTTGCACCGCCTCCCCGCGCCGGGCAACTACAGTCCTTGCGAAAGGCGGACGTGGCGCCGTGGCCGGCCGACCCGGGAGACGCGCTTGAAGATCACCAACGTTCACCTGTCCGGGCTGGGGGTCTTCCAACCGCCCGTGACCGACGCCGGCCAGGCCGCCCGGCGCGGCGACTACAGCCCGGCCGCCTACCTGGAGAACCGGCTGACGGGCGCCTGCGTCGCCGGGGACGTCTCACCGCCGGAGATGGCCGTGCACGCGGCCCGCCAGGCGCTGACCCGCGCCGCCGCCGACCCGACCGGGATCGGCCTGGTGCTGCACGCCTCCATCCACCACCAGGGTCCGGAGATGTGGCTGCCCGGCCCGTACATCCAGCGGGAGATCGTCGCCACGGCGGCCCCCGCGTTCGAGGTCCGGTTGGGCTGCAACGGCGTGTTCGCGGCGCTGGAGATCGCCGCCGGGCACCTGGCCGGCGCGGTGGCGGGCACGACGGTGCTGGTGACCACGGCGGAGAACCTCGGCTCGCCGCTGATCGACAGGTGGAACTCGGCGCCCGGGTTCATCCTGGGCGACGCCGGCAGCGCGCTGCTGCTCGACCGCGACCACGGCTTCGCCCGGCTGCGCGCCGTGGGCAGCGTCGCGGTGCCCGAGGTGGAACCGCTGTACCGGGGCGGTGAGCCGCTGTACCCACCGGCGGCGGGCCAGGGCCGCGTCATCGACATGCGCGAACGGGCCGAGTACTTCCGCGACAACGTGATGTCGCTGACCGACGCCGCCGAACTGCGCAACCGGGCCCGGCTCGACCTGATCGAACGCACGCTCGACGAGGCGGACCGCAAGCTGGCCGACATGACCCGGGTCATCTGCGGGAACGCGGCGGCGTACATGGTGCAGCACGACCTGGTGGAGCCGCTGGGCATCACCATGGAGCGCACCACCTGGCAGTTCGGCCGCGGCGTCGGCCACACCGGCGCGAGCGACCAGCTGCTGTCGCTCAACCACCTGCTGGTCACCGGGCAGCTCGCCGTCGGCGACCACCTGCTGCTGTACGGAGGCGCGCCGGCCACCCTGTCCTGCGCGGTCCTGGAGATCCTGGACGTCCCGGAGTGGGCGGGGGCATGACCGCGTCCCCGCGTGTCTGGCTCGTCACCGGCAGCTCGACCGGGATCGGCCGGGCGCTGGTGACCGAACTGCTCGCCCGGGGCGAGTCGGTGGCGGCCACCGCCCGCGACCCGCGCACCCTGGCGGACCTGCGGCCCTCCGGGGCGGGGACACTGTGGACGGCGCGGCTGGACGTCACCGACCCGGAACGGATCCGGCAGGTGGTCGACGCCGCCGCCCGCGCGCTCGGCCGGCTCGACGTGGTGGTCAGCAACGCCGGGTACGCGCTGGTCGGCGCCGCCGAGGAGGCCAGCGGCGAGCAGGTCGACAGGCAGATCCGGACGAACCTGACCGGGCCCATCCACCTGGCCCGGGCGGTGCTGCCGTACCTGCGCGCGCAGGGCGGCGGACGGATCGTCCAGGTGTCGAGCATGGCCGGGCAACGGGGTTCGCCCGGCACGGCCGTCTACTGTGCCACCAAGTGGGGCGTGGAGGGCTTCTTCGAGTCGTTGGCCGCCGAGGTGAAGGGCTTCGGGATAGGCGTGACGATCGTCGAGCCCGGCACCGTGAGCACGGGGTTCTTCGGGCGGAGCAAGGAGCTGACCACCGCGTCGCCCGGCTACGCGGGCACCCCGGCGGCGATCCTGCGCCGCCGGGCGCAGGACGGCCGCCTGCCGTGCCGTGGCGACCTGGCGAAGATGGCCGCCGCCGTGGTCGACGTCGCCACCGGGCCGACCGCCCCGCTGCGGCTCGCGCTCGGCAGCGACGCGTACGCCTCGATCCGGCGCGGACTGACCGCGCGCCTGGCGGATCTGGAGGACCAGCGGGAGCTCGCGTTCTCCACCGACCTGAACGCAGGCGACGGGTCGACGCCGTCGACGCCGCACCGGAGACCGGAGGGGAACGACGATGCGCATCACCGTCCTGGCGCTCGGCAGCCGCGGTGACGTCCATCCGCTGACGGCACTCGCCGCCGAGCTGGCCCGCCACGGCCACGAGGTACGCGTCGGGGCGTCGATGAACCTGGTCGACCTGCCCCGGCAGCTCGGGCTCGACGTGGTGCCGGTCGGCTGGAACCAGCAGTCGATGATGCAGACCGAGCGGGGCCGGGAGTGGGTCACCAAGAGCACCCTCGACTCCTTCCTCCAGATCACGATCGAGGCGTACCGGGACTACGGCCGCCGGTTCGGCGACGAGGCGATCGACATCACCGCCGGCAGTGAGGCCATCGTCTGCGCCGTGGTCAGCGAGCAGTGGGCGGCGGCGCTGGCCGAGGCGTACGACGTCCCGCTCGTCGCGTACGACCTCACGCCGTCCCGGCCGAACGACGTGGTGCCGCACCCGCTGGTGGCCCTCGACCCACTGCCGACCGCCGCGGCGAACCGGGCCACCTACCTGCACTACACCCGACGGGCCTGGCGGTACCGGCGGGAACTGATGTTCGACTTCCGCCGCCAGCTCGGGCTCCCGGCGATGCCGCCGAGGCAGCTACGGCGACCGCTGGAGTTGCAGGGCTACAGCCCCACCCTGGTGCCGGGCCTGACCTGGGACGCCTACCGGCCGATCGTCGGTGACCTCCGGCTGACCCCGGCCGACCTGGACCGCGCCGGCATGTCCACCCTCGATCCCGAGCTCGCGGAGTGGCTCTCGGCGGGCGAACCGCCGGCCCTGCTGACGTTCGGCAGCACACACGTGGCGGACCCGGCGGCGATGATGGCGGCCATCGGGCGGGTCTGCCGGTCGCTGGCGGTGCGGGCCCTGGTGGCCACCGGCTGGGGGCTGGACGGGGTCGCGCCGTCCACGTCACCGGAGCTGCGGGTGGTGCCCTACGTGGACTACGACCTGGTGCTGCCGCACTGCGCCATGGTGGTGCACCACGGCAGCGCCAGCATCACCGCCGCCGGTGTGCGCGCCGGCATCCCCACGATGGTCTGCTCCTCCTACGCCGACCAGCCGTTCTGGGGCCACCAACTGGAACGGCTCGGCGTCGGTGTGCACGTGCGGTTCACCGACCTGTCCGAGGACGTGCTGCGCTCCGGCATGTCCCGCCTGACCACCGCCGCGCTGCGGCGGCGCGCGGCACAGCTCGGCGAGCGGATGCGCGCGGAACCCCACGGCACGCTCCTCGCCGCCGACGAGGTCGACAGGTACCTCGCCGGATGAGCGGCGGTGCAGCCGCCGTCGACCGTGGTCGGGCAGCCGTCGAGGAGGTGGTCGGGCTGCTCGACCTGGCGACGGTCGACCCCGCGACGGTCAGCACGGACCGGCTGGTGTCCGTCGCGGGGGCGTACTCCGGACGCGGCACGGCGCGGGGCACCACCCGCCGGTACGGGGGGCTCATCGCCGCACAGGCGCTGACCGCCGCCGCGCACACCGTGCGCCCCGGCCGGCCGGTGCACTCGCTGCACGCCTACTTCACCCGGCCGGGCGACAGCCGCAGGCCCGTCACCTACCTGGTCGAGGCCCTGCGCGACGGCCCGGCCATGTCCACCCGGCGGGTGGTCGCCCTCCAGCGCGACACCCCGATCTTCTTCCTGACCGCCTCGTTCCACGATCCCGGCACCGGGCCGGCGCACCAGCGGCCCGCGCCCGAGGTCCCACCGCCGCACGAGGTACCGACCCTGGACCGGCTGCTCGCCCACGCGCCCGATCGGCTGGCCGCCGTGCAGGACATGCTCTTCGCGTTCGACGCCAGGTACCTCGGCCCGCCACCCGGGGAGCGGACCGACGGGGAGCGGGCGGGCGAGGCGCACCGCCGGGCCTGGGTACGGGTGGCCGGCAGGCTGCCCGACGACGCGTCGCTGCACGCCGGCGCGCTGGTGCTCGTCTCGGATCTGCCCCTGCTGCTCAGCGCGATGGTGGCCGGGCATGCGACCGAGTGGGGCCCGGGTGACCTCGGCGTCAGCATCGACCACACGGTGTGGTTCCACCGTCCCTGCCGGGCCGACGAGTGGCTGCTGTACGACTGCGGCAGCCCGTGGGCGGCCGCCGGCCGTGGCCTGGCGACCGGACGGCTGTACGCGCGCGACGGCGACCTGGTGGCCACGGTCGCCCAGGAGGGGCTGCTGCTGACCCGCTCCGCCCGCTGAGCCGGGAGCCGGACGGATCGACCCTCAGACCGGAACCGCCTCGATCGCGCCGTCGGTGACGCCCGCGACGGCGAAGCCGGCGTCGGCGAGGAGCCGGCCGTACTCCGCCGCGGTGCGGTCCCGGCCCTCCATCAGGACCAGCATCAGCAGGTCCACGATCCGGTTGCGGGGCGCCCCCCAGGTGCCCGCGCCGGCACCGGCCCGCGGCGGCTGTGCCGGCAGCAGTTCCTCCAGCACCAGCAGCCGCGCCCCGGCCGGCATCGCCGCCCGCACCCGGGTCAGCACCCGGGCGACGTTCCCGTCGTTCCAGTTGTGCAGGACCCGCCGCAGCACGTACCGGTCCCCGCCGGTGGGCACCCGGTCGAAGAAGCTGCCGACGACGACGTCGACCCGGTCCAGGACCCCGGCGGCGGCGAGCCGGGCACGTCCCCGGGCGGCGGCCTCGGGCAGTTCGACGAGGACCCCGCGCAGCTCGGGGCGGGCCCGCAGGAGGTCGGCGAGCAGGCCGCCGTCGCCGCCGCCGAGGTCCACCACCGTACGGGCGTCGTCGAACAGTCGGGCGGGGGGCGGTGGCGGCTCCGGGGCGGTGGACATCGCCCCGTTGAACGTCGCGGCCAGCTCCGGGTGCCCGCCGAGGTACCCGTAGAAGGATTCGCCGAAGCGGTCGGTGAAGGCCGGCCGGCCGGTGCGTACGGTGTCGAGCAGGCCGGCGAACGAGGCGAAGACCTCCTGGCCGTACAGGACCGCCGTGTCGCGGACCGAACCGGGGGCGTCGGTGCGCAGGTATTCCCCCATGCCGGACAGGACGAAGTCGTCGGGACCGGTCTGGCGCAGGACACCGGCGTCGGCGAGCGCGGCGAGCAACCGGCGCAGCGCCACCGGGTCCACCCCGGCGGTGGCCGCCAGTTCGGCGCCGCCGGTGGTGCCCGCGGCGATCCGGTCGGCCAGGCCGAGCAGGGCGAACACCGAGCACGCCTGCGCCGTCCAGGTGGCACAGAGCATGGTCAGCAGCCGCTTGCGGAAGTAGTCGTCGTCACGCGCCACGGATGGCCCTCCACTGAGACTCTAGTGAATGTCCAGAGAAGTGCGGGCCGGGCCCGCAGGCGCCTCGGTATGGTCAATTCGGCCCGGCCATCCTCGCATTAACCAGGGTGCGCTGACAATTGTCGTCAATGGGGAGCCGTGGGGGATCGAATGGGTGCGGTCGCTGCGGTCGGGTGCTCCGCCGGGCCTGCGGGACGTACGTTCGTCGTGGCGTACCGTCGTGCCGGCTGACCTGGTGGTGCGGCTGCGCCGCACGGTGGACGACGGGCGGGCGGCGGCCCGCGCGCTGCTCGTCGAGACGGCCGCGGCGATGGCCGCCGTCCCGCCGGCCACGGTCACGGTCGCGCACACGGCGGCGGGCGCGCCGGTGCTGCGCGGCGTCGCCACCGGCTGGCACACCAGCGTCAGCCACACCCGTGGCCTGGTCGCGGTGGCGGTGTCCCGGCACGGACCGGTCGGCGTCGACGTGGAGGCGCTGCGCCCGGTGCCCGCGCTGGCGCTGAGCCGGCGGTGGTTCACCCCCGAGGACACCGACTGGCTGCGCGGGCGGCCGGTGCAGCGGCTCGGCGTCGACTTCCTGGCGCTGTGGACCGGCAAGGAGGCGGTGGCCAAGCTGCACGGCACCGGGCTGCGCGGCGGCCGGCTGCTGCGCTGGCGGACCGCGCCGCCGGCACCGCCGGCGTGGCGGCCCGCCGTCGACGCCCCGGGCGTCCTGGTGACCCACCGGGAGTTGCCCGCTCACGTGCTGGCGGTCGCCCACGCGTGGCCCGGCCGCCCACGCCCGGCCGCCGGTCGCTGATGCGGACCGCGCTCGTCCTCGGCGGCAGCGTCGCCGGCCTGGTCGCCGCCCGGGTCCTGGCCGACCACGCCGACCGGGTGTGGATCGTGGAGCCCGACGGGCTGGCGGACGCCCCGGTGATCCGCCGGGGCGCGCCGCACGGCAGCCAGGCGCACACCCTGCTCGGCCGGGGCCGGACCGTCATCGAGCGGCTGCTGCCCGGCGTCGTGCGGCAGATGGTGCGCGAGGGCGGCCAACTGGTCACCAGCGGTCCCGGTGGCGCGCAGTGGTTCCTCGACGGCCGGGTCAAGGTCCCGGTACGCGGCGGCAGCGTGGTCAGCGTGTCCCGGCCGTTCCTGGAGTGGCACCTCCGCCGGCGGGTCCTCGCGCTGCCCAACGTGGCCCTGGTCGGGGGGACCGGGGTCGGGCTCACCGCCACCGCCGGCCGGGTCGACGGCGCGCTGGTCCGCCCCCCGGGCCGCACCGACGCCCAGCGGCACGGCGCGGACCTCGTGGTGGACGCCACCGGACGGTCCAGCCGGCTGGCCGACTGGCTCGGCCGGCTCGGCTACCCCGCGCCCGACAAACGCCGGATGGCCCTCGACCTCGGCTACGCCACCTGCCTGTTCCACCGGGAACCCGGCCAGCGGCTGGCCGGGCACGTGGCGGTGTACTCGGTCCACACGCCGAGCCGGGCGCGCACCGGCCCCAGCTCGATGACACCCGTCGAGGGGGACCGCTGGCTGACCCTGGTCAGCGGCTACGGCGACCGGCGGCCGGGCCGCGACCTGGGCGGGTTCCTGGAGCGTTGCCGGTCGGACCCGGCCACCCCGCTGCGGCTGCTGCCCGACGCGTGCGAGCCGGCCAGCGAGGTGTACGTGCACCGCTTCCCGGACAGCGTCCGCCGCGACTTCGACCGGCTGGACCGGTTCCCGGCCGGCCTGGTGGCGATCGGCGACGCGGTCGCCTCGTTCAACCCGACCTACGGCCAGGGCATCTCGGTGGCGGCCGTGCAGGCGCTCGCGCTCGCCGACTGGCTCGCCGAACCCGGCGCTGTGGACCGGCCGGCGTACGGGTACTTCCGGCGGGTCCGGGCGGTGGTGGACGACGCCTGGGAATTCTCCGCCGCACAGGACTGCTACCTGCCGCACGTGACCGTCGCCCGGCCGTTCGGCTGGCGGCTGCGCCGTGGCCTGGCCGAGGCGGTCCAGCACGCGACGGTGACCGACGAGGTGGTGCACCGGGCCTTCCTGGAGGTCGTCAACCTGACGGCCGGCCCCGCCCGGCTGCGTCGTCCGGACATCCTCTGGCGGGTCGGGGCTGCGGCGCTGCGCCGGCGATGAACCTGCCCGCCCGAAGCATGGCGGTCGGGACCCTTCGGGGCGACACATCCCATTTTCGATGAAGGCCATCAATGATGTCGATGTGTGGCCGGCTGCCGCCCGACCCGGGTCGCCGCCGGCCCTTTTTCTCACCCCCGTCAGGTGGCCTGACCTCGGTCCATCCGTAAGTCCTCGAAAATTGCTCGAACAATCGACGACGATCGCTCAGAAACCGGCTAGCCTCTCAGTCGAACGTCGTGCCACCGCGATGCGAAAAGGCCTGAATGTCGCCTGTAACTGACGCCTGTCCAGATGGATAAGTGTGGTTTCCGCTGTCGTCCGGTCCCCGCAGCGGCACGCCGGGACGCAGGCAGCTCGTGCTCTGGGGGGAGACGCCATGGAAATCCGGATCCTGGGACCGCTCGTGCTCGCCCACGCCGGTCAGACCGCCACACCGACCGCCCCGAAACCCCGCAGCGTGCTGGGCCTGCTGCTGCTCAACGCGGACCAGACCGTGCCGGTCTCCGCGCTGATCCAGGACCTGTGGGGCGCGTCCCCACCGGTCAGCGCGCTGACCACGCTCCAGACGTACGTGCTCCAGATCCGCAAGTGCTTCGCCGGCCTGCTCGACGTCCCGGTCGCCGAGGTGGCCAAGCGGGTGCTGGTCACCGTCCCCGGCGGCTACGTGCTCCGGGTCGCCCCCGACGAGTTCGACCTGCGCCTGTTCGAACAGCTCGCCTCGGCCGGTCGACGTGCCCTGGCGGCCGGCGAGAACGTCGACGCGGCGGCGCTGCTGGTGCGCGCCTGCGCGCTGTGGCGCGGCCCGGCGCTCGCGGACGTGCGCGCCGGCACCGTGGCCGAGCCCCGCCTCAAGGCGCTGGAACAGACCCGGCTCACCACCGTCGAACAGTGCATCGAGGCACGCATGCGACTCGGCCACCACCAGGACGTGCTGGCCGAACTCACCCTGCTCATCGCCGAGCACGGGCTCAACGAGAACCTGTGCGCGCAGCTGATGGTCGCGTTGCACCGCAGCGGCCAGCGGCGCGAGGCCCTGGCGGTCTTCCACCGGCTGCGCACCTCCATGGTGGAGGAACTGGGGCTGGAGCCGTCGAAGCGGCTGCACCTGCTCCAACAGGCGGTCCTCGCCGACGATCCGGCGCTGGAGGTGGCGCCCCGGGACGACGGGCTGACCCAGTTGCTCGACCACCTCGCCCTCCAGCGGCCCCGGACCCGGTAGCCGCGCCCCCCGTCCCGGCGGCGTCGTATCCCCGGGGCAGACTGCCCCGGTGGACCTGACTGCTGCCTTCGCCGCTCTGCTCGGGCGGTCCGATCTCCCCGCCGGTCGGCACGACGCCTACTTCGGCGGGGACACCCTCGACGAGTTCCTGCTCCCGGCGGGCTGGCTCACCCCCGCCGCCCTCGCGTCGTCGGCTCCGGTCGCGTTGCCCGACGTCGATGCCTGCTACCTCGACGCCGACCATGCCGCCCTCGGCTGGGAGTTCGACCTGGCGAACTCCCTGTTCGCGGTCGAGTGGGCCGACGACGTGCTGCCGGCGGCCTTCCTCGCCGACGTGCGGGCGGTCGACGCCGACCTGCTCGTGCGCGGCGTCGACCTGGGTGTGCTGATCGACCGGCACGGCCTCGACCTGACGGCGGAGTCGGCGCACCGGTGGAACTACCGGCTCTCGGCGCTGCTGCGCCTGGCCACCGACGGCACCGTCCACGACGCCATGCGGATGGCGACGTTCACCCACCGGCTGCCGGCGCTGCTCCCGATCGGGCCGGGCGACCACCGGCGGGTCGAGCAGGAGTGGGCGGCGGCGCTGGCCCAGGTCGAGCCGCCTCCGCTGCGGGACCACCTGAGCCTGCACTGCCTGGAGCCGTTCTCGGCGCGGGCCGCGGGCGCCTGTTACCTGGGCGCGACCGAGTGGCCGACCGGCACCTCGGCCCTCGCCGGCCGACGCAAGCTGTTGGCGGGCTGGGAGTTCGGGGAGTCGCAGTCGGGGGTGGCGGTGGTCGGCTGACGCCGGACCGGCCGCTCATCGACGGTGCGGTCGACGACGGCGTCGGTGGCGGTGGACGGGATGAGCGCCGCCAGCGCGTGCCGTCCCGACGCCGCCACGTCGTCGCGTCGCTGCTCGCGGAGCACCGCCAGGACGCGGGCGTGCAGCCGGGTCCGGCGCAGCAGCGGGAGGCCGTGGTAGAGCACGTCGCGCATCAGGGTGTGGGCGAACCGCACCCGTCCCGGTGCGGGCTCGACGAGCAGGCCGGCCGCCACGCCGGCCTCCAGGCCGGCGAGGACCGGTTCCTCCGGTCCGCCGTCGACCGCGAGCAGGAAATCGACGTCGACCTCCACGCCACAGACCGCGGCGTGCCGCAGCACCGTCCGCGCGTCCGGGGGCAACCGTGCCAGCCGGCGGGCCAGCAGGTGCCCGAGGCCGGCGGGCACCCCGTCCAGGGCCGCCGCCGGCCCCTCCGCCGCGACCAGCCCGGCCAGCTCGATGGCGAACAGCGGATTGCCCGCCGAGCGTTCCCGGACCGTCCGCAGCACCGCGGAGTCGTGCACGCCGTGCCGGCGCAGCAACGCGGTGACGGCCTCCGCGTCGAGACCACCGAGCGTGATCTCGACCGCCGGCACGCCGGCCAGCGCCGCCCGCGCCGCCACCACGTCGTCGGTCACCTCGTCCGGCCGGTAGGTCACCACCACCAGCACCGGGGAGCCGGTGAGCGCGGCGGCGAGATGCCGCAGCACCCGCAGGGTCGCCCCGTCGGCGTGGTGCACGTCCTCGACCACCAGCAGCAGCGGACCGTGCCCGCTCAGCCGGGACAGGTGGGCGGTCCACGCCCGACGGAGGTGGAACTCGTCGTACCCGCCCCGGGCGTCCTGCGGCCCGTCGGGGTCCGGCAGCGGGCGCAGGCCCCGGTGCTCCGTCTCCCCGGACGGCAGGAACCGCCTGGTGGCGGCGACCACCTCACGCCACGCCCACGCCGGCGGAGCACCCTCCACCGGCGGGCAGACGCCGACCGCCGTCCGCCAGCCGGCGTCCGCGAGGGCCCCGGCGATCTGCCGCACCAACGTCGACTTCCCCGCCCCGGCCTCCCCGCCGAGCCAGCAGATGCCGAGCCCCGACCGGGCGGCCCGGTCGGCTGCCGCCCGTAGTCGGGCCAGTTCCGCCGTACGCCCCCACACCTGGTGCGGGTCCGGCCCGGTCGCCGCCGGTGGCGGGCCGGGAACGGCGGCCCCCGGCAGCGGACCCGGGGTGGCGTGCACCGGCGGCCCGGGGACGGCCGGCTCCAGCCGGGGGCTCTGCCGCAGCAGGTCCGTCTCCAGGGTCCGCAGGGCCCGGCTGGGGTCGATGCCCAACTGCTCGGCCAGCGTCGCGCGGACGGAGCGCAGCACGTCCAACGCGTCGGCCTGCCGACCGAGGCGGTACAGGGCGACCGCGAGCAGCATCGCGGCCCGTTCCCGCAGCGGGTGCTCGCGGACGTGCGGGTCGAGGTCGCGCACCACCTCGTGCGGCCGGTCGAGTTCGAGCAGGAGCCCGACGCGTTGCTCGACGGCGGTCGCCCGGAGCTCGGTCAGCCGCTCGCCCTCCCGGTCCGCCCACGGCTCCCCACCGAACTCGGCGTACGGGTCGCCCGCCCCCCAGCAGGCGAGCGCCCCGTCGAGGACGGCGAGCGCCGCGACCGGACCGGATGTGGCGTCCGGCGTCGCGGACCGCAGCGCCGCCTCGAACCGCCAGGCGTCCACGTGTGCGGTCGGCAGCCGCAGGGCGTACCCGGGGGCGACGGTGACCAGGACCCGGGCGGGGGTCCGCGCGCGACGGTGCGGTTCCAGGACCCGGCGCAGGTTCGACACGTACACCTGGAGGGCGGCCCGGGCCCGGGGCGGCGGGTCGCCCGCCCAGAGGTCGTCGACGAGCCGGTCCACCGACACGACGTGGCCACCGCCGGCGACCAGCCGGGCCAGCACCGCGCGTTGCCGGGGCGCGCCGAGGTCGACCGGCGTGCCGTCGCGGACCGCCCGCACCGGGCCCAGCACGCCGATCGCCGTCACGTCCGGACCCCGCTCAGCGGGTGGAGATGCCTCCACTGAGCGCGGCGGAGGTCAGACCGGCCTCGTTCGACACCACCACCACGTGCACGAACGCCTGCGGCATGTGGGTGAAGTGCCAGGTGCGTCGCCCGGTGTCCGGGGTGCCGTAGATGACCGCCCGCGCGACGCCGACCTCGGTGGTGGGGATCGGCGCACCCCAGGTGGGCTGCGGGATCGGCAGCGACGGCCCACCCGGCGGGGTGGTCGGCAGCCCCGGGTCGGTCGGGGTGTCGTCCGGCGTGGTCTGCAGCCAGCTCAGGTCGATCCGGTAGTTGTCCTCCCGCACCGAGTTGTCGGTGAAGGTGACGTCCAGCGTCCGCCTGCCCTCCTGGTAGCCGGTGGACAGCGTCAGCCCGCTCGGCGCCGCCGGGGTGATCCGGTACTGCGGGCAGGACAGCGGGGCGACCTCCGGCACCGGCTGGGTGCCGTCGGGCACGTTGTTCGCGGTGACGCAGAACGTGTGCACTCCGGCCAGCGCCGAACTCGGCACGGTGAACGAGAAGCCGACGAAACCGTTCCGCTCGACGTGCCACAGGTTCGCCGGGCGGGTCACCGCCGGCGACCCGGCGGTCTGCGCCGTCACCTGCACCGGGCCGCCGTTGGGGTCGCTGGCCCAGCCGCTGACCCGGACCGCCCCGCCGACGTACTCCCACGACTCCAACCAGCCCGTCGGGTACTTGTCGCTGCCCACCGGCGGGGGAGTCGGCTCGGTCGGGCTGTCGTCGCAGGCCGACGGCGGGTCGGGCACGTCGCAGTTCGGGCGGGCGAGCGCGGTGCCGGCCGCGGCCACGGTCAGCCCGGCGCTGAGGGTGAGCGTCAGGCCGATGGCGAGGAATCTCTTCATGCCCCCAGCACAACGACCACCACTTGGTCCGCACCTGGCGTGGCCGGCGGCGGCCGCGTTCAGCCGCCGCCAAGCGACGCCGGGTCCCATCGGTCGGGGCAACGACCTGCCCGGGGTGCGGTCGCACCAGGACGGAGGGAACGGCATGGGCACCATGGTGGTCACCGGATCGGTGGACGGCATCGGTCGGCGTACCGCGGCGCGACTCGTCGCCGCCGGGCACCGCGTCGTGCTGCACGCCCGCGACGAACAACGGGCGGCGGTGGCCAAGGCGGCGGTGCCCGACGCGGCCGGGGTGGTGGTCGGTGACCTGGCCTCGCTCGCGCAGACCACGGCGCTCGCCCGGTCGCTCGCCGCGTTCGGCCGCTACGACGCGATCGTCCACAATGCCGGGATCGCCCGCCTCGACGCCGTCGAGCGGGAGCTGACCGGCGACGGGCTGGAGTCGACGTTCCAGGTCAACGTGCTCGCGCCGTACCTGCTGACGGCGTTGCTGCCGCCGCCCGGCCGGCTGGTGTTCGTGTCGTCGGCGATGGCCGCCGACGGGGTCGCCGACCTGACCGACCTGCGGTACGACACCCGCCCCTTCCACGGCGTCGAGGCGTACGCCACCTCGAAGCTGCTGGACCTGGCGCTCGCCGTGGCCGTCGCCCGCCGCTGGCCCGCCACGCTGAGCAACGCGCTCGACCCCGGCTGGGTACGCACCCGGATGGGCGGTGCCGCCGCCCCGACCAGCCCCGACGACGCCGCCCGCGCCCAGGTGCGCCTCGCCGTGGGCACCGACCCCGACGTCCTGGTCAGCGGGCGGTACGTCAGCGCCCGCGACTGGCGGCCGTCGCCGTCGCGGCTCGCCCCGCTCGGGGAGGAGTTGCTGGCCTACTGCGCGCAGCTCACCGGCGTCACCCTGCCCGACGCCCGACCGAGCTGACCCCACGACGGCGGCGTCGCACCGGGCGGGTGCCCGCCCGACCCCGGCCCGCCCGGCAGCCGGACCGCCGGCCGGCCCGTGCCCGGGGTCGCGGTCGCCCCCGGTCACGCCGACCGGTCCGGGACCGGGGTGGCCGGGGCCTCCGCCGGGCTGGGCGCGCCCAACCCGTGGTCGCGGGCCAGGGCGATCGCCTCGGCGCGGCTGCCCAGGTGCAGCTTGACCAGGATGACCGAGACGTTGTTACGGACGGTCTTGGCGCTCAACCCGAGCCGGTGCGCGATCAGCGGATTCGACAGCCCCCGGGCGAGCAGTTCGAGGATCTCCCGTTCCCGGTCGGTGAGCTGCGGGAACGGGACGTCGGCGCGGGCGCCCAGCAGCGCGCCGGCCCGGTCGGCGAGCGGGCCACCGAGGATCAGGTCGCCGCCGGCCACCCCCCGGATGCCCCGCTCCACGTCGGCGGCGGAGGCGCCCTTGAGCAGGTAGCCGCGGGCTCCGGCGCGCAGCGCGGCGACCAGGGACGCGTCGTCGTTGAGCATGCTCACCACCAGCACCCGCACCGACGGATGGTCGCGGCGCAGCAGCCGGGTCACCTCGATCCCCGACCCCTGGCCGAGGTGCAGGTCCATCAGCACCACGTCCGGGCGTACCCGGGCCACGAGCGCCACGGCGGTCGACGCGTCGGCGGCCTCGCCCACGCACTCGATGCCACCCAGGGTGTCGAGCAACGCGCCCATGCCCAGCCGGAAGACCGGGTGGTCGTCCACCACGGCGACGCGGATCGGGGTGTCGGTCACGGCTGCTCCAGGGGGACGGTCAGGCAGACGGTGGTGCCCCGGGAGCCGGCCGGCCCCACGGTGAGGGTCGCGCCCACCGCCTCGGCCCGCTCCCGCATCGCGTGCAGGCCGACGCCGTGGCCGGTGGGCCCGGCCGGAAGGCCCCGACCCTGATCGGTGACGGTGACCCGCAGCCGGTCGGGCCGCTGGTCCAGCGACACGGTGCACCGGTCCACCCCGGCGTGCCGCTGCACGTTGCGGATCGCCTCGGCGGTGACCCCGTAGGCGGCGGTCGCGACCGGCTCCGGCAGCGGCGTCAGGGTGGCCGGGCCGTGCAGCACGATCCGCAGCCCGGTCCGGGCGTACTGGTCCCGCAGCAGGTGCAGGGCGGGGCTCAGGCCACCGTCGGCGAGCACCGGGGGCAGCAGGCCGTGCGCCATGTCCCGGACCTCCGCCGCCCGTGCCGTCAGCTCCCCGGTCAACCGGTCCAGCAGGTCCTCGGCCCGTTCCGGGTCGCGGCGCAGCAGGTTGCGGGTGGCGGCCAGCCCCAACCCGATGCCGCTGAGCGCGGGGCCGAGGCCGTCGTGCAGGTCGCGGCGCAGGGAGCGGCGCTCCTCGTCGCGTACCTCGGCCAGCCGTTGCCGCGAGCGGGCCAGGTCCCGGTTGGTGCCGGCCAGGTCCACCACCGCGGCGACCACCGGAGCGAGGACGGCGAGTGACTCGCGGGCCCGCCCGTCGAGCAGCTCACCGGGCAGGGGCCAGGCGTGCAACTGGCCGACGAGCCGGTCACCGCTGGTCAACGGCACGGTCAACGGGCAGCCGTACGGGTGCGGCGGTGGCTGTGGCCCACCCTCGGTGATGCGCACCTCGGCGAGCCGGAGCGCGGCGGCGATCGTCGCGCTGATCTCGGTGGTGCTGCCGACGCTGTGCACCACCCGGTGCAGCAACGGTCCCGGGGCCTCGCCGTGCACGAGCCGGTCCACCCGCCGCTGCACCGCCTCGCGCATCGGCTGGAAGGCCGCCGCGAGCACCCCGGTCACGACGAGCTGCGGAAGCGGCAGCCGCTGCGGCAGCAGCCGGTCGAGCAGCGCCACCGTCGCGCAGTAGGCGGCGATCACCACCGCGGTCATCAGGTACCACACGAGGGTGCGGCGCACGGCCAGCCGCAGCCCCCACAGCTGCTGGCGCAGCACCACCACCGCCACCGCGGCGGGGAAGAACGCCTGCGAGGCGAGCATCAGCAGCGCCGGCAGGGCCGCGGGGACGACCGGGGGCAGCAGGGTGGCGAGGAAGGCGAGGGTGAGCAGCCCGCTGCCGGCGGTCGCCCAGCCGAGGCCGTGGCGCTGCGCGGCGGGGCCGCGTCGCCACCGCCACCCCAACCCGGCGCAGGCCAGCAGACCGAGCCCGACCAGCGGGTACGGCAGGACGGGCAGCAGCGCGGCCCGCACGCCCCGCAGCCCGTCCGGCAGCGGCAGCACCCCCAGCGGCGGCGGCGCGGTGACGGCGGCGGCCATCGTCACCACCACGTAGCCGACCCCGGCGGCGACCGCGCACCGGCCGAACCGGTCCGGCGGCCGGACCGGCAGCAGCCAGGGCATCACCACGACCAGCGCGTACAGGCCGGGCACCCAGGCCCAGCGGTGCAGCGCGGTCAGCACCGGTGGCCCGCCCACGGCGAGTTGCCACTGGCCGGCGCAGGCGGCGACCGCGCTGCCCAGCGCCGCCGCGCAGGCGATCACGGCGGGCATCCGGCTGCCGGTGCGCTGCCGGCTCAGGATCAGCCACGCCAGCGTGCCGTAGACGATGCCGTCGAGCAGGTCGACCAGCGAGTAGAGCTGGGCGGCGGACCACGGCGGCGTCGCCACCGCCCAGGCGACGACCGCGCCGAGGCTGAGCAGGACGGTGCCGGTGAGCACCGCCCACCCGGTCGACCGCGCGGTCACAGATACGTTCGGCATGGCCGGTCCACTGTCCCAGCATGACCACCACCACCGCCACGGACGGGGCCACCGGCCGCCGTCGGCATCGGGGACCGCGCCAGCACACCCACGGGCTTCCTCCGGATCACCGCGCGCCGCCGGATCGGCGGACGCGCAGCGCAGCCTGGTCCGCGTCCTGTCCCGCCGGCCAGGGGTGGATGTCCCGCGCCGCCGGGACCGGCACCTCGTCCGTCAGGTGGCAGGGGATGCGCGCGGGTCCTAGGGTGACGACTCGACCGTCCACCGAGGGGGAACCCGTGCCGTCGCACCGACCAGCCCGTTGGCGTACCGCCGCCGTCGCCCTGACCCTGGTCGTCGGGCTTCCCGCCTGCGCGGCGACCCACCCGCAGCGCCCACCGACGCCTGTCGAGCAGACCCCGGAGCGGCTGCGGGAGGGCAGCAGGTCACCCACCCCGCAGGGCCCACAGCCGGCCTGGTCGATGTCGCTGCGGCGGATCGACCAAGAGGTGGGGGAGACCGGGCAGCTCATCGTCGTCCCCGACGGACGGGAGCTGCGGGCGGTGGACCGTCGTACGGGGCAGGAGCGGTGGCGGCACCCGTTCGACGGCAGCTTCCGGTACGTCATCGCCGGCGGGTCCATCGTGGTCAGCGACAACGACGACGGCGGTGTGGAGGTGCTCGACGCCGTGACCGGCACCACCCGGTGGCAGGCGGCCCGGAGCCAGGACGTGGTCGTCCACGGGCAGGCCGTCTACGCCCGGGACTGCGTCGGCGTCGGCGTGGCGGCGACCTGCGTGATCATCGGCAGGGAGCTGGACAGCGGCCGTCAACTGTGGAAACTGCCCTCCGACCGGTTCGCCCGGGTCAGCGACGTCACCCTCGGCGCGCGCCCGCCGTACGCGCCGGCCGCCGGCCGGTACGTCGTGGTGCGGCTGAGCACCTCCGCCCGGGCGGCCACCTACACCCCGGTCGTCCCCACCACCGGCCGGACCGGCGCCGGGCGGCTGCCGAACCGGGCCTGGTTCGGCTTCGCCGCCGACGACCTGCTGGTCAGCACCGACCACGACCCGCCCAAGGGGGACCAGCGCTGCACGGTCAGCATCGCCAGCGTCGACGCGGACACCGGTGCCAAGGGCTGGTCCGGCGCGGTCTACAGCGGGCGTCGGGAGAACGGCGAGTGCGCCAAGCGGCTGGCGAACGACCTCAGCGGGATGGAGCTGATCGGGGTCGGGACCCGGCTCGTCGCGGTCACCGCCGACGAACGGCCGCAACTGGTCGACCTGCGTACCGGCAGGACGGTCTGGCGGGGCGTCGCCGCCGGTGTCCCGATCGACGGCGACGACCGGTCGGTCCTGGTCCGCGACACCGCCGACACCGGCGCGCTGGCGTTGCTCGACCTGGCCACCGGTGTCGCCCGCTGGACCGCGCCGGACCCGGTGCTGCCCGGCACGTCGGCGAGTTGGCGGTCGGCGGTGACGGCCGGGCTGGTGGCGGTCAGCGGAGCCGAGGACGAGCGCCCGATGGTGCTCGTGTACGAGGTGGACACGGGCCGTCAGCTCGGCCGCTTTCCGGGGTGGCTCGCCGGGGCCGGCACGGACTGGGTGGCGGTCAGCCATGCCGGCACCGGGGGCCTCGCGGTCGACCTGCACACCTTCTGACCGCCGACACCGACGGGTGGGCCGTCCGGGCGATCTCTGCCGGGCAGCCCACCCGTCACCGTGCGGGGCCGGCACCGGCCGGTTGCGCACCGCTGGTCGGCGGTGCGCAACCGGCCGGGCACCCGCACCCGACACATGTCAGTCGTCGTCGTCCCGGTCGTCGGAGTCGTCGTCCCGGTCGTCGTCGTCGGAGTCGTCGTGACCGGACCGGTCGTCGGCGTCCGCCTTCTCATGCTCGGACTTGACGATGTTGCCGTTCTCCCGGTCGACCTCGATCTCGTGCTCGGTGTCGCCGTTGATGATCTCCACGCTCCAGACCGGGCGGCCCTCCTCCCGCTCCCGCTCGATCTCGGTGATCCGACCACCACCCACCTTGGCCAGCGCGATCTCACCGGCCCGCTGCTGGCTCACCGCGTCGTCGGTGGTCGGGGCGGTGCTGCCACCCGGCGTCGCCGCCGTCGGCGTGCCACCCGGCGTCCCAGCCGTCGGCGTGCCGCCGGGTGTCGCGGCCGTCGGCGTGACGGTGGGGTCCACCGGGGCCGGGGCGGTGGTGGCGGTGGGGCCGGGGGCCCGTTCCGCGGCGGAAACGCCGATCGCCGTGCCGGTGACGGCGAGGACGGCGGCACCGCCGGCAGCGGCCAGGAGCAGGGATGTGCGCTTCATGATGCGTACCTCCGGAGTTTCTCGGTTGGTGCGCTCAGCGTGCTCCGGCGGTGGATAGCGGCGCGCTGCGCCGACCCTAAGCTCCGGTTAAGGCCGACCGGGGCGGCCCGAGCCGTAGCGTCACCACCGCGCCGCCCCGCGCGCCCGACCCCAGGTCGAGCCGCCCGCCACTGGCCTGCGCGGCCCGCCGGGCGATGTCCAGGCCGAGCCCGGTCGAGCCGGCCTGGCTGGCCCCCCGCTCCACCAGCGCGGCAGGTATCCCCGGTCCCTCGTCGCGGACGGTCAACGCGACGCCGGCCGCCTCCCGGGTCAACCGGACGGTGAAGCCGGTGCCCTCCGGGGTGTGCGCGAAGACGTTGCCCAGCAGCGCGTCCACGGCCGCGGCCAACTCGTCGGCGGGCACCCCGACCGGCAGCGGCCCGGCCGCGAGGTCGAGATCGACGGTGCGGCCGGTGTCCTCGGCCAGCACCGACCAGAAGGCGACCCGTTCCCCGACGATCGCGGCGGCGTCGGCGGTGAGCGCGCCGGGATCACCCTCGGCCGGGTCGCTGCGCCAGCGCGCCTGCCGGATCAGCCCGGTCACCGCCCGCTCCAACCCGTCCACGGCCGCCGCCACCCGGGCCGCGTCGTCCGGGTCGCGCAGCGACTCCGCCTCCAGCCGTAACGCCGTCAACGGCGTCCGTAGCCGGTGCGACAGGTCCGCCACCTGCTCGCGTTCCTCCCGCAACAGCACCTGGATCCGGGCGGCCAGGTGGTTGAGCGCACCGGCGACCTCCCGCAGCTCCGGCGGGCCGGCCGGCTCGGCGCGGGCGGTCAGCTCGGCGTTGGCCAGCCGGTGCGAGACCGAGGACAGTTCGGTGATCGGCCGGACCAGGGTGCGGGCCAGCCGGTCGGCCACGGCGAGGCCGAGCAGCACGAGCACGATGCCGAGCGCGGCCAGCACCAGCCAGGCGCGGGCCACCCCGGCGGTGACGTCGGCGCGGGGCACCACGGTACGGATCACACCGGTGCCGTCGGCCCGGCCCTGCACCGCGATCACGATCTCCCGACCGCCGTCCAGCTCCGCGGTGAGGCTCTGGCCCCGGGCGGCGAGCGCCACCGCGGGGGTACGCGGCTCCTGCGCGCCGAGCACCGTGCCGTCGGGCAGGTAGACGCTGACCGGCCGCCCCGACTCGGCGGTGAGCTGTTCCACGGTCAACCGGATCGTCGCGGTGTCGGCGGTGCCGACGACCGGCACCAGCCCCTGCACGTCGGCGGTGGCCCGGACGGTGGCCCGGTCCTCGGCGACCGTGCGCACCAGCAGGGCCAGCGGCACCAGGAAGGCCACCAGGGTCAGGCAACTGGTCGCCGCGACCAGCAGCGCCAGCCGCCGTCTCATCCGTCGTCCCCGATCAGGAGCAGGGTTGCCACCGCTAGGCAGGCTAGCCGGTGCCACCGGCCCCCGGGCCGGCTCTTAACCTCCGCTTATCCTGCCGCCGGGCCCGGCTTAGCGGCCGGTCGGGCATAGTCGGGGCATGGGTCGCCGTACGCTCCTCGCCACCGCCGGCTGGCTGGCCGCCGCCGTGCTCGCCACCCTGATCGGGGTGGCCGCGATCCGGCTGGTCGGGGAGAGCATCACCGGCACCCCCGGCGGGGTGCGCAGCCAGGCCGAGGTGGAGCGGGCCCTGGCGGCCCCGGAGCCGACCCCGGCGGTGCCCTCGGGCCCGGCGGCGTCCGCGCCGTCGTCCCCGACCGGCGGCCCCGCCGCGACGCCCGGCCAGCGCCGCAGCTTCTCCACCCCCGGCGGTACGGCGGTCGCCGAGTGCGTGGGGTCCGAGGTGCGGTTGGTCTCCTGGGCCCCGGCGCAGGGCTACCGGGTGAAGGACGTGGACCGGGGCCCGGACGACGACGCCGAGGTGACCTTCACCGGCCCGGCGGGGGAGTTCGAGGTGAACGTGGGCTGCATCGGCGGCGAACCGGTCGCCCGCCCGGGCGACAGCGACTGAGCGTCGGGCCGGCCCGCCGGCTCAGCCGTCGTCCGTGCCGGTGTCCACGGTCGGGAAGGTGACCTGCACCCGTAGCCCGTCGCGGCCGGTGGAGGAGGCGGTGATGATGCCCTCGTGGGCCCGGGTGATCGAGCGGGCGATCGCCAGCCCGAGGCCCGCGCCGCCGCTGTGGTCGATGCGCTTGCCGAACCGGCGTCGGAACGGCTCGAACAGGGCGGCGACCTCGTCCGGGGGGACGTCGTCACCGGTGTTCTCGACGACCAGCGCCGGGTCGGTGCCCACCAGCACCGTGAGGGTGCCGTCGGGCCGGTTGTACTTCAGGCCGTTCTGCACCAGGTTGACGACCAGCCGTTCCAGCAGCACCTGTTCCCCGACGACCAGCCGGGGGCTCAGCCGGCTGACGATCGTGACGCCGGCCTGCTCGGCCCGGCCGCGGTGGGCGTCGAGCACCGTCGCGACGATCCGGTCGAGCCGCAGCGGGACGCGGGTCAGCAGGCCCCGGTCGCTCTCGCTGAGCACCAGCAGCCCCTCGATCAGGCGCTCGTTGCGTTCGTTGGTCTCCAGCAGTTGCGCGGCGAGCAGTGCGAGCTGGTCGTCGGTGAGGCTGCGGGTCAGGCCGACCTCGATCAGGGTGCGCTGGACGGCCAGCGGGGTGCGCAGCTCGTGGGACGCGTCGGCGGCGAACCGGCGCTGCGCCTCGTAGCCCACCGCGATCCGGTCCATCATCTCGTCGATGGTGCGGCCGAGGACGGCCAGCTCGTCGCGGCCGGGGCCGGGCCTGAGCCGGTGGCCCAGGTTCTGCGGCCCGACGTCGGCGATCACCGGGACGAGGTCCCGCAGCGGGCGCAGGCACCAGCGGACGGCCGGGTAGGCGGCGGCCAGCAGGGCCAGCAGCACCAGCGTCACGGCGATCGCCAGGGGGATGCTCGGCCGCCGGAACACCTGGACACAGACGAACGGGGCGTCGCCCTCCGGGGCCTGCAACGCGGGGGTGGCGCACCAGGACGGGCCGAACTCCCGCCACAGCGCGAGCAGCAGGTCGGCGGCCGTCGTCACGAACGGGGCGACGAGCAGGAGCGCCCCGACGACCAGGAGCATCCGCCGGGCCGGTGAGGGCAGGTTCATGCTCCGAGCCGGTAGCCGACCCGGGGCACGGTGTGGATCACCGGCGGATCACCGAGTTTGCGGCGCAGGGTCATCACGGTGGTCCGTACGGTGTTGGTGAACGGGTCGGTGTTCTCGTCCCACGCCTGTTCCAGCAGGTCCTCGGCGCTGACCATCCGGCCGCCGGCGCGCATCAGCACGTGCAGGACGGCGTACTCCTTGGGGGACAGCGACAGCGGCATCCCGTCGCGGGTGGCGGTGTGCCGGGTGACGTCCAGCACGATGCCGTCCTGTTCCAGCACCGGGGGCAGCGCCGGGGTCGAGCGCCGGGACAGCGCCTGCAACCGGGCGACGAGTTCGGCGAAGGCGAACGGCTTGGTCAGGTAGTCGTCCGCGCCCAGGCCGAGGCCCTCGACGCGTTGCCGGATGCCGGCGGCGGCGGTCAGCAGCAGCACCCGGGTCCCGGTGGCGGAGCCGGCGATCCACCGGCACACCTCGTCGCCGGTCTGACCGGGCATGTCCCGGTCGAGCACGGCCACGTCGTAGCGGTTGACGGCGAGCCGTTCCAGGGCGCTGTCGCCGTCGTAGACCACGTCGACGGCCATGGACAGCCGCCGCAGCCCCTCGGCGACCATGTCGGCCAGCACCCGCTCGTCGTCGGCCATCAGCACCCGCACGCCGTCCCCTTCCCGTCGCCTCCCCCGTGCCCGGGACCGCCCGCAAGGCTGGCACCCGGCGCATAAAGAACCGATAAGGGCGCCGCTGACGCCGCCCGGACGGCCGGGGGCGCAGCATCGCAGCGTTCCTGCTCCCGTACGTACAGGCTGGTGAACCCGTGCTCCGACTCGCCACACAGTGTGTCATGGTCGCCGTGGCGGCCACGGCGGTTGCCGTCGCTCCCGTCGCGCCCCGCCCGGCGTCGGCGATCGCCCACGGCGAGGACGTGGCCGACGGCGCGTACCGGTTCACCGCCCGGCTGACCATGACCCGCCTGCCGGTGGACGGCGGCGGCACCCGGGACAGCTGGTGTTCCGGCGCGCTGGTCGCCCCGCGGTGGGTGATCACCGCCGGCCACTGCTTCCGTACCCCGGACGGCCGGCGGGTCGGCCGGACGGTGGCCGAGCGGACCACCGTCACGGTCGGGCGGACGGACCTCGGCGGCCGGGACGGCTACGAGGCCGACGTCGTCGCGGTCCGGCAGGCGGACGGCGCGGACGTGGCCCTGGTCGAACTCGACACCGCGATCACCGGTGTGCCGCCGCTGGAGATCGCCGGCGGGCCGCCGGTGGCGGGCGAGGTGCTGCGGTTGACCGGGTACGGACTGACGGCCGCCGACGCCGCCGCGCCGACGGACCGGCTCCAGACCGGCGAGTTCACCGTCGACCGGGTCGGTGCGGACCTCGTCGAGACCTCCGGCCGGCGGCCCCGGGCGGACACCAGCCCGTGTCCGCACGACTCCGGTGGCCCCTACTTCCGGGAGCGGGCCGACGGGACGGCCGTCCTGGTGGCAGTGGTCAGCACCGGGCCGGGATGTCCGCACCCGGGCCCCGACTTCAGTGCCCGCACCGACGTGCTCGGGGAGTGGATCGCCGACACGGTCGACCCGTCGCCGAGGCCGGTCCGGTGGCTGGCGGCCGGCGTCGGCGCGGGGGTGGTGCTGCTGTCGGCGGCCCTCGTGGTGGTGCGTCGCCGCCGAGCGGGCGGCCACCGGCGATCGTCGATCCCGCAGGTCGGGGGCGGGATGCGGAGGTGAATTCGCGTCTTGCGCGACCCTCGTCGCAGGTGTACAACTATCGCAGCTAGGTACACATCTAGCTTTCGGTGGGTATGCAACAGTGGGGGCCGGGTGTGGACCGCTTAAGGATCGGTGTCGTCGGAGTCGGGGTCCAGGGACAGCTGCACGCCCGCGCGCTGCGCGACGTACGGCAGGCCGAGCTGGTCGCCGTCGCCGACATCTCGTCGCGCAACCGGGAATGGGCCGAGACCCACCTCGGCGTCCGGGCCGTCCCGGACGTCGGCGACCTCCTCGACGAGGTCGACGCGGTGAGCGTCTGCACGCCTGACCACCTGCACGAGGACGCGACCCTCGCCGCGCTCGCGGCGGGCAAGCGGGTGCTGCTGGAGAAGCCGATGGCGCTGTCGCGGGCCAGTTGCGACCGGATCATCGCCGGCCGGCCCGACCCCGACGCGCTGATGATCGGCCACGTGCTGCGGTTCGACCCCCGGGTGCTGCGCCTGCGCGAGGTGGTGCGCTCCGGCGAACTCGGGGACATCTGGCACGTCAAGGTGTGGCGGTGCACCTCGCAGGCGGTGGGCGAGGGGATCTGGGACCGGACCTCGGTCGCCTGGTTCCTCGGCATCCACGACGCCGACCTGCTCCGGTTCGTGACCGGCCGCGAGGTCGAGGTCACCGGCGCGGTCGGCCGCAAGGTGCTCTCGCCCAGCCACGACGTCGTACACGCCACGGTGCGCTTCGCCGACGGGGCCATCGGCACGATGGAGAACAACTGGACGCTGCCGCACTCCCGCCCGTCGCGCGCCGACGCCGGTCTGCGGATCGTCGGCGAGCACGGCATCCTCGAGATGAACCTCTCGCACAACGACCTGCTGTACGCCCGCCGCGACGGGGTGGCCAGCTTCATGGACACCTACTTCTGGCCCGGCCGTGACGGCGGCGGCGCGTACAACCTGCGCACCGAGCTGGAGGCGTTCGTCGACGCCGCGCTGACCGGCGGACCGACACCGGTCAGCGGCGAGGAGGGCCGCGCGGCCGTCGCCGTCGTCGAGGACGTCGAGGCGGCGCTGGCCGGCGACCCGCCGCCCGGCAACTGAGGGGCCCGGGATGCTGCGGTACGCGCTGCGTCGCCTCGCGATCTCGGTACTTGTCCTGTTCGGCGCGGCGACGGTGGTCTTCTTCGCGATGCGGGCGGTCTCCGGCGACCCGGCGACCGCGGTGCTCGGCCCGGACGCCGACCAGTCGGCCGTCGAGGCGCTGCGCCGGGAGTACGGGCTCGACGCCTCGCTGCCCGTGCAGTACGTCCAGTTCCTCCGGCGGGCCGTCACCCTCGACTTCGGCGAGTCGTTCCGGCTGCACGACGCCGCGACGAACCTGGTGCTCACCCACCTGTCGGCGACCGCCGCCCTGGCGCTGACCGCCTTCGCCATCGCCCTGGTCCTCGGGTTCGCCCTGGGCACCCTGGCGGCCACCCGACCCAACGGCGTGGTGGACCGGGTGGTCTCGGTGCTGTCGATGCTCACCCAGTCCCTGCCGACGTTCTGGGTCGGCATCATGCTGATCCTGGTCTTCTCCCGGTTCCTGCACCTGCTGCCCAGCTCCGGCGCCGCGTCCCCGGCCGCGATGGTCATGCCGGCGGTGACGCTGGCCCTGCCGCTGCTCAGCGTGGTGCTCCGGCTGGTCCGCTCCGGGCTGCTCGACGTGCTGCACGAGGACTACGTGGTCACCGCCCGGGCCAAGGGCCTGTCCGAGACCCGGGTCGTCGGCTGGCACGCCATGCGCAACATGCTGATCCCCGTCGTCACCGTGGCCGGCCTGGAGTTCGGCAGCCTGCTCGGCGGCGCGGTGATCGTCGAGACCGTCTTCGCCTGGCCGGGGGTGGGCCGGCTGATGACCGACGCCATCGCCGCCCGCGACTACTCGGTCGTGCAGGCCTGCGTGATCACCGTCGCGGTGATCTTCATCGTCATCAACCTGCTCGTCGACCTGCTGTACGTCCGGCTGGACCCCCGGGTCCGCGAGAGCGTCTGAGAGGTGACCACCGTGTCCGACGGCGTACCCGGCCCGGCCGTGCTCGGCGCCCCGCTCGTGCCCACCGACGACGGTCCGCCCGACGCGACGGCGACCCCACCGGCCACCGCGCCCCGCCGCCGACGTCGCCGGCTGCGCCTGTGGCTCCCGCTCGGGGTGATCGCCGCCTACCTGGTCGCCGGGGTGATCGGGCCGCTGATCGCCCGGTACGACCCGATCGCGACCTCCGTCACCGACCGGCTGCTCCCGCCGGGCAGCCGGATGTCCGACGGCGGCCTGGCCCTGCTCGGCACCGACCAGGTCGGCCGGGACCTGCTACCCCAGATCATGCAGGGGGCCCGGATCTCGTTGCTGGTCGGCGCGGCGACCCTGCTGCTGGCCGGCACGGTGGGCGCCGCGATCGGCATCCTCTGCGGCTACCTCGGCGGGGTGGTGGACGCGACAGTCATGCGGCTGGCCGACATCCAGCTCGCCTTCCCGTCCATCCTGCTCGCCGTCTTCGTCGCCGGCGTGCTCGGTTCCAGCGTCACCAACGTGGTACTCACCCTGTCCATCACCACCTGGCCGATCTTCGCGCGGGTGGCCCGCGCGCAGACCATGGCGACCCGGTCCCGGGACTTCGCCAACGCGGCCCGCACCCTCGGCGCCGGGCCGTGGCACGTCGTGCGGCACTGCGTGCTCCCCGCGGTGGCCAGCCCGTTGCTGGTCATCGCCACCGTCCAGCTCGGATTCGTCATCGTCGCCGAGGCGTCGCTGAGCTTCCTGTCCCTGGGCATCCCGGCCGGCACGCCGAGCTGGGGCACCACCATCGCCAACGGCCGCGACTACCTGGCCAGCGCCTGGTGGATCGCCACCCTGCCAGGCCTGGTCCTGGCCGTCTTCGTGGTCTGCGTCGGCGTGCTCGGCGACGAACTACGGGACCGCTCCGATCCGAACCTCTCCACCCGGTAACCCCGTCAGCGAAATGGGAAGACATGAGATCTCCGACCATCCGACTCGGTGCGTTGGCCCTCGCCGGCGTACTCGGACTGACCGCGTGCTCCTTCGGCTCCGACGACCCCGCCGGTGACGGCGGCGGCGTCACCACCCTGCGGGTAGCCAACCCGACCCCGGTGGTCTCGTTGAACCCGTTCGCCGCGAACTCGGCCGACCAACCCACCCTCACCGTCGTCCAGGAGGTCTTCGAGACCCTGGTGGTCCGCCAGGACGGGAAGATTGCCCCGAAGCTCGCCGAGAGCTGGACCAACCCCGACCCGCTGACCTGGCAGTTCGTGCTGCGCAGCGGCGTCACCTTCGCCGACGGGACGCCGATGACCAGCGCCGACGTCAAGGCGTCGCTCCGGGCGCTGATCGACGGCAAGGGGCCGCTGGCCGGGCTGTGGGCCACCGTCGACGACATCCGCACCCCCGACGAGCGCACCCTGACCATCCACACCACGAGCCAGCTCGGTACCGTGCTGAGCAACCTCACCCTGCTCTGGATCGCCCCCGCCGCCAAGCTCGGCGACAACGCGTTCTTCGACGCCCCGTACGGCACCGGCCCGTTCAAGGTCTCGTCGTTCACCGCCGGGCAGAGCGTGAACCTGGTCCGCAACGACAAGTACCGGGGCGACCCGCCGAAGTTGACCAGCATCTCCTACCGCTACATCCCCGAGGTGTCCGGCCGGGTGACGGCGCTGGCGAACAACGAGATCGACGTGACCTGGGGCCTGCCGCCGGACCAGCTGACCGGGCTGCGGGACAACAAGGACCTGACCGTGCGGTCGTTCCCGACGTACGCCAACTACTACATCTGGTTCAACAGCTCCCGCAAGCCGTTCACCGACGCGCGGGTCCGGCAGGCCATGTGGCACGCGGTCGACTTCGCCAAGATCAGCAAGTCGCTGTTCGACCAGGCCGGGACCCCGGCCACCGGACCGCTGCCGGAGGCCGTGTTCGGCGCCGCCGGGCAGAACCCGTACCGCTACGACCCGGCACGGGCCCGGCAGTTGCTCACCGAGGCCGGCTACCCGGACGGGTTCAGCACCACGATGATGTGGAGCAGCGGCTGCTGCACCAACGGCAACTCCTTCGCCGACGCGATGATCAGCGACTGGGCCAAGGTCGGCATCGTGGTCAAGCCGCAGGAACTGGAACGGGCCACCTGGCTGGACAAGCTGCTCAAGCTCGACTGGGACAGCACGATGACCACCGGCAGCACGGTCACCGGCGACGCCGACTTCACCCTGGCCCGGCTCTACCTGTCGACCGCCAAGCGCAACGGCTACGCCAACCCGGAACTCGACCGCATCCTGCTCGCCGCCCGCGCCGAACTCGACCAGGACAAGCGGGCCACCCTGTACGCCCAGGCCGGCAAGATCGTCTGGGACCAGGCGGTGGGCATCTTCCCACTCGACCTCAACGGCAACGTCGTGCTGCGCGGCAACGTCGAGGGGTTCACCCCGACCCCGAACGACCTGCCCGACTTCGCCGGCGTATCGCTGCGCTGACCCGAGAACCGGACCCGGAGGACCCGATGGTCGCACCACCGCACACCCCACGTCCCCTGTTGACGGTCGACGATCTCGTCGTCTCGTTCGACGGCCCGCTCGGCGCCTACCGGGCGCTCAACGGTGTCTCGTTCTCCGTCGGCAGGGGCGAGACACTGGCGATCCTGGGGGAGTCCGGGTCCGGTAAGTCGGTCACCGTCCGCGCGGTGATGGCGCTGCTGCCCCGGCACAGCGCGACGATCGAACGCGGCACCATCCGCTACGACGGCGAGGAGATCTCCGCGCTGCCGGTGCGGCGCACCCGCGAGTTGTCCGCCACCGAGATGGCGATGGTCTTCCAGGACTCGTTGACCGCGCTCAACCCGGTGGTCCGGGTCGGCCAGCAGATCGCCGAACTGTTCCGGGTCCGGCAGCGCACCTCACGCCGGGAGGCCTGGCGGCGGGCGGTCGCCGGCCTGGACCGGGTCGGCATCCCGAACGCCGCCCGCCGGGCCCACGACTACCCCCACCAGTTCTCCGGCGGGATGCGCCAGCGGGTGGTGATCGCGATGGCCCTCGCCCTGGGGCCCCGGCTGCTCATCGCCGACGAGCCGACCACCGCGCTGGACGTCACCGTGCAGGCGCAGATCATGGACCTGCTGCGGGAACTGCGCGAGGCCGACGGGATGTCGATGATCCTCATCACCCACGACCTCGGGGTGGTCGCCGACGTGGCCGACCGGGTCGCCGTCATGTACGCCGGCACGGTCGTCGAGTCGGGCCCGCTGCGCACCGTGTACGACGCGCCGGCCCACCCGTACACCCGGGGGTTGATGGCCTCCGTCCCCGCCCCCGACCGGCCCGGCGAGCGGCTGACCCCGATCGAGGGGATGCCGCCGTCGCCGCTGGCGACGCCCACCGGCTGCCCGTTCCACCCCCGGTGCCCGGTCGCCCGCAGCGCCTGCCGCACCGACCGGCCCACCCTGCGCACCGTCGCCGCCGGCCACGAGGCGGCCTGCCACTACGCCGAGGAGGTGATGGCCGGTGTCGACGTCGCAGACGCGGCTTGAGGTCCGGCAGCTCCGGGTCAGCTACCCGACCCACGGTGGCCTGCTGCGCCGGTCGGCGGCCGTGCACGCGGTGGAACGGCTCAGCCTGACCGTCACCACCGGCCGCACCCTGGGCCTGGTCGGCGAGTCCGGCTGCGGCAAGTCCACCCTGGCCCGGACCATCGTCGGCCTGCGCCGACCGACCGGCGGCGAGATCTGGTACGCCGGCGAACGGGTCGACACCGCCGACGCGGCCCGCCGACGCCGGCTGACCGCCGAGATCCAGATGGTCTACCAGGACCCGTACTCGTCGTTGAACCCCCGTAAGAAGGTGTCCTTCATCGTCACCGAGGGATGGCGGGTGCACCGCGGCTCCGTCCCCCGCGACCAGTGGCCGGCCCGCACCGCCGACCTGCTGGCCCGGGTCGGTCTCGCCGCCGAACTCGCCGACCGGTATCCGCACCAGCTGTCCGGCGGCCAACGCCAGCGCGTCGGCATCGCCCGCGCCCTGGCCATGTCGCCCCGGATCCTGGTCTGCGACGAACCGGTCAGCGCGCTGGACGTGTCGGTCCAGGCGCAGACCCTCAACCTCCTCGCCGACCTGCGGGCCGACCTGGGGCTGGGCTACCTGTTCATCGCGCACGACCTGTCGGTGGTCCGGCACATCAGCGACGACCTCGCGGTGATGTACCTGGGCCGGATCGTGGAGACCGGGCCGGCGGCGACGGTGTACGACACCCCGGCCCACCCGTACACCCGGGCGCTGATCTCGGCGGCCCCGGTGCCCCGCCCCTGGGCGACGCCGCCGGCCGAACGCATCCTGCTCACCGGCGAGGTCCCGTCCCCGGCCTCGCCGCCGTCCGGCTGCCGCTTCCGGACCCGGTGCCGACTCGCCCAGCCGCGCTGCGCCGAGGTCGAACCCGAACTGCGCACGGTCGCCGGACGCGAGGTCGCCTGCCACTACGCCGAGTCCAGCCTCGCCGACGCCTCCCCGTCGACCACGGCGGTGACCCGGTGAGCGGCGGCGAACCCGTCCGCGTCGGGGTCGACCTGGGCCAGGGCGGCTGCCGTGCGGTGGCCCGGCACGGCCGCTCGACCGGGCACGCCGAGACCCCGGGCTTCTGGGCCGGTGCCGCCGACGCCCGGATCGTCGAGGCGGTGGCCGGCGCGCTGGCCGACCTGGGCCCGCTCGGCCCGGAGCCGAGGGTGCTGGTCGGCGTCGGCATGACCGGGCTCAACGGCCAGCCGCCGGCGACCGACGCCCTGCGGGCCGGGCTGCGCACCCTCGGTCGGGCCGGGCGGCTGCGCATCGCCGACGACAGCGTGACCGCGTACCTCGGTGCGCTCGGCCCGGTCCCCGGCGCGGTCGTCGCCGCCGGCACCGGCGCGGTGGTCCTCGCCGCCGACGCCGCCGGCCGGACCGCCCGCTCCGACGGCTGGGGCGCCGACCTCGGCGACCGGGGCTCGGGCCACTGGATCGGCCGGAGCGCGATCCGGCTCGCCCTGCGCGACCGGGACCGGGCCGCGCCCGGCCGGCTCGTCGACGCGGTGACCGCCGCCTGGGGGCCGGTCGAGACGCTGCCGGCCCGCTGGCGGGCCGACCCACCGACCCCGGAACGGATCGCGGGCTTCGCCCCCACGGTCGCCGACCTGGCCCGCGCCGGGGACGACGACGCCGGACGGATCTGGCGTCGAGCCGGTGAGCTGCTCGCCGAATCCGTGGTCGGGGCACTGTTCCGGGTCGGCCTCGAGGCGACCCCGGTCCCGGTCGCCGGCACCGGCGGGGTCTTCCGGGCCGCCGACCTGCTGTGGCCGTCGTTCACCGCGGCGCTGCGGGCCGCAGCGCCCGCGGCGCAGCCGGTGCCGGCCGCCGGGGACCCGCTCGCCGGTGCGCTGGCCCTGGCCGACGGGCCACCCGGTCCCGGTCCGTTCCCCGGACCCATCGTCCAGATCGACTTCGACGCAAAGGCAGAACACCGATGAACGTGGCCGAAGCCATCCGTGGACGCCTGGTCGTGTCCTGCCAGGCCCAGGGCCGCAGCCCGTTCCGGGACACCGGACACATGATGGCGATGGCGGCCGCGGCCGTGCTCGGTGGCGCCGCCGGGCTGCGGGGGCAGGGCGTGGACCACGTGCGGGGCATGGTCGACCTCGGGGTGCCGGTGGTCGGGCTGGTCAAGCGGCACACCCCCGGCAGCCCGGTCTACATCACCCCGACCGAGGCCGACGTGACCGCGCTGACCGACGCCGGGGCGCAGATCGTCGCGGCCGACGCCACCGGCCGCCCCCGGCCCGGCGGGGAGAAGCTGTCCGACCTCGTCGCGGCGACCCACGCCGCCGGGGCGCTGTTCATGGCCGACGTCGACAGCCTGGACGCCGCCCTGGCCGCCGTCGACGCCGGCGCCGACCTGGTCGGCACCACGCTGTCCGGCTACGTCACCGGCCCCGTCCCCGACGGACCGGACATCGCCCTGGTGGGGACGCTCAGTCGACATTGTCCGGTTCCGGTCATCGCGGAGGGGCGATACCGTACCCGTACCCAGGTCGCGGCGGCGTTCGACGAGGGCGCATGGGCAGTCGTCGTCGGCACCGCCATCTCGGACCCGGTCAACACCACGCGCAGGTTCGCGCAGGCCTGCCCGCATCCCCGGTTGGACTCGTGATGACCACCAAACTGAGCCAGATCCGCACCGAACTCCGGCACCGCGTCGCGGGCCTGCCGGCACACTCGGCCCTGCCCCGCGAACGGGACCTCGCCGAGGAACTCGGCGTGAGCCGGACGACGCTGCGCCAGGCGCTGCGCGAACTGCTCGACGCCGGCCTGGTCTACACCATCCGGGGGCAGGGCACCTTCGTCTCCGACACCCGGATCGCCAAGGGCACCAGCCTCAGCGGGTTCACCGAGGACATGCTGGCCCGGGGCCTGCAGCCGAGCAGCAAGCTGATCGTCGCGGACGCGATGGTCGCCCGCGACGCGGACGCCTCGGACCTCGGCCTGCCCGAGGGGTCGCTGCTCTACCGGGTGGAGCGGCTCCGGCTGGCCGACGGCGCACCGATGTGCCTCGAAGAGGTGCACCTGCCGGCCGACCTGTTCCCCGGGCTGCTCGTGGAGAACCTCGACACCGGGCTCTACGGGATCATGAAGGACCGCTACCACGTCCAGGTCACGGTGGCCCAGCAGATGATCGCCGCCGTGGTGCCCACCCGCCGGCAGTGCGACCTGCTGGAGATCCCGCCCTCGGCGGCGCTGCTGGAGGTCCGCCGGATCGGCTACGACGGACGCGGCCGGGCCGTCGAACGGGCGGTGTCGCTCTACCGGGGCGACCGCTACCACTTCTCCCTGACCGCACGACGAGGCGAGGCGGACTGATGCGTACCACCCCGACGGAGCAGCACACCGACGTCCTGGTGGTCGGCGGGGGCGTGGGCGGGATCGCCGCCGCGCTGGCCGCCTGCGAGGGCGGCGCCCGGGTCGTCGTGATCGAGCCGTACGGGTGGATCGGGGGACAGCTCACCTCGCAGGCGGTCCCGCCGGACGAACACCCGTGGATCGAGACGCACGGCTCGACGGCCAGCTACCGCCGGTTCCGCCAGGCGGTACGCGACCACTACCGGAGCTGGTATCCGCTGGCCGCCGACGGGTCCGGGCGTCTTCTCAACCCGGGCAACGGCTGGGTCAGTCCGCTGTGTCACGAGCCCCGGGTGGCGCTGGCCGTGCTCCAGGCCATGACCGCCCCCTGGCGGGCGGCGGGGCGGCTCACCGTGCATACCCGGGCGCAGGTCGAACGGGCGCACACCGACGGGGACGCGGTGACCGGCCTGACCGTCCGACTCGCCGACGGCACGCTGTGCCACCTCGGGGCCAGCCTCGTCCTGGAGGCGAGCGAGACCGGTGAGCTGCTGGCCCTGGCCGGCATCGAACACCGCACCGGCACCGAGTCGCAGGCGCAGACCGGCGAACCGAGCGCCCCGGACCGGCCCGCCCCGTTGAACATGCAGGCGGCCACCGTCTGCTTCGCCCTCGAACACGTCGACGGCGACCACACGGTGGACCGGCCGGCCGACTACGACCACTGGCGGACCCGGACCGCACCCGGCTGGCCGGGCCCCCTGTTCAGCTGGACCTACCCCGATCCGCGCACCGGTCGCCCGGTCACCGGCCGGTTCACCCCCAACCCCCGCTCGACGGCGGCGTCGATGGAGGAGGGGCTGGTCGCGCCCGAGTTGTGGACGTACCGGCGGATCCTCGACCGGCAGGCGTTCCGGCCCGGCCTGTTCGCAAGCGACGTGACGCTTGTCAACTGGCCGATGAACGACTACCTGGACGGGCCGCTGTTCGACGTGCCGGACGCCGGGCGGCACGTCCGGCGGGCCAAGGAGGCCAGTCAGGCGTTCCTGTACTGGTTGCAAACCGAGGCGCCCCGCCCGGACGGCGGCACCGGTTTCCCCGGCCTGCGGTTGCGCCCCGACGTGACCGGCACCGCCGACGGCTTCGCCCAGGCGCCGTACATCAGGGAGGCCCGCCGGCTGGTGGCGGTGACCACGCCGACCGAGCAGGACCTGTCGGTCGCGGTGCGCGGGGCCGCCGGCGCGGTCCACTATCCCGACACGGTCGGCACCGGTCACTACCGGATCGACCTGCATCCGACGACCGGCGGCGACGGCTACCTCGACGTGGCGGCGCACCCGTTCGAGATCCCGCTCGGGGCGTTGCTGCCCGAGCGGGTCACCAACGTGATCGCCGCCGGCAAGGCCGTGGGCACCACCCACATCACCAACGGCTGCTACCGGGTGCACCCGGCCGAGTGGTCGATCGGGGAGGCCGCCGGTGCGCTGGCCGCCTACTGCCTGGACCGGCAGATCCCGCCGCACGGGGTCCGCGACAACGCGAAGTCGCTTGAGGACTTCCAGTCCGAGCTGGCCCGGCGGGGGGTCGACCTACGTTGGCCGACGCCCCTGGCGGCGGTCGGGGGAGCGGTGGGAGGCGACGCCCTGCCGGGCTGAGCCCGACGTGGGCAAGTGGCGAGCCCTCCGTCGTCAGCGACGACCGCCGGTCAGGGCGACGAGGTACTGCCCACCGCCCTCCTCGACGCTGGCGGTCACCGGCAGTCCGGGCACCAGCCGGGAGAACCGGTCGACCAGCCAGTCCGCCGCCTCCTGGGCGTCCCTGCGGCGCGGACAGCGGGCGACCAGCTCACGGCCCGCCTTGCGGGAGAGCCGCTCGGCGACGGTGATCAGCGGCGCGGGCTCCACCACGTGCAGGTGGTCCGGCCAGACGATGACGACCTTGACCGCCCCCTTGCGGCTGTTGCAGGCGCGGTGCGCGAGCCGCTCCACGACCTTGGCCTTCCGGTCGGCGGTGCGGCTGTCGACACTGGGACCACGCGCGTGGTTCACCGACATGTCGGCGTCGACCGGCTCGTCGCACACCCAGCATCGCCAACCGTCGCGCTGCGCGACGTCATCGAGGAGACTCATCCGTGCAACCTAGCCTGCCGCCCCGGGCGACCGGACCGGCCGGCGGACCACCGGTCCCCTGTGCCCGTCCCGGGCGGGCGGTCCGCGCCCACCCGGGACAGGCGGAGTTCAGGAGGCGGTGCAGACCGGGGTCAGGCCGGTGGCGGCCCCGGTGCCCTGGAAACCGAACTCGGTGTACTGGCCGGCGGCGACCGAGCCGTTGTAGCTGACGTTGCTGAACTGGATGCTGCCGCTGGTGCCGGTGCGGTTGGCGTTCCACACGCCGGTGACCGCGGCGCCCGACGGCAGGGTGAGCTGGACGTTCCAGCCCTGGATCGGCGCGCTGCCGGCGGTGACCCGGACGGTGGCGACGAAACCGCCGGTCCAGGAGTTCAACGACACCGTGGCCGTGCAGCCGGACGTCGGCGGCGGCGTGGTCGGCGGCGGAGTCGTCGGCGGCGGGGTGGTGGGGGGCGGAGTGGTCGGCGGCGGGGTGGTGGGCGGCGGCGTCGTCGGGGGCGGGGTGGTCGGCGGCGGCGTGGTGGTCGGCGGGGTGGTGCTCCGGCCCTTGTTCAGCTCGTCGAGGACGGCGTAGTACGCCGCCTTCTTCTGGTAGTTGCCGTTGCCGCCGGTGAACAGCAGGCCCCGCTCGGAGGAACGCCACGACTCGCTGTCGGAGATGCCCCAGACGGTGATGCCGGTGCACTTAGCGACGTTCAGGCAGGCCCGGACGACCTTGCGGTAGTTGTCCGCCTGGCCGGCGCCGATGTCGTTGTTGCTCAGGTCGTCGTCGATGTCGACCTCGGACAGGTGCACCTCGACGCCGAGGTCGGCGAAGCGCTGGATGTTGGCCTGGAGGTCGTTGCTGATGATGCTGTTCGGGTTGTCGTTGAAGTGCGACTGGAACCCGACGCAGTCGATGTACTGGCGGTAGGTCCGCACGATGTCGTACAGCGCGTTGGCCTTGCGGTTGGGGCCACCGCCCTGGACGGTCAGCCCCTCGACGTCGTAGTCGTTGATGCAGAGCTTGGTGGAGTAGCCGCCGGCCTGCACGACCTGCTTGGCCCGGATGAACGAGTCCCGGATGACGTCGGTGTCCCCGGCGTCGAAGAAGTCGCCGTCGCCGTTGGCGTCCCGGTTCATGGTGTGCGGCCACTGGTTGCGGCGGCGGCCGGTGTTGTTGTCCTCCAGCGCCTCGTTGACCACGTCCCAGTAGGCGATCTTGCTGCCCCAGCGGTTGATGGCGTTGCCGATGAAGGTGTTCAGCGTGGCCTGGCTGGCCCCCTGGAGCGCGCCGGCCTGCGAGTGCCACACCAGGGTGTGCCCCCGGACCAGCATGCCGTTGCTCTGCGCGTGGTTGACCAGTTGGTCCGCGCCGCTGGTGTTCTGCAGCCCACCGCTCGACGTGGCGATCCGGTCGGGCTTCATGTCGTTCTCGGGGGTCAGCTGGCCGAATTCCTGACCGAGGATCGGGTAGAGCCGGTTCGGTGAGGACGCGGTGCCGAAGAACAGCCCGGCCTTGGCCGCCGCGGCCCGCAGCGTGGTCTCGGCGGCGACGGCCGGGGTGCCGGACTGGACCGCCACCGCGCCACCGACCAGCAGCAACACCGCCGCCGGCAAGGCTGTTCTGCTCACTATCCTGCGTCGCCTCAGGCTGCTGCCCACGGACCCTCCTCGCTACATGACTTCAATAATCGATGCATGTGTATGCCCATCGAAGGGTCAGTATCGATACCACTCGACCGCACTGTCAACAACTTTCGGAAATGTTCCGGAAACCTCTGCGGGCGTGCCGAGCTGGCGGAAGTCAGATTCGCGCAGGTCGACGCGCCGGGACATCGGGTCGCCCGAAGGGCCACGCGCGGTTGCGTCCACCATCCGCCGGGCGGACGCCGAAACATTCGAAATCCGGTCCAGCGGTGACCGGACGACCGGACGGCCGGACGGCCGGAAAAACGCTGGACAGGCCGCCGGCCGGTGGATAGGTTGCCGCTGCCCGTGACACCGCCCGAGGAGGTGAGACCCATGAACGCCGTACCCACGTGGGTGCTCCCCCTGAACGTCGCGGTCGGGCGACCGACGTAACCGTCGCCCGGGAGCGCCCGCCCACCAGGCTCTCCCGAAAGGCGCTTCCCGTGCACCAGTCGCAGTTCGCCACCACCCCGCCCACCGCCGCGGTCGAACCCGCACCAGGTTTCCCGCCCCCGGCCCCTGCCGGCCGGCCATCCCACGACGCCGACGTGATCATCGTCGGCTGTGGCCCGACCGGGGCGATGCTCGCCGCCGAACTACGGCTGCACGACGTGCGGGTACTCGTCCTGGAACTGGAGACCGAGCCCACCTCGATGGTGCGGATCGTCGGCCTGCACGTGCGCACCATCGAACTGATGGCGATGCGCGGACTGCTCGACCGCCTGCACGAACACGGCCGGCGACGACCCGCCGCCGGCTTCTTCGCCGCCATCGCCGCGCCCCCGCCCCCCGGCCTGGACACCGCCCACCCCTACCTGCTGGGCATCCCGCAGCCAGTCGTCGTGCGGCTGCTCGAAGAGCACGCGACCGGCATCGGGGCGCAGGTCCGCCACGGCACGCCGGTGGTGGGCCTCGACCAGGACGGCGCGGGGGTGAGCGTCACGCTGGCCGACGGGCACCGGCTGCGGGCCCGCTACCTCGTCGGCTGCGACGGCGGCCGCAGCACCGTGCGCAAGCTGCTCGGCGTCGGCTTCCCCGGCGAACCCGCGCGGACCGAGACGCTGATGGGGGAGATGGCGGTCGGCGTGTCGCCCGAGGAGATCGCGGCCACGCTGGCCGGCCTCGGCAGGCCCGACAGACGGTTCAGCCTGACCCCCTTCGGCGACGGGGCCTGCCGGGTCGTCGTCCCCGCCGCCGGGGTCACCGACCGGGCCGTACCGCCCACCATCGACGAGGTCCGGCAGCGGTTACGTGCCGTCGCCGGCACCGACTTCGGGGTGCACTCCCCACGCTGGCTGTCCCGCTTCGGCGACGCCACCCGGCTGGCCGACGCGTACCGGGTCGGGCGGGTGCTGCTGGCCGGCGACGCGGCGCACATCCATCCGCCCATCGGCGGGCAGGGCCTCAACCTCGGCGTGCAGGACGCGGTCAACCTCGGCTGGAAACTGGCCGGCCAGGTCCGGGGCTGGGCGCCGGCCACCCTGCTGGACACCTACCAGGACGAACGCCGCCCGGTCGCCGCGGACGTGCTGGACAACACCCGCGCCCAGACGGAACTGCTCTCCGACGGACCGGGCGCGCAGGCCGTACGCCGGCTGCTCACCGAACTGGTGGCCTTCGACGCGGTGAACCGCCACCTGACCGAGAAGATCACCGCGATCGGCGTCCGCTACGACCTCGGCCCGGGACCCGACCTGCTCGGCCGGCGGCTGCGGGACATCGAGGTGCGAGCGGGTCGCCTCTACGACCGGCTGCGCCACGGCCGGGGCCTGCTGCTGGACCGCACCGGTCGGCTCGGCGTCGCCGGCTGGGCCGACCGGGTCGACCACCTCACCGACCCCACGGCGGCCCTGGACGCCCCGTGCGTCCTGCTGCGCCCCGACGGTCACGTCGCCTGGGTCGGCGACGACCAGGCCGACCTGGACGACCACCTGACCCGCTGGTTCGGCCGGCCCACCGGCTGACCGCTGCCGGCCCGCCCGTGCCGGGAACACCCGGCACGAGCGGGCCGGGGCGGCCGACCGAGTAGGAATACTCAGGTACCCACCGCATCCGGCCTCAGGACCCGGCGCGCCGGCCCGGACAGAGTGGTCGGCATGGCCGAGCTACCGCACCGACCCGTCGCCCTGCGTACCGTCGAATCGCCGTTACCGGCCGTGGTGGCGCACGGCCGGCAGGTCGGCCTGGGGGCCCTCGGCCGCGCGGTGGCCGCGCTGGGCCGGCTCGCCGCCCGGCACCCCGCCGGCTGGCGCTGGACGGCCCGGCGGCACCACCCGGCGCTGGACGCGTTGGCCGCCGCGCACGCCCGCGCGGTGTGCGCCCGGGCCGCCCGGCAGGTCCCCGCCTACCGCGCCTTCCTGCAGGCCCGCCCGGCGGGCGTACGCCGCCGGCTCACCGACTTCCCCGAGACCGACAAACGCAGCTACGTGCTGGCGCACGACGCCGCCGCCCGGTGCCGGCACGGGCGGCTGCCCACCCGGGGGGTGGTCGTCGACGAGTCCGCCGGCTCGGCCGGGCAGCCGTTCAACTGGCCGCGCGGCGCACGGGAACTGCACGCCGTGCACCGGGACATCGCCGGCTACACCGGACTGGTCTTCCCGATGCGCCGGCCGTTCGTCATCAACGCCTACTCGATGGGGGCCTGGGCGACCGGGACGACCACCGGCGCGGCGATGGCCCGGATCGCGGTGGTGAAGAACACCGGCCCCGACCTCGGGAAGATCATCGACACTCTGCGGGAGTTCGGCCCCGACTTCGACTACCTGGTGACCGCCTACCCGCCGTTCCTCAAGCACCTGCGCGACCGGCTCGACGCCGAGGGTTTCCCCTGGTCGCGGTACCGCGTCGCGGCCAGCTGCGGCGGGGAGGCGATGACCGAGGCGCTGCGCGACTACCTGGAGCAACGCTTCACCCTCGTCCGGTCGGCGTACGGGGCGTCGGACCTGAGCATCGGCATCGGCGCGGAGACCCGGTTCACCGTGTGGCTGCGCCGCCGTCTGCAGACCGACCGGGGGCTGCGCGACGCCCTGCTCGGCACCGACGAGCAACGGCTGCCGATGGTGTTCCAGTACAACCCGTTCGCCACCTACCTGGAGACCAACGAGCGACGGGAACTGCTCTGCACGGTCACCGGGGACGTGCTCCAGCCCCGGCTGCGCTACAACGTCGGGGACGAGGCGCTGCTCGTGTCGTACCAGCGGGCCGTCGAGCTGGTCTGCGCCGACCCGGTACGCCGGGCCGAGCTGCGCACCGCGCTCGCCGCCGAACGGATGACCCTGCCGCTGCTGCTGCTGTTCGGCCGCAGCGACTCCACCATCTCCTACCTCGGCGCGAACCTCTACCCGCAGGACGTCGAGTACGGCCTCTACGTCGGCAACCCGTACGCCGCCGAGATCAGCCGGTTCTGCCTGGCCCTCGTCGAGGACGCGACGCTGGAGAGCCGACCGGTGATCCACCTCGAACTGCGCCGCCCGCTGACCGCCCCGCAACGCGCCGCGCTCGCCGACGCGTGCCGCCTCGGCGTCCGCCGCCACCTGACCTCCGTCTCCCGCGACTTCGCGCAGTCCCTGGTGGAGGACTCCACCGCCGGTGACCTGCGGGTCGAGCTGCACGAGCCCGGCACCGGCCCGTTCGCCGGCCAACAGAAGATCAAGAACAGCTACCTGGTGAGGTGACCATGCGTACCCGTGACTTCTCCCGTGCCCCCGCGCAGGCCCGCGCCGGCGCCATGTTCATCGGCGGCACCCGCTACACCAACCCGCTGGTGCTGCTGCGGCTCGCCCCCTCCTGGTTCCGGATGCTGCGCGACATGCGCCGGATGAACGGCTACTGCTGGCACACCGTCTACTGGCAGTTCCCGCTGACCCTCGGCACCATCGCGTTCTTCACCGACCGCGACGCGATGCTGCGCTTCGCCCGCACCCGGCACCATCGCCGGCTGATGGTCTGGCTGACCGACGGCACCCGCAACGCCACCGCCGGCTTCATCCGGCTCTACACCGCCAGCCCCGACGGCTACTCCAACGGCACCTGGCGGGCCGAGGGCCCCGAGATGGGTCACATCGACACCTTCACCCCGCTGGGCGCGGAGACGACCGGGCCGGCGGTACGCCGATGAGCCCCGCCCGGCACCGGTTCACCCGGGTCACCGACCGGCGCGGCCTGCGGCAGTTCCTGGCCTTCGGCGACCGGCTCTACGCCGGCGAACCCCGCCACGTGCCCACCGGCCGTCAGCAGATCCGCCGCTGGTGGCGCGACGGCGTACCGCTGTACCTGCTGCGCGACGCCGCCGGCACGGTCGTCGGCCGGACCACCCTGCACACCGACGCGGACTTCGACGCCAAGCTCGGCCGCCGCTGCCAGCTCTTCGGGCTCACCGAGTTCACCGAGCCGGCGGCGAAGCCGCTGTTCGACGCGATCACCGCGCACGCCGGCACCGACCGGGACCTGCTGTTCGGCCCGGTGGCGCTGCTACCCAACCAGGCCGGCGGCGTGATCACCTCCGGGCACGCCGAGCGGGGCTTCGTCGACAGCGCCTGGAACCCGCCGTGGTACCCGACCGCCTACGAGGCGTACGGGTTCGTCCGCCGGTTCGAGGCCGACACCTGGATCTGCCCCGTGCCCGCCCCGCCGGAGCCGGTCCCGCCGGTGCACGTCGACCCGGACGGCGCGCGGATCGCACTGCACCGGGGCGACGTACGCCGCCTCGACGAACAGCTCGACCTGCTGCGCGGGATGCTCAACGCCTCCTTCGCCCAGCTCGGCTACTACACGCCGATCTCCGCCGCTCAGCTACGGCGGCAGACCGACGGGCTGGCGTACCTGCTGGACGAGTCGCTGCTGCTCTACCTGACCCGCGACGGCGAGCCGGTAGCGTTCGTGCTCTGCGTACCCGACATCAGCGAGTTCCTGATCACCGTCCGGGGCGACCTGCACCTGCTCAACCAGGCCCGGTTGCTCGCCGCCCGCCGCCGCTACCGCCGGGAGGCGGTGCTGATCGTCAAGGGGGTGCTCCCGCAGCACCAGGGACGCGGCTACCAGCGGCTGCTCTCCACCCACCTGCACCGCAACCTGTACGACGGGGGTTACACCACACTGCGCAGCACCTACGTCGAGCGGGACAACGCCGCCTCGGCCGCCCAGTACCGCCGCCTCGGCGGTCGCCCGCTGCACGGGTACACCTTCTACGCCAGGGAGCGCTGATGGACCACGACGCGTTCCGCGCCCTCGAACCGTGGTGCTGGCGGGCACCGAGCGCGCACAACACCCAGCCGTGGCGGCTGCGCTACGAACCCGACGCGATCCGGATCGGCTGGGACCCCGCCCACACCCTGCCCGTCGGCGACCCCACCGGCCGGGACCTGCGGCTGTCCCTCGGCGCGTTCGTCGAAACCTGCCTGGTCGTCGCGGCCGACGCCGGCCTGCGGCTGGAGTACGTCGCCGACCACGACGAACAGCACAGGTGGGTGGGTTCGCTGCGGCCCGCGCCCGAGCGTTACCCGACGCCGTTCCGCACCAGCGACGTGTGGGACCGCCGGACCGATCGGGGCACCCTCACCGGGGCGGTGGACCCGGAGACCCTGACCGCGCTGGAGGCGGTCGCCCGCCCGGCCGGCGGCGCCGTGCGGGCCGTGCCGGACGCCGGCCGGCTCGGCACCCTGCTGCGCACCGCCGACCGCCGGCAGTACGCCGACCCGGCGGTCGTCGCCGAACTGCGGCAATGGCTGCGGCTGGACCCGACACATCCGGGTTACCACGCCGACGGGCTGACCGACAGGTGCCTCGTCCTGTCGCGTCCCGCCGCCGTCGGGCTGCGCGCGGCACTGGCCGGGTACCCGGTGCTGCGCCCGCTGGGCCTGCCGCGACTGCTCGCCGCCGCCGGGGGCGACCCCCTCGCCCTCGGCGGCACCGTGCTGGTCCTGATCGCCCCGGACCACCTCGACCCGCCCGGCCAGGTCGAGTTCGGACGGGTGCTGCTGCGGGCCTGGCTGACCCTGCACACGGCGGGCCTGGCCGCCCACCCGCTGAGCCAGCTCATCGACGTCCCCGCCACTCGGGCGGCGCTCGGTGCGCTGCTCGACGTCGCGCCGCAGCGCCTGCTGCACGTCACCCGGGTCGGCCGGCCCACCCGCCCCGCACCCCGCTCGGCCCGCCGGGTCGCTGCCGGTCGGGCCTGACCGGCCCGGAGGTCGGCGGCGGCCCGACGTGGTCAGGCCGGATTGGCCGGGGCGCGACCGCTGATCTGCACGAAGGGGAAGCCGTTGACGACCACCCGGGGGTCGTCGAGGGCGGCCATCGTCGCGGTGAGGTCGGCGTCGGTCACCCCGTGGGTCAGCAGGGCGGCCCGGAGCTGGGGAATGCCGGCCCGCAGCAACCGGCAGCCCGGGTCGCCGCCCCGCCACTGGTCTGCTGTGGTGCCCGACCGCACGTCGGTCAGCCCCGCGTCGACGAAGACGGCGGGGGCCCGCCGCGCCCACCCCGTGTCGAGGCCCCGCGCGGTCAGCGTCGCCACGTGGGCGGCCAGGTAACGGATCAGCAGGTCGGCGGTTGCCGCGTCGGGTGCGTCGGCGACGAAGTCGGCGGGCGGGTGGGCGAACTCGCCGATCAGCAGCGCGCCGCCGGGCCGCAGCGCGGCGACCATCCGCCGCAGCGCCTCCTCCCGGCGGGGCAGGTGGCCGAGGACCAGCCGGGCGTGCACCAGGTCGAAGGTGCCGGGTGGTTGGTCGGTGACGATGTCCTCGCGGCGCACGACGAGGCCGGGCCGGGCCGGGATGTGCTGCGGGGCGATGTCCGTGGCGACCACCTCGGCGGCCCGTCCGGCCAGCCAGAGCGCGATGCTGCCGGCCCCGGCGGCCACCTCCAGGCAGCGTCGGCCGGTCAACTCGCCGAGTTCGGTGAGGGCGGCCCGGGTCGGTCCGTCCAGCAGGCCCGCCAGCGCGTCGTGGTGCGCGGTGGCCTGGTCGCTGGCGTTGTCGAAGGAGTAGCCCTGCGTGTCCACCCGGCCATCGTGCCGCACGACCCGCAGCCGCGGCGCCCCGGTCGGGCGACGTCCGCCGCGTTCCCGGTCGGCGGTGTGCCGCCACCCGTCTTCCACTGGACGGAAGGCGTGGTCCCCGGCGGCGGCCCCGGACGCGATGATTCGTCTCCGTCGATGGTCAGCCCGCGAGGAGGTCGTGCGGATGGAGTTCGCCCGGGACCAGTGGTACGTGGCGGCCCACGGCGTCGAGGTCGGCCGGGACCTGCTCGCCCGTACCGTGCTCGGTGAGCCGTTGGTGCTCTACCGCACCGGCGCGGGGGAGGCGGTGGCGCTCGCCGACCGGTGCGTGCACCGGCGTTTCCCGCTGTCGCAGAGCCGCCTCGACGGCGACACCGTCGTCTGCGGCTACCACGGCTTCACCTACGACCCCACCGGAGCCTGCGTCTTCGTCCCCGGCCAGCAGCGGATTCCGCGTACCGCGCGGGTCGCGGCGTACCCGGTGGTGGAGCAGGACTCCCTCGTCTGGGTGTGGATCGGCGACCGGGAGCGCGCCGACCCGGCCACGATCCCCCGCGCGCCGTGGCTGGCCGACCCCCGGTACGCGGTGGTCCGCGGCATGGCCCCGCTGGACGCCCGCTACGGCCTGCTGGTGGACAACCTGATGGACCTGTCCCACGAGACCTACCTGCACGGCGGCTACATCGGCACGCCGGAGGTGGCGGACACCCCGATCACCACCGAGGTGGACGAGGACCGGGGTGTGGTGCACGTCAGCCGGCACATGGACGACGCCGAGTGCCCGCCGTTCTACGCCCGCTCGACAGGCATCCAGGGCCGGATCACCCGCTGGCAGGACATCGAGTACCACCCGCCGTGCCTCTACCTGCTGCACAGCCGGATCGCCCCGCAGGGGGTCTATCCACCCGCCGAGGGCGAGGACAGCGCCGCCTTCCACGCCGAGATCGTCTACGCCATCACCCCGTCGACCGCGCACAGCACGTACGACTTCTGGGCGGTGGCGCGGGACTTCGCGGTCGACGACGAGTCGGTCAGCGCGTACCTGCACCAGAGCAACCACACGGTGGTGATGCAGGACGTCGCGGCGTTGAACGTCCTGGAGCGGGTGATCGCCGCCGAACCGGAGCGGTACCAGGAGCTGAGCATCAACATCGACACCGGTGGGCTGGCCGCCCGGCGGCTGCTGGCCCGGCTGGTCGGGTCGGGGACGGTGGGAGCGCCCCGGTGAGCCCCGGGGCCGACGCACCAGGCGGGGGCCGGGTCTACCGGGTCCACTGGGTGCCGGGCACCGACACCCTGCGCGGCATCTGCCACTGCGGCGCGCAGCGGCTCGCCGAGGAGCCGGTCGCGTTGTGGCAGTGGCTGCTCGACCATCCGCGGGGCCACCACCTCCCGACCGTGCCGGCGGCCGACCCGACCGGTCGACAGGCGGTGCCGGCGTGACCGCGACGGACCTGGTGGTGGTCACCCGGCAGCAGGTGGCCACCGGGGTCGTCGAGTTCGGCCTGGCCCGCGCCGACGGCGCGGCGCTGCCCGGCTGGGAGCCGGGCGCGCACGTCGACCTGGAACTGGGCCCGGGGCTGCTGCGGCAGTACTCCCTGTGCGGTGACCCGGCCGACCGGTCCGTCCTGCGGATCGCGGTGCAGCGGGAGGCGGCGGGGCGCGGCGGCTCCCGGGCGGCGCACGAGCGGCTCACCGTCGGCGGCACCGTCCGGGTGCACGGCCCCCGTAACACGTTCCCGCTGGTCGCGGCCCGGCACTACCGTTTCGTCGCCGGTGGCATCGGGATCACCCCGATCGTGCCGATGGTCGCCGCCGCCGACGCCGCGGGTGCGGACTGGCACCTGTCGTACGGCGGACGGACCCGCGCCGCGATGGCGTACGCCACCGCGCTGCGCGACCGGTACGGCGACCGGGTCGACCTGTACCCGCAGGACGAGACGGGACTGCTCGACCTGGCCGGGCTGCTGGCCGGGCCCGGCGACGGGCCGGTCTACTGCTGCGGCCCGGAATCGCTGGTGCGGGCGGTGGAGGAACACTGCCGGGACTGGCCGCCCGGCCGCCTGCACGTCGAGCGGTTCGCCCCCCGGGACGACACCACCTTCCCGGACACGGCGATCGAGGTGGAACTCGCGCTGTCCGGGCGGACGGTGACCGTGCCGCCGGGGGTGCCGATCCTGCGGGCGGTGGAGGAGGCCGGGGTGCCGGTCCTGTCGTCCTGCCGGGAGGGCACCTGCGGCACCTGCGAGACACCGGTGCTGGCCGGGGTGCCGGAGCACCGCGACAGTCTGCTGTCCGCGCAGGACCGCGCCGCCGGGGACACCATGCTGATCTGTGTCTCGCGGGCCCGTACCCCCCGGCTCGTCCTGGAGCTGTGACCGGCCGGCGCGGGCGGGGAGGATGGTGGGATGCGCGGGCAGCCGGGGCGGACGGTGACCAGCCGGGTGCTGGCGCTGCTCGACGCGTTCAGCCCGGCCAGTCCGGCCCTGACGCTCAGCGAACTGGCCCGCCGGGCCGGGCTGCCGCTGTCCACCGTGCACCGCCGGGTGGCGGAACTGCTCGCCTGGGGCGCGTTGGAGCGCGGCGGGGACGGGCGGTACCGGATCGGCCTGCGGCTGTGGGAGGTGGGTTCGCTCGCGCCCCGGGGCCTGGGGCTGCGCGAGGTGGCCCTGCCGGTGATGGAGGACCTGTACGAGGTGACGCACGAGAACGTGCAGCTCGCCGTCCGGCAGGGGCTGGAACTGGTGTTCATCGAACGGATCGCCGGCCGGCGGGCGGTGCCGGTGCGCACCCGGGTGGGCGGCCGGTTCGCGCTGCACGCCACCGGGGTCGGGCTGGTGCTGCTCGCCCACGCCCCGGCCGAGGTGCAGGAACGGGTGCTGGCCGGGCCGCTGGAGCGCTACACCGCGTTGACCGTCACCGATCCGGGGCGGTTGCGCCGCTGCCTGGCCGAGGTGCGCCGGGTCGGGTACGCGGTCAGCGACCGTCAGGTCACCATGGACGCCCTGTCGGTGGCCGCGCCGGTGCGGGCCCCGGAGGGGGTGGTGGCGGCGCTGTCGCTGGTGGTCGCCCACGACCGGGCGGACCCGGTGGCGCTGGCCCCGCTGGTCCAGGCGGCGGGCCGGGTGCTGTCCCGGGCCCTGGGCGGCACGCCCCGGTGAGGGGTTCAGTCGGGGAAGGCCAGCAGCCGCAGCAGCCGGGCCAGCCGGGCCCGGTCCTGTGCCGGCACGACGGACAGCGAGTCGATCCCCACGGCGCGGACGGCGTCGCGGGCGCGGGCGAACAGGGCCCGGCCGGCGTCGGTGGCGACGAGGACGTTGGCCCGCCGGTCGGCGGGGTCGGCGTGCCGCTCGACGAGGTGCCGCTGTTCCAGCCCGTCGACGAGGGCGACGACCTGGCTCGGGTCGAGCCGCAGGAACTCGGCGAGTTCCCGCTGGGTCGGGCGGACGTCGTCGGCGGCCAGCGCGAGCACCGAGTAGGAGCGGGCCTTCAGGCCGTGGGTGGCCAGGGCGGCGTTCGCCGCGGCGAGGGCGAGCGCGTTGGCGCGGGCCAGCAGGAAGCTCAGGTCACCGGCGAGCGCGCTGTCCCGCAGCCGGTCGCGGCCGGTCGACCGGGTCCGTTCGGCGGGCATGGCGACGATGGTAGCAAGCTTCCTGAATAATTGACATTCTCAATGGTTCGTGCTCAGATCGCATCGACGGAAGGGAGTGCCCATGTCACTGGACGGCAAAGTCGCCATCGTCACCGGCTCCGGGCGCGGCCTCGGCCTGGCCTACGCCCAGGAGTTGGCGCGGCGGGGCGCCCACGTCGTGGTCAACGACGTCGACGCCGATGCCACGGCCGAGGCGGTGGCCACGATCGAGGCGTCCGGCGGGCGGGCCGTCGGGGTGACCGCGCCGGTGGGCCCGACCGAGACCGCCAAGGAACTGGTCGACACCGCCCTCGCCGCGTTCGGCCGGCTCGACGCCCTGGTCACCAACGCCGGGGTCCTGCGCGACACCGTGCTGTGGAAGATGAGCGACGACGACTTCGACACCGTCGTCACCGTGCACCTGCGCGGCACCTTCACCACCGTGCGCGAGGCGGTGCGGCACATGCGGCAGGCCGGCGAGGGCGGCCGGATCATCTGCATCGGCTCGCCCACCGGCCAGCGGGGCACCTTCGGCCAGACCAACTACGCGGCGGCCAAGGCGGGCATCGTCGGCATGGTCCGCACCTGGGCGCTGGAGCTGAAGCGGGCCGGCATCACCGCCAACACCGTCGTCCCGGTCGCCGCGACCGCGATGACCGCCACCGTCCCCTACTTCGCCGCCGCCGTCCGCGCCGAGGCCGACGGTGAGCCGATGCCCGCGTTCTTCCGGCACGACCTCGGCTTCGGCACCGTCGACGACGTGGCCGGCCTGGTCGCCTTCCTCGCCTCCGACGCGGCGGCCAAGGTCACCGGGCAGGTGATCGGGGTCGGCGGCGACCGCCTGCAGATCTGGACCCACCCGGAGGCGGCACTGACCGCCTACCGCGAGGGCGGCTGGACCTACGACGCGCTGGTGGAGGCCTGGCCGACGACGTTCGACGGGGCCACGCAGAGCGTCGGCGAACGCTTCCCCGAACTGCCCGCCCGGTTCCAGCCGGCGACCCCCTGACCCGGCCGACCGACGAGACCGCCCGACCCGCCGGACCGGACCGCCCGACGGAGGCCGCCTGATGTACCAGTCCGCGATCGACCTCGACGCCGTCACCGCGATCGACATGCACGTGCACATCGAGGTCGACGACCACGGCCACGCCTCGCTGCCCGAACCGCTGGTGGCCGCCGTGTCGAAGTACTTCCGCACCGACGGGCCCCGACCCGCCGTCGACGCGGTGGCCCGGTACTACCGCGAACGGCAGATGGCCGCCGTCGTCTTCACCGTCGACGCGGGCACCCAACTGCGGCACCCGCCGCTGTCCAGCGCCGAGATCGCCCGCGCCGCCGCCGAACACGCCGACGTGCTCATCCCCTTCGGGTCGGTCGACCCGCGCACCGGCGCGGCGGCCCTCGACCTCGCCGCCCGGCTGATCGAGCAGGAGGGGGTACGCGGGTTCAAGTTCCACCCCACCGTGCAGGGCTTCGACCCCGGCCACGAGGCGTACGCCCCGCTGTGGGCCCTGATCGAGCGCGCCGGCCTGCCGGCGATCTTCCACACCGGACAGACCGGCATCGGCGCGGGCCTGCCCGGCGGGTACGGCCTGCGGCTCGGACTGTCCAACCCGATGCTGCTCGACCCGGTCGCCGCCGACTTCCCCGACCTGCAGATCGTCATGGCCCACCCGTCGGTGCCCTGGCAGGACGAGGCGCTGTCGGTGGCCACCCACAAGCCCAACACCTGGATCGACCTGTCCGGCTGGAGCCCGAAGTACTTCCCGGCCGCGCTGGTGCGCCACGCCAACTCGGTGCTGAGGCACCGGGTGCTGTTCGGCACCGACTACCCGCTGCTGACCCCCGACCGGTGGCTGCGCGACGTGGCGGCCACCGACCTGAGGCCGGAGGTGCTCCCGGGCATCCTCAAGGACAACGCGGCCCGGCTGCTGGGCCTCGGCCCGCACCGACGAGAGGAGTCGCCATGACGACGACCATCACCTACGACCAGCTCGCCGACCTCGCCGGCACCGACCTGGGGCACACCGGCTACCGGACGGTCACCCAGGACCAGGTGAACCTGTTCGCCGACGCCACCGACGACCACCAGTGGATCCACGTCGACCCGCAGCGGGCGGCGGCCGGCCCGTTCGGCGCGCCGATCGCCCACGGTTTCCTCACCCTGTCGCTGGCGGTGCCGTTCTGGACCGAGCTGCTGGAGGTCAAGGGCGTGTCCACCAAGGTGAACTACGGCCTCGACCGGGTGCGCTTCCCCGCACCGGTCGTGGTCGGCGCGCGGGTACGGATGCGGGCCACCGTCGTCGAGGTGGCCGAGGTGCGGGGCGGCTACCAGCTCACCGTCGACCAGACCGTCGAGATCGAGGGCGGCACCAAGCCGGCGGTGGTCGCCCGCGGGTTGTACCGCTTCCACGCCTGAGACCCCGGGCGTCCGGCCAGGTCATCATCCCACCTCCACCACCAGGAGACCGCTGATGCACCAGCACGGAATCGACGCCTGGGTCACCCGGCGTCGGCTCAGGTCCCCGGACCGGGTCGCCCTCGTGCACGGCGCGGGCGCGACCGTCACCTACGCGCAGTTCGCCGACGCCGTGGACCGGGTCGCGGCGGTGCTGCGGGAGCACGGTGTCGGCACCGGCGACACCGTCGCCTACCTGGGCGAGAACAGCCCGGAGTTCCTCCAGGTGATGTTCGGGGCGGTGCGGCTCGGTGCCGTGTTCGTGCCGGTCAACACCCGGCTCGCGCCCCCCGAGATCGGCCACGTGCTGACCGACTGCGCGGCCCGGGTGCTGATCCACGACCCGGACTTCGCGGTGCCGGTGGCCGCCGCGCTGCCGACCGCCCGGCCCCCACTGGTCCTGGTCACCGGCGAGGGCACCCCGGACCGGCCGGGCCTGGCGACGCTGACCCGCGACGCCGACCCGGCACGGGCCGGGCACGCCGACCCCGGCCCCACCGACCCGGCGGCGATCGTCTACACCTCGGGCACCACCGGCCGGGCCAAGGGCGCGGTGCTCACCCACGGCAACCTGACCTGGGTGGCGCTCAACTGCGTGGTCGACTACGACGTCGTCTCCACCGACGTGGCGCTGATGATCTCGCCGTTGTTCCACGTCGCCTCGCTGGGGATGGGCGCGCTGCCCGTCATCCTCAAGGGAGCCACGATGGTCATCGAGCGCGGTTTCGAGCCGGGCCGGGCGCTCGCGCAGATCGCCAGGCACCGGGTCACCATGCTCAGCGGCGTGCCGACCACCTACCAACTGCTGGCCGACCACCCCGACTGGGCCTCGACCGACCTGTCCACGCTGACGAAGCTCACCTGCGGCGGGTCCGCCGTGCCGACCCGCGTCCTCGACGCGTACGAGGCGCGCGGCCTGTCGTTCTCCCAGGGGTACGGGATGACCGAGGCGTCGCCGGGCGCGACCGCCCTGCCGCCTGCGATGACCCGGGCCAAGCAGGGCAGCGTCGGCCTGCCGCACTTCTTCACCGACGTCCGGGTCACCGACCCGACAGGTGCGGTGCTGCCCGCCGGTGCGGTCGGTCAGATCGAGGTGGCCGGGCCCAACGTCTTCCCCGGCTACCACGGCCTGCCGGAGGCGACCGCCGAGGCGTTCACCGCCGACGGCTGGTTCCGCTCCGGCGACCTGGGCCGCCTGGACGACGAGGGCTACCTCTACGTCTCCGGCCGGCTCAAGGACATGATCATCTCGGGTGGCGAGAACATCTACCCGGCCGAACTCGAACTGCTGCTCGGCGAGATCGACGGGGTGGTGTCGGCGGCCGTGATCGGGGTGCCTGACGACCGCTGGGGGGAGGTGCCGTGGGCGGTGCTGACGGTCCGGTCGGGGGCGTCGGTGGACACCGGCACCGTCCGGGCCCACCTCGACGGCCGGGTCGCCCGCTACAAGCTGCCGAAGAACGTGGTCGTCGTGGACGAGCTGCCGCGCACCGCGTCGGGGAAGGTCAGGAAGGCCGAGCTGCGGGCGCGGTTCGCCGGCTGACCGTGGGCCGGTGGGTGACCAGGGCGGCGAACTCCGCCGCGGACGCCTCGGCCAGCGCCCGGTGCGCCAGGCGGTAGGTCTGCGCCGACCGGGCGGCCGGCCAGTGCGCGTCCATGAACTCGGCCGGCAGCCTCGGGTCGGCCCGCAGCAGCGCCAGCCAGTCCGCCACCAGCATGGTGCGCCGGGTCAACGCGCCCGCCGCCGCCGTGCTCGCGGCCGGGTCGGCCCACCTGTCGATGAACGCCAGGTGCTCGCGCCGGATCGCCTCGATGTCCCAGGCGGAGCGGACGCTGTCGCCGATCGGGAAGCCGGCGAGTTCGCGGGCGTGGAAGGCGACCACGGGGTGCGGGGCGAGATCCTGGCGCAGCGGCTCCAACGACCCGGCGAGGTCGACCTCGCCGGGGGCCAGCCACAGCCCGTCGCGGATCGGCGCGAAGCCCTCCCAGGTCAGCGTGGAGCGCAGCCGGTGCCGCAGCGTCCGCTGCTCCTCCGGGATCGAGAAGGTGACGAGCGTCCAGCCGCTGCCCTGCGGGTCGAACGGCCGGGGCCCGCGCACCCGGTACGTCGCCTCACGCAGCACCGCCGCCCCGTGCTCGGTCAGCGAGAACAGCGTCTCCCGACCGCTGCGGCCCCGGGCGAGGACGCCGCTGCGCACCAGCCGGTCGAGGGTGGCCCGGGTCGCCGGCGCGGCGACCCCCGCCCCCTCCAGCACGGTGATCAGGACGCTGGCCCGGATCGGCCCGGTGTCGCCGTCGACGACGTGTTCGCCGAAGAAGGCGAGCACCAGCTGCTTGGGCTGTCGCCTAGCCACAGTCATCCCCTCCGACACCTCCGACGCCCGGCGCGCTCACGGCGCGGGTCGCGGGGCCACATTCTGCCCGCGTCTGGCCCGCTGGATCTCGCCGTAGACGTGCGTGCGCAGCTCGGTGAACCGGGGCAGGGCGCGGGTGGTGATCTGGTCCCGGTCGGCCGGCAGGTCGATCACCAGGTCCTCGCGTACCCGGGTCGGGGCGTGGGACAGCACCAGCACCCGCTGCCCGAGGTAGACCGACTCGTCGATGTCGTGGGTGACGAACAGCACCGAGATCCCGCGTCGGGCGTGCAGCTCCCGCACCAGGTCCTCCAGGTCGGCCCGGGTCTGCGCGTCCACCGCCGCGAACGGCTCGTCCATGATCAGGACCTCCGGCTGGTACGCGACGGCCCGCGCGATCGCCACCCGCTGCTGCATCCCGCCGGAGAGCTGCCACGGGTGGCTGCGGGCGGCGTGCGCCAGGCCCACCGCGTCGAGCGCGTCGGCGACCAGGGTGTGCCGCTGCGCGCGGGACAGCCGCTTGTGCCGCAGCGGCAGCTCGACGTTGCCGCGTACGGTCAGCCACGGGTAGAGGCTGCGGCCGTACTCCTGGAACACCACGGCCATCGCGGGGCTGGGGCCGGTCACCGGCGCGCCGTGCATCTCGACGGTGCCGCCGGTCGGGCGCAGCAGCCCGGCGAGGCACTTCAGCAGGGTGGTCTTGCCGCACCCGGACGGCCCGACGATGCAGACGAGTTCGCCGGCGTCCATCGTGAAGCTGAGGTCCCCGATCGCCTCGACGTCGCCGGTGCGGGCCCGGTAGACCTTGTTCAGCTGCGTCACCCGCAGCAGGGTGCCCCGGTCAGACACGGTTGACCTCCCTGGTTCCGTGGTACCAGCGCAGCACGCGCCGCTCGACGACCCCGAAGACGACGGCGAGCAGCACGCCGACCCCGCCGAGCAGCAGGATGCCGCTCCACATCTCGGCGACGAGGTAGTTGCGTTGGAAGTAGGCGATCCGGTAGCCCAGCCCGGCCGACGAGGCGAACATCTCGGAGATGACCATCAGGATGAGCGCGACCGAGAGGGCCTGCCGCGCCCCGGCCATGATCCGGGGGCTGGCGGCGGGGAGCACCAGGAACCACAGCCGCTCCCACCGGGTGACCCGGAACGACAGCGCGGTCTGCGTCAGCACGCTGTCGGTGCCCCGGACCCCCTCGACCGTGTTGAGCAGGATCGGCCAGACCGCGCCGGAGACGATCACCACGACCTTCATGGTGTCGGTGATGCCGAGCAGGAGCATCGCCACCGGGATCAGCACCGGCGGCGGGACGGCCCGGAGGAACTCCAGCAGCGGTTCGAGCAGCTCACGCAGCCACGGGGTCAGGCCGATGACGGTGCCGGCGGCGACGCCGAGCACGACCGACGCGGCGACCCCGAGGCCGAGCCGGTAGAGGCTGGGCAGCACGTCCTGGACGAACGCGGGCCCGATCCAGGTGTCGACGAAGGCGTCGGCGATCGTCACCGGGTCGGGGAGGAACCGGTTAGTCGCCCTCGTCGCCACCAGGCCCCAGAGCACCAGCAGCAGCATCGGCAGTCCGAGCGCGTGCAGCAGGCCCGTCACGGCCCGCGTGCCGGCCCGGCGGCGGCGCGGCGCGGCGACGACCCGGCCCGGGTACGCGGTCACAGCGCCCGCTCCCCACGGACGGACTCGTGCCAGGACAGCGTCCGCCGTTCGACGAACCGGAAGACGAGGTTCACCGCCAGCCCGAGCAGGCCGGTGACCACGACGAGGGCGTACAGGCCGACCGCGTCGCCGCCGGAGCGGGACAGCTCGATCATGCGGCCGAGGCCGGGGTTGCCGATCACCATCTCGGCGGTGATGGCCAGGATGAGCGCCACCGCCGCCGCGAGCCGCAGACCCGTCATCAGGTACGGCAGGGTGGTCGGCAGGACGAGGTGCGTCCACTGCTCGCGGCGGCGCAGGCCGAAGCTGCGCGCGGTGTCCCGGGCGACCGCGTCGACGTCCGCTACCCCGTAGATCACCTGCACGAACACCTGCCAGAACGACGCGTAGACGATGATGACCAGGGCGGCCTGCCGCTGGATGCCGAACATCAGCACGGCGAGCGGGATGAGCGCGACCGACGGGATGGGGCGCAGGAACTCGACCATCGTGTGGGTCGTACGGCGCAGGAACGGCACCAGGCCGACGAGGGTGCCGAGGGCGACGGCGGCGAGGGTCGCCACGGTCAGCCCGATCGCCCAGGAGGTCATGGTGCTGCCGAGTCGCCGCCAGAACGCCAGGTCGACGAGCTGTTCGGCGAGCCGGGCCAGCACGTCCGTCACGTACGGCAGGTACTGCGGGTCGATCAGGCCCAGCGCCGGGATCGCCTGCCAGCCGACGAGGAAGCCGGCCAGGCCGGTGACGCCCAGCAGCGCCCTGCGCAACGCGGGTGGCCGTCGGGTGGTGGGCACGGGCATGTCACCTCCGGGGGCGTGGTCGGTGTCGCCCGGCGGCCCGGCCGCCGGGCGACACCGGGCCGGCTACTGCTGGCGGACGAGCCGGTCGAGGTCGGGCTGCCGGTCGAGCACCCGGTACCTGCCGGCGAGTTCGGCGAGCGTCTGGAGGCTGGCCCGGTCGACGTCCCAGCCGAACGCCGGCAGCCTGACCGACTCCGCCACCGGCGGCGGCAGTTGGAGGTTGTCCTTGATGGCCTGTCGCAGGGCCGGCGCGTTGGCCGGGTCCTGCGCCCACTGGAGGGTCTGCTTCATCGCCGCGGAGAAGTCCTCGACCAGCTCGGCGTCCTTGTCGAGGCGGGCGGTGGTGGTGATGGTGGTCAGGGTGGCCAGGCCGGGCACCACCGCCTGGTAGGGCGCCACCACGAACCTGTCGCCCCGGCTCCTCAGCTGGGTGACGAAGGGTTCCGGCACCCAGGCGGCGTCGATGTTGCCCGCCGCGAGCTGGGCCGGGGCGTCCGGGAAGGCCACCTCGACGAACTTGACCTTCCTGGGGTCGCCGCCGTCCTTCTCCACCGCCGCCATGATCGTGACGTCGCCGGCCGCGCCCAGGCTGTTGACCGCGACCCGCTTGCCGGCGAGGTCGGCCGGCCTGGTGACACCGGACTTCGCCGAGGCCACCACGGCGTTGATGTCGTCGCCCTGGGCGTACGAGGAGGCGTAGTTGCCGATGATGACGACGCCCAGGTTCTGCAGGTCGGCGCGGAACGGACCGAACGGCTGGCCGATGGCGAAGTCGATGTCGCCGTTCATCAGCGCCGGGATGGCCTGCGCGCCGCCCTGGGCGGGCAGCACCTCGACCTGGAGCCCGCGCTCGGCGAACAGGCCCGCCTTGATGCCGCCCCACAGCGCGGCGGTCTCGGTGATCGGCAGCGCGGCGACCCGGACCTTGCGCAGGTCGCCGGAGGTCGGCGCGGACGGGGTGGACGCGTCGGAGTCGGTACATCCGGTGAGGGCGATCGCGGTGACGGCGATCAACCCGAGAGCCATGACCTTCTTCATTGACGAGGCCCTTCCTGGGCGGGGGTGGTGGGGTGCGTCGGAAGTCGGCGGGATGCCTCGGACCTGCGGGGGGAACCAACCGCTGCGTGGGGGCGCACGCCGCTGTGGTGGCCATGGTCGGCCACCCCGACATCGAAAGTCAAGAATTTCTGACGCCCGTCATGAATAAGTTGAACGACGCTGCGTCGTGGTGGTGTCGCTCAGACCTCGGGCAGGCCCACGTAGTTCTCGGCCAGGCTCGTCGCGTACGCCCGGGAGGTGGCGGCGTACCGCAGCGTCGCGGTCTGCAACTTCGCCTCGTACGGGTCGTCGTGCGCCAGCCGGTGCAGCATCGAGGTCATCCACCAGGAGAAGTGCTGGGCCCGCCAGACCCGGCGCAGCGCGGTGGTGGAGTAGCCCGCCAGCAGGTCGGCGCGGCCGTGGGAGTACCAGGCGGCGAACGCCTCGCCGAGCAGCGCGACGTCGGCCAGCGCCAGGTTCATGCCCTTGGCCCCGGTCGGCGGGACGATGTGCACGGCGTCCCCGGCCAGGTACAACCGCTCCCACTGCATCGGCTCCACCACGAAACTGCGCATCGGCGTGATCGACTTCTCCAGCACCGGGCCCTCGGTGAGCGACCAGCCCGGCACCGTCTCCAGCCGGACCCGCAGCTCCGCCCAGATCCGCTCGTCCGGCCACGCGGCGATGTCCTCGTCGGGGGCGACCTGGAGGTAGAGCCGGGAGACCTGCGGCGAGCGCATGCTGTAGAGGGCGAAACCCCGCTCGTGGTGGGCGTAGACGAGTTCCTCCACGGCCGGCGCGGCGGCGGCGAGCACCCCCAGCCAGGCGAACGGGTACGCCCGCTCGTAGCTGGTCAGCACCCCGTCGGGCACCGCGCCCCGGCTCACCCCGTGGAACCCGTCGCAGCCGGCCACGAAGTCGCAGCGCAGTTGCTCGTCGCGGCCGTCGCGTCGGTAGTGGACCACCGGGTCGGGGGAGTCGAGCCCGTCCAGCCGGGTCACCTCGGCGTCGAACAGGATCGTGCCGCCGGCCGCGAGGCGCGCGGCGATCAGGTCCTTGACCACCTCCTGCTGCCCGTAGACGGTGATCGCCCGCCCGGTCAGCTCGGTCATCGGCACCCGGTGCGACTCCCCGGCGAAGCGCAGCTCGATGCCCTCGTGCCGCAGCCCCTCGCGGAGCAGCCGCTCGCCGAGGCCGGTGCGGCAGAGCAGGTCGACCGAACCCTGTTCGAGCACCCCGGCGCGCAGCCGGTGCTCGACGTGCTCGCGGCTGCGGCTCTCCAGCACCACCGAGGAGACGCCCTGCCGGTGCAGCAGGTGCGACAGCATGAGGCCCGCCGGCCCGGCGCCGACGATGCCGACCTGGGTTCGCATCCCGGTCCGTCCTTCCTGGACGCCGGCCCGACACCGGGGCCCGGCGGCGGGCCACCGACTGCGTTCGCTTGGCGAACGGGTGTTCTCTCATTGAACGTTGGCACGCGGCCCGGCTCCCGTCAACGTCCTGCCCGGACGGTGGTCGTCCCGACGCCGGGCCCGATGCGGACATTGACGGATGTCGCCGCCCGTCGTACGTTCGACATGAGCACGATGGTCCGCATGGCGAACACCGGTCCGAGGTGAGGCGGGAGGCCCGTGGCAACGCTCGTCCCGCTGGCGCAGGCCGTGGCGGAACTGGTCCGCGACGGCGACGTGGTGGCCCTGGAAGGCTTCACCCACCTCATCCCGTTCGCCGCCGGTCACGAGATCATCCGCCAGCGACGGCAGGAGCTGACCCTGGTCCGGATGACCCCCGACGTCATCTACGACCAGCTCATCGGTGCCGGGTGCGCCCGCCGGCTGGTGTTCTCCTGGGGCGGCAACCCCGGCGTGGGATCACTGCACCGGTTCCGCGACGCCGTGCAGCACTCCTGGCCGCGCCCGCTGGAGCTGGAGGAACACAGCCACGCCGGGATGGCCAACCGCTACGTGGCAGGCGCGTCCGGCCTGCCGTTCGCCGTGCTGCGCGGCTACACCGGCACCGACCTGCCCCGGCACACCGCCAACGTCAGCTCGGTCGACTGCCCCTTCACCGGCGAGACCCTCACCGCCGTGGCGGCCCTGCGCCCCGACGTGACAGTGGTGCACGCCCAACGCGCCGACCGGGCCGGCAACGTGCAGTTGTGGGGCATCACCGGCGTGCAGAAGGAGGCGGTGCTCGCCGCCCACCGGTCGCTGGTCACCGTCGAGGAGGTCGTGCCCGAGCTGACCCCCGTCCCCGGGCAGGTCGTGCTGCCCGGCTGGGCGGTCACCGCCGTGGCCGAGGTGCCCGGCGGCGCCCACCCCTCCTACGCCCAGGGCTACTCGGTCCGGGACAACGACTTCTACCGGGCCTGGGACGCCGTCAGCCGGGACCGCGACACCTTCCGCGCCTGGCTCGACCGGCACGTGCACCGGGCCGGGGCGGCGGCATGAGCGCGCCGCCCGACCCCCGCCCCGGGAGGCGGACGTGAGCGGCCCGCCCCCGCCCGCCGGGTGGACCGCCGACGAGATGATGACCGTCGCCGCCGCCCGGCAGCTCCGCGACGGCGTCGCCTGCTTCGTCGGGATCGGACTGCCCAGCACCGCGGCGAACCTCGCCCGCGCCACCCACGCCCCGGACCTGGTGCTCGTCTACGAGTCCGGCTGCCTCGGCGCGAAACCGGACCGGCTGCCGCTGTCCATCGGCGACGGCGTCCTCGCCGACACCGCCGACGCGGTCGTGTCGGTGCCCGAGGTGTTCAACTACTGGCTCCAGCCCGGCCGGATCGACGTCGGCTTCCTCGGCGCGGCGCAACTCGACAGGTACGGCAACCTCAACACCACTGTCGTCGGCGACGACTACGCCGCCCCGGCCGTCCGGCTGCCCGGCGCGGGCGGGGCCCCCGAGATCGCCGCCTCCTGCCGCGAGGTCGTGGTGATCGTCAGGCAGAACCCGCGCACCTTCACCAGCCGCGTCGACTTCGTCACCTCGGTCGGCTACGGCACGGGCCCGGGGGACCGGGAACGGCTGGGCCTACGCGGCGGCGGCCCCCGACTGGTGATCACCGACCTCGGCGTCCTGGAACCCGACCCGGTGAGCTGTGAGCTGACCCTGACCCGGCTGCACCCCGGCGTGACCCGCGAGCAGGCCCGCGCCGCCACCGGCTGGGAGCTCGCCGTCGCCGAGCCGCTGACCACGAACGACCCGCCCACGGCACACGAGTTGGCGGTGCTGCGCGCGTTGCAGGCCACGGCCGAGGGGAGCCGACCATGACCGAGGACACCACCGGCCGCGGGCTGCCACTGCCGGTGTACCGGCGCGACGACGTCGACGCCCACCCGCCGCTGTTCAGCCCCGGCTACCGGTCGACCGTGACGCGGGCCCCCAGGCAACCACTGGCCCACCTGCCGCAGCGGCTGACCGAGGTCACCGGCCCGCTGCTGGGCGAGGGACGCCTCGGCGACCTCGACCACGACCTGACCCGCCAGCACGACGGGTCACCACAGGGGCAGCGGATCATCGTGCACGGCCGGGTCCGCGACGGCGACGGCCGGCCGGTGCCGCGTACGCTCGTCGAGATCTGGCAGGCCAACGCCGCCGGACGCTACCGCCACGCGCGCGACACCTGGCCGGCCCCGATCGACCCGCACTTCGACGGGGTGGGCCGGACGCTCACCGACGACCAGGGGCGCTACCGGTTCGTCACCGTGCAACCGGGGGCCTACCCCTGGCGCAACCACGACAACGCCTGGCGGCCGGCGCACATCCACTTCTCCCTGTTCGGCCGGGCGTTCACCCAGCGGCTGGTGACCCAGATGTACTTCCCCGGCGACCCGCTGTTCTTCCAGGACCCGGTGCTGCACTCGGTGCGCGACCCGATGGCCCGGCAACGGCTGGTCGCCCGCTACGACCACGCCGCCACGCAGCCCGAGTGGGCGCTGGCCTACGCGTTCGACATCGTGCTGCGGGGCCGGGAGGACACCCCCTTCGAGGACGGCGACGACGATGAGTGACCGGCTGGGCGTCACCCCGGCGCAGACCGTCGGGCCGTACCTGAGCATCGGCCTGCACTGGCCCGACGGCCCGTACGTCGTCCCCGAGGGCACCCCCGGCGCGTTCTGGATCCGGGGCCGGATCGTCGACGGCACCGGGGAACCCGTGGTCGACGCGCTGGTGGAGAGCTGGCAGGCCGACCCGGACGGCCGGTTCGACCACCCGGACGACCCGCGCGGGGCCCGGCCGCCGCGGCTCGCGGGATTCCGGGGGTTCGGCCGCAGCGAGACCGACGACCAGGGGTGCTACCGGCTGCTGACGGTCCGGCCGGGGCCGCTGCCCGACCCGGACGGCGGCACCGAGGCCCCGCACCTGACCCTGTCGGTGCTCGGCCGGGGGCTGCTGCACCGCCTGGTGACCCGGCTCTACCTCCCCGACGAGCCGGCGGCCAACGCCGTCGACCCGGTGCTGAACAGCGTGGAGGCCGAGCGCCGGGGCACGCTGCTGGCCAGCGCCGCCCCGGACGGGTTCCGCTTCGACATCCACCTGCAGGGCGACCGTGAGACCGTCTTCTTCGCCGTCTGACGGCCTGCTCTCCGGCCTGTCCGGCAGCCCGGAGGTGGACGCGGAACTCGACGATCACGCCCTGCTGCGGGCGCTGCTCGACGCGGAGGCCGCGCTCGCCCGGGCCGGGGCCGACGCCGGCGTCGTGCCCGCCCCGGCGGCCGACGCGATCGTCACCGCGTGCCACCCCGACCGGTACGACCCGGCGGCGCTGGGCCGGGCCGCCGACGCCGCCGGTAACCCGGTCGTCCCCCTCGTGCGGGAGGTGACCGCCGCCGTGCCCGCCCCGGCCCGACCCTGGGTGCACCTCGGGGCGACCAGCCAGGACATCCTGGACACCGGGCTGAGCCTGCTGGCCGTCCGGGCGCTCGGCGCGCTGCGCCGGCACCTCGACGCCGCCGTCGACGCCGCCGCCCGGCTCGCCGACACCCACCGGGACACCGTGCTGGTCGCCCGGACCCTCGGCCAGCAGGCGGCACCCACCACCTTCGGGCTCAAGGCCGCCGGCTGGCTGACCGGCCTGGCACAGGCCGGCGACCGGCTCCGGCAGGCCGGCGACGGGCAGCCCGCACAACTCGGCGGCGCGGTCGGCACCCTCGCCGCGCTCGGCCCGGCCGGCCCCGACGTCGCCGCCCGGTTCGCCGCCCACCTGGGGCTGCCCGCGAGCGCGCTGCCCTGGCACACCCGACGGCAGCCCCGCCTCGATCTGGCCGCCGCCCTCGGTGGTCTGCTCGTGGCCACCGGCAAGATCGCGCTCGACGTCGGCCTGCTCGCCCAGACCGAGGTCGGTGAGGTCGCCGAGGGCGGTGCCGGGCGGGGCAGTTCCTCGGCCATGCCGCACAAACGCAACCCGGTCGACGCGATCCTGGTCGGGGCCGCCGCCCGCCGCGGCCCCGGCCTCGTCGCCACCCTGTTCGCCGCGGCGGTGCAGGAGCACGAACGGGCCGCCGGCGGCTGGCACGCCGAGTGGGAGCCGCTGCGGGACCTGCTGCACCTGGCCGGGGGTGCCAGCGCCCGGTGCGCCCGGCTGCTCGCCGGGCTGCGGGTCGACCCCGCCCGGATGCGGGCGAACCTCGACGCCACCGGCGGGCGGGTGCTCGCCGAGGCCGTCGCCGCCCGGCTGGCCCCCGCCGTCGGCCGCGACGTCGCGCACGACCTGGTCGCCCGCGCCGCCGCCGCACCCGCGTTCCGCGCCGCGCTGCTCGCCGACCCCGAGATCCGCGCCCACCTGTCCGGGACGGAGGTCGACGAGGCGCTCGACCCGGACCGGTGGCTCGGCTCGGCCGGCCGGTTCGTCGACGCGGCGCTGGCCGCCGCCCGGGGCGCGGGGCCGTGACCTCCCGGCTGCACCTGAGGGTCGACGGCCCGCCCACCGCGCCGGTGCTGCTGCTCGGCGGTTCCCTCGGCACCACCGGCGCGATGTGGGAACCCCAGGTCGCGGCGCTGGCCGAAGGGTTCCGGGTGATCCGGTACGACCACCTGGGCCACGGCCGCTCGGCGACGCCGGCCGGGCCGTACACGGTGGATCTGCTGGGCCGGGAGGTGCTGCGGACGCTTGACCACCTCGGCGTGCCGTGGGTCCACTACGCCGGGCTGTCCCTCGGCGGCATGGTCGGCATGTGGCTCGCCGTCCACGCGCCCGACCGGGTGCGCCGGCTCGCCCTGCTGTGCACCTCGGCCCGGCTCGGCCCGCCCGAACCCTGGCGGCAACGGGCGGCCACGGTCCGCGCCGCCGGCCTGCCGGCGATCGCCGACGCGGTGGTGGCCCGCTGGTTCACCCCGACCTTCGCCGCCGCCCACCCGGAGCTGGTGGCCGGCTACCGCGCCATGCTGACCGCGACCTCCCCGGCCGGCTACGCGGCGTGCTGCGAGGCGATCGCCGCCCTGGATCTGCGCCCCGACCTGGGCCGGATCGGCGTACCGACGCTTGTCGTCGCGGGCGCGGACGACCCGGCGATCCCCGTCGGGCACGCCCGGGAGATCGTCGACCTGGTCCCCGGGGCGCGGCTGGTCGTCCTCGACGCGGCGGCCCACCTGGCCAACGTCGAGCGGCCCGGGCCGGTGGGCCGACTCCTGCGGGAACACTTCGAACAGGCGGGTGGCTGATGGACGACCGGGAACGGCACGAGGCCGGCATGACCGTACGCCGGCAGGTGCTCGGTGACGCGCACGTCGACCGCGCGGTCGCCGGCACCGACGCGTTCACCGCCGACTTCCAGGACTTCATCACCCGCTACGCCTGGGGCGAGGTGTGGACCCGGCCCGGCCTCGACCGGCGTACCCGTAGCTGCATCACCCTCGCGGTGCTCGCCGCCCTGCGTCACGAGGAGGAACTGGCGATGCACGTGCGGGCCGCACTGGGCAACGGGCTGACCGAACAGGAGGTGGCGGAGGTCCTGCTCCAGGTGGGCGTCTACGCTGGCGTACCGGCGGCGAACCGGGCGTTCACGGTGGCCCGGGAGGCGCTGCGGCGGGAGGCTGGGTGAGGTGGGCGGTCAGACGGCACGGTCACCGGAGTTCGTGCAGTCGCTGGAGCGCGGGCTCGCGGTGATCAGGGCGTTCGACGCCGAGCATCCGCAGCTCACCCTGAGCGACGTGGCCCGCCGTACCGGGCTGACCCGGGCCGCGGCCCGCCGGTTCCTGCTCACCCTGGTCGAGCTGGGGTACGTGCACACCGACGGCCGGCTGTTCTCGCTGCGGGCGCGGATCCTCGCCCTCGGCTACGCCTACCTGTCCGGCCTGGGCCTGCCCGAGATCGCCCAACCGCACATGGAGGCGCTGGTCGCGCAGGTGCACGAGTCGTGCTCGGTGTCGGTGCTCGACGGCGACGAGGTGGTCTACGTCGCCCGGGTGCCCACCCGACGGATCATGACGGTGGGGATCAGCGTCGGCACCCGGTTCCCCGCGTACGCCACGTCGATGGGGCGGGTGCTGCTCGCCGCGCAACCGGCGGACCGGTTGGACGACTACCTCGCCACCGCGCGGTTGCACCAGTTGACCAGGCGCACCGTCACCGATCCGGCGAAGCTGCGTGCCGTCCTGACGAAGATCGCCGCCCAGGGGTACGCGATCGTGGACCAGGAACTGGAGGAGGGGTTGCGGTCGCTGGCCGCGCCGATCCACGGCCCGCACGGGTCGGTGGTGGCGGCGGTGAACCTGTCCGCGCACGCCTCGCGGGGGTCGTTCGAGCTGATCCGGCGCGAGTTGCTCCCGCCGCTGCTGGCCACCGCCAGGCGGATCGAGGAGGATCTGCGCGGCGCGTGAGGGCCCGGCGTCCTCACTGGACCCGGTAGAGCCGGCTCGCCGGGTCCACGACGGCGGTCAGCAGCCGGCCGGGCACGAGTCCCGGGTCGTCGGGCCGGACCGTGTCCGCCTCGAAGGGGGCGAAGCCGGGCCCGCTGATCCGCAGGTGCAGGTCGAGTTCCGGGCTCTCCCCGCCGAGGTGGTGCGCCACGGTGAGGATCTCGGCGGTGGCGGCGACCCCGGTGGCGTCGAGCCGGCGGGCGTCGCTGCGGGACCGGTCGACCACCCGCCAGCCGAAGACACCGAAGCCGACCCCGACGATCGTGGTGAACACCCCGCCGGCGACGAGCCCCCAGCGCTCCCCGGGTGACACCGGCAGGTCGCCTGTCACGTCGGCGGCGAGCAGGACCGGGCCGGGCAGGCAGATGGCCACGAAGAGCAGCCGGCACAGCAGCGCGCCGACCGGCCCGATGCGGGTCTCCGCCTCCCGGGGTGCGCTGGTCATGCCGGCACCCTAGAGCACGGTGCGGCGGGCCGGTACCTCGTACCAGCCCGCCGCACCTGCGACCCGCCGTGCGGCGGCGCGACGGTCAGCTTCCGGTGCAGGTGGCGGTGGTTCCGGTGCCGGTGCCGGTGCCCTGGAACCCGAAGCTGGTGCTCTGCCCGGCACCGAGCCGTCCGTTGTAGCTCTGGTTGGTGACGGTGATGGTGCCGCTGGTGCCGGTGGCGACCCCGTTCCACACCGAGCTGACCGCTGCGCCGCCCGGCAGGGTCAGGGTGACCCGCCAGCCGGTGAGCGCGGCGGACCCGGCGGTGACGCTGACGTTGGCGACGAACCCGCCGTTCCACTGGTCCTGCACGGCGTAGACGGCGGTGCAGCCGGTGTCGCCGGGCGGGGCGGTGGTGGGCGGTGGCGTCGTCGGCGGTGGGGTGGTCGGCGGCGGGGTGGTGGGCGGGGGAGTGGTCGGCGGTGGGGTGGTGGGGGGCGGGGTGGTCGGCGGCGGGCCGTCGAGCGTCAGGTTCTTCTGCTGGACGGTCCACTGGGTGCGGCACAGCCCGCAGTTCGCGCCGACGAAGTTGCCGCCGGCGGTGGTGTCGCCCTTGAGCCGCCACTTGAGGTAGAGCACCGCCACCCGGCCGAACTCGCCGCCGTTGGGCTGGTCGTAGGTGCCGCCGTGCCCGACGTTCAGGTTGCCCATGAAGGCGGGCAGCCCGGCGGGCAGCTTGCCCCAGTCGTCCATGGCGTTGGGGTAGGCGATGTCGCTGGGCCCGCCGACGAAGTAGGCGATCGGCTTGGTGAGCCGCCGGAGCTGGTAGTCGTCGGCGTCGTTGAGCAGGCCGCTGCTGAAGATTCCGGTGGTGGTCACCCGGGGGTCGTTGGAGACGGCGTACGCCTCCAGGCCACCGCAGGAGAAGCCGGCGACGGCGACCTTGCCGGTGTCGATCCGGTTGTAGTACTTGCTGCCCTGGCGGGAGTTCTCCGCCACCGCCCAGTCGATGGACTGGGTGAGCATCTGCGAGTTGGTGGAACCGGAGGCGTTCGGGCCGCCGTTGGCGATGGCCAGGAAGCCGTGCGAGGCGATCTCGCGCAGGAAGTTGCCCTGCGAGAGGCCGTTGGCCGAGCAGCCGCCGTTGCCCCACACGAGGATCGGCAGGCGCTCGGTCGGCAGCGTCTGGGGTCGGAAGATGGTGTGGTTGGGCAGGCTGGTCGAGGTCTCGTAGTCGGCGGGGTAGGGCCCCGAGCCGCCGACTGCGGCATCGGCCGGCGTCGCGCCGAGTGCCATCAGCACGGCGGCTGCCGGCACGAGCGCGGCGGTCAGGCCCGCGTAGAGCTTCGATCTCCTTGGCATGCACCCTCCTGCGGGTGTCGGCGGTGGCACCCCTGCGGTGGCGGGTCTGCCGCCGGGCCCGACCAGGGTGGTCAGCACCGGCGACGGGGCGGGCCGACGTGGACGCGTCGACCGCCCGGCCGCAGTCCCCACAGGCGGTCGCGGTATGCAGTTACTATCACCGGGGTAACGAAAAGTGTCAATGTGTTGCCCGTCTGGCGGGCCGGGTGCGACGCCCGTGCGGCAACGGTCAGCCGGTGCGGTGCGGGACGCCCGCCGGCGCCGGTCGAGCCTGGTCGCCCGGGGCGTCGAAGTGGGTGATCCACCGGGCGGCGTCCGGCCAGTGCGGGGTGGTCACCTCGACCAGCCGGGTCCGGGCGAGCACACCGAGCCGGGAGTGGACGTCGAGGAAGGTCTCCCGGGCCTGACCACGGGGCCAGGGCTGCGGCAGCAGGTGCGCGGGCAGATCCGGGTCGGTGTCGGCGAACCGACGCCAGGAGTCCATCGCGGAGGTCCGCGCCACCAGCGCGGTGGCCGGATCGACAGTGCCCCGACGGGCCGCCGCCCGCAACGGCGCGAACCGCGCGACGAAGGCCGCGTAGCCGGCGGCGAGACCGGTCAGGTCGTACGCGGCGGCCGGGCCGTGCGGCCCGGCCTCCTCGTCGAACCGGACGTGCAGCACCGACCAGCGGGCCCCCTCGACGGGGTGCAGCAGCGCCGAGAGTTCCGCCCGGACCGGCGCGGCGTGGACCCCCGGCCTGATCCACACGCTGTCGTAGAGGCCCACGAAGCCGTGGCCGGTCAACGCCCGGCGCACCGCGTGCCGGACCGCCCGACCGGGGCCGGGGACCGAGAAGGAGACCAGCACCCAGTCGCCGGTCCAGTGCGGCGGCTGCGCGCCGAAGGTCAGGAAGTGCCGCATCCGGGTACGGTGTCTGGCGATCGCCGCGGGCGTGAGGTGGTAGACCGGCGGCCGGGTGCTGCCCCGGGTGGCGATGAGACCCCGCTTGACCAGCCGGGACAGCGCGGCGCGGGCGCTGGGTTCGGTGACTCCGAACTCCCGCAGCATCGCGACGACCGCCGTCGACGGCAGGTCGGCGTCCGCGGAGTCGAGGTACTCGCCGAGCAGCGTGGCCAGCAGGTGCTGCGGGCTCGACCCGAGCGGGGCCCGGGGGGTGCGGACGTCGTGGACGGGCTGTTCGGCGTTCACCCCGTCAGATTGTCGCACCACCGTACGGCCGGTGCCGCCGACCGGGCCGCCCGCGGGCCGCCGGGCCGCCCGTCGGCAGGACGGCCCCGGCGGCCCGCGGCGGGTCGGTCAGTGGCCCATGACCAGGTCCATCACCTCGCTGCGCAGCTTGCCGAAGAGCGGCTCCTGCTTGGTGAGGATCTGGTCGCGGTCGCGGGGCAGCGGCACGTCCACGGTCGCCTTCACCGTCGACGGGCCCCCGCTCAGCACCACCACCCGGTCGGAGAGGTAGACGGCCTCGTCGATGTCGTGGGTGATGAACAGGACCGACTTGTTCCACTCCCGCCACACCCGCAGGGTGAGGTCCTCCAGGCTGATCCGGGTCTGCGCGTCGACCGAGGCGAACGGCTCGTCCATCAGCAGGATCTTCGGCTTGTTGATCAGCGCGCGGGCGATGGCGACCCGCTGCTGCATGCCGCCGGAGAGCTGCCACGGGTACTTGCCGATCACCGAGCGGGGCAGCCCGACGGCCGCAAGCAGGCTGTCCACCGCGCTGGCCACGGTGGCCCGGCTCGCCCCGGTGCGGCGCAGCGGCAGCCCGATGTTGCGTTCGACGGTGAGCCAGGGGAACAGCGAGCGGCTGTAGTCCTGGAACACGATCGCCATGTCCTCCGACGGACCGTCGCCGATGGTCTCGCCGAACGACCGGACCTCGCCGGTGCTGGGCCGCATCAGCCCCGAGATGCAGTTGAGCAGCGTGGTCTTGCCGCTGCCGGAGGGCCCGACGATGGACACGAACTCGCCCGCGTGCACCTCCAGGTCCACCTGTTCGATCGCCAGGTGGTCGACCCCGTTCGTGGTGTACGTCTTGGACAGTCCCGCCACGACCAGCGCGGCCGAGGTGTTCTCCGGGTCGCTCATGCCGATCTCCCTACCGTCGGTCGCCCGCGGAGCGCCCACCGCTCGTACAGGCCGAAGAGTGCGTTGAACAGGATGCCGATCGCGCACGCCATCACCACCCCGGCGAACATCCGGGGGGTGTCGAACTTCTGCTGCTGGAGCAGGATCTGGTAGCCGACCCCCGAGGTGGAGGCGTACAGCTCCGAGCTGACCATCAGGACCACCGCGATGCCCAGGCTGACCCGCGCGCCGGCCAGGATGCGCGGCAGCGCCGCCGGGAGCACGACGAACCGGAAGCGGTCCACCCGCCGCAACCCGATGGCACGGGCGCTGTTGAGGGCCAGCCGGTCGACGTTGGCCACCCCGTCCATCGTGTTGAACACGACCGGCCAGATCGAGCCGAACGCGATGACGAAGATCGGCATCCGGTCGTTGATCCCGAGCAGCACGATCGCGATCGGGATGAGCACCACCGCGGGGGTGGCGACGCCGAGGCGCACCACCGGCGCGCACAGCCACTCCAGGCGTCGGCTGCGGCCCAGCGCCACGCCGACCAGGGTGCCCACCGACACCGCCAGGGCGTAGCCGACGAGCAGCCGGAACATGCTCGCGCCGACGTCGGCGACGAACGCGTCGGAGGCGAACAGCCGGTGCGCCGGCCCGCTCCACCACAGGTCGACGAACGCGCCGGCGACCCGGCTCGGCGGTGGGGTGAACGACGAGTCCCGCCAGCGCAGCAGCACCTCGGCCACGAGCACCAGGGCGAGCACGAGCCAGGTGTAGGACACCACTCGGATGAGGAACCTGCGCACTGTCTACTCCTGCCCGGACGGACGCCAGCGGATGACGCGTCGCTCGGTGAGCTGGGCGGCGATGTTGAGCACCATGCCGGTGATGCTGACCGCGAGCACCCCGGCGTAGACCGCGTCGGCCCGCTGCGCCTCCTGGTAGCTGACGAGCACCGTGCCGACGCCGGTGGTGGCCCCGAGCAGTTCGGCGCTGAGGGTCACCACGAAGGCGATGCCGGTGGCGATCCGGATGCCGGTCACGACGTACGGCAGGGTGGTGGGCAGCAGCACCCGGCGCATCGTCTCGACCCGGCCGAACTTCAGCGCCTGGGCCACCCGCAGCGCCAGCGGTTCGACGCTGCGTACCCCGTAGATGGTGTTGACCAGGACGATCCAGAAGACCGAGAAGGTCACCACCGAGATCTTCATCTGCGGGCCCAGCCCGACCAGGACGATCGCCGCCGGGATCAGTGTCACCACCGGCATCGCCCGGCCGATGTCGATCACCAGGGAGCTGGCCCGGGCCAGCGGTTCGAGATAGCCGATCAGCAGGCCCAGCGGGATGCTGACGACCACCGCGAGACCGAGGCTGACCGCCCAGGTGGCCAGCGTGTCGAGGTACTCCCGGACGAAGTCGGCGTCGCCGAGCAGGCTGGCGAACGCCCGCCCGACGGCGACCGGGCCGGGCAGCCCGGAGGCGGGCACCACCCCGGCGGCGGCGACGGCGGCCCAGCCGGCGACCACCAGGCCGAGGCCCGCCACCCCCCAGAGCATCGGCTCGCCGCGCCGCAGCGCGATGCGGACGGCGCCCATCAAGCCGACTCGTGGACGAGGCCGGAGGTGTCGACCCTGGTGCTGATCGCGCCGAACTCGTGGGCGAGGTCGGCCATCTTCTGCAACGCCGCCCGGTCCACCTCGCTGGACAGCTCCTCGAACTGGCTGGCCCGGATCGCCTCGACTGTCGTCTTGCCGAAGTCGGCCGCCATCTGCTGCCACTCCGCCTCGTTGGCCGGGTCCTTGATCTGGCGCAGCGACTCGTCCATGGCGGCCCGGAACTTCGCGATCCGGTCGGCGTTGCCGGCGACGAACTTCTCCGAGGCGACGTAGTCGGCGTAGTTGATCCGTCCCTGCACGTCGGCGTACGGTTCGCCGAGCCAGACCGCGCCGCCCTCGCGGACCAGGGTCTGCCCGATCGCCCCGCTGGCGTTGATCGCGTCCACCGCGCCGCCCTTCAACGAGGTGGCCATCTGGGCGCTCGGGATGTTCACGTACTTGATCTTCTTGTCGTCGCAGCCGGCCTTGCGGACGGCGGCGCTGGTGTAGACCTGGCCGGGACCGTTGAGTTCGGTGACCCCGACGGTCTTGCCGACCAGGTCACAGTAGGCCTTCGCGCCGCTCTTCGTACTGGCGAAGACGCCCCGGCTGCGGGTCGGATCGGGTGGGGTGGGATTGAAGTACGCACCCATGACGATCTTGACCTTGACCCCCTGCGAGGCGGCCACGATCGCCCCCCAGCCGCCGGAGAAGGCCAGGTCGACCTGGCCGGAGTCGGCCGCGGCGACGGCGGACGAGGCGGACGCGAGGGTGACCGGCTCCACGGCGATGCCGTGCTTGGCGAAGAGACCCTTCTTCAACGCCCAGACCAGGGTGATCTCGTTGGGGAAGCCGATCTGGGTGACCTTCAGCGGCTCGCCCAGCGAGGCGTCGGCGGGGGCGCCCGACCCGCCGTCGGAGAAGCAGCCGGACAGGGCGAGCGCACTGACGGCGACCAGCGCGACGCCCAGCCGTCCGCGCCGGAACAGTCCACTGTCCCGGCGGCGGTGCGGGGTGCGGTCGTGCTCGCGACGGGGTCCGTCGGCGGCCCGATCTCCCGGGGTGCGCGCCTTCGAGTCCACAGAGAAGAAAACCATGGGGATGTCCTCCAGTGAGTTGACAGGCATCCCGAGGGCGTGTCCGCCTCGGCCGGCGCGGACACCAGGGCCGCGGACGCCGCAGGTTGGCCGGCGGTGATCCGCGATCGCTGACGGGACCTGATGGGGGATGAGGAGGGTGCGGCGGTACCCGACCGGTGTCGCCGATCGGACGTGGTGGGTGACGCGGGCCGGAGTCGTCAGGACTTCACGACGGGCGGCGGGATGACCGGCGCCTCGGTCACGGGCACGAGGAAGGGTGACGGCCGTGCCGACGGTGGAGCTGCGTTGACGGGTGACCGGAATCCTCTATGCGAGATGACATCTTGTCAAGTGATGCACGGTGCTCCCTGGTCCGCGTTCGCGCACCTCGCGGCCGGTGTCGTGCCGTGGTGGCGACCGTGGGGTGGGGTTGACAGCACCTGCATCATGGGTAAATCTATCGCTATCCGAGATGGCGTCTCTCTTTTTGATACAGACTGCCCCGGTTGACGACCCGCACGAGCATCACCGCGACCCGGGCGCAGGAAACTGGCGAACGAACAGCGAGGTTCAGCCGTGACCAACCAGCAGGACGTGGACGTGACGATCACCGGCCGGGCCGTGCCGGGATCCGACCGGATACTGACCCCGGAGGCGGTGGCCTTCCTCGCCGGACTGCACCGCCGCTTCGGGGCCCGCCGCGACGAACTCATGGCGCTGCGCGTCGCCCGACAGGCCGAACTGGACGCCGGGGCCGTGCTCGACTTCCTCCCCGGGACCGCGCACGTGCGCGACGGGGACTGGCGGGTCGCGCCCCCGGCCCCCGGCCTCGTGGACCGTCGCGTCGAGATCACCGGCCCCACCGACCGCAAGATGACGATCAACGCGCTGAACTCCGGCGCCAAGGTCTGGCTCGCCGACTTCGAGGACGCCATCACCCCCACCTGGGAAAACGTCATCTCGGGTCAACTCAACCTCGTCGACGCGCTGGACCGCACCATCGACTTCAGCACCCCCGACGGCAGGTCCTACGCCCTCGGCGACGACCTCGCGACCATCGTCGTGCGGCCCCGCGGATGGCACCTGGACGAGAAGCACCTGCGCGTCGACGGGCAGCCGGTGGCCGGCGCGCTCGTCGACTTCGGGCTCTACTTCTTCCACTGCGCCCGGCGGCAACTCGACGCCGGCCGGGGCCCCTACTTCTATCTGCCCAAACTGGAGAGCCACCGGGAAGCCCGACTGTGGAACGACATCTTCGTCTGGGCCCAGCGGGAGCGCGGCATCCCACAGGGCACCGTCCGGGCCACCGTGCTGATCGAGACGATCCCGGCGGCGTTCGAGATGGACGAGATCCTCTACGAACTGCGGGAGCACTCGGCCGGGCTGAACGCCGGCCGGTGGGACTACCTGTTCAGCATCATCAAGAAGCACCGCAACCGGGGGGCCGACTTCGTCCTGCCCGACCGCAACTCGGTCACCATGACCGCGCCGTTCATGCAGGCGTACTGCGAGTTGCTGGTGCGGACCTGCCACCGGCGCGGCGCCCACGCCATCGGCGGCATGGCGGCCTTCATCCCCAGCCGCCGCGACGACCAGGTCAACGCCACCGCCCTGGCCAAGGTCCGCGAGGACAAGACCCGCGAGGCGACGATCGGGTTCGACGGGTCGTGGGTGGCGCACCCGGACCTCGTCCCGCTGTGCCGGGAGGTCTTCGACGGTTTCCTGGCCGACGCGCCGCACCAGCTCGACCGCACCCGCGACGACGTCACGGTCGACGCCGCCGCGCTGCTCGACGTCCGGTCCGCCGGCGGGCAGGTCACCGAGGCCGGCCTGCGCAACAACGTCAGCGCCGCGCTCCAGTACCTCGCGGCCTGGCTCGGCGGCCTGGGCGCGGTCGCGATCTTCAACCTGATGGAGGACGCCGCCACCGCCGAGATCGCCCGCTCCCAGGTGTGGCAGTGGGTGCACCACGGCGTGCCGCTCGCCGACGGGCGTCCGATCACCCGGGACCTGGTCGAGCAGGTGGTCGACGAGGAGATCGGAAGGATCGCCGCCGACCGGGGCCCGGCGTTCGACGCCACCGGCTACACCGCCGCCCGGGACCTCTTCGTCGAGGTGAGCCTGGCCGACGAGTTCGTCGAGTTCCTCACCCTGCCCGCCTACGCACGGATGTCGTGAACAGTCATCGAGGAAAGGATCTGACGTGGTCGAAATCGTTGGTGGCCCCGCGGCGTGGCGGGGTCCGGACATCGTGGACCGTCCGGAATGGAAGACCGAGCTGACCGACGCGCACGTCGCCGAACTCATGGCGGCCCTGGCCGCCGTGGACCGGCCCGGCATCGGGCTGCGGGACGTCACCAAGGAGGACTTCGTGCTGCCCACGCTCGCCCCGGTGCTCGCGGGCGTGGTCGACGAACTGGTCGACGGTCGCGGCTTCGTCCTGGTGCGCGGGGTGCCGGTCGAGCGGCTGACCGAACGGCAGGCCGAGCTGATGTACTGGGGCATCGGGCTGCACGTGGGCATCCCGATCCACCAGAAGACCGAGGACGACCTGCTCATCCACATCCGGGACCAGGGCGTCGACCGCAACGACCCGCTGGTGCGCGGCTTCCAGACCAGCGCCCGACTCGACTACCACGCCGACTCCTCCGACGTGGTCGGGCTGCTGTGCATCCGCCCCGCCATGTCCGGTGGGGTCAGCACGATCGTCAGCGCGGTAGCGGTCCACGACGAGATCGTCCGCCGCCGCCCCGACCTGGCCGAGGTGCTGTACGCCGACTGGTGGCACGACCGCCGCTCGGGCAACGGCCCGGAGAGCTTCTTCCAGTGCCCGATCTTCGGCCGCAACGACGACGGCAAGCTGTTCGCGCACTACGGCCGGGCGTACATCGAGTCGGCCCCCCGGGGCGAGGGTGTGCCCGACCTGACCCCCGCCCAGATCGAGGCGATGGACCTGCTCGACGAACTCGACAACTCCGACGAGTTCGTGCTCAACATGAACTTCGCCCCCGGCGACATCCAGTTCCTCAACAACTACACCATCATGCACGCGCGCACCGACTACCAGGACCACCCGGAGCCGGAACGCAAGCGGGACCTGATCCGGCTGTGGCTGGTCATCGACCGTGACCTCGGCCTGCCGCCGGCCTTCGACGCCGGGGGCATCGTGCCCCGCGCGGTCGCCCTGGCCCGCTGACCCCGCCGCCCACCACGGCCGGCCCGGCGCATCCGGCGGCCGGCCGTGGCGGGCGGGCCCCCGCGACCGCCGGCCCACCCGACCCGGCGTCGGTCGGCCTCGCGGCGGCCCGTGCGGCCCGTGACATGATGACGCCCATGGGGAAGCAGCAGGACGTCGACCGGCCCGACCGTCACGGTGGGGCGGGTGCCCGCCCGCCCACGACGATGGACGGCGACGTCGACGCCCGGCTCCGCCTCGCGCAGGACCCGGGCACCACCCACCTGACCCTGATCGACCTGGCCGCCGACCCGTCGCCGGTGGTCCGGCGGGCGGTCGCCACCCGGGCCGACGCGCCCGCCCAGGCGTTGCGCCCGCTCACCCGTGACCGTGACCGCGACGTGCGGGAGGCCGTGGCGCGTAATCCCGCCACCTCGATCGCCAACCTGCTGCGCCTGGTCAGGGACGCCGACCGGTGGGTCCGTTGGGCGGTCGCCGGCAACCCGGCCTGCGACGCGTCGGTACGCCGGGCGATGGCGCAGACCGCCGACAAGGAACTGCGGGGCCTGCTCGCCGAGTCGCGTGACCTGGAGCCGGAGCTGGCCGTGCGGCTGGTCGACGACGTCTCACCCGAGGTGCGGGAACGCCTCGCCGCCCACACCCACGACTCCGACGTGATGACCACACTGCTGGCCGACCGCACGGCCCGGGTACGCAAGGGGCTGGCGCGCAATCCGCGGACCACCGCCGAGCACCGTCGCGCGCTCGCCCAGGACCCGGTGCCGGACGTCCGCGCCGCGCTGGTGTCCGCCGTCGCGCTCGACGAGGCCGATCTGCGTCCCCTGGTCGAGGACCGGTCGGCGCAGGTGCGGATGGCGGTGGCGACGTCGGAACTCGTTCCGGCGCACCTGCGGCAGGCGCTCACCGACGACCCGGACGAGCTGGTCGCGGGCGCGGTCCGGCAGTTCCGCCCGGGTGCGGCGACCTCCCCGGTGGTACGCGCGCCGCGCGTCGGCCACCGCACCGCCGGGCCGGGCCGGTCGGACGACGCCCGGCGCTGAGCCCGTACCCCGCGCACGACGGGTGTCGCCGCAGGGGCTTCCCCTCGGGTCGAGGGTGCGCGACACTTCTCGGGCGGATCGATCGGGGTGGCTCCCTTCGTTTCCTTCCGACCGGACGGTAGCATTGTCTGGCTGTATCGCGGACAGGGAGGCCATTGATGGCGCGTGCGACGTCCCGCCCGGAGTCGACCCGACGCCGGCAACGCTGGCCCGACGGGTACGACCCGGAGAACACCCGCAACTCGTTGATCACGAGTGCGTTGGGCCTGATCGAGCAACGGGGCTTCGACCGCACCTCGGTGCAGGAGATCGCCGACCAGGCGCAGCTCACCAAGGGTGCCTTCTACCACCACTTCGCCAGCAAGGACGACCTGCTGCGGCACATCCAGGAGGAGTACCTGGAGGCGCAGCTCGCCGCCATCCAGAAGATCGAGACCGACAGCGACGACCCGACCGTGCGGGTACGCGAGCTGATCCGGTTCAGCCTCACCAGCGTGGCCGAGTACCGGGCCCACGTGACGATCTTCTACCAGGAGCGGCGGTACCTCTCCGGTGACCTGTTCGCCGAGGTGACCCGCAAGCGGGGCCTGGTGGAGGCCGCGTTCGCCGGGATGATCGCCGACGGGGTCGCCCGGGGGGCGTTCCGCGCGGACGTCGACCCGCGCATCGCCACCTTCGGGCTGGTCGGCATGTGTGCCTGGGCGTACCAGTGGCTCAACGTCGGCGGACCGCTCAGCGTCGACGAGGTGGCCCGCCAGTTCAGCGCGATGGTGCTGGAGGGCCTGACCGCCTGAGTCCCGCCGGGGCCCTCGCCCCGCCCGTCAGTCCTTGAGGAGTTGGCGGGCCATGACGATGCGTTGGACCTGGTTGGTGCCTTCGTAGATTTGGGTGATCTTGGCGTCGCGCATCATGCGTTCGACGGGGTAGTCGCGGGTGTAGCCGTAGCCGCCGAGGAGTTGGACGGCGTCGGTGGTGATGTCCATGGCGGCGTCGGAGGCGAAGCACTTGGCGGCGGCGCCGAAGTAGGTGAGGTCGGCGTCGCCGCGTTCGGACTTGCCGGCCGCGGTGTAGGTGAGCTGGCGGGCGGCTTCGAGTTTCATGCCCATGTCGGCGAGCATGAACTGGACGCCCTGGAATTCGGCGACGGGTTTGCCGAACTGTTGGCGTTCCTGGACGTAGCCCTTGGCGTAGTCGAGGGCGCCCTGGGCGATGCCGACGGCTTGGGCGGCGATGGTGACCCGGGTGTGGTCGAGGGTGCGCATCGCGGTGGCGAAGCCGGTCCCCGGCTCCCCGATGATCCGGTCGGCCGGAATCCGCACGTTGTCGAGGTACACCTCGCGGGTGGGGGAGCCTTTGATGCCGAGTTTCTTCTCGGGTGCGCCGAAGCTGACTCCGGGGTCGGACTTCTCGACGACGAAGGCGGAGATGCCGCGGGAGCGGGCGGTGGGGTCGGTGACGGCGAACACGGTGTAGTACTCGGAGACTCCGGCGTTGGTGATCCACCGTTTGACGCCGTTGAGGACCCAGTGGTCGCCGTCGCGGACGGCCCGGGTGGTCATGGAGGCCGCGTCGCTGCCGGCCTCGGGTTCGGACAGGCAGTACGAGAACATCGCCTCACCCGCCGCCACCGGCGTCAGATAGCGCCGCTTCAACTCCTCCGACCCCGCCAGCAGCAACGGCATCGTGCCCAGCTTGTTGCCGGCGGGGATGAGGGCCGTCGAGGCGCAGGCACGGGCGACCTCCTCGATGACGATCGCGGTGGCCAGGGCGTCCGCGCCGGCCCCGCCGTACTCGACGGGGATGTGCGGGGCATGGAAGTCGGCGGCACGCAGCGCGTCGTAGCCGCGGCGGGGAAATTCGCCGGTCTCGTCGGCCTCGGCCGCGTGCGGGGCCACCTTGGCGGCACAGACCTCGCGGACGGCCTCGCGGACCGCCTCGTGCTCCTCGGGCAACCGGTACGCCTCGAACACCACAGACCTCCTCGCCGGAACCGCCGGCCAGCAAAATACCATCCGGTCGGTATGTTAGGCACCCCTTGAGTTGTCCGGGCCGGAGGTGTTAGATACCCACCAGTCGGAATGTGGGAGGCCGGATGACCCGCGCGGTCCGGGCAGGCATGGACTTCGTCTCCGCGCTCGACCGGGGCAGCCTCGGCGGTCTCGCCCGGTTGTGCGCCCCCGACGCGACCTGGTGGGTGGACACCGGCCCGGACCGTCGCGGCGGCGATCCGGATCTCGCGCCGCACGGCAGCGGACGCTTCCCCCTGCACGGCCTGATGCGGATGGACGACAAGCTGGCGCTGATGCGGTCCCTCGGCCCGCACGCGTTCCCCACCGGCTGCCGGCAGATCCCCCGCCGGATCGTCGCCGGGGACGACACCTGCGTCATCGAGGTCGAGGGATACGGCGTCCACGCCAGCGGACGCGAGTACGCCAACCGCTACGGCTTCGTCGTCGACGTGGACCCGACCGGCGCGATCGTCGCCGTGCGGGAGTACCTCGACACCGCCCACGCGCAGCACGTCGTGGGCGACGACGCGCCCGTACCCCGCAGCAGCCTCGACGACCCCCCGCACCACGACCCGCCCGACCCGGTCGACGTGCCCCCGGCGCTGGCGACCGCGCTGGCGATGTGGCCGGCCCTCGCCCGGGGCGACCTCGACGCCTTCGGCGCGCTGTTCACCGCCGACGCCACCTGGTGGACCGACTCCGGCCGCCGCCGCGACCTCGGCCGGCACCACGGCCGGGGCGACCTCGACGCCAACGGGCCGTTGCACGGCCGGGTCGCGATGAGCGGGAAACTCGCCGCGATGCGGGCCCGACTGGCCGGCGGGACCTACGCGTCCCCCGGGATCGCGGTCACCGCCGACCGGTGGATCGTCGACGACACCCTGGTCGCCGTCGAGGCCCACGGACACGCCGTCCTCGGCGACGGTGCCCGCTACCAGAACCGCTACCTCTGGATCGTCGACGTCCGACCCGGCGGCATCGCCGGGGTCCGCGAGTACTGCGACACCCTGCACGTCACCGACCTGCTGGGCGTCGCACCGGAGGCCGACCGATGACCCTGCCGTTCACCGACCTCAACCACGTGCTGACCACCACCCGGTCGGTCCGGCTCCGCCTCGACTACGACCGCCCGGTGCCCCTCGACCTCGTCGGCGAGTGCCTCCAACTCGCCGTCCAGGCGCCCACCGGCGGCGGCGCCGAGGACTGGCGCTGGCTCGTCGTCGGCGACCCGGCGCTCAAGGCCGAGCTGGCGACGCTCTACCACGCCGCCTACCGCACCCACGTGCACGAACCGCTGCACAGCGCGGCGGGCACCGGCAACGACCTGGTCCGGGGCCGCCTCGGCGGCGTCGACGCGGACGGCACGGTCAGCGCCCGCACCGCCCGTATCCTCGCCGGAGCCGAACACCTCGCGCAGCACATCGGGCGGGCCCCGTACCTGGTCATCCCGTGCGCCACCCGGCCCGACCCGACCACCGGCGGCCCCGGCACCAACTCCGCCCTCTACGGGTCGCTCTATCCGGCGATCTGGCAGTTCAACCTGGCGCTGCGGGCGCGCGGACTCGGCACCGTCATCACCACCCTGCACCTGCACCACGCCGCCGCCGTCGCCACGCTGCTCGGCATCCCCGACGGCGCGGTGCAGATCACCATGCTGCCTGTCGCGTACACCCTCGGCACCGACTTCAGGGTCGCCGCCCGCCGACCCGTACGCAGCGTCAGCTACCTCGACCGGTGGGGAACCCCGTTGCCCTACCGGGACAAGCCCGTCGACCGCCTCACCGGAGAGGACCACCGATGACCGGCGCAGTGATCACCGACATCGACGAGGTACTGACCACCACCCGCGCGGTGCGCCACCGGCTGGACTTCGACCGGCCCGTCGGCCGCGCCGTCGTCGAGGAGTGCCTGCGCCTCGCCCAACAGGCACCGATGGGCTCCAACCTGGAGGACTGGCGGATCGTCGCGGTCGACGACCCGGCACTCAAGCGGGAACTGTCCACCCTGTACACCGAGATCTGGCACGACACCGTCGCCCGTCCGCTGGCCGACGGCGAGGCCGCCACCACCACCCGGTTGTCGCCCGGCGTCCGGGCCGACCCGCAGGCCCAGGCCCGCCAGCAGCGGGTCCTCGCCGCCGTCAAGCACCTCGTCGACCACCTGGCGCAGGTGCCCGTCCTGGTCGTGCTGTGCAGCACCAAACCGGTCCCGCAACGGCCCGTCGGCGGCACCGCCTCCGGCTACTACGGGTCGATCTTCCCGTTCGCCTGGTCGTTCCAGCTCGCCCTGCGCTCCCGGGGCCTCGGCTCGGTGCTGGCCACCGCCCTGGCCCACCGGGCCACCCGGGTACGCGAGGTGCTCGGCCTGCCCGACGACTGGCGACCGGTCACCCTCGTCCCGGTCGCCTACACCCGGGGCCTGGACTTCCGCCCCGCCGCCCGCGCCGACCTCGCCGACGTGGCGTTCTGGAACGGGCCCACCGAGCCGGCCGGATCGGCGGCCCGGTGAGAGCCGCCCACGTCCGCACCCCGAGCGCCGCCGACCCGGTCGGCGCGCTGCACGTCGGCGACCTGGCCGCCCCGACGGCACCCCCCGGCTGGGTCGACGTCGACGTGCGGGCCGGCGCGCTGAACATGCACGACCTGTGGACGCTGCGCGGCGTCGGCACCACCGGGCACGACGGACCCCGGGTCATCGGCAGCGACGCGGCAGGTGTCGCCGCAGGCCGCGAGGTGATCGTCTACCCGGTGCTGCCCACCGCGCCCGACGGCCGGACCGTCCCGCACGCCACCCTGCTACCCGACGCCGGCCACGGCGTGCTCGCCGAACGGATCGTCGTCCCGGCGGCCCACCTCGTCGCCAAACCCGCCGGACTGAGCTGGGCCGAGGCCGCCAGCCTCCCGACCGCCTGGCTCACCGCGTACCGGATGCTGTTCACCCGGGCGGCGGTCGGTCCCGGGCGGACCGTGCTGGTGCAGGGCGCGGGCGGCGGGGTGGCGACCGCCGCGATCAGCCTCGCCGTGGCCGCCGGCGCCACCGTCATGGTCACCTCCCGGTCGGCGGCCAAACGGGAACGGGCCCTCGCCCTCGGTGCGGCCGTCGCCCTGGACAGTGGCGCGCGGACCCCGGAACTCGCCGACATCGTGGTGGAGACCGTCGGCGCGGCCACCTTCGACCACTCGACCCGCTGCACCCGGGCCGGCGGCACCATCGTGGTGTGCGGCGGCACCAGCGGCTTCACCGCCGAGCTGGACCTGCCGCGGCTGTTCGCCCGGGAGATCAGCGTGCACGGCGCGACCATGGGCACCCTCGACGAGTTCGTGGCGCTGGTCGGGTTCGTCGACACCCACCGTATCCGGCCGGTCGTCGACAGCGTCGTCGACCTCGCCGACATCCGCACCCAGGCGGCCCGGATGCTGGCCGGCACCGCGTTCGGCAAGCTCTGCGTGAGCCTGACGTGACCTCCGTGGTGCTGACCCGGCGCGGGGCCGCCCTCTGGGCGCGCATCGACCGGCCCGGGTCCGGCAACGCCTGCGACAGCACGGTGCTGACCGGTCTCGAACGGTGGCTGGCCGGCGCGGCCGACCCGGCGGTACGGGTGCTCGTGCTCACCGGCACCGGCCGCAGCTTCTGCGCCGGAGCCGACCTCGCCGAGGCCACCGGTCTGCTCGGCGACCTGCCCGCGCTGCTGGCCCACCTCGACCGGGGCCGCCGTCTCGTCCGCGCCCTCCGGGCCGCCCCGGTGCCCACCGTCGCCGCGGTCAACGGGGCGGCCTTCGGCGGCGGCCTCGAACTGCTGCTCGGCTGCGACATCGCGGTCGCCGCCGACAGCGCCCGGATCGGCGACCGGCACCTCGCCGCCGGTCAGGTCCCCGGCTGGGGGGCAAGCGTCCTGCTGCCCCGCGCCGTCGGGCCGGCGCTCGCCCGCCGCCTGCTGCTCACGGGGGAGACCTGGTCGGCCGAGGAATCCGAGCGTCGGGGACTGGTCAGCGCCGCCGTCGCCGACGACCGGCTCGTCGGGCACGTCGACGCGCTGGCCGACGCGGTCGCGGCCCGCGACCCGGCGGCGGTCCGCCGGATGCTCACCGTCGCCCGCCCGCCGGTGGCCGAGGCGGACTGGGACCGGGAGTGGGAGGCCCTCACCGCGCACGTCACGGCCCAGGCGACGGCCCGTGCCGCAGCCGCGTCCCCGCCCGACCGGCACACCCCCGGGGCACCCACCCGACCCGACACCCTGGACCCACCACCCGGAACGGAGCACCCCCCATGCGCACCATGAGACGGACCACCGTCGACACCCCTTCCGACCTGCTGGGGCTGGTCGGCACGGAACTGGGCGTCAGCGCGCCGCAGGTGGTGACCCAGCGGCAGGTCGACCAGTTCGCCGACGTCACCGGGGACCACCAGTGGATCCACGTCGACGTCGAACGGGCCCGGTCCGGGCCGTTCGGCGGCACCGTCGTGCACGGGTTCCTCACCCTGGCCCTCGTCCCCCGGCTGCTCGCCGACATCCTGGAGGTGCGGACCTTCTCGATGGGCGTCAACTACGGCCTCGACCGGGTCCGGTTCGTCCGGCCGCTGCCGCCGGGGGTCGAGATCCAGGGCACCGCGACCCTCGTCGCGGCCACCGCGATCACCGCGCCCGGCCCGCAGGCCACCCCCGGGGTGCAGGCCACGGCGTCGGTGGCGGTGGAGTTCGCCGAGTCGTCGCAGCCCTGCTGCGTGGCGGAGATCGTGTTCCGCTACTACGCCTGAGCCCGGGGAGCGTCGCCGCCCCGCCCGGCGTCGGCCGTGACCCGGCCGACGCCGGGCCGGCGGTCACCCGGCCCGGCGTCGGTGGTCACTCGGTCGTCCGCGACGGGGTGACGAACCGGCCCCGGTAGAACGACAGCGCCGGCACGTCGGTCGGCTTCAGGTGGACCCGGTCGACGTCGATCAGGACGATCACGTGGTCGCCGCTGGTGATCACCTCGTCGCGCCGTCCGGCCAGGATCGCCGGGGTGTCGGGCAGCAGCGGGACGCCGTCGGGGCCGGGCACCCAGGACACCCCGTCGAGCCGTTGCTCCCCGGACAGCCCGGAGGTGGCGAACCGCCGGGCCACGTCCTCCTGGTCCTGGCTGAGGATGTGGACGGCGATCCGGTCGGCGTCCATCAGCACCGGGAAGCTCGACGAGAAGCTGGTGACGCAGAACAGCACCTTCGCCGGGTGCAGCGAGACCGAGGTGAACGAGTTCACGGTCAGCGCGGCGACCGCGCCCCCGGCGGTCACCGCCGTCACCGCCGTCACGCCGGTGGGGAAGTGCCCGCACACCTGGCGGAACTCGGCGGAGTCGAACAGGGGCTCGGCCATCATCGGTTCACCGCCGGGTCGCAGGAGTCGTGGTCGGGCCGCAGCCCGGTGTCGAGCTGGATCAGGCACAGGGTGTGCCCACCCGGGTCCTTCACCAGGTGCAGCCGGCCGTGCGGGGTGTCGACCGGCCCGACGGTGGGCTTGCCGCCCAGGGCGGTCACCCGGGCCAGCGCGTCGTCGAGCGAGGCGACGGCGAAGTAGGTGACCCACGTCGACGGGATGGGGTTCGGCCAGGCGTTGTCGAGTTCGAGGACCCCGGCGACCGGCACGTCGGCGAGCATCAGCACCGTGTAGGGCCGGGCCGTCGGCGAGTCGTCGCGCTGCTGGGTGGTGTAGCCGAACAACGTGCGGTAGTAGGCCACCGCCTCGGCCGGCTCACCGGTGTCCAGCTCGTTCCAGCACAGCGCCCCGACGGAGTTGACCGCCTGGACGCCGACGCGCGACTCACCCTGGTAGAGGCCGAAGGCAGCGCCGAACGGGTCGATCACCGCGGCGCCGGTGCCCGCCGCCGGCAGGTAGCGCGGCGGCGCGACCAGTTCGCCGCCGAGCGCCACCGCCTGCCGGGCGGACGCGGCGATGTCGTCGACGGCGAAGTAGGTGAGCCAGCCCCGGGGGCGGTCGCCGTGCAGGGCGGCGGCGTCGGAGATCCCGGCGACGTCCCGCCCGTCGATGCTGCACATCCGGTAGGTGGTGCCGCCGAGGCGTTCGGCGCGGACCGTCCAGCCGAGCAGCGCGGCGTAGAAGGTCTCGGCCTGTGCCGGGTCGGGTGTGCACAGCTCCACCCAGACCGCCTCGCCGGGCTGGAATCGTGGTCTCATCCGGTTGTCCCCCTGGTGGCCGGGCCCGCGACGATCGTGCGGGCCGAGATGTCGTACGCCTGGTCGGCGGTTCCGGTGGCCAGGCTCGACTCGACGACCCCGACCACCGCCCGCAGGGTCGCCCCCGGCACGGCCAGCAGGGCGTCGACGAGGTCGTCGACCGCCGCGTCCAGCTCGTCGTCGGGGACCACCCGGGCCACCAGGCCCCAGTCGCGCAGTTGCCCGGCGGTCGCCTCCGCCACCCCGGTGAGCAGGTGGTAGGCGTGCGGCCGGGGCACCGACCGGGCGATGGTGTGGCCGACCCCGGCGGGGGCGAAGCCGTAGCGCGCCTCCGGCAGGGACAGCCGGGCGTCGGCGGCGGCGACCGGCAGGTGTACGGCGCTGAGCAGGCCGACGCCGAACCCGATGATCCGTCCCCGGACGGCGGCGACGACGGGCACCGGGAGCCGGCGGATGCGCGCCACCGCGGTGTCGCTGGCGCGCAGGTCGGCGGCGACCTCCTCGCGGGTGGCCCCGGCCAGCGCGGTGAAGGAGGAGGTGTCCCAGCCGGCGCAGAAGTGTCGCCCGGCCATGTCCAGGCGGATGACCGCGCAGGTGCCGTCGGCGGCGGCGGTCTCCAGGGTGTCGACGAGCCGGTGCAGTGTCGTGGTGTCGAAACAGTTGCCGCGCGCCGCGTTGTCGTAGCGGACCCGGGCGAGGCGGCCGTCGTGCCCATGGGTGAGGGTGATGGTCACCGCGGTATCATACAAACCGGTCGGTATGAACACAACGGTGCTGGCCGGTGGGCCTTTGTCACGCGAATGTCACGAGCGAGATACCCGGTCGACCCGTTGACTTGATACCGGCTGGTCGGTACTTTGTGGCGAACGTCACCGCCGCCTCACGCGGAGACATGACGGGTCCATCGCAGTGAAGGACACCCATGATGATCATGAAATCCCTGCGCTCCCGGCGCTTCCTGGCATTGGCCGCCGCGCTGACCGTCGCGAGCGCCGGCCTCACCGGGTGCGGCGGCTCCGACTCCGACAACTCCGGCGCGTCGGGCACGGGCCCGATCCGGGCGCTGCTCGCCGCCCAGCCGGCGACCCTCGACCCGATCGTCGGCGCGCGCTCCGCCCAGATCGTCTGGGCGACGATGCTCGAACCCCTGATCAACACCGGCAGCGACCTCGCGCCGACCGACACCGGCCTGGTCACCAGCTGGACCCGTACCGACGCCACGACCTGGACGTTCAAGGTCCGGCCCGACATCAGCTTCAGCAACGGCGAGAAGGCCGACGCGGCGGCGGTCGCCAACACCATCATGCTCACCCGCGACAGCGCGGCCTCGCAGCTCAAGTCGTACTTCGGCAACGTCACCGCGATCGAGGCGCCCGACGCCACCACGGTCGTGGTCAAGACCAAGACCCCGCAGTACGACATCCCCGACCTGCTCACCACCGTCTACCTGGTGCCGCCGAAGTACTACCAGGAGAAGGGCTCGGAGGGCTTCGCCGCCGCACCCGTCGGCACCGGCCCGTACGTCTGGTCGGGCGCGAACGCCGGCCGCGACATCTCGGTCAAGCGCAACCCCGACTACTGGGGCACCAAGGCGACCAACGAGGGCGTCACCTTCACCTGGGCCAACGAGGCCGCCCAGCGGCTCGCGCTGATCCAGAGCAAGAGCGTGGACGTCTCCTTCGACCTGCCGCCGGCCCAGGCCAGCGCCGCCAAGGCCGCCGGGGTCGAGGTGGTCAGCACCGAGACCGCCATGAAGATCATCGCCTTCCTCGACTCCACGAAGGCACCGTTCGACGACCCGAAGCTGCGCGAGGCGGCGGCCCTGGCCATCGACCGCGACGCCATCGTCAAGGGCATCTTCGACGGTCAGGCGGTCGCCGACGCCGGGCTGCTCAACGTCAAGCCCGGTCAGCAGCCGACGCAGAGCGTGACCGCCGACGCCGCCAAGGCCAAGGAACTCCTCGGCGGGGCGACCCCGACCGTGCAGATCACCTACCCGGCGGCCCAGTACACCAACATCGAAGAGGTGTCCCAGGCCGTCGGGGGCAGCCTGGAGAAGGCCGGCTTCAAGGTCAGCTACGTGCCGCTGGACTACGGCACGCTGGTCAAGCGGATCGTCGGCCGCCAGGTGCCCGGTCTGTCGATCTTCGCCGGGGTGCCGAACGTCGCCGTGCCCGACTACTTCGTCAGCGGCTTCATGAAGACGAAGTCGATCACCGGCAACTGCCCCGACCCGCAGATCGACACCCTGGCCCAGCAGGCGCTGGAACAGAACGACGCCCAGCAGGCCGCCCCGCTCTACGAGCAGCTCAACACGATCGGCGTGGTCCAGAAGCACTGCTACGTGCCGCTGTACCGGCAGGTGTTCAACTACGCGACCGGCCCCGGCGTCTCCGGCGTGGTGTTCGGCCCGCTGAACACCGTGGACTTCACGAAGACGACCCGCTGACGATGTCCGAGGTAACGGAGACGGGGGTGCCGGGCGACCTCGCCCGGCACCCCCGCACCCCGGAGTCGGACACCCCCGTGCTGGAGGTCGACGACCTCGTCGTCGAGCACCGCGACGGCGGCACCGGCACGCTGTTCCGCGCGGTCGACCAGGTGTCGCTGCGCATCGCGGCCGGCGAGAGCGTCGCCGTCGTCGGCGAGTCCGGCTCCGGCAAGACCACCCTCGCGATGGCGGCCACCGGGCTGGGCCCACGCGGCCGGGGCGACATCCGGCTGCTCGGCCACTCGCTCTCGGCGGTCAGCCGCACCCAACTGCGTCGGCTGCGCCCCGAGGTGCAGGTGGTCTTCCAGGACCCGCACGGCTCGCTCGACCCCCGCCAGTCGGTCCGCTCCGGGCTGCGGGAACTGCGGGCGCTGCAACCCGAACGGACCTCCTGGATCGACGACGCCGACCTGCTCGGCCGGGTCCGGCTCGCCCCGGACCTGCTCGACCGCTACCCCCACCAGCTCTCCGGGGGACAGGCGCAGCGGGTCTGCATCGCCCGCGCGCTGCTGATGCGTCCCCGCCTGATCGTCGCCGACGAGCCGACCTCCGGCCTCGACGTCTCCGTCCAGGCCGACGTGCTGGCCCTGCTGCGCCAGATCCGTGCCACCACCGGCGCGGCGCTGCTGATGATCAGTCACGACCTGGCCGTGGTCCGCTCGCTCTGCGACGTCGTGCACGTGATGTACCGGGGCCGGGTCGTCGAGGCGGGACCCTGCGACCGGGTCTTCGGCACCCCCGAGAACGACTACACCCGCGAACTGCTCGCCGCGATGCCCGGCGCGCGCTGGAGGTCCCGCCGATGAAGGCCAGCACCGTACGCCGCGTCGGCGGCCGGCTCGCGTCGCTGTTCGCCTCGCTGCTCATCGCGCTCAGCCTGGCGTTCCTGCTCGGCCGGCTCTCCGGCGACCCGACCGCCACCATCCTCGGCCCGATGGCCCCGCCCGAACAACGCGAGGCGCTGCGCCACCAGCTCGGCCTGGACCTGCCCGTCGTCGTGCAGTACCTCGACTACCTCAAGGGCGTGTTCACCGGCGACCTCGGCCAGTCGTTGCAGTTCTACCAGTCCAACACCTCGATGATCGCCGACCGGCTGCCGTACACCCTGCAACTGGTCGGCGCGGGCATGGCCCTCGCCCTGCTGGTCGGCGTGCCGCTCGGGGTGCTCGCGGCCACCCGGGAGGGCACCTGGTGGGACCGGGGAGCCTCCACCCTCGCCCTGCTCGGCCAGTCCGTGCCGGTCTTCTGGTTCGGCATGATGCTGGTGGTGCTGTTCGCCGTCAAACTCGGCTGGCTGCCCGCCGGCCAGTCCGGCAGCCCGAGACACCTGATCCTGCCCGCACTGACCATGTCGGTCTACCCGATGGCGCACATCGCCCGGCTCACCCGCGCCTCGATGAGCGACGCGCTGGCCGAGCCCTACATCGACTCCGCCCGCGCCCGGGGCATCAGCACCCGCCGGGTGGTGTGGCGGCACGCCTTCACCAACGCGATGATGCCGATCCTGACCATCGTGGTGCTCCAGACCGGCATCCTGCTCTCCGGCGCGGTCGCCGTCGAGTACGTCTACTCCTGGCCCGGTCTCGGCCAGCTCGCGTTGCAGGCCATCCAGTTCCGCGACTTCCCGCTGGTGCAGGCGATCGTGGTGTTCGGCGCGCTGGTGTTCGTGCTGCTGAACCTGCTCGTCGACGTCCTGCACTCGATCGTCGACCCGAGGGTGCGGTGAGCATGAGCCAACTCGAACTCGACCCGGTCACCGCCCCGGTTTCGCCACCGCGCCGGGCCGGCCGCCGGGCGCGTACGTCGGCGTTCTGGCTGGCCCTGCCGCTGGCGGTGGCCGCCGTCGCGGTGTTCGTGCTGCCGCTGACCGGGCTGCTGCCCGACGGCGGCCAGAACCTCGACGCGACCCGCCAGCCGCCCGCGTTCCTGGCCGGCGGCAGCTGGGCGCACCCCCTCGGCACCGACAAGCTCGGCCAGGACCTGCTCACCCAGTTCGTCTCCGCCGGCCGGCTCACCATCGTGATCGGCCTGGTCGGCGCGCTCGTCGCGATCGGCCCCGGCACGCTGCTCGGCCTGCTGGCCGGCTACTTCCGGGGCTGGGTCGACCGGGTCATCTCGATCCTCATCGACGCCCAGCTCGCCCTGCCGTTCATCCTGGTCGCCCTCGCCATCATCGCCAACCGGGGCAGCTCCCTGCCGGTGCTGTTCCTGGTGCTGGCGCTCACCGGCTGGGCGGTGTGCGCCCGGGTCACCCGCGCGGCGACCCTGGCCATCCGGGAACGCCAGTTCGTCGTCGGCCTGCGCGCCGCCGGCGCGTCCGAGCCCCGGATCGTCTTCCGGCACATCCTGCCCAACCTCGCCGGCACCATCGTCGCGCTCGGCACCCTCCAGGTCGGCACCGCGATCCTGGTCGAGAGCGCGCTGAGCTTCCTCGGCCTGGGCGTGGTGCCGCCGATGAACAGCTGGGGCTCGATGCTCGCCTCCGGCCAGGACGAACTGAGCCAGGCCTGGTGGATCGCCTTCTTCCCCGGCCTCGCCATCACCGTGCTGGTGCTGCTGGTGAACCTGCTCGGCGACGCGCTGCTCACCCACCACGACCCACGGAAGAGGCGGCGATGAGCGTACTGCTGAAGCTCTCCGGGCTGTCCATCACCGCCCGGCTCGCCGACGGCGAGCTGACCCTGCTCGACGACGTCGACCTGGAGATCCGCCGGGGCCAGATCGTCGGCGTCGTCGGCGAGTCCGGCAGCGGCAAGACCACCCTCGCCCGCGCCGTCGTCGGGCTGCTCGACCGCAACGTCCGGGTCGACCGGGGCACCGTCACCGTCGGCGACGAACAGGTGGTGGCCCCCGGCGTCGACCGCACCGCGCGGGTCCGGGGCAGCGCCGTCGGCATGGTCTTCCAGGACGCGTCCCGGTCGCTGAACCCGCTGCTGAAGGTCCGCACCCAGCTCGCCGAGGTGCTGCGCCGGCACGTGCGGGACATCACCCGCGCCGAGGTGGAACGCCGCTCGGTGGAGGTGCTGGCCCAGATGCGCATCGACGACCCCGGCCGGGTGCTGGCCAGCTACCCGCACCAGCTCTCCGGCGGCCTGCGCCAGCGGGTCGCCATCGGGCTCGCCGTCGTCACCCGCCCCGCGCTGGTGATCGCCGACGAGTGCACCACCGCCCTGGACGTCACCACCCAGACCAAGGTCGTCGACCTGTTCCGCACCCTCGTCGACGAACTCGGCATCGGCCTGCTCTTCGTCACCCACGACCTGATGCTCGCCAGCGACCTGTGCGACCGGATCGCGGTGATGAGCGGCGGGCGGGTCGTCGAACAGGGCGACGCCCTGACCGTGCTGGACCGACCGCAGCAGGAGTACACCCGACGCCTGCTCGCCGCCATCCCCTCGTGGAGCTGAAGGAGAACCCGCGACCCATGCCCGAGCAACCAGGCATCGACGCCTACGCGGCCTACCTCCCGGCGTACGCGCTCGACGACACCAGGCTCGACCCGACCGGCCCGGCCCGCGACGGTGGCCGCACCCGCGGCGTAGCCGGCTACGACGAGGACGCCGTCACCATGGCCGTCGAGGCGCTGCGGCACGTCGCCGCCGACACCCCGGCCGGGCGGCACCTGCTGCTGGCCACCACCAGCGCACCGTACGAGACGAAGACCTCCGCCGGGGTGGTCCACGAGGCGCTGGGCCTCGACCCCGGGGTCACCGCCCTCGACCTGCGCGGCCACCGGGCCGGCGCGTCCGCCCTGGACCTGGTCCTGCGGGGCGTCGCCACGGCGGCCCTGGCCGACGTGCGTACCACCCGCCCCGGGGCCCCCGACGAGCTGGCCCAGGGCGACGCCGCCGCGGCGTTCGCCGGGGGCGGCCGGGCCGCCGTGCTCCTCGCCCGCGCCGGCCACACCACCGAACTGCTCGACCGCTGGCGGCTGCCCGGGGAACGGCACGACCGGGTCTGGGACGAACGGTTCACCGCCGAGATCCTCGTCGCCGCCGGCCTCGACGCCGCCCGCCGGGCCCTGGCGCAGGCGTCGCTCGACGCCGTCGACGAGGTCGTCGTGTCGTCGTCGAACCCGCGTGCGGCGGCGGCGCTGCGCAAGGCGCTCGGCGGCACCGGAGGGGACGCGAGCGTCGAACGGGCCACCGGCTTCACCGGCGTCGCCCACCCCGGCCTGCTGCTCGCCGCCGCCCTCGACGAGGCCGAACCCGGGCAGACCATCCTGCTGCTGTCGGCCACCGAGGGCGCCGACGCGTTCGTGCTGCGGGTCGGTGACGACGTCCGCGCCGCCCGGGGCGGGCCGACGGTCCGCGCCCAGCTCGCCGCCCGGCAGCGCCTCGGCTACGGCCGCTACCTGCGCTGGCGGGGCCTGCTCGACGTGCAGGGCCCGGCCCGACCGGCCTCCCCGGCCCCGGCCGCCCCGCCCATGCACCGCCGGGCCGGCTGGAAGTACCGGCTGGAGGGCAGCCGGTGCGACGCCTGCGGCCGGGTCACCACACCCCCCGGTCGGGTCTGCGCCTCCTGCGGCGTCGCCGGGTCGGGTGCCACCGCGGTGTCGCTGCGCGACCGCACCGCCAGGGTGGTCTCGGTGACCCGCGACCACCTGACCACCATGCCGGAACCGGAGGTCGCGATCGTCGTCGCCGACGTCGACGGCGGCGGCCGGCTCAGCGCGTACGTCACCGACGTGGCACCCGGTGACGTGCGGGTGGGCATGCCGGTGACCCCGGTGTTCCGCCGGCTCTGGACCACCGACTCGATCCACAACTACTTCTGGAAGCTCCGCCCGGCACCCGCCGACGCCGCGCCAGGGAAGGACACCGCCGATGGCCAGTAGGCGCACCACCCACGACGTCGCGATCGTCGCGATGGGCTGCACCCCGTTCCGGGACCACTGGAACTCCTCCGCCGACGACCTGCTCGTCGACGCCGTGCAGGAGTGCGTCGGGTCGCTGCCCGACGTCACCCTCGACGACGTCGACGCGTTCTGGGTCGGCACCCAGGGCTCGGGCATGTCCGGGCAGACCCTGGCCCGCCCGCTGCGGCTGACCGGCAAGCCGGTGACCCGGGTGGAGAACTACTGCGCCACCGGCTCGGAGGCGTTCCGCAACGCCGCCTTCGCCGTCGCCTCCGGCGCGTACGACATGGTCATGGCGACCGGGGTGGAGAAGCTCAAGGACTCCTCCTACTCCGGACTGTCGGCGGTGTTCCCGCCCGCCGACGGCACCGACGTCGACTGGACCGCGCCGGCCGGGTTCTCCCTGCTCGCCCCCGCCTACCAGGCGGCGCACGGGATCGACGAGGGGGAGATGCGCGCCGCGATGACCCGGGTCGCGGTGAAGAACCACGCCAACGGGGCCCGCAACGACCGCGCCCAGTTCCGCCGGGCGGTCACCGCCGAGACGGTGGAACGGTCCCCGCGCATCGCCGGGCAGCTCGGCGTCATGGACTGCTCAGGCGTCTCCGACGGCGCGGCGGCGGCGATCCTGGTTCGCGCCGAGGACGCCCACCGGTACACCGACAGACCGGTCTACCTGCGCGGGATGAGCTTCGTCGCCGGCTCCGGGGCCGGGCTGGCCGCCGACGGCTACGACTTCACCACCTTCCCCGAGGTGGTCACCGCCGCCCGCGAGGCGTACGAGCAGGCCGGCGTGACCGACCCGGCGGCGCAGATCTCGCTGGCCGAGGTGCACGACTGTTTCACCCCGACGGAGGTGGTGCTGATGGAGGACCTGGGTTTCTCCGCCCGCGGCAAGGCGTGGCGGGACATCCTCGACGGCCGCTACGACCTCGACGGGGCGTTGCCGGTCAACACCGACGGCGGGCTCAAGTCGTTCGGCCACCCGATCGGCGCGACCGGGCTGCGGATGATGTTCGAGTGTTTCACCCAGCTCCGCGGGGAGGCCGGACCCCGGCAGGTGCCCGACGCGCGGCTGGCGGTGGCCCAGAACCTCGGCGGGCAGCCTGGTTCCTGCGTCGCGTTCGTGGCGGTCCTGGGGAACGAGCGATGAGCGCCCGGGTCACCCTCGACGGCCGGGTCGTCGTCGTCACCGGCGCGGGCAACGGCATCGGCCGGGCGCATGCGCTGACCCTCGCCGCGCGTGGCGCGTCGGTGGTCGTCAACGACCTCGGCGGGACGGTCGACGGCTCCGGTTCCTCGGGCGCGGCGCAACAGGTCGTCGCCGAGATCCGCGCGGCCGGCGGCACCGCCGTCGCCTCGACCGACTCGGTGGCCACCGCCGCCGGGGGCGCGGACCTGGTCGGCCGGGCGATCGACACGTACGGCCGGCTCGACGCGGTCATCCACAACGCCGGCATCCTGCGGGACCGGACGCTGGCCAAGATGTCCGACGAGGACGTCAGCGCGGTGCTCGACGTGCACCTGGCCGGGGCGTTCCACGTGCTGCGGCCCGCCTGGCCGCACCTGGTCGCCCAGGGCTACGGCCGGATCGTGCTGACCAGTTCGTCGTCCGGCCTGTTCGGCAACTTCGGCCAGGCCAACTACGGCGCGGCCAAGGCCGGCCTGATCGGGCTGATGAACGTGCTCGCGCTGGAGGGGGCCCGCCGGGGCATCCTGGTCAACGCGATCGCGCCGACGGCGGCGACCCGGATGACCGAGAACCTGCTCGGCGAGCTGACCGACCGGTTCGACCCGCAGCACGTGGCGGCGGTGGCGACCTTCCTCGCCTCCGAGCAGTGCCAGCTCAACCGGCACATCCTCACCGTCGGCGGCGGCCGGGTCGGGCGGATCTTCCTGGGCGTCACCCCCGGCTGGTACGGCGGGCCCACCCCGGCCTCGCCCGACGACATCCTCGGCGCGGTGGACGACATCTGCCGGCTCGACGACTTCATCGTGCCGGACAGCGGCGCGGACGAGGTCACCCTGATCCAACGGGTCCTCGGCGGGCCGTCCGGACCGTCCGCCTGATCCGGCGCGAACCAACAGGAAGGCAGGCATCATGCCGGTCAGCGAAGTGCACCACGTGGCGATGACCGTCTCGGACGTCGACCGCGCCGCGGACTTCTACGAGCGGGCCCTGGGCTACCGCCGGACGCTGCGGACCGACGTCGGCGGGCCGGGGATCGAGGTGTCGCTGGGGTTGCCCGCCGGCACCACCGGCCGGGTCCAGTACCTCCAGGGGCCCAGCCGGGTCGGCCAGCTCGAACTCATCGAGTGGAACGGCGTGAAGACCCGCACCGCCACCGCCGGTCACCTGGAGCTGGGCACCTTCCTGCTCAGCTTCGAGGTGCCCCTGGACGAGCTGGACGACCTGCACCGGCGGCTGACCGAGCTGGGCGCGCAGTGCCTGTCCGCGCCGAACCGGGTGCTGCTGGACAACTACGGGTACATCACCGCGTTCGCCGCCCGGGACCTCGACGGCAACCTGCTGGAGTTCGTGTCGTTGCCGTCCCGGGAGGAGATCCTGGCCCGGCGGCGGGGGAGCGGCGACTGATGGGCGGCAGCAACTTCACCGAGACGCTGCGCCGGCAGGCGTTGCGCCGCGCCGACGCCGAGGCCCTGGTCGACGGGGCGGCCCGCTGGACGTACGCGGAACTCGACGCCGACGTGGACCGGCACGCCGCGGCCCTGCGCGACGCCGGCATCGCCGACGGCGACCTGGTCGGGGTGCTCGGGCGCAACACCGCCACCTACGTCGTCGAGCTACTGGCGCTGAGCCGGCTCGGCGCGGTCTCGGTGCCGCTGAACTGGCGGCTGCACGCCAACGAGCAGGCGTACGTCATCGACCAGGCGGGCGTCACCGGACTGCTCTACGACGACGACTTCGCCGCCGACGCCGCCCGGCTGGCGGCCACGACCGGGCTGCGCACGCTGGTCGCCAACGGCGACACGGTCGTCGGTGCCGCGCGACGGCTGGCCGACCTGCTCGCCGGGCAGCCTCCGGGCGTGCGGGTCGCCGACGCCGACAAGGGCCCCGCCGACGTGCACCGGCTGCTCTACACCTCGGGCACCACGGCCCGCCCCAAGGGGGTGGTGCACACCTGCGGGAACCTCACCGCGAACCACTTCGCGCAGGTCCTCGAACTGGAGTTGACCGCCGCCGACCGGATCCTCGTCTCCGCGCCGCTGTTCCACGTCAGCGGGCTGGAGGCGCCGGGCCTGGCGACGTTCGTGGCCGGCGCGACGATGGTGCTCACCCCGACGTTCAAGCCGGCCGACATCGCCCGGATCGCCGCGCAGGAGCGGATCACCGGCATGGTGCTGGCCGCCCAGATCCTGTTCGGACTGCTCGACCTGGACGACCCGCCGGATCTCGGAAAGCTGCGTTACCTGCTGTTCGCCGGGGTCGCGCCGAGCGTGCGGCAGGAGGTCAAGCGGCGGCTGCCGCACGTGCGGCTGATCGACACGTTCGGCATGACCGAGCTGTGCAACGGGGTCTGCTACCTCGACGCCGCCCACGAGCAGAGCAAGCTCGGTGCGCTCGGCGCGCCGTTCCCCGGGGTGCAGATCCGGATCGTCGACGAGCACTTCCGGCCGGTCGGCCCGGACGTCGAGGGGGAGATCGTCGTCCGGGGGGAGAAGGTGTCGCCCGGCTACTGGAACGACGACGAGGCCAACCGGCGCAGCCGGCGCGACGGCTGGTTCCGCACCGGCGATGTGGGCCGGATCGACGCCGACGGCTACCTGTGGTTCGTCGACCGCCGGGCCGACCTGATCAAGTCCGGTGGGGAGAACATCGCCAGCGCCGAGATCGAACGGGTCCTCGCCCAGCATCCCGACGTCGCCGAGGTCGCCGTGATCGGGGTGCCGGACCCGCAGTGGGACGAGGTGCCGAAGGCGTTCGTCATCCTCCGCGACGGCGCGACCGGCACCGCCGAGGACCTGCGCGCGCACTGCCGGGCCGAACTGGCCCGCTACAAGGTCCCCCGGTACGTGCAGCTGGTGACGTCGTTGCCGCGCAACGACTCCGGCAAGGTGCTGAAGAAGGCGCTGCGCGAGGCGGCGGTGTCGGGGTGAGCACCGCGAACCTCGCCGCCATGCTGGCCGGCAACGCCCGCCGGTTCGCCGACGCCGACGCGCTGGTCTTCGGCGACCGCCGGTGGACCCACCGGCAGCTCGACGACGACGTCAACGCGCTGGCCGCCGGGCTGGTCGCCGAGGGGGTACGCCGGGACAGCCGGGTGGCGGTCGTCGCGGACAACGTCCCCGAGTTCCTCCTGCTCTGTCTGGCGCTGGCGAAACTCGGCGCGGTCGTGGTCCCGCTGAACTACCGGTTGACGGCCGGGGAGCTGGCCCGGTTGCTGGCGCACGCGCGGGTCGGGGCGGTCGCCACCGTGCCGGAGTTCGCCCCGCTCACCACCGCCGCCCTCGCCGACCTGCCGCAGGTACGCCGGTTCGCGCTGGAACCGGTCGACGACGGCTGGACCGACGTGCGGGCGCTCGTCGCGGCGCACCGGGGCGCGCGGGTCGCCGACGCCGACCTCGACGACGCGGCCCTGCAACGGATCGTCTACACCTCCGGCACCACCAGCCTGCCCAAGGGGGTGCTGCTCACCCACGGCAACGTGAACCGGAACATGCACGCCCAGATCGTCGAGCTGGGCCTGCGGCCGACCGACCGGATCCTCAACGTCGCGCCGCTCTACCACGTCGGTGGCACCGACCTGCCCGGCTTCGGCATCTGGCACGTCGGGGGTGCCATGGTGCTGCACCGCCGGTTCGTGCCGGCGGCCGTGCTGCGGGCGATCGAGACGGAACGGATCACCGGCATGGTGGTCGCGGCGACCATGCTGGACATGGTCCGCCGCGAGCCCACCGCCGCCGGCACCGACCTGTCGTCGGTCCGCTGGCTGATCTTCTCGCAGGTCACCTCGGCGCTGTTCGGGGTGGCCCGGGGGCTGTTCCCGAACGCCCGGCTGATCGAGGGGTACGGCCTGACCGAGACGTGCAGCGGGCTGACCTACCTCGACGCCGCCCACCAGGAGTCCAAGCAGGGGTCGGTGGGGCTGCCGGTGCCGTGGGTCCAGGTCCGGGTGGTCGACCCGGACGGTGCGGACGTGCCGGTCGGCGCGCACGGCGAGGTGGTCGCGCGCGGGCCGAAGGTCAGCCCCGGTTACCTCGACGATCCGGCGGCGACGGCCGCCGCGTTCCGGGACGGGTGGTTCCACACCGGCGACATCGGCTGCTTCGACGCCGACGGCTACCTCTACATCCGCGACCGGCTCAAGGACATGATCCGCAGCGGCGGGGAGAACATGTCAAGCGCCGAGATCGAGAACGTGCTGGCCGACCATCCGCTGGTGCTGGCCGCGTCGGTGGTGGCGGCCCCGCACCCGACGTGGCAGGAGGTGCCGGCCGCGTTCGTGGTGGCCCGTCCAGGGTTGACGCCCGAGGTGCTGATCGCGCACGCCCGGCAGCGGCTCGGCCGGTTCAAGGTGCCCCGGGAGGTCTACCTGGTGCCGGAGTTCCCCACCAACCCGTCGGGCAAGGTGCTCAAGCGGACCCTGCGGGAGCTGCGCCCGACCCTGCGCCCGGACTGGACGTACGACGACGCCCGGCGCGACTGAGACCGGGCGGCCCGCCCGGCGCGACTGAGACCGCGCCGGGCGGGCCGCCCCGGTGTCAGCTGTCGGCGGCGGCGTGGCGGAGCAGGGCGAGGGCGTGCACCAGGGCGAACCGTCGGGTGCCCCGGCCCAGCTCGTCCCACGGCTTCTTCCAGGTCATCCGCCGGGCGACGTCCCACGCGGTGTCGCCGTCGCGGGCCAGCCCCCGGACCGTCTCGACCTCGTCGCGGTGGAACGCGGCGAGCGCCTGCGCGCGGGCGGCGACGTCCCGGTAGGGGAACTGGTGGGCGGGGCAGGCGATGGCGGCCCCGAGGTCGCCGATGCGGGCCAGCGTGCCGAACAGGTCGGCGGCCGGGTCGTCGTCGGGGCGGCTGACGATGGCGAGCTGGGTGGGCCCCTCGGCCATCATCGTGTCACCGGTGAACACCAGTCCCCGGGTGTCGACGTAGACGGTGTGGCCGTAGGTGTGCCCGGGGGCGGGCAGGGCGCGGACGGTCACGTCGCCGAAGCGGAACTCGGTGTCGTGGTCCACGGCCACGTCGAGCCGCAGGTCCTCCCGGTGCACGGCGACGGCGACCGCGTCGGCGTACATGGCGGCGACGACGTCGGGCGGGGCGCCGGTCAGTTCGAGCGCGGCGCGTACCTGCTGGAGGAAGGTGCCGCGTCGGCGGTGCATGGTGGCGAAGTCGTCGGGCGCGCCCATCACCACCCGCGCGCCGGAGGCGGCGCGTACCCGGTCGGCGAAGCCGACGTGGTCGGGGTGGTTGTGGGTGAGCAGGACCGCTGCGATGGTGTCGACCCGCTGCCCGATGGCCGCCACCGACTGTTGGAACGACGTCCAGCAGCTCGGGTGGTCGTAGCCGGCGTCGACGAGGACCGGGCCCTCGTCGGTGGTGATCAGGAAGACGGTGATGGACCGCAGGGCGCTGCCGTGCAGGGGGACCGGGATCGCCCAGACACCGTCGACGACCTGCGCGGGGACCGGCACCTGACGGGCCCGCCAACTGGCGGCGTGGGCGTCGCTCACAGGTATGGACATCGTCGGGAGGCTCCCTTACTGTGGGACACCAACATACCGGATGGTCGGAATCTAGCTCAAGGAGTCCGATGAGCCAGGAGCGGACCGGGTTCCGGCTGTGGGCAGCCGCGGAACCGGAGCTGTGCGCGATCGTGACCGCCGACGACCGGCGGATCTCCTACGGTGACCTGTTCGCCGAGGTGAACCGGATCTCGCACGGCCTGCGTACGCACGCGGGCCTGCGGCCCGGTGACACCGTCGCGGCGGTCATGACCAACAGCCCCGGCCTGGTCGCGCTCTATCTCGCGGCCATGCAGTCCGGGCTCTACCTGGTCACCCTCAACTACCACCTGACCGCCCCCGAGGTCGGCTACATCCTCGCCGACAGCGAGGCCCGGGTGGTGGTCGGCTCCGCCCGGGTCGAGGACGTCGTGCTGGACGCCGCCGCGGCGGTGCCCGGCATCCAGGTCTTCGTCGACGGCACGCCCCGCACGGACCGGGCCCGACCGCTCGCGGCGCTCACCGCCGACATGCCCGCCACCAGCCCGGCGGACACCCCGGCCGGCTCGCTGATGATGTACACCTCCGGCACCACCGGCCGGCCCAAGGGGGTCAAGCGCCCGCTCAGCGGCGTCGACGCCGACACCGGCGCGCTGACCTACGTCTGGCTGTTCCGGGAGTTCGGGATGGAGCGGGAGGCGTTCGGGTCCTGGCTGGTGTCGGCCCCGATGTACCACTCGGCCAACATCACCCCGGCGATGGGCGCGCTGCACGCCGGCGGCACGATGGTGCTGATGGACGGCTGGACGCCGGAGGGCTTCCTGCACCGGGTCCAGGAACGCCGGGTCACCGGCACCAGCATGGTGCCGACCCACTTCTACCGGCTGCTGCAACTGCCTGAGGCGGTCCGTGACCGCTACGACCTGTCCTCGCTGCGCTACGTCCTGCACGGCGCGGCGCCCTGCCCGCGCGAGGTCAAGCAGCGCATCCTCGACTGGTTCGGCCCGGTGGTCTACGAGTACTACGGCTCCACCGAGGTCGGCACCACCGTCGCCCGTCCCCACGAGTGGCTGGCCCACCCGGGCACGGTCGGCCGGCCGGCCTCCATCTCCACCCTCCGCATCCTCGACGAGCTGGGCAACGAGGTGCCCGTCGGGCAGACCGGCATCGTCTACATGCGCCAGGGCGACGACCGGGTCGAATACCACAACGACCCCGGCAAGACCGACGGCGCGCGGCGCGACGGCCTGATGACCGTCTGGGACGTCGGCCACGTCGACGCCGACGGCTTCCTCTACATCACCGGCCGCGCGGCCGAGCTGATCCTGGTCGGCGGGGTCAACGTCTACCCGGCCGAGATCGAGGCGGCGCTGATCGGCCACGACTGGGTCGCCGACGTCGGCGTGGTCGGGGTGCCCGACCCGGAGTTCGGCGAGGTGCCCCAGGCGCACGTCGTGCTCACCGACACCGCGCCCGACCCGGACACGGCCGTCGCGCAGCTGCGCCGGTACCTCACCGAGCGGCTGGCCAAGCCGAAGCGCCCGCAGTCCTACGTCGTGCGCGACGCGCTGCCCCGCGACCCGAACGGCAAGCTCTACAAGGCCCGGCTCGTGCCCGCCGAGGAGGCCAGCGCGTGACCGGCGACACCGACGACCCACAGGGGGGTGGGCATGGACTTCGCTGACAGCGACACCGACCTGGCGTTCCGGCACGAGGTCGGCGGGTGGCTCGACAAGGCGCTGGCCGACGTGCCCGACCAGGAGGAGCTGACCCAGGACGAGCGGGAGCACTGGTCCCGGGTGTGGCAGGACCGGCTCTGCGCCGGCAACTGGGCCGGACTGTCCTGGCCCACGGCGCACGGCGGCCGGGGGATGGACGCGCTGGCCCAGGCCGTCTTCAACGAGGAGGCCGCGGTACGCGGCGCGCCGTACCCGCTCAACGGGGTGGGCATGATGCTGGCCGGGCCGACGATCATCGCGCACGGCACCGACGCCCAGCAGGCCCGGCACCTGCCCGGCATCCTGCGCGGCGACGAGTACTGGTGCCAGGGGTTCAGCGAACCCGGCTCCGGGTCGGACCTGGCGAGCCTGACCACGGCGGCGACCCGGGTCGACGGGGGCTGGCGGATCAACGGGGCCAAGATCTGGACGTCCAACGCGCACAACGCCTCGCGCTGCCTGCTGCTGGCGCGTACCGACGCCGCCGCGCCGAAGCACGAGGGGATCACCTACTTCCTCGCCCCGATGGACGGGTTCACCGTCCGGTCGCTGGTGATGATCAACGGGGACACCGAGTTCAACGAGATGTTCCTCGACGACGTGTTCGTCGCCGACGACGACGTGCTCGGCGGGGTCGGCAACGGCTGGACCGTCGCGCTCACCACGCTCGCGTTCGAGCGCGGCAGCATGGCGTTGAACCTGTGGGTCTGGGCCCGGCAGGCGGTCGACCGGCTGATCGACGTCGCCGTCGAGCGGGGCGTCGCCGACGACAGCGCGTTCGTCGACGCGGTGGGCGCGTTGCAGTGCGACGCCGAGGCGGTCCGGATCGGCTCGATGCGGATGCTCGGCGAGAGCCGGGCCGGCGGGGTGCCGGGGCCGGAGACCTCGGCGCTCAAGAGCCTGTGGGCCCGGGTGGTGCAGAACGCCAACCGGCTCGCCGTGCAGCTCGACGAGGCCGGCGGGGTGCTGGTCGACGGCGACGGCGCCGCCGCCCGGATGCGTCGCTACCTGCGGGCCCGCGCCCACACCATCGAGGGCGGCACGGAGGAAGTCCAGAAGTCGATTCTCGCGGAGCGGGTCCTGCGCCTGCCCCGCTCCCGCTGAGCGAGGTGGTCCGGTGCGCGCGACATTCACCCAGGAACAGCAGGACATCGGCCGGACCGTGGGCGCGCTCGCGGACGCCGACCGGGGCACCGCCCGCGCGGCGTGGTCGGGCGGGTGGCGGGCCCCGGCGGGGGACGGGCCGCTGCTGCGTGACTTCGGGCTGCTCGGGGTGCCCGAGCCGGCCGGCGGCATCGGGTCGAGCCTGATCGACCTGCTGGTCGCCGTCGAGGCGCTCGGCGGGCGGTTGGTGCCCAGCCGGTTCCCGGCGCACGCGGCGGCCGTGCAGCTGCTCTGCGGCGACGAGCGGTCCGGCGGGCCGCTGCCCGACGAGGTGCTCGACGGTCGCCGGGTGCTCACCGCGGCGGTCGACGTGCCGGGCAGTTCCGGCTGGGCCGACGCGGTGCCGGTGGACCCGCTGGTCCGCACCCTGGTGCCGTATGCGGCGCAGGCCGACGGCGTGGTCGCGCTCGGCCCGGCCGGGGTCTGGTTCGCCGACCCGGTCCGGGTCACCGAGCGGCAGTCGCTGGACCCGTCGGTGCCGTTGGCGGACCTGACGGTGGCCGCGCCCGAGCGGCCCCGCCCGGCCGGCACCGGGCCGTTGCGGGCGGCGCTGGTGGTGGCGGCGGAGCTGTGCGGGGTGGCCCAGGGCGCGATCGACCTGGCCGCCGAGCAGGCCCGCACGCGCCGCCAGTTCGGCCGGGTGATCGGGTCGTTCCAGGGGGTCGCGTTCCCGCTGGCCGAGGCGGCCACGGCGCGCAAGGCGGCGTGGGACCTGACCCTGTACGCGGCGTGGGCGGTCGACACCGGACACCCGGACGCCGGGGTCCAGGTGCACGCGGCGAAGGCGGCGGCCGGGCAGGCGGCGGTGTTCGCGGCCGAGCGGTGCATCCAGGTGCACGGCGGGATGGGCATCACGATGGAGGCGGACCCGCACCTGTTCCTGCGCCGCGCGTTCGTGCTCGACGCCCGCTGCGGGCGGGGGTCGTGGCACCGGCGGCGGGCCGGGGAGCTGCGCATCCGGGCACGTCGGGCCGTGCGGGGCTGACCTGCGGAAGTCTTGCCGGGCACCAGCCCGGAGCAGTAACATACCGGCTGGTCGGAATAAATGAGGAGAAGGCCGTGAAGTTCGGAATCATGAACCTGTTCCCGGTGGCCGACGGCGCATCGGACCATCAGGTGCTCCGAGAAACCCTCGAGGAGATCCAGCTGGCCGACGAGCTGGGCTTCGACTCGGTCTGGCTCGCCGAGCACCACTTCTCGAAGTACGGCATCCTCGGCAGCCCGGTGAACTTCGGCATGGCCGTCGCCGAGCGGACCCGCCGGATCACCATCGGCACCGCCGTCCTGGTCCTCCCGCTGCACCACCCGCTGCGCCTCGCCGAGGACATCGCCGCCCTCGACGTGCTCAGCGGCGGCCGGGTCTCCATCGGTGTCGGCCGCGGCTACCAGCCCGCCGAGTTCGCCGGCTTCGGCGTCCCGCTGGAGGAGTCCAAGCAGCGCTACCAGGAGACCCTGGAGATCCTGCGGCTCGCGCTGTCGCAGGAGAACTTCTCCTACCACGGCGAGATCTTCCACTACGACAACGTCACCACCTACCCGCGGCCGTTCACCCCCGGCGGGCCGCCCATCCTGCAGGGCACGGTCTCCCCGGACAGCTTCCGGGAACGCGGCGCGCTCGGCGAGTCGATCATCACCTCACCGAACTTCACGCCGTTGGGCATCATGCAGAAGAACTTCGACCTCTACCGGCAGAGCATGCGGGAGAACGGCTTCGACCTGTCCACCTACGACCTGCCGTTCATGCAGCAGGTCTGGTGCGGCGACGGCGACGAGGGCCTGCGCGCGGCGGCCCAGGCGGCGATGAACTACTACAAGTCCGTCGGCAAGGTCATCCCCGGCTCGGAGGACGCCATCGCCAAGGAACGCGCCTACTACGCGGCGGTCGCCAAGAACATCGAGCTGCTCACCCTGGAGCAGACGCTGACCCACGGCGGGAACTTCGGCTCGGCCCAGCGCGTCATCGAGACCATCGAGATGCTGCGCGAACAGCTCGGCATCAACCACTACATCGGCTGGCTGCGGATCCCGTCGCTGGACCGGGCCGCCGCGCTGCGCTCCATGGAGGAGTTCGCCGACAAGGTCATCCCGCACTTCCGGGCCCAGGACCGCGCCGCCGAGCGGGTGCCCACCGCCGAGGCGGTCCTCGGGTGAAGATCAGCTGCTTCCTGAGTGCCCAGTTCGATCCGTCGGCGTCCGCCGCCGAGGGCATCGACGGCGTACTGGCCCAGGCGGCTGCCGCCGAGGCGGCCGGCTTCCACGCCGTCTACCTCGGCCACCACTACCTGGCCCGGTCGGCGTTCGTCCAACCCGTCCCGCTGGCCGGCTACCTCGCCCACGCCACCTCCCGGGTCCGCATCGGGTTCGGCGTGCTGCTCGCCCCGCTGCTGAACCCGGTCGCCCTCGCCGAGGACCTGGCCTCGCTCGACGTGCTGTGCGGCGGCCGGCTGACCGTCGGCCTCGGCGCGGGCTACCGCAAGCGCGAGACCACCGCGTTCGGCGTCGCCTGGGAGGACCGGCTGCGCCGGCTGCGGGAGTACGTGCCGATCCTGCGCGCCCTGTGGAACGGCGAGACGATCGACGTCGCCGGCAGCTGGGGCGAGGTCCCCGGCGCGTCGCTGGCGCTGCGCCCGGCCCAGCCCGGCGGCCCGCCGCTGTGGATCGGCGCGTTCGCCGAACCGGCCGTCCGCCGTGCCGCCCGGCTGGACGCCCCGTGGCTGATCGGCCCCAAGGGCAACGACGCCGAACTGGCCCGGCTGCTCGGGATCTACCGGGCCGACCTCGCCGAGCACGGCTTCCCGCTGGACCGGGAGTACCCGATGAGCCGCGAGGCGTACCTCGGCGACAGCTATCCGGCGGCGGTCGCGGCCGTCCGCCCGCACCTGGAACGCCAGTACGCCGGCTACAAGTCCTGGGACGACGCGCAGTCCCTCGACCTCGACCGGTACCTGGCCGAGGACTGCCTGGTCGGCTCGGCCGACGAGATCGTGGCCAAGCTGCGCCGCTGGGAGACCCAGCTGGGCATCACCGAGGTCTCGCTGCGCCACCAGTTCGTCGGCGCGAGCCAGGACGAGGCGATGGAACAGCTCGCCCGCTTCGGCGCGGAGGTCATCCCCAGGGTCACCACGACCGCGACCGGGGTGACCCGGTGAGCGCCGGCAACCTGGTCGGCATCCTGGAGGGCCGGTGCGCCGACCGGGGCGACCTGCCCGGCCTGTACGGCGAGGACGGCCGTGCCTGGACCTTCGACCAGATCGACCTGCTCGCCGGGGGCGTCGCCGCCGCGCTGCGCGCCGAGGGCGTCGGCCCCGGCGACCGGGTCGCCTGCTACCTGACCAACGGACCCGAGATCGTCTTCCTGCTCTTCGGGGCCTGGAAGATCGGCGCGGTGCCGGTCACCGTCAGCAGCCTCTACAACGCCGCCGAGCTGGCCGAGTCGGTGGCGAAGACCGCGCCCCGGCTGCTGCTGGTCGACGACCGCCGACCCGACGTGGTCGCCACCTTCCTCGCCGCCGACGGCGACGCCGCCCAGGTCCCGGTCCGGTCCGTCACGTCGCCGCTGACCGACGTGCCCGAACTGCCGTGGCGGCAGGAGACCCGGGTCACCGGCGTCGACGTGGGGCCGCAGGCCGAGGCGTGCATCCTGTTCACCGGCGGCACCACCGGACGACCCAAGGCGGTCAGCGTCACCCACGGCGGGACGCGGGAGTCGCTGATGCGCCTCGCCCGGGTCACCACCGGCACCGAGGCCGAGGGCAGCGCCGCCCGCGACGCCCGCCCCAACCTGATCGCGCTGCCGCTGTTCCACAGCGGCGGCCAGCACGCGCTGCTGTTCGCGTACTTCGTGGGGCGGGCGGCGGTGGTCTGGGAACGCTTCGGCGTCGACCGGCTCGCCGACCTGATGCCCCGGTTCGGGTTCGACAACCTGTTCCTGCTGCCCACCATGGTCTTCGACATCGTGCACGCCGAGCGGGACCTGCCGTTCGCCGGGGTCAGGTCGGTGCTGGTGGCCGGGCAGGCGATCTCCTGGCCGGTGCGGCGCGCCTTCGAGGAGCGCTACCGGGTGCCCATCCTGGTCAACTACGGCTCGACCGAGGCCGGGCACATCGCCGGCTGGACCGGCCGGGACATGAAGGCCGGCCGGTGGAAGCCCGGCTCGGCCGGCCGGGTCTACCCCGGCGTCGAGCTGGAGATCCGCGACGACGCCGGGGCCGCGCTGCCGACCGGCGCGGAGGGCGAGGTGGTGGTCCGCTCCGCCCTGACCCGGGGGTACGTCGACGACGCCGCCGCCTCGGCCGAACTGGTCCGCGACGGCTGGGTGCACACCGGTGACATGGGCTACGTCGACCCCGACGGGGTGCTCTTCCTGGTCGGCCGCAAGCGGGACATGATCAAGTGCGGCGGTTTCCAGGTCTGGCCCGAGGAGATCGAGGACGAACTGCGTGGGCATCCGCTCGTGCGCGACGTCCGGGTGCTCGGCCGGCCGGACGACCGGCTGGGCGAGATCCCGGTGGCGCTGGTGGTCCGGGCCGCCGACGACACGGTCGACGACACCGACCTGGCCGCCCGGCTCGTCGCGTACGCCCGGGAGCGGCTGGCCCACTTCAAGGCACCCCGGCGGATCGAGTTCGTGCCCGCGCTGGAACGCAGCGCCACCGGCAAGATCAGCCGCGTAGCGGCCCCCCTGCCGGAGGCCGGCAAGATCAGCCGCGCAGCGGCTCCCGTGCCGGAGGCGGGCGGGACCAGCCGATCGACAGATGGGGGCAGCCGATGAGGTTCGGCATCATGGCGTCGCACCAGTACCCACCCGGCGACGACCTCCGCAGGCACCTCGACGACCTGTTCGGCACCGTCGAACTCGCCGCCGAACTGGGCTACGACTCGGTGTGGACGATCAACCACTTCCAGTCCAACCTGGCCACCCCGCAGCCCATCTCGATGCTGGCGAGCCTCATCCCGCGCTCCGGGGACATGCTGCTCGGCACCGGCATCCTGCTGCTGCCGATGTTCCATCCGGTGCACGTCGCCGAGGAGTTCGCCACCCTGGACCACCTCTCCGGCGGGCGGGTGATCCTCGGCGTCGGGGCGGGCTACCGGGAGAACGAGTTCGCCGCCTTCGGCGTCGACCCGGAGACCCGGTTCCGCCGCTTCGACGAGAGCCTGCGGCTGATCCGGGCGCTGTGGAGCGGCGCGCCGGTCACCCACGACGGCGAGTTCTACCCGCAGGTCGACGCGACCATCGGCATCCCGCCGCTGACCCCGGGCGGCCCACCGATCTGGATCGGCGCCGGCGGCAAGAAGGCCGTCCGCCGGGCCGCCCGACTCGGCGACGCCTGGTACGCGCCGGGCAACTCGCCGAGCCGCCGCTTCCTGCCCGAGCACCTGGCCGTCTACAACGAGGCGCTGGCCGAGTACGGGCGGGACCCGGCGACGGTGGCACGGCCCGTCGGCGTGGAGCTGTACTGCGCGCCGAGCACCGAACAGGCCGTCGCGGAGGCGTTACCGCACGCCCGGCGCGAGTACTCGACGTACGCCGAGTACCCGGCGCTGCGCTGGCAGCGGGACCGGTTCGACGAGCTGGTCCGCAACACGCTGCTGCTGGGTTCCCCCGAGTTCCTCGTCGAGCGGATCTCCGCCCTGCGGGACCTGGGGTTCGACCATCTCATCTTCCGGCCCGGGTGGCTGGGCATGCCCACCGAGAAGCTGCGCGCCTCGCTGCGGCTGTTCGCCACCGAAGTGATCCCCGCCTTCCGTACCACCACCTGACCTAAGGAATCCGCCGTGAAGAAGACCGAAGCCGAGCTGCTGGAGAACCAGTGGGACGTCGAGAACATGGAGGTCGACCCCGAGGTCCTCGCGAAGTACGTCCGCTACCACGTCGACGAGGAGCGGGCCGTCGCCACCATCACCTTCGACCGTCCGGAGCGGCTCAACGCCATCCCGGTGGCCGCCTTCGAACGGGTGGGTGACCTGGTCCGTGAGGCGGAGACCGACGACCGGGTCAAGGTCATCGTGTTCACGGGGGAGGGGGAGCACTTCGGCACCGGTGCCGACGCCGCCGAACTCGGCCACTACATCGGCTACCGGACCGGCACCGACAAGGCGTCCCGGCGTCGCCCGGCGCAGCGCCAGCGCATCCTGCCCGACCGCAACGTGCTCAGCTCCGGCTTCACCCGGCCGATCATCGAGTCGCTGAAGGCGACCATCTGCCAGGTGCAGGGCTACTGCTACGGCGGGCACTTCCAGATCGCGCTGTCGGCCGACATCGTCATCGCCTCCCCGGACGCCCGGTTCACCCACCCGGCGTTCCGGTACCTCGGTCCCGCGCCGCAGGACATGTACCACTGGATCGAGAAGGTGGGCCTGACCACGATGAAGGACGTCATGCTCACCATGCGGGCGATCGGCGCGGAGGAGGGTGAACGCAAGGGCCTGGTCACCAAGGTCGTCCCGCGTGACGAACTCCAGAAGTGGGTCGACGACTACGCCGACGCGATCGCGGTGATGCCGCTGGACTCGCTGATGATGGGCAAGTCGATGATGCAGGTGGTGATGGAGGCGCGCGGCAAGGGCCTCGGGGCGATGACCGGCTGGGTCGGGCACGGCTGGGCCACCAACGTCAGCTTCGCCGACGGCGACTGGAACTTCCTCAAGGAACGCCGGGAGAAGGGCATCGCGCAGGCGCTCGCCGACCGGGACCGGCTGGTCGCCCCGTACTTCCGGCTCAGCGACAGCCGGTCGCGGGAAGAGTAGGCGACGGCGTGAGGTTCGGCATCCTGCTCGACCACCAGTACGCCCCCGGCGACGACCTGGGCCGGCGCATCGGGGAGACCGTCGAGTACGTCCAGCACATCCGCGACCTGGGCTACGACTCGGTCTTCGGCATCCACCACTACCTGTCGTCGCTGCGCACCCCGCAGCCGCTGCCGCTGCTGAGCCGGCTCGTCGACCACTCCGGGACGATGCAACTCGGCACCGGCATCCTCATTCTGCCGCTGGGCCACCCGGTGCACTGGGCCGAGGAGATCGCCACCATCGACCAGATGTCCGGTGGCCGGTTCGTCCTGGGCATCGGCTCGGGCTACCGCGACGTCGAGTTCACGTCGTTCGGCATCGAACGGCGCACCCGGGTGTCCCGGATGAACGAGGCGCTTTCGGTGATGCAGCAGCTGTGGACCGGGGAGCCGGTGCACCACGAGGGGAAGCACTTCACCCTGGACGGGGTGCGGTGCAGCGTACTGCCGATGCAGCGTCCGCACCCGCCGGTCTGGGTGGGTGCCAACGGCCCGACCGGGATCGCCCGGATCGCCCGGCAGGGGCTGCCCTGGCTGGCCCCGTCCAACGTGCGCCGCAACTGGGCCGTCGGCAACCTGGCCGACTACCGCGAGCAGCGGCGGGCCGCCGGTTTCGACGAGCGGGACGCGGTCTTCCCGATCCACCGGGACCTGTGCGTGGCCGACTCCGCGGAGGCCGCGTTCGCCGTCGCCGGTGAACAGGTGAAACGCTCCTACGGCGAGTACGTCCAGTACGGCATGGACTTCTTCGAGTCCCAGTGGGACGCGATCAAGGAGAAGGCGCTGTTCTTCGGCTCGCCCGACGACATCACCGCCAAGATCCAGGATTTCGCCGACGCCGGTTACAACCACTTCGTGTTCCGCGCCCAGTGGCTCGGCCTGCCGATCGAACGGTCCATGGAGATCGTCGAGCGGTTCGCCCGCGAGGTGATGCCGAGGTTCCGCCCATGAGGATCGGCCACGTGATCGTCCCCGCCGACGAGCTGGACGCCCAACTCGCCTTCTACACCTCCCTCGGGTTGACCGTGAAGTTCCGCGACGGCGACCGCTACGCCGCCGTCACCGACGGCACGGTGACCGTCGGCCTGGCCGACGCCACCCAGCAACCCGTCGCCGGCCGCACCGTGCTCAGCATCCAGGTCGACGACCTCGACGCCTGCCTCGCCCAGTTGGCCGCCGCGGGCGCCACCGTCTCCACCCCGATCACCGGCCCCCACGAACGCCGGGCCCTGGTCACCGACCCCACCGGCAACCCCCTG
>NZ_MZMV01000007.1 GCF_002210435.1 Micromonospora wenchangensis
CGGCGCGCGCGGCACCGGCGCGGGCCGCACCGTCACCAACCCCGCCGGCCGTACGAAGATCGAGCGCCGGAGCACCGCGTCCCCCTTGGCGTCGAGCTGGTAGACGTCGAGCCAGCACCATCCGTCGTAGGTGATCCAGTCGAGCACCCGGATCACCCGGCACCTGATCGGCCTGACGAACTGCACACTGGCCGCCCGGCCCACGTCCACCAGGTCACCCGCCTTCGGCAGCGGTGCCCTCACCGCCGCCCCCAGACGTGCCGGAACCTGCGCCATTCCCTGATCCGGTGCCGGGCGGCCTCCACCACCGGGCAGAACCCGGCCTCGGCGCACTTCCCGCACCGCCGGTGCCGGTGCTGGTCCAGGCAGTCCCAGGCGAGCCGGACCAGCAGCGGCACCTCGCGGCGGGCCGTCACGACGCCGCCCCGGGCGGGGCTGCGCGCTCGCAGGTGGCACACATCGGGTGTCCTTTCCGGAAATAGCGCCGCCCCGCCCGCGCGCTATTCGCAACGAGCGGGACAGCGGGCTATTGTCGACGCCTTTTCTCCACGCCCCAGATCACCGTCCGGCGATTCACACAGTGCGACACGACCGACACCTTGCGCAACACCTCACCCTCCCCCTAATGTCGGGTCGATTTGACGCGCGAGGAACGGAGGAGAGAAATGGCGGAGGGGAAACAATTGTTGTTGCACCAGGGGTGCGGTGATGTTGCATGACGGAGGAAACAAGCGGTTCCACCGTCCCCCGGCGGCAGCTCGGCCGGCTGCTCACCCAGCTCCGTGAGGACGCCTCGGTCTCCCTGGACAGCGCGGCCGAGGGGTTGGACTGCTCCCGGCAGAAGGTGTGGCGCATCGAGAAGGGTCTGGTGCCGGTGCGGGTGGTGGACGCCCGCGCCATGTGTGCGATGTACCGGGTGCCCGAGGAAATGACGTCCATCGTCGCCGGGCTCGCCCGGGAGACCCGCGCCAAGGGCTGGTGGCATTCCTACGGCGACGTGGTCCCGTCCTGGTTCTCGCTCTACGTCGGCCTCGAATCGTCGGCGTCGACGCTGCGTCAATACGATTCGGAACTGATCCCGGGCCTGCTCCAGACCCGCGAGTACGCGGCAGAACTGTTCCGTCGCAAGAATCCCACCATGAGTCCGGCCGAACGCGAAAAGCTCGTCGAGGTACGGATGCAGCGCCAGCACGTCCTGACCCGCCGGCTGCCCAGCGCGCCCACCCTCAAGGTGGTGCTGAGCGAGGCGGTGCTGCGGCGCACCCTGCCCGACCGGCAGGCGATGGCCGGGCAGTTACGGCACCTGCTCGACATGGCCACCCTGCCCAACGTGAGCCTGCGCGTCCTGCCGTTCACCGCCGGGCCGCCGCTGGCCAGCGAGACGGGCACCTTCGTCCTGCTGGACTTCCCGCAGGCGTTCGGGCGGGCATCGACGGAGCCGACTACCGTCTATCTGGAGAACATCACCGGCGCGCTCTATCTGGACAAGCCGGCGGAGGTCGCCGCCTACGACCGCGTCTGGGCCGACCTGGAGACGCTCGCGGCCGACGAGGCGGCAACAGAGAAAATCATCCGGGCGATCATCGAGGAGCGAGCATGACTGACCTGGCCGGGGCCGTCTGGCGCAAGAGCACCCGCAGCGGCGGGAGCGGCGGCAACTGCGTCGAGGTGGCCGACAACCTGCCCGGCCTGATCGGCGTACGGGACAGCAAGGACCAGGCCGGCCCGGCGTTACGGTTCGACCCGGCCGCCTGGTCCACCTTCGTCCGCGCGGTACCCCACGGACCGCGCTGAACCCCGGCGGGGCCGCCCGCCCGGGTGGGCGGCCCCGGCGTCGGCAGCACCTACGGCGCGGGGATGCCCGGAGAACGTCGGGGCCGCCCGCTACGGTGCTGCCCATGAGTGACACGGAAACCGCGAACCGCCTGCCCACGGCCGAGGAGGAGGCCCGGTTCTGGGCTCTGGTGGAGGCCGCCTGGGAGCGGCTCGGCCCCGAGCCGGCCGCGCTGCGCCGGGCGCTGCTCACCCGCGACCGGGCCGCCTCCGACGACGACGCGTACGCGTTCGACGGCTGGCGGGACGCCTTCCTCGACCAGTTGGGCCAGCTCTGCGCCGACCTGTCCAGCCCCGAGCTGACCGCCCTCGACCGGGTCGTCGAACGCAAGCTGTACGACATCGACCGGGCCGACGTGCACGCGGTGGTCGACGGCTCCGACGACGGTTTCCTCTACGCCCGGGGTCACGTGGTGGCGCTGGGTCGGGAGTTCTACCAGGCGGTCCGGGCCGACCCGACCCGGGCGGTGCCCGACGCCCACCTCCAGGGCATCTGCTACTTCTTCGCCCACCTGCACGACAGGCGGTTCGGCGACTGGCCCCACACCGGCTCCGGCATCTCCCGCGAGTCGTTCAACAACCCGGCCGGCTGGGTCGGCCAGTGAGCGGCCCGGCCGGGCCGCGCGAGCGCGACGTGCCACTGCCGGACGGCGGCACCCTGCACGTCTACGACACCGGCGACGACGGCACCGGTCGGCTGCCGGTGGTCTGGCACCACGGCACCCCCAACATCGGCGCACCGCCGGCCCCGCTGTTCGCCGCCGCCGACCGGCTCGGCCTGCGCTGGGTGTCCTACGACCGCCCCGGCTACGGCGGTTCCACCCGACGCCCCGGGCGGGACGTGGCCTCGGCCGCCGCCGACGTCGCCCGGCTCGCCGACGCGCTGGGCCTGGACCGGTACGCCACCGTGGGTCACTCCGGCGGTGCGCCGCACGCGCTGGCCAGCGGCGCGTTGCACCCCGACCGGGTGGTCGCCGTCGTCGCCGTCGCCGGGCTCGCCCCCTACGGCGCGGCCGGGCTCGACTGGTTCGCCGGGATGACGCCGTCCGGGCAGGCCTCGCTGCGGGCCGCCACGCAGGGCCGGGCGGTCAAGGAGCGGCACGCCGCGTCCGACACCGACTACGACCCGGAGTTCACCCCCGCCGACCTGGCCACCCTGGCCGGGCCGTGGGCCTGGCTCGACGAGGTGGTGGGTCCGGCGGTGCGGGGCGGCCCGGACGGCCTGGTCGACGACGACCTCGCCTACGTCACCCCGTGGGGCTTCGACCCGGCCGGGGTGACCGTCCCGGTGCTGCTGCTGCACGGCGGGCGGGACCGGGTGGTGCCGGCCAGCCACAGCCGCTGGCTGGCCGGGGTCTGCCCGGCGGCCGATCTGCGGATCACCGACGACGACGGGCACCTGTCGGTGCTCGGCGGCGCACCGGCCGCCCTGGAGTGGCTCCGCCGCTGACCGACGCCGAGTCATGCCCGACACGTTGACCGAACGCAACGCGACACGCCGCACACCAAAGGTTAACAGTTAGGGCAGCTCATGCTATTCTCCGGCTTCGATGCACCGCCGAGCAGACCCGGACGGGTCACCGCCCGAAGGACGCACTCCCCCCGATGTCGGCCCTACCCGCTCCGACCTCGTCACCGTCGTTACTGGAGCGGCCGGCCGGTGGCGCGCTCCAGCTCATCTTCACCACCCTGCCGGCGCTGCTGCGGTTGACCTGCGGGCTGTTCGGTGCGGTGACCGCGCTCGCGGTGCGTACCCCACCGGTGCGGGTGCCGCTGCTGCTGGCCGCCGTGGCCGCGCTCACCTGCTGGTCGCTGTGGTACGCGGCGCGGGCCCTGCGGGTCGGCATCGGCCCGGGGCTCGTCGCCGGGGACGTCACGGTCACCGTCGCGGCGAGCCTGCTGGCCCCGGTGCTGGTCGCCCCGGAGGTGCTGCCCGGCGAGGGTAGCTGGCTCGCCGTGCTGGCCAGCACCACCGTGATCAACGCGCAGGCCACCGCGCCGGCCCGCTGGTCGGTGCCGGCGGGCCTGCTGGTCACCGCCGGCTACGCGGTCGGCACCTCGGTCGCCGGCAACACCGTCGAGGCCGGCGCGCACGCGGCGACCCTGCTCATGCAGACGGCCTGCGCGGCGATGATGGCGGCGGTGATGCGCCGCTGGATCGGCCGGGCCGACACCGCCTTCGCCGACTTCCAGCGCCTGCGCCGGGACGTGGTGCTGGCCCGCACGGCCCGTGAGGTGGAACGGCGGCAGAACCGGGACCTGCACGACACCGTCCTGGCCACGCTCACCATGGTCGGGCTGGGCGCCCTGCCGGCCGGCTCGGCGGCGTTACGCGACCGGGCCGCCGCCGACCTGCGTACCCTGGTCCGCCTCGCGCACGCCCGGTCCGCCCCGGCGGGCGAGCCGGCCGACACCGGCCCGGTCGACGTCGACGCCGGCCTGCGCGCGCTGCTCGCCACCCACCCGCAGTTACGGGCGACGGCCACGCTGCCGCCCTGCGCCGCCCCGGCGGGGGTGACGGCCGCCCTGGTCGACGCCACCGCCGCCGCGCTGGCCAACGTGGCCCGGCACGCGCCGGACGCCGCCGTGACCGTGCGGCTCGGCCGCGACCACGGCGGCATCGCGGTCGAGGTGGTCGACGACGGTCCCGGTTTCGACCCGGCCGCCGTCCCCCTGCACCGGTACGGGGTACGCGAGTCGATCCGGGGCAGGATGGCCGAGGTCGGCGGCCGGGCGGTGGTGACTTCCGCCCCTGGCGTGGGCACCCGGATCAGGCTGGAGTGGCCGCATGTCGACTGACTTCAGCACGACTGGCCGCAGCGCGAACCGTCTCGGCGCGAACGGTCTCGACACCACCGGTCTCGGCGCGGCCGGTCTCGGCGCGACCGCGCCGGTCCGCGTACCCCGGCCGGTGCCCGGGACGGCGGACCCGGCGGCGGCCGACGGCCCGGCGGCGGACGTGGGCCGGGCCTCGGACCGGGGGGCCCGGATCGCGGCGGTGGCCATCGCCCTGGTGTGGCATCTCGCGATCGGGCTGCCGGCGGTGCTCGGCGCCTGGTCGACGCTGGCCGCCCCCACAGTGGTCGCGGCCGGCTGGCTGGCCGCCTGCGCCATCGGCGGGTACGCCGCACACCGGCTGCTGCACGGCCTGCCGCCACCGGCGCTGCCGCTGGCGGCGGCCCTGCTGGCGGTCGACGCGGCGGTCTTCGCGGCGGCCGGCCGGGAGCAGCTCTTCGCCGCCGCGAACTGGGCGTGGACGGGGCTGGCCTGGTTCCTCGTGGTGGTGCTGTGGGGTCGCCCGATCCGCTGGATGATCGTCCTGCTGGCCGGGCACGCGGCGATCGCGCTCGCCGCGCTGGTCGGCGACGGGGCGACCGCCCCCGCCGACCTGACCCGCTACGCGATGTACGTCTACGGCACCTCGTCGCTGCCGGTGGCGGTCTTCACCGGTGCGGCGGTGATCGCCACCCTCGCCCGGGAACGCGCCGCCACCGCCACGGCGACCCTCGCCGTCCGCGCCGAACGGGACGCCGCCGAACGGGCCTGGGCGGACCGGCGGGCCCGGCTGGCGCTGGTCGGCGGTGCCGCCGAGCAGGTGTTGGCGGAACTGGCCGACGGTCGTGCCGACCCGGGCGACCCGTTCGTGCAACGGCGGTGCGTGCTCGCCGCGACCCGGCTGCGTCGGCTGATCGCCGAGTCCGACGACGTGCCGGACCCGCTGCTGCACGAGTTGCGGGCCGCCGCCGACCTGGCCGAACGCAACGGGCTGCCGATCGAGCTGATCGCCATCGGCACGCCACCGCCCCTGCCGGTGGAGGTCCGTCGACGGCTGGCCGACCCGCTGGCCGCCGCCCTGGCCGATGCCACCGGTTGGGCCCGGCTGACCGTGGTGGCCGGCCCCGACGAGGTGGCGGTCAGTCTGGTCACCCCGGACGGACAGGGCCCGGGGGCGGCCGATCCGCCGACCACCCCGGCCGACGACGACCAGGTGGAACACGTACATGAGCGGGACGGGGAGATCAGGTGGACGCAGACCCGATGGCGCAGGCCATGAGCGGGGAGCGCCCGGTCGGTGTGTCGATCGTCGACGACCATCCGGTGGTGATCGACGGTGTGCGGGCCTGGCTGTCCACCGAGCCCCGGCTGCGGGTGCTCGCCACCGGCGACGACCCGGACCTGGTGCTACGCGCCGCCCCCGAGGCCGACGTGATCCTGCTGGATCTGCGGCTGCGCGGGCGGATGGTGCTGGACAAGCTGGCCGAGCTGAGCGCCGACGGCCGGCGGGTGGTGGTGTACTCCGAGCACACCGACCCGGCGACGATGCTCGCCGCGCTCGACGCGGGGGCGACCGCGTTCCTGGCCAAGCACGAGGGGCGGGAACACTGCGTGGCCACGGTGCTGGCCGCCGCCAGCGACCGCCCGTACGTGCCGCCGGCCCTGGCCGGGGCGATGGTGGGCGATCCGCGCCCGGACCGTCCGGCCCTGTCGGACAAGGAGCGGGAAGCGCTGCTGCTGTGGTTCCAGTCGATGTCGAAGGCGTCGGTGGCCCGCCGGATGCAGATCAGCGAGCACACCGTCAAACAATACGTGGACCGGGCCCGGATCAAGTACACCCGGGCGGGTAGACCGGCCGCCACGAAGGCGGCGTTACTGGCCCGGGCGATCGAGGACGGTCTCATCCGGCCGGAGGAGATCGGCATCTACCGGTCACAGGCGTCGAACGACCGGCCGACCCCCTAACGGGTGTCATGACAGCCCGTCACGACTCGGCGAGGCTGGGACGCCAGGAGACCACTGCGCGGGGGAGGTCGTCACGATGCGCGAGAACATGTCCCCGTTCTTCATCGCACCGCACCGGTTCGATGCGCCGGAGAACGATTCCGCTCCCGTGCTCGACAGGCGTTACGAACTCGTCCCGGAACCCGGCGAACGGGTGCTCGGCCGGTATCCGACGTCGGTGGCCGGTTGCCTGATCAGCCCGACCGGCGCCCGCCGGCACTGGGTGCTGCCCGGCCCCGCCTCGATCACCGTCACCGACCGCCGGCTCGCCTACGTCTGCCTCGCCGGTGACCTGGCCCTGGTCGCCGGGAAGATCGACGCGACGGGGGTCCGGCACCGGCGCAACGTCCGGCTGCCGCGCCTGGTCAGCGGGCAGGTCCGCTGGCAGTGGCCGTCCCGGCTGGAGCTGCGCGCCACCGGCCGGCCCACGGCACAGGGCACCGCCGAGGCGGAACTGCTGGTGGTCTGTGACGCGCTGCGGACGATCCAGCAGCCGGCCCTGGCGCTGGGCGGCGCGGTGGGCCCGGTGACCGAGCTGGCCCGGCTGATCCGCCGGACGGTGGCCTGCTTCCGGGTCACCCGCCCCGAGCTGGTGGAGCTGGCCCCGCCGGAGCGGGACGTGCTCATCCGCCGGGCGACCGCCCCGCCGCTGACCGGTGAGGCGCGGGTGACCCTGCCGGGGTCGCTGCCGGTGGAGTTCCTCTCCCGCGACGACTACTACCGGGTTCCCCAGCCCGCCGGTCAGGACGCGGTCGGTAGCTGACGGTCAGGATGCGGTCGAGCGGCGGGGCCGGCGGTCCAGTTCGGCGGCCTCCCGGAGGGTGGGCGCGGTGCCGCCCAGGTGCGCCGGCTGCCACCAGGAGTCGTCCGGGCCGGCCGGCTTGTCGGGGTACTCCTGCTGGGCCCGGTCGACGAGCGCGGTCAGCCGGGTCTTCAGCTCCGCCGTCATCGTGTTGGCGTCCGGGTATGCCGCCGGGTCCATCGGCTCGCCCAGCAGGATGGTGATCGGGGTGTGCCGCCGGGTCAGCGTCTTCGGCCGGCCCTTGGTCCAGAGCCGCTGCGTCCCCCACAGCGCCACCGGCACCAGCGGCACCTCCGCCGTCTGCGCCATCCGGGCCGCCCCGCTCTTCAGCTCCTTCACCGTGAACGAGCGGCTGATCGTCGCCTCGGGGAAGACGCCCACCACCTCGCCGCGCCGCAGCGCGTCCACGGCCGTGTTGTACGAGCCGACCCCCGCCGCCCGGTTCACCGGGATGTGCTTCATGCCGCGCATCAGCGGGCCGGACACCTTGTGCGCGAAGACGTCGTGCTTGGCCATGAACCGCACCAGCCGCCGGGACGGGTGCGCCCCGTACCCGCAGAAGATGAAATCGAGGTAGCTGACGTGGTTGCTGGCCAGCACGGCCCCGCCGGTACGCGGGACGTGGTGGTCACCGTCGACGGTCAGACGCAGGTCGAGGACCCGGAACAGCGTCTTGGCGGTGGCGATCACGGGCGGGTACACGAGTTCCGGCATCCGCGTACCTTACCCCGCACCGTCAGTCGGCCAGTTGGTGCAGATCGAGGCGGCCCCGGGCGAAGGCGTCCACCCGTCCCCAGCGACCCGGGATGTCCAACACCTCGATCCGTCCCATCCCGACCGGCAGCACCGGCTCCACCGCCAGGTGCCCCTCGTGCGGCTCCAACCCGAGCATGGTGCGCAGCAGCAGCAGCGGCGCCCCCGTCGACCAGGCCTGCGGGCTGCACGCCGTCGGGTACTCCACCGGGAACTTCGTCTGCTCCCGGGGATAGCCGCCGAACGCCTCGGGCAGCCGCCCGTCGAAGTACGTCGCCGCGTCGAGGATGCCGCTGGCGATGGTGGCGGCCTCCTCGGCGAAGCCGTACCGCCGCAGCCCCCAGGCGATGAACGAGTTGTCGAACGGCCAGATCGTGCCGTTGTGGTAGCCGATCGGGTTGTACCGCACCTCTCCCTCGGCGAGGGTGCGCACGCCCCAACCGGTGAACAGCCGGGGCCCGACCATGTGCCGGGCGATCTTCTCGGCCCGGTCGTGGTCGACGATCCCGCTCCACAGCAGGTGCCCGATGTTGGAGCTGAGCACGTCGCACTGCCGGCCGTCCGGGTCCAGGGCCAACGCGTAGAACTCCCCGTCGGCCACCCACCAGTCCCGGTTGAAGCGCTCCTTCAACGCCGCGGCCTCCTGCTCCAGCCGGTCGGCGAACGCCGGGTCACCCCAGAACTCCCGGGCCATCCGGGCCGCCCGCAGCTTGGCGTCGTAGGCGTACCCCTGCACCTCGCAGGTGGCCCGGGGGAACGGCGGCAGGCTGCCGTCGGCGTACGAGATGGAGTCCCAGGAGTCCTTCCAGCACTGGTTCTCCAGGCCGGTCTCGGTGTTGCGCCGCTCGTACCAGACGTAGCCGTTGCCGGCCAGGTCGGCGTAGTCGTCGATCCACCTCAACGCGGCCCGGCACTCCCGTTCCAACTCCTTGACCAGGGCGACGTCACCGCTCCACCGCTCGTACTCGTCGAGCAGCACCACGAACAGCGGGGTGGCGTCCACCGAGCCGTAGTACGGCGAGTGCGGCTGCTCCTCGAACGCGGCAGTCTCGCCGTAGCGCATCTCGTGCAGGATGCGGCCCGGGTCCTCGTCGCGGAAGTCGTCGAACCGGCTGCCCTGTAGCGACGCCAGGATGCGCAGCGTGGTCTTGGACAGCTCGGGGGCGAACGGCAACACCTGGAGGCAGGTCAGGATGCTGTCCCGGCCGAACATCGTCATGAACCAGGGCAGGCCGGCGGCGGGCAGGGTCTGGCCGCCGAGCGACAGTGGCGCGAACCGCAGCGCCGCCAGGTCGACCAGGCTGCGCCGGTAGGTGGCGGCCACCCGGTCGTGCTCGCTGTTGACCTTCGGGGCCTTCGCGATCCACTCCTGGAGGTCGTGCTGGAGGGCGAGCCGTTCGTTGCCGTGCGCCGTCACCCCGAGCCGCAGGTCACGCCCCCCGGGGCCGAGCGCGAAGGTCTGCACGTCGATCTCGGCGTCCCACTGCTCGTTGGGTTCCAGGTGCACCGAGTACGCGAACCCGTTGCGGTCGTAGCGGGCCGGCCGGGACGACGAGATGACCGTCTCCCGCACGAAGTTGCCCCGCCGGTAGCCCAGCCGCAGCCGGTCGGACTCGGCCTCGGCGTACAGCTCGCCCTTCTTGTTGAGGATCTCGTCCTTGACCTGGAAGAGGTCGGCGAAGTCGGCCCCGGCGTCCATCCGGATCTCCAGGTCGACCGCCTTCTCGTCGTGGTTGAGGATGGTCAGCTTCTCGCGGAAGCTGCCGCCGACCGCCCGCTCCCGGATGATCGACAGCTTGGCGTCGACGTAGTGGGTGGCCATCCCGGGCACCAGGAAGAACCGCGCCTCGTAGTACTGGAGGTCGTCGTAGGACAGCGCGTTGAGCCGTTCCCCGTTGACCGTGAGCACCCAGCGGGACAGGAACCGCATGTCCAGGGAGAACAGCCCGGTCGGCTCGGTCGGCGTGGCCTCGATGTCACCGGTCTCCTCCGAGACGACGAACGTGTTGCCGTCCAGGATCCGGATCGTGTTGCTCTGTCCCATCACCGCACCTCCCGATGGTGGAGCCGGCGCGGCCCCTGCGCGTCCGGGGAACCGGGGAAGATCCGTTCGATCTGCACCACCAGCCGGGCGTCACCGGTCACCGTCATGTCGCCGCGCAGCACCGCCGCCAGGCCGTTCTCCCGCCCCGCGGCCATCTCCTCGAACAGCGCCGGCGTGGTGCCGATGACCGTGTCGGCCTCCCGGTCCTCCTGGCTGACCGTGAGCCTGCCCCGGTCCACCCGCAGCAGCCAGTGGGTGGTCTGCGCCCCCTCGTGCAGATCGAAACGCACCGTCCCGGCCGCCTTGTCCAGCAGCGGTTCGTGATCCCGCCGGTTCAGGCTCTCGAAGAACCTCGTGGTCGCGTCCACCATCGGGCCCTCTCCCCCGTCGTCGCATCGACCTGCCGGTACCCGGCATCGACCTGCCGGTACCCGCACGGGGTCCCCGCCCCGCCCGGCGTCAACCTCGCCCGGATCGGGTGAGCCCGACCGGCACGCACGACGACGCCGGCCCCCGGACGGTTCCGGGGGCCGGCGTCGGTGCGACGGACGTCAGTTGTTGGGGTCGTCGGCGCTGATGTCGGCGAGCACCGACTGGGGTTCCCGTTCCACCGCGAGGTCACCCACCGACACCAGGCCCACCAGCCGACCGTCGTCGACCACCGGCAACCGGCGTACGGCGTAGGTGCGCATCAGGTCGGCGGCGGCGACCGCGTCGTCGTACTGGCTGACCGTGATCACGTCCCGGCTGATGATCTCCTGGAGCCGGGTGCGGTCCGGGTCGCGGTCCTCGGCGACCCCCCGCACGGTGATGTCCCGGTCCGTCACGATTCCGACGACGTCGTCGCCGTTGGTCACCACCACGTCGCCGATCGCGCTGTGCCGCATCTCCTGCGCGGCGGCGGCGAGGGTGTCGTTGCCGTCCATCGTCACCAACCGGGTCGTCATGAACTCTCCGACCGTTGTCATGGTGCTCCCCTCTCGGTGTCGGCACGGCGGTCTACCCGCCGACCCCGAGCAGGTAACACCCTGCTCAGCGCAGTTCGGCGGCGACCAGTTCGGCGAGCTGCACGGCGTTCAGCGCGGCGCCCTTGCGCAGGTTGTCGTTGGCGCAGAACAGCGCGAGGCCGTGCTCGACGGTCTCGTCGGCGCGCAGCCGGCCGACGTACGTCGGGTCCTGGCCGGCCGCCTGCAACGGCGTCGGGACGTCCGACAGCGCCACCCCCGGCGCGCCGTCGAGCAGTTCCCGGGCCCGCTGCGGGGTGATCGGCCTGGCGAACCGGGCGTTGATCTGCAACGAGTGGCCGGTGAACACGGGCACCCGTACGCAGGTGCCGGAGACCTTCAGCTCGGGGATCTCCAGGATCTTGCGGCTCTCGTTGCGCAGCTTCTGCTCCTCGTCGGTCTCGAACGAGCCGTCGTCGACGATCGAACCGGCCAGCGGGAGCACGTTGAAGGCGATCGGCCGGGCGAACGAGCGCGGCGCGGGGAACTCGACGGCCGACCCGTCGTGGGTCAGCGCGGTGGCCCCCTCGACGACCTTGCGGACCTGCTCGTCCAGCTCGGCGACCCCGGCCAGGCCGGCCCCGGACACCGCCTGGTAGGTGGCGACGACCAGGCTGACCAGGCCGGCCTCGTCGTGCAGCGGGCGCAGCACCGGCATCGCGGCCATCGTGGTGCAGTTCGGGTTGGCGACGATGCCCTTCGGCCGGTCGGCCAGGGCGTGCGGGTTGACCTCGGCGACGACCAGCGGCACCTGCGGGTCGGTGCGGAACGCCGACGAGTTGTCGATCACCACCGCGCCGGTCGCGGCGACCCGGGGGGCCAGCTCCTTCGCGGTGCCCTTGCCGGCGGAGAACAGCACGATGTCCAGCCCGGAGTAGTCGGCCGTGGCCGCGTCCTCCACGGTGACCTCGCCGTCCCGCCAGGGCAGGGCACGCCCGGCCGACCGGGCCGAGGCGAACAACCGCACCTGCTCCGCCGGGAACTCGCGTTCCGCCAACACCTGCCGCATGACCCCACCGACCTGGCCGGTGGCTCCCACAATGCCGATCCTCATGCCCGCGAGGCTACCCAGCCGCAGGCCCGGACCGGGAAGTCTTTCCCACCGCCCGGGTCGCCGCCCGCCCGTCCGGTCACCGCCGGTGCCGGTCGCCGTACCGGAAACCACCCGACGGTACGCCCCGACGCCCCGGAAGATCGGCCGTGACCGGGCCGTCCGGCCGCAGCATCCGCGCCGCCGGCCCGGCCCGGCGCTGACGGGGCGGCGCGACCGGAATCACACCGCCCCGGTCGCGCCGACGCCGGTCAGCCGACGTGGTCGGTCACCTCGCCGAGCCCGGAGGCGACCAGCTCGTCCCGGATCGCCGCCGCGTCGCCCTCGATGACCAGGGTCAACGCCTCCGGGTGCAGGTGGGTGGCGGCGGCCGCGGAGACCTGCGCGACGTCGGCGGCGAGCAGCGCCTCCCGCAGCCGGGCGTGGTAGTCGTCGGGCAGGTCGTGCACGACCAGGGTGGTCAACGCCGAGGCGATCGCCCGGGGGCTCTGCAACTCGACCGAGAGCTGCCCGGCCCGCCAGGACCGGGCCACCGCCAACTCGTCCTCGGTCACCCCGCCGGCCCGGGTACGGCTGATCTCGCCGACCGCCTCGACCAGGGCCGGCGCGGTCACCGCCGTCTGCACGCCGGAGCTGACCGCGAACCGGCCGAACCGGCGGGACGAGGCGAAGTCGCCCCGGATGCCGTACGTGTAGCCGCGTACCTCGCGGATCAGGTGGTTGAGCCGGGAGGTGAACGCCCCGCCCAGCACGGTGCCGGCGAGCGTCATCGGCACGTGGTCGGGGTGGGCGCGGTGCGGCGCCGGGTGCCCCAGCCGCAGCGTGGACTGCACCGAGCCGGGCCGGTCCACCAGGATGATCCGCCGACCGGCGGGCAGCGGCACCTCGATCGGGCCGCCCTGCTCGGCGGGGCCGCCGCCGGTGCCGGCGAACGCCGCCGCGCCCAGCGCGTCGAGGTCGAGGCGGTCCAGGTCACCGGCGACGATCAGGGTGCCGGGACGCAGGAACCACTCGGAGTGGAAGACGGTGACGTCCTCCACGTCGAGGCCGGCCACCGAGCCGGGGTCGCCGTAGAGCGGGCGGCCCCACCTGTTGTCCGCGCCGAACAGGTCGGCGCGCAGCACCGCGTCGGCGCGCGGGCCGGGGTTGGCCCAGTCCATCCGCAGCGCGGTCGCCTCGTCGTCGCGGACCCGGCGCACGTCGTCGGGGTCGAGCCGGGGCGTCCGCACCGCCTCGGCGAGCAGTTCCACCGCCGCGCCGAGCCGGTCCACCGGCACCTGGACGCTGACCTGGAAGCTGTCCCAGTCCAGCCCGGTGGCCAGTTCGGTGCCGAGGCCCTCGACGGCCAGCGCGAACGCGGTGGCGTCCCGCTGCGCGGTGCCCTCCTCCAGCGCCTTGGCCAGCACCGCGCCGAGGCCCTCCTTGCCTACCGGTTCCCGGCCGGCACCCGCGTCGAGCAGCAGCAGCGCGACGGCGAGGTTCTGGCCGGGCAGGTGCGCGGCGACCACCCGGCCACCGGCGACGTCCCGCCGGACCACGCTCGGGAACCGGTACGGGCGGGCGGTGCCCGGACCCGGCCGGGTGGTGATCAGCGTCATCGGGTCTCCTCCGGCAGGTAGGTCAGGGTCACCCGGTCGGCCGGGGTGAGCACGTCGGCGGCCAGCTCGGCGATCTGCCCGGCGGTCACCGACAGCCAGCCGGGCAGCCGGTCGGCGGTCCTCGCCGGGTCGCCGAACTGGGTGGCGTACCGGCCGAGCGCGTCGGCCCGGCCGTCCACCGTGGACATCTGCCGCCACCAGGCGGTGCTGAGCAGGGCCTTGGCCCGGTCGAGTTCGGTGGCGGTGACCGGCACGGTGGCGAGTTCGTCGACCACCTCGGCGACCCCGGCGGCGAGCCGTTCGGCGCTCACCCCGGGGCGGGCGGTGGCGGTGGCGATCACCGGTGCCGGTGCGTGCGCCAGGTCCACCCCGTACGCCCCGACGAGGTCGGGTTGGGCGAGCCGTTCGCCGTCGGCGAGCCGCTGGTAGAGCCGGCTGCCCCGGCCGCTGCCGAGCACGGTGGCGGCCACCGTGGCCACGTCGTAGCCGGTGCTGCCGAACGGGTGGGTGCGGTGTGCGACGTAGACCCGGGCGGCCGGCACGTCGGCGGTGACCGTCTCGACGGCGGGTCGACCGGTGCCGGCGACCGTGTGCCCGTCCGGCGCGGCCGGGATGTCACCGCGGGCCGGGATCGCCCCGAAGTACCGCTGCGCGAGCGTGAACACCTCGGCGGCGGTGGCGTCGCCGACCACGGTCAGCACGGCGTTGTCGGGCGCGTAGTAGGTCTGGTGGAACGCCTGGAAGGTGGCCAGGTCGGCGGCGTTCAGGTCGGCCATCGACCCGATCGTCGCGTGGTGGTAGGGGTGACCCGGCGGGTAGAGCAGCGGGAGCAGCCGCAGCCAGGCGTCGCCGTACGGGACGTTCTCGTAGCGTTGCCGCCGCTCGTTCTTGACCACGTCCCGCTGGTTGTCCAGGGTCTCCTGGGTGAGCGCGGGGACCAGCCCGCCCATCCGGTCGGCCTCCAGCCACAGGGCCAGTTCGAGGTGTTCGGCCGGGACGGTCTCGAAGTAGTTCGTCCGGTCCGGGTTGGTGGTGGCGTTGAGCGAGCCACCGGAACCCTGGATCAGTTTCATGTGTTCGGTCTTGGCGACGTTGACCGAGCCCTCGAACATCAGGTGCTCGAAGAGGTGGGCGAAGCCGGTCTGTCCCGTCGGCTCGTGCCGGGAGCCCACGTCGTACCAGAGGTTGACCGCGACCGCCGGGGCGGTGCGGTCCTCGCTCACCACCACGCGCAGGCCGTTGTCCAGTCGGGTCGTCTCGATGGGCCAGGGGTAACCGCTGTCGGGCATGACCCGACGCTATCCGATCTCCACGCCCCGGTGGCGACGTGTCAGCACCCGGCCACGCCGGGGGGTCGACCGCCCGGACGGGGAGGCCCGCCCCCCTGACCGGCCCGACGGTGCCGACGGTGCGGTGTCCGCCGGCGTCGACACCGCCGGGATGGGCGACATCGGGTCGGTCAGGGGGGCGGGCCAGCCGCCGGACGGGTCAGTCGGGGGGTTCGATCGGGGGGACGGTCTCTTCGGAGGTGCGGTGCTCCAGCACCGTGTCGGGGGCGGCCCCCTGGTCGGCCTCGCGGAGGTCCGACTCGGCGAGGATCGCCTCGGCCTGGGCCTGCGGGTCGTCGCTGCCGACCGCTGCCTCCTCGGGCAGCAGGTGGGCCCGCGACTCCACCCGGTCCTGATCGCTCTGCAACTGGGTCATGCGCACCCTGTTACCCAGTCGCCACGCCCGCCACGCCGGTGCACCCGCCACCCAGGTGCACGGCCCCCGCCCGCGCGCCGGCCCCGCCGGGGTCAGCGGAACGGTCCGCGCACCTCGTAGGTGATGCCACCTGCGGAGATCCCGGCCGTGCCGCGCTGGGAGGAGAAGTAGAGCCGGCTGCCGTCCGGGGAGAACGCCGGACCGGTGATCTCCGACGAGGACTGCCCGGTGATCCGCAGGAACGGCGTCACCACCCCGCTCGGGGTGATCATGTTGATCTCCATGTTGCCGCCGTCCTCGGCGACGTAGAGGTCACCGGAGCGGGTGCCGGTGATGTTGTCCACCCCGGTCAGCGGGGCGGTGCCGCCGGTCACCAGCGAGTCGTCGTACGCCAGGTCGATGCGCTGGCCGACCGCGTCGTACGCCCAGACCCGGTTGTCGCCCTTGGTGGTGAACCAGCAGGTGCCGTCGGCGTACCAGCAGCCCTCGCCGCCGGTGAACCGCTTCGCCCCGGCGACCTGGTCGCGGGTCGCCGTCGGCGAGCCGTCCGGGTCGGGCACCCGGGCCCAGCTCACCGCGCCGCTGGTGGCGGTGCCGGCGACCAGCACCTCCAGGGTGCCGGCGGAGAGGTCGCCCCAGACGGTGGGGCGGAACCGGTAGAAGCAGCCGTCGGTCTCGTCCTCGGTCAGGTAGACCACCTGGCGGACCGGGTCGGCGGCCGCCGCCTCGTGCTTGAACCGGCCCAGCGCCGGGCGCTGCACCGCGGCGGTGCCGCCCTGCGGGTAGGTCTCGTAGACGAAGCCCCGGCTGATCTCCTCGCAGGACAGCCAGGTGCCCCACGGCGTCGCGCCACCGGCGCAGTTCTGGTTGGTCCCGGACAGGATGCGGTACGCCGAGGTGACCGTGCCGTCGGCGGCGAACCGTACCGCCGACGCGCCGCCGCTCGGGGTGACCTCCGAGTTCGAGACGTAGATCCACCCGGTGCCGGCGGCGAAGCAGGCCCCGCCGTCGGGCGCGGGGTGCCAGGTGTACGAGGTGCCCGGCACCGTCTGCCGGGAGCGGGCGATCACCCGGCTGGTGAAGCCGGCGGGGAGTTGGATGCCGTTGCCGTCGGCGCCGCCGGGCGGCCCGTAGGGACCGGTGCCCGGTTGGGCCGGTGCGGCCGACGCGACGCCGGACCAGAGGCTGCCGGCGAAGGCGGCGGCCCCACCGGTGACGGCGGCGCGCAGGACGGTACGACGGTCCATCGGATACCTCCGGGGGATGCGAGCGGTGCCGCCGAAGTTACCGACGGTGGCAGTGACGGAGGTGAACGTCAGGCGAGGGTTGGCCGACGGGCGGATGAGTCCTTGCCTCCGCCTCGGGTACGCTTGTCGGCGTGACGCGTACGTATCCATGGTTTAGGCAGCCGGCTGCGGAGCCGGTGACCTCACCATGAGCTGACGTCACCGCGTTTCGAGCCGGCCGGGCAGGAGCCTTCGAGCTTCCTGCCCTTCTGTTTACGAGCAGCCGGCTCGACCCGGGCACCGGCCCCGGGCACGGTCGGCGGAAGGACTCCCACCGTGACGACCCCGGACAACGGGCCCACCCCGGACAACGGCGCGGTCATCGACCAACGGATCGACCGTGTCGTGCCGCTGACCACCCCCGCCCTGCTCCTGCACGAGCTGCCCCTGGACCCGCCGCTGGCCTCGGCCGTGCTGGCCGGCCGGCGCGACGTCGGCCGGGTGCTCGACCGCGCCGACGACCGCCTGCTGGTCGTGGTCGGCCCGTGCTCGGTGCACGACCCGGCGGCGGCGCTGGAGTACGCCCACCTGCTGCGTGAGGCCGCCGACCGGCACGCCGAGGACCTGCTGGTGGTGATGCGGGTCTACTTCGAGAAGCCGCGTTCCACGGTCGGCTGGAAGGGCCTGATCAACGACCCGGCGCTCGACGGTTCCGGCGACGTGAACACCGGCCTGCGCACCGCGCGGGCGCTGCTGCGCGACGTGGTCCGGTTGGGGCTCCCGGTGGGCTGCGAGTTCCTCGACCCGATCACCCCGCAGTACATCGCCGACACGGTGGCCTGGGGCGCGATCGGCGCCCGGACGGTGGAGAGCCAGGTGCACCGGCAGCTCGCCTCCGGCCTGTCCATGCCGATCGGCATGAAGAACCGCCCCGACGGCAGCATCGGCACCGCGGTGGACGCGATCCGGGCCGCCGAGGTGCCGCACGTCTTCCCCGGCATCGACGTCTCGGGCACCCCGGCGATCATGCACACCCGGGGCAACGCCGACGGGCACCTGGTGCTGCGCGGCGGCGGGGGCCGACCCAACTACGACGCGGCCTCGGTGGCCGGGGCGTTGGACCTGCTGCGGGCGGCCGGGCTGCCGGAGCGGCTGGTGGTCGACGCCAGCCACGCCAACAGCGGCAAGGACCACCGCAACCAGCCGAAGGTGGCCGCCGACGTGGCCGCCCAGCTCGCCGCCGGGCAGCGCGGCATCGTCGGCATCATGCTGGAGAGTTTCCTCCTGGAGGGCCGCCAGGACCTGGACCCGACCCGGGAGCTGACCTACGGCCGGTCGGTCACCGACGCCTGCATCGGCTGGGACACCACGGCCGAGGTGCTGGAGCAGCTCGCCGTCGCGGTGCGGGCCCGCCGGGCCGCCCTGCCCACCCCGGCCTGACGGGTTTGACCGTTTCGGCCCCGGGTAGCAGGGCGGGGTGACCGACGACGCCGCCACGCCCGACGACCTGCCCGGGACCGCCCAGCCGGACATCCGGCAGCTCGACGAGCTGCTGGACGAGATCTACCACGGCCAGGAACGGCTCAGCCAGGCCGACATCTACCGCTCGGCGGTCAGCGCGGACCTGCCGGCGGAGCTGCTCACCCGGGTCGCCGCCCTCCCCGAGGGGGAGTACGCGGTGGACGAGGTGGCCGACCTGCTGGGCGGGTCGGCGGGCTGACCGGCGACGCCGGCGAGAGGAGATCGAGATGTCCGACCAGACCGAGCACCACGAGCGGATGCCCGCCCTCGGCCAACCCCCCGAGGGGCGGGACACCCTGCCCGAACCGGACTTCGCCAACGAGCACGACCGGACCGCGGTCGACCGCGACGTGATCACCGGCGCGGACGCCGACGAGCGGGAGCCGGAGGCGTCGCGCGGCTGGGCGGGCGAGGACCACGGCACCACCCCCACCTGAGTGGGCGGCGACTGGTGACGGAAAGGGGCCGGCGGACACGATCCGCCGGCCCCTTCCGCGCGGTCACCGCTCGTCGTGCCGCCCACCCTCGGCGGCCTGCTGCGCCACCGCGTACCCCATCTGGAGGAAGTCGGACGCGGCGACGGCGGTCAGCGCGGTCGCCACCAGCCGGGTCAGCCGGGGGGCCAGCACCAGGCCGCCGGTGAGCCCGGTGGCCACCCAGACGGCCAGGCAGAACGGGCAGCTCAGCAGCTCACCGATCGCGTGCCGGGTGGAGCTGCCCTGGTCCCGGACCTGTTCCATCACCTCACCGCTGCCGATCGGGCGGTCGTAGCGGGTGAACGGGGCCCGCAGCGGGCTGGTCACCGCGTCCTTGGACAGCAGCCGGCTCAGCTTGTGGGTGGCGACGGCGAGCAGCACCACGTCACCCGGGGAGGGCCGTTCGGGCACCGGCCGGCCGGTGGCCTTCACCAGCGCCGCGATGGAGGCGGTCACCCCGGCGTACGTGCCCATCGCCGCCAGGTAGCCGCCCAGCGGTCGGTGCTCGTGCGGCGCGTACGCCTGGCGCAGCCGCGCCACCTTCTGCTTCAGACCACCGTCGGTCACCGGGTCTCCTCGTTCGTCGTCCGCACCGTCGCGTGCGGCGCGACGGTGTCGTCGGGATGGGCGGGTGGGGTCACCCCGCGGTCAGGTTCTCGGCGACCTCACGTTCGAGGTTGACAAGCGATTCGTCGGCCAGTCCGGCGTCCGCGCCGGCGGGCAGGTCCAGCCGGACCCGGGCCCCACCGGCGTCGGCCGGGGCGACCCGCAGCTCGGCCGTCCCGTCCGGGCCGTCCCAGCGGGCGTGCAGTTCGTCGTCGGAGCGGCTGCTCGGGGTCGGGCCGTCGGTCCGCAGCGCCCCGGGCAGCCAGGCGTCGATCCGTTCGGGGTCGGTGGCGGTGCTGAACACCACCTCCGGGGGCGCGGACATGCCGCGCTCGGCGCGGGTGCCCATCAGGCGTCCCGGAGCCGGTGCGGGTCCACCTCGCGGCCGGGGTGCCGGGCCAGGTACTCGGTCTCCAGCTCGGCGGTGCGGCGCAGGTGGTTGGCGAGCGCCGAGTCGGCGGCGTGCCGCAGCGTGTCGAGCCGGGTGCGGTGCAGGCTCTGCAACTCGCGGATCAGGTCGTCGTCGGCGAGGTCTGCCGGGTCCACCCCGAGCAGCTCGCCGTCGGTCTCGCTGACCACGGTGGCGGCCCGGTGGACGTGGTCACCGTCCCACTCCGGCATCCGCTGTTCGGTGCTGGAGTCGCCGGAGCGGTGTACTGATTCGGTCATGTCGCCCCCTCGGGTTCGACTGGGCTGGCTGACTAGACGGTTGCCCAGCCGGGCTGGCACCAAACCAGCGGCGCGGCGTCCGCGACCGCCCGGCGGCGCGGCGACTACGACGTCGCGTCGGAGACCGCCGGTCCTCCCGGTACCCTCGACGGCATGAAGCGGCTCTGGACACCGGCGTGGATCGCCCGCCACGTGGCCCTGGTCGTCCTGGTCACGGGATTCCTGGCGCTGGGTTGGTGGCAGATCAGCCGGGCCGCTTCCGGCAACACCCTGAGCTGGGCGTACGCGGTGGAGTGGCCGATCTTCGCCGGTTTCGTGGTCTTCGTCTGGTGGCGGGAGGTCCGGCACGCGCTGCGCTCCCCCGGCCCGCCGTCCCCGCCGGCCGGGGCGGCACCGGCCGAGCCGGCCGCACCCGCGCCGGGCACCCCGGCGGTACGGCGTCCGGTGCGGGTCGCCCGGGTGCCGGCGACACCTGTCGACGGCGCGGACGACGCCGACCTGGCCGCGTACAACCGCTACCTGACCTGGTTGAACGCCAATCCGGGCGCGAGGCCCGGCGACTATCCCGGCTGAGGCCGGTCGGAAGGACGGACGACGGTGGGCGGAGCCCTTACCCGGTACCGCGTGATCGCCTGGATCGTGGGCGTGGCGCTGGCCGTGCTGGTGCTGATCGGCATGCCACTGAAGTACGTGTTCGACGAGCCGATCGTGGTGGCCGTCGTCGGCACCGCGCACGGCTGGCTCTACCTGCTCTATCTGGCGGCCACCTTCGACCTGGGCCGGCGGGTGGACTGGCCGCTCAAGCGGATGCTGCTGGTGATGCTCGCCGGCACGGTGCCGTTCGTGTCGTTCGTCGCGGAGCGGAAGGTGACCCGCGAACTGGGGGCGACCGCGCCGACCCGGACGCCGGATCCGGTCGGCCGCTGACGGTCGGCGCGCGGACGGGCCTCAGCGCACCGGTCGGAAGTAACCGGCGGAGGTCGACGGGTCGTCGGCGTCGGGATAGCGGTGCTGCTCCCGGGCCTGGTGCAGGGCGTCGACCACCTGCTCGAACTGCTCCCGGTCGTCGCTGCTGAACAGCAGCAGCTCGGTGCCGTGGCAGTGGCCGTACAGCTCGTGGGGCGGTGGCCGCCAGCGGTCGCCGAGCAGCACCAGCAGCACGGGCAGCAGGCACACCACGCCCAGCGCCAGGTACGCCCCGGCGGTGAGCCGTTCCAACCCTCCGGTGAAGCCGAGCAGGACGCCGACGGTGCCCGCCCCGACGGCGGCGCAGGTGACCACCCGGGCGGCGAGCCGGTCGTGCGGCCCGCGGCCGGTACGCAGGTGGGTGAGGTCGGCGACGGCGTAGCTGCTGCGGCCGGCGGTGAACCGTTCGGTGGTCACCACGATGCCGGGCCGGGCGTAGAGCAGGGTGGTCGGTCGGGACCAGTGTGGCGGTCGGGTGCTGGCGCGGTCTGCCTGCACGGCGTCCTCCCGGGGCCGACGGGAGCCGGTCGCCCACCACCACGCCACCTGCGTACGGCGGGATTCCCGGCCGGGGCTCCATTCTGGTGCCGACCCGCCCGGGCCGCTCTCCGATTTCCGACACATCCGGCGAGCGCGACGTCACCGCGTCGTCGGCATCTGACCACCATTCCGGTTTTATCCGACTATTACTGCGCGATCCCCACCGGTATCCGCCTGGAACGACGAATCAGACCTTCCTCGCCTACCGCGCAGAACCCGGCCGTCGGCCGTCCGCCCCGCATCACCGGCTCCACCTGCCACAACGACCCGCCGGAGCGCTCGGCCAACATTCGCCGCTACTTTGTCTGCGCGTCACTCCCGCCACAGGTTAGGTTGATCGGGCCGGCTCGGTACACGGCCGTCCATCCGGACGGGCCCGGGCCGGTGTCGCCGGGGGCTCAGCATCCTCCGGTGACCGGTGGGAGAGGAGTCTTCCGCTCTTGTCGTCCTTACGGATGCTGCTGCGCACCCTGGCGGTCGCCGGCCTGTCGGCCGCGTTGATCGCCCCGTCGGCACCGGTCCGGGCCGAGCCCTCGGTCGCCGACCTCACCGCCCGGATCGAGCGGTCCTCGGCCGAGCTGGAACGGATCGTCGAGTCGTACAACAAGCTCAACGAGGAGATCAAGACGAACCAGGCCACCGCGGCCGGCCTGCACGCCAGGATCGGCCCGCTGGAGGCCCAGGCCGCCCAGAGCCGGGCGGCGGTGGGCGAGATCGCGGCCACCGCGTACAAGACCGGCGGGCTGCGGACGGCCGAGGCGATCCTCGACCCGGCCGGTGGCTCGCTGGTCGACCGGCTGGGCACCCTCGACCAGCTCACCCGGCAGCGGCAACAGCAGATCGACGGGTACACCGCCGACCAGCGGGCGCTGCTCGACCAGAAGACCAAGCTCGACGCCACCCTCGCCAGGCAGGCCGCCCAGTCGAAGGCGCTCACCAAGACCAAGAAGCGGATCGAGCAGGACCTGGCGGAGCTCTACGAGATGCGGCGGGCGGCGTACGGTCGGGCGACCGAGGCACCGGTGAAGAAGCCGAAGAGCGCCGCACCACCCGACACCCCCGACACGCCGGCCGTCCCCGGCGGTGCCGGGGCGGCCGTCCGGTACGCCTACGGGGCGATCGGCAAGCCGTACGTCTGGGGGGCCGAGGGCCCCGGCGGGTACGACTGCTCCGGCCTGACGCTCGCCGCCTGGCGGTCCGCCGGCAAGCGGCTGCCGCACAACGCGGCGATGCAGTGGAACGCCACCTCCCGGGTCAGCCGTAGCGAGCTGCGCCCCGGTGACCTGGTCTTCTATTCGGGGCTGGGGCACGTCGCGCTCTACGTCGGCAGCGGTCAGGTGATCGACGCGCCGAGTGCCGGGCGCAACGTGCTCAAGCGGAAGATGAACATGATGAGCATCGCCGGCTACGGCCGGGTCCGCTGACCGGCACGACAACGGCGAACGGCCGGCGTCCCCCTATCGGACGCCGGCCGTTCGCCGTCATTACTACCAGCTCAGACTGCTTGCAGGACCACCAGCTCAGGCCGCCTGGAGGCCCTCCGCGCGGGCCAGCTCACGCAGCCGGCCGAGCGCCTGGATCTCCAGCTGGCGGATCCGCTCCCGGGACAGCGAGAACCGGGACGCGACCTCGGTCAGCGAGTGCTCCCGCCCGTCCTCCAGGCCGTACCGGGCCCGCATGATGCCGGCGGACCGGTCGTCGAGGTGGTTGAGCAGGCCCTCGATGCGCTGCCGCTCCAACCCGGTGAGGACGATGTCCTCCGGGGACGGGGCGTCGCTGTCGGCCACCAGGTCACCGAGGTTGGTGTCGCCGTCGTCGCCGACCGGGGTGTCCAGCGACACCGTGTCCTGCGACCAGCGGACCAGCTCGTTGACCCGCTCGACGGTGACGCCGAGGGCCGCCGCGATCTGCTCCGGCTCCGGGTCGCCACCCAGCTCACGGGTGAGCTGCCGGGCCACGTTGCGCATCCGGTTGACGTCCTCGACCAGGTGCACGGGCAGCCGGACGGTGCGTTCCTGCTGCGCGATGGCCCGGCTGATCGCCTGCCGGATCCACCAGGTGGCGTAGGTGGAGAACTTGTAGCCCCGCTCGTAGTCGAACTTCTCGACCGCGCGCACCAGACCGGTGTTGCCCTCCTGGATCAGGTCCAGCATGGGCATCCCGGAGCGCACGTACCGGCGGGCGATCGACACGACCAGCCGCAGGTTGGCCCGGATGAAGAGATCCTTCGCCCGTTCCCCCTCGACGACCAGCCGCTCCAGGTCGTCCCGGTCGACACCGGCGGGGACGCGGTCCTCGCCGAGCAGGTGCTCGGCGTAGAGGCCGGCCTCGATCGCCTTGGAGAGATCGACCTCCTTGGCGGCGTCCAGCAGTGGCGTCCGGGAGATCTCGTGAAGGTAGACGCCGACCAGGTCACGCTCCTCGGCGACCTCGTCGGTTCGCATGCCGATGTTCTTGTCCACGGTGTCCACGGTCCCCTCGCTCGCGCCGGTTGCCCGGTTCCTTGCCATCCCCACGTCCATCAGCCCTCCCCCGTGCAACGCCCCTGCTGCCCGCCGGTGCTGACACCTGCACAACAGTCGAGACGGGTCGGGGATTCCATGTCGTGAGTCGAAAGTGTCACGAATGCCTGAGTACCAGCTGAAAGCCCGGTCCACGTTTGCTGTCAGCGGCCCCGTGGGGCCATCTGCCGGCTGCCCGATCGCCGCTGGTCGGCACGGGTGTCGACGGCTGCCCGTCGGGCCCCCGCCTCATTGCGGTGCCCCGGTAAACCGCGACCCTCGTCACCGTCCGGCTGCGATCGGAGTCACTGCCAGATACGGGCCGGTGGACCGGTCGGTTCACCAGGCGGTCCTGGATTACCCCACGCCCGGAACAACAATCCGTGGCGTGGCCGACGTCCCCCCAGCACGGTGTTCTGTGTCACCCCCGCAGGGTGACACCCCGGCGCACCCTCCCGCGGGTCGCCCCGGCGGGAGGGGACGGCTCAGGAGGCGAGCAGGGCGATGGCGCCCCGGACGTGGTGCGCGGTCCGGGCCAGCGCGGCGCGGGCCGCGTCGACCTCGACCCCGGACAGCAGCGAGACGAGGGCCGTCTTCAGGTCGCCGTCGGCCTCGTGCAGGGCCCGCCGGGAGACCTCCTCGGAGCAGCCGGTCGCCTCGATCAGGATGGAGATCATACGGCCGCGCAGCTTGGCGTTGGTGGCCACCATGTCGATCATGAGGTTGGAGTAGACCCGGCCCAGTCGCACCATCACCGCCGTGGAGAAGGTGTTCAACACCAGCTTCTGCGCGGTGCCCGCCTTCATCCGGGTCGAGCCGGTCACCACCTCGGGGCCGGTGTCGACCCCGATGACCACGTCGACCTCGGCCGCCGCCCGGACCTCCGGATTGGCGCAGAGCAGCACGGTCGAGGCCCCCCGCTGCCGGGCCGCGGCGAGTGCGCCCAGGACGTACGGGGTGCGTCCGCTGGCCGCCAGCCCGACCACCAGGTCCCCGGCGGTGACGCAGCCGGCGGCCTCGCCGGCCCCGCCGGCCAGGTCGTCCTCGGCGTCCTCCACGGCCTGCCACATCGCGTCCGGCCCGCCGGCCAGGTGGGCGCAGAACCAGCCGCGCGGGGAGTTGAAGGTGGGGGCCAGCTCGGCGGCGTCGATCACCCCGAGCCGGCCGGAGGTGCCGGCCCCGAAGTAGTGCACCCGGTGCCCACCGCGCAGCGCGGTCACCGCGAGGTCGACGGTCACCGCGATCTCGTCCAGGACGGCGGCCACCGCCGCCGGCACCCGGCGGTCCGCGTCGTTGATCACGGTGAGCACGTCCCGGGTCGACATCAGGTCGAGGTCGGTGCTGTGCGGGTTGCGCCGTTCGGTCGGAGCGCCGACCCGGACCATCGGCCGCAGGTCGACCATGCCCTCGCCGCCCCGCTGCCCCACCACGTCGTCCGGCCCGACCCGGCCGGTGGTCACGAGCGCCTCCGACTGCCGCCGACCCGGTGTGTTCGCACCGCCTCGGCGGTGACCTCCAGCGCCCGCCGGGCCCGGGCCCGGTTGCGGGCGGCCACCCCGACGAAGAGGCAGTCCACCACGGTGAGCTGGGCGAGCCGGCTGGCCATCGCCCCGGACCGGTACGTCGTCTCGCGGGCGGCGGTGGTGAGGACGAAGTCGGCCCGTTCGGTGATCGGCGAGCGGGGGAAGTTGGTCAGCGCGACGGTGACCGCCCCCCGGGAGCGGGCCTGTTCGAGCACCTCGATCACGTCGGAGGTGGTGCCGCTGTGCGAGATGCCGATCGCCACGTCGCCCTTGCCGAGCAGGGCGGCGGAGGTCAGCGCGGTGTGCACGTCGGGGAAGGAGAACGCGATCCGCCCGATGCGGTGCAGCTTCTGCTGGAAGTCCGAGGCGACGAACCCGCTCGCGCCGGCACCGTAGACCTCGATCCGGCCGGCGCTGACGATCGCCTCGACGACCTGCTCGCAGACGGCCGGGTCGAGCTGCTCGGCGGTCTCCTCGACGGCCCGCGCGTCGTTGAAGGAGATGGTGGCGATGATCTGGGCCAGGTCGGCGCCGGGCGGGATGTCCCCGCCGACCACCCGGGCGTCCGGCGGCTCGATCCGGCGGGCGGCCTCGGCGGCGAGCCGGATCCGCAACTGCGGGTAGCCGTCCATGCCGACGGACCGGCAGAACCGGATGACGGTGGCCTCGGAGGTCTCGGCGGCGGTGGCGAGGTCGGTGATGGTCCGTCGGGCGGCATCGGCCGGGTCGGCGACGACCAGTCGGGCGACCCGCTGCTCGGCGGGGGACAGCGACGGGAGCAGGCCACTGATGTGGACGATCAGTCCACCCGGCTCGTGACTCGCGGAAATCTTCGGACTTTTCGCCACGGATGAAACTTACTTTCATGAGCCGCGAGCGTCAACCACGACCGCGCGTATCCGACAGGAAGTATCCCCCGGTCCGGGGGCGTGCCGGCACAGACTCCCATTTGCGCAGCCTGACGCGCCTCGGCCGGTCCGGTGGAATCGGCTCGGTCTACGGGCGGGTCTGTGCGGCGACCGGCTCCCGGGGCCCGCCTTCGGCCTGCGGGGCGGACGGGCCGGTGTCGTCCGGCGGATCGTCGACGACCGGCCCGGCCTCCTCCGGCGGCAACCAGCGCGCCAGGTGCGCCCGGATCCGCCGGGACACCTCGTCGGGCCCGCCGCCGGCATCGACCACCACGAAGCCCGGGTACTCGGGCAACGACCGGTACGCCGCGTCGGCGGCGGTCAGCCACCCCATCGTCTCGTGGTCCTCCCCGCGCCGCTCGATCCGCCGGTACGCCTCGACCGGGTCGACGGCGAGCAGGAAGGTGACCTGCGGTGCGGGGAAGACCCGGTAGCCGGCCCGGGCCAGCCGCTCCCACCGCTGCCCACCGTGCGCCCGGATGCTGGCGTACTGGCAGGCGGAGTAGCGGTCCATCACGGCGGTACGGCCGGTCACCAGGCAACTGAGCAGCGCGGCGGCGATCGCCAGCCAGCGCAGGACGGACTCCACCGCGAGCATCCCGCCCCGGCCCACCAGCAGCTGGGCGTCGGCCCGGCCGAACCGGGCGGCGAGCCGGCCCAGCCAGCGCCGGCCGCCCGCGTTGCGGTGGTAGGTGGCGGGTCGGCCGGCCGCGGTGAGCGCGGCGGCGAGCCGGTACGCCTGGGTGGTCTTGCCCGAGCCGTCGATGCCGATCAGCGCGACGCGCCGCAGTCGGGTCCCACCGTCGGTCGTGCGCCGTGATCTGGCCACCCTGCACAGGATATCCGACCGGCGCATCTCCCCCGTCCGGTTGATGCCCGTCCGGGGCGCGATGACCGGGACCGGCACGCCGGGCAGGTGTGGGCCGGCGGACAGCCGGGTACGCAACGTCATTTCCCACCGACCATCCACGACGGGAGAGACCAGATGGCCGAGCGCGGGGACGTCAGCCTCCTGCACACCCTCAAGCGGGTCGCCGCCGTGCTCAAGCAGAACGAGATCCCCTTCGCCCTCGGCGGCAGCTTCGCCGTCTACGCCCACGGCGGCCACTCCAGCGAGCACGACGTGGACTTCCTGCTCCCCGAGGAGCATGTCGAGCGGGCGTTGGAGGCGCTGACCGACGAGGGCTTCACCGCCGAGCGCCCACCGGAGGACTGGCTGGTCAAGGTCTACGACGACGGTCGGATGGTGGACCTGATCCACCGGCCGGTGGAGACCCCGGTGACCCACGAGACCCTCGCCGACACCGTGGTCCGCCCGGTGGACGCCATCCACATGCCGGTGCTGTCGGCGACCCGGCTGATGGTGCACAAGCTGCTCAGCTTCTCCCAGCACTACTGCGACTTCGCCCGGGGCCTGCCGCTGGCCCGGTCGCTGCGCGAACAGATCGACTGGGAGCGGGTACGCAAGGAGACCCAGCACTCGCCGTACGCCGAAGCGTTCCTGATGCTGCTGGACCGGCTCGACGTCGTCCCGTACGGGGGCACGCCGGTGCCGTACGCCCGCATCCCCGAGGGAAGGGAGACCCCGTGACCGAGCACAGCGCCGGCCCGCCGGACGCCTACGTCGAGGCGGAGATCCAACGGCTGCTGACCGAGGACCCGGACGTCGCCGAGCAGGGCATCACCGTGGTCCACCGGGAAACCGGGCTGGTCCTCACCGGCGAGGTGGAGAGCCCGCAGCGGCGGGCGGAGATCCTGCGCCGGGTGGCCGAACGGTTCCCCGACGAGGCGATCACCAGCGACATCGGGGTGATCCGCACCCAGGCCCCGGTGCAGGTCGAGGAGCTGCCGTGAGGAGGACCCGATGATCCGGATCGCCGCGGTCGGCGACGTGCACCTCGACGCCGACGTGCTGGGCCGGTTCCGCCCGGCCCTGGAGGAGCTGCCCGACTGCGCCGACGTGCTGCTGCTCGCCGGCGACCTGACCCGGCACGGCACGGAGTCCGAGGCCCGCTGCGTCGCCGAGGAGTTCGGCGGCCTCGGGGTACCGGTGGTCACCGTGCTCGGCAACCACGACCACCAGTGCGACCAGGTGCCGCAGGTGGTCAAGGTGCTGGAGGATGCCGGGATCACCGTGCTGGAGGGGACCGGCACGGTGCTGGACTGCCCCGGCGGCCGGCTCGGGGTGGCCGGCGTCAAGGGCTTCGGCGGCGGGTTCGCCGGCCGGTGCGCCAGCGACTTCGGCGAGCCGGAGATGAAGTCCTTCGTGCGCACCAGCAACGAGAGCGCGGCGGCGTTGGGCGAGGCGCTGCGCGGGCTGGACTGCGACCTGCTCGTCGCGCTGACCCACTACGCCCCGGTACCGGACACGCTGGCCGGGGAGCCGCTGGAGATCTACCCGTTCCTCGGGTCGTACCAGCTCGGTCAGGCGATCGACTCGGCGCCGACGGCGCTCGCCCTGCACGGGCACGCGCACGCCGGCAGCGAACGCGGCGTCACCCCGGGCGGGGTACGCGTACGCAACGTCGCCCATCCAGTGATCAAACAGGCGTACAGCGTCTTCCACCTGGGCGGCGATCAGATCGACTGAGAACCAGGTTTTCGGAATCCGGACGCCGGGTATTCAGCAACCATGGAGCTGATTCTCTGGATTCTCGCAGTCGTACTCGTGGTCGCCGGCATCCTCGCGCTGTTCCGCCGGCAGATCCTGTGGGGCATCGTCCTCATCGTGGTCGGCCTTCTGGTCGGCCCGGGTGGTGTCAGCATCTTCAATTGACGCCGGTACCCGCACCTGACCCGCCGGGGTCGTCGCCCCCGGAAGCTCCGTCCTCCCAGACAGGAGCGTCCGGCACCGACGACCCCGGCGTCGTGCTGTCCGGTGGGCCGCAACCGGGTTTGGGCGGGCGTACCGGGGAAATATCTCGACCATGGAGATAATCCGGAGCGACCGGCGGACCGGCACGGCGCGGACCTGGTGGGTGCTGCTCGGCTTCGGCGCGGCCGTCGCGGTCGCCGCCGCGATCGGCGGGTTGGGGGTGTCCGGCACCCGCGACGAGTACGCCTCGCTCCAGCAGCCGGCCTGGGCCCCGCCGGGTTGGCTGTTCGGCCCGGTCTGGACCGTGCTGTACGCGCTGATCGCGGTCGCCGGCTGGCTGGCGTGGCGGCGGGTCGGCTTCGGCCCGGCGCTGTGGGCGTGGACGGTCCAGCTGGCGCTCAACGCGGTCTGGACCCCGCTGTTCTTCGGCGCGGGACGCTACGGCCTGGCCTTCGCCGAGATCGTGCTGATGTGGCTGGCGATCGCGGTGACGGTGGTCGCCTTCCGGCGGATCTCCCGGCCGGCGGCGGCCCTGCTGCTGCCCTACTGGGCCTGGGTCACCTTCGCCGCCGCGCTGAACCTCTCGATCTGGCGGCTCAACGGCTGACCGGGCACCGGGCCCGGCGGCCCGGTGCCCGCGGGCTCAGCAGCGGGGCACGTTGGGGATGTAGCCGTCGTGGCCGGTGTAGACGTAGGCGTCGGCGACGAACCGGTCGGAGCCGATCCGGTCCCAGATCGCGCTGGTGCCGAAGGTGCCGGTGACCGTGGTGCCGCTGGTCTGGCAGCCGATGGTGACCTTGGCGCCGTCGGCGACCGTGCCGACCGACGCGTAGCCGGTGCCCGGCCCGGAGCGCACGGTCAGCGGGGAGCCGGCGGTGTCGACCGTGCCCGACCCGGTGCCGCTGGAGCAGCCGTTTCCGCTGGTGTACGTCTTGGTGCCCCAGTACAGCGCGAGCGTGCCGTTGAACTTGACCTTGATGTCGTCGCCGTTGAGGCGCTGCTCGTAGTGCAGGTGCGGGCCGGTGGAGCCGCCGGTGCTGCCGACCCAGCCGATCACCTTGCCGTAGCCGACCTGCTGGCCGACCGAGACGTTGAAGCCGTTGAGGTGGGCGTAGTAGGTCGTGTAGCCGCCGCCGTGGTCGATCCGGACGTACTTGCCGTAGCTCGTGCCGCCGAGGTCGGTGACCCGGTCGACGGTGCCCGGGGCGCTGGCGACCACCGGGTCGCCGAGGTCGTCGGTGCGGTTGAAGTCGATCGCGTTCGCCGGGCTGTGGTCCGACCGGGTCTGGCCGGACCAGGACTGGTTGCAGGGGAAGGGCACCTTGAACGTGGGCGCGGCCCAGGCCGGACCGGCCGGGACCAGGGCCCCGGTGACCAGCAGGGCTGCCGCCAGCAGGCTCCACCGTCTGCGCACCGCACACCTCCGATGTCGAGATCCTTCAATACCTTGCCCCGAGGGTGGCAGATATCGCCATCGATGCCAACCCGCGCCGACCCCTGCCTACCCCTAGTCGGTGACCACGGGTGGGAGCGCATCCACCTGCGGTGAGGGGGTTTCGGGATTGTTACCGGGCCGTGTCCGGCAGGGGGTGGACCGATCGGGATGCAAGCGCTTACATGTGGGGACGACTCATCGGACCGGCGTCGGGTTTCCCCCACCTGTGGGCGCGCCGGCAAGGAAGGAGAACGGCATGGCGTTTGCCAGATCACGCCAGGCTCTCGCGATCGCCGGCGTGCTGGGGCTGGCGCTCGGCGCCGCCGCCTGTGGCACCGGCAACGACAAGAAGAGCAGCAACGCGGGTTCGGCCGAATGCGCCGCATACGAGAAGTACGGTGACAACGACGGCAAGAAGGTCACGATCTACTCGTCGATCCGGGACATCGAGGCCGACCGGCTGGCCCAGTCCTGGAAGCAGTTCGAGGACTGCACCGGCATCGAGATCGACCACGAGGGCTCCGGCGAGTTCGAGGCCCAGCTCCCCGTCCGGGTGCAGGGCGGCAACGCGCCCGACCTGGCCTTCATCCCGCAGCCGGGCCTGGTCAAGCGGTTCGTCGACGGCGGCAACCTCAAGCCCGTCTCCGCCGCCACCAAGACCGAGGCCGAGGCGAACTTCTCCCCCGACTGGCTGAAGTACACCACCATCAACGGCCAGTTCTACGGCGCCCCGCTGGGCTCGAACGTCAAGTCGTTCGTCTGGTACTCGCCGAAGACCTTCAAGGAGAAGGGCTGGACGGTCCCCACCACCTGGGACGAGCTGATCAAGCTCTCCGACACGATCGCGGCCAGCGGCACCAAGCCGTGGTGCGCGGGCATCGAGTCCGGTGACGCCACCGGCTGGCCGGCCACCGACTGGATCGAGGACGTGCTGCTGCGTACGGCCGGGCCCGAGGTCTACGACCAGTGGACCACCCACGGCATCCCGTTCAACAGCCCGCAGGTCGCCGACGCCCTCAACCGGGCCGGCACCATCCTCAAGAACGACAAGTACGTCAACGGCGGCTTCGGCGGCGTGAAGAGCATCGCCACCACCTCCTTCCAGGAGGCCGGCGTGCCGATCACCACCGGCAAGTGCGCCCTGCACCGGCAGGCGTCCTTCTACGCCAACCAGTGGCCCGAGGGCACCAAGGTGGCCGAGGACGGCGACGTCTTCGCGTTCTACTTCCCGTCGATCGACCCGGCCAAGGGCAAGCCGGTGCTGGGTGGCGGCGAGTTCGTCGCGGCCTTCACCGACCGTCCCGAGGTCCAGGCGGTGCAGACCTACCTCGCCTCCGGCGAGTACGCCAACAGCCGCGCCAAGATCGGTGACTGGGTGTCGGCGAACAAGAAGCTCGACCTGGCCAACGTCCCGAACCCGGTGGACAAGCTCTCCGTGGGCATCCTCCAGGACCCGAAGACCGTCTTCCGCTTCGACGGCTCCGACCTGATGCCGGCCGCGGTCGGCAACGGCACCTTCTGGAAGGGCATGGTCGAGTGGATCAACGGCAAGGACACCACCACGGTGCTGAACGGCATCGAGAACAGCTGGAAGTGATCTGAGACGGGTGGCCCGGTCCGCACGGTGCGGACCGGGCCACCCGTCGGATACGAACCCTTGAGAGGGAGGGTCGATGGAGTTCGACTTCGCTGAGGAACAGCCGAAGTTCCTCATGCTGATGTACGGGCTGATCGCTTTCGTCGCGGTGGTGGGCGGTCTGCTCCTGCTCCTCGACGTGGTGCCGGCCTGGTTCGCCCGCCGTCGGGAGGCGCAGCTCATCGCCGCCTCGACCGGTGGCGGCCCCCTGCCCCGCCGACGCAAGCCGAGGGAGGGTCTGTTCGCGCTCTTCTTCCTGCTGCCGACGCTGTTGCTGCTCTCCGTCGGGCTGGTGGTGCCGGCGCTGCGGACCGTGCTGCTCTCCTTCATGGACGCCGGCAGCGACAACTGGGTGGGACTGCGCAACTACGGCTGGATGTTCTCCGAGGACTCGATCGTCCGGGTGCTGCTCAACACCCTGATCTGGGTGCTGCTGGTGCCGCTGGTGGCCACCACGTTCGGCCTGCTCTACGCCGTGATGGTGGACAAGGCCCGGTTCGAGTCCGTCGCCAAGTCACTGATCTTCCTGCCGATGGCGATCTCGTTCGTCGGGGCCAGCATCATCTGGAAGTTCGTCTACGCCTACCGCAGCGAGGAGCAGGACCAGATCGGCCTGCTCAACCAGATCGTGGTCAGCCTCGGTGGCGAACCCCGGCAGTGGCTGCTCGACTCGCCGCTGAACACCTTCCTGCTCATCGTGATCATGGTGTGGATCCAGGCCGGTTTCGCCATGGTCGTGCTCTCCGCCGCGATCAAGGCGATCCCGGCGGACATCGTGGAGGCGGCCCGCCTCGACGGGGTCAGCCCGTGGCAGATGTTCTGGCAGATCACCATGCCGAGCATCCGGCCCGCGCTGATCGTGGTCGTGGTGACCCTGTCGATCGCCACGCTGAAGGTCTTCGACATCGTCCGGACCGCCACCAACGGCAACTACGACACCAGCGTGATCGCCAACGAGATGTACAACCAGGCGTTCCGGTACGGCGAGAACGGGCAGGGCTCCGCCCTGGCGGTCTTCCTCTTCATCCTGGTGATCCCGATCGTGATCTACCAGATCCGCAACCTGCGTCAACAGCGGGAGGGCTGAGATGACCACCGCCACGCCCACCGTCGGAGCCGGGGCCCAGGCCACCGGGAAGCCGACAAGCGCCGCCGGCCGGGTCCGTAGCCGGCTCAACAGCCGTACGGCCACCCTGGTCTCGATCGTCATCGCGCTGCTCTGGACGATCCCGACGTTCGGCCTGTTCGTCTCCTCGTTCCGGCCCGAGGCCGAGATCAAGTCCACCGGCTGGTGGACCGTCTTCACCGACCCGCAGTTCACCCTGGAGAACTACCAGGACGTGCTGTTCGGTGCCTCCTCGTCGTCGGGGCAGCTCGCCAGCTACTTCATCAACTCGCTGGCCATCACCATCCCGTCGGTGCTCTTCCCGCTGGCGTTCGCCTCGCTCGCCGCGTACGCGCTGGCCTGGATCAACTTCCGGGGACGGGACTGGCTCTACATCGCGATCTTCGCGATGCAGATCGTGCCGTTGCAGATGGCCCTGGTGCCGCTGCTGAAGTTCTTCTCCACCGGGGTCACCGTGGCCGGCATCCAGCTGCTGCCGGCCTGGAACCTGGTGGACGAGCAGAAGTTCGCCCAGGTGTGGTTCGCGCACACCTGCTTCGCCCTGCCCTTCGCGGTGTTCCTGCTGCACAACTTCATCTCGCAGCTCCCCCGGGACCTGATGGAGGCGGCCCGGGTCGACGGGGCCACCCACCCCAAGATCTTCCGCACCATCGTGCTGCCGCTGATCACCCCGGCGCTGGCGGCGTTCGGCATCTTCCAGTTCCTCTGGGTCTGGAACGACCTGCTGGTCGCGCTGATCTTCGCCGGTGGCGGCAACGAGACCGCCCCGCTCACCGTGCGCCTGGCCGAGATGGCCGGCACCCGGGGCAACGAGTGGCAGCGGCTCACCGCCGGCGCGTTCGTCTCGATCGTCGTACCGCTTGTCGTGTTCCTGTCCCTGCAGCGCTTCTTCGTGCGCGGCCTGCTCGCCGGGAGCGTCAAGGGTTGACGGCCGTCCGTCGCCGCCCGGTGCTGCCGGGCGGCGACGGGGGCCGGCGCGGAGCGGGGGAACGACAGCGTGACGAGGATCGACGACGTGGCCCGGCTGGCCGGGGTCTCCACGGCCACGGTCTCCCGGGCGTTGCGCGGCCTGCCGACGGTGTCGGCCGCGACCCGCCGCCGGGTGCTCGCCGCCGCCGAACAGCTCCAGTACGCGGTCTCGCCGAGCGCCTCCCGGCTGGCCGGCGGCCGGACCGGCACGGTCGCCGTGGTGGTGCCCCGGATCACCAGGTGGTTCTTCGGCACCGTCGTCGAGGCGGTCGAGGAGTTCCTCCACCACGCCGGCTACGACCTGCTGCTCTACAACCTCGGCGGACGCGAGCAGGTGCGGCAACGGGTGCTGCGCACCGCCAACCTGCACAAGCGGGTGGACGCGATCATGCTGGTCGCCACCCCGCTGCGCCCGGCCGACCTGACCGCCCTGGCCGAGCTGGACCTGCCCGGCATCACGATCAGCTCGGGCAGCACCGTCCCCGGCTGGCCCTGCGTGCGGATCGACGACGTGGCCGCGGCCCGGACGGCCACCCGGCACCTGCTCGACCTGGGCCACCGGCGGATCGCCCATATCTCCGGCGACCCCGACGACGAGTTGGCCTTCACCACCCACACCGACCGTCGCCGGGGCTACCAGGAGGCGCTGCGCCGCGCCGGGCTGCACCCCGACCCCCGCCTGGACATGGAGGCGCAGTTCACCATCCACGGCGGCAACCAGGCCACCGTCGAGCTGCTGGCCCGGGGCGAACCACCGACGGCGATCTTCGCCGCCTGCGACGAGATCGCGATGGGCGCGATGACCGCGCTGCGCGACGCGGGGCTGCGCGTCCCGCAGGACGTCAGCGTGATCGGCGTGGACGACCACGACCTGTCCGCCGTGCTCGGGTTGACCACCATCGCCCAACCCGCCGCCGAGCAGGGCCGGCTCGCCGCCCGGATGCTGCTCGACCCGCTGGGCGCCGCTGCCGCCGAGCCGGACGCCGGCCGGGTGCCGGCCCCGCGCGGAACCGGCGTGGACGCCCCCGCGCCGCACCCGCCGGTGATCCTGCCCACTCGCCTGGTGGTACGGGAATCGACCGGCCCGCCCCGGGCAAACTGAACGGATTCGACCGCACGGCTCGACCGGCTCGACACAGGGAGAAGGCTCTGAACACCGACGCGAGGCAGCAGGAACAGTCCGTGGGCGTGGCCCCCGGATGGTGGACCGAGGCCGTCATCTATCAGATCTATCCGCGTTCCTTCGCCGACTCCGACGGTGACGGCATCGGTGACCTGCCCGGCATCACCGCCCGACTCGGGCACCTGGCCGAGTTGGGTGTCGACGCCGTCTGGCTGTCGCCGTTCTACCCGTCGCCGCAGGCCGACGCGGGCTACGACGTCGCCGACTACCGCGACGTCGACCCCCTGTTCGGCAGCCTGGCCGACGCCGACAGGTTGATCGCCGAGGCCCGAGCGAAGGGCCTCAAGGTCATCGTCGACCTGGTGCCCAACCACACCTCGTCGGCGCACAGGTGGTTCCGGGCCGCCGTCGCCGCCGCCCCCGGCAGCCCCGAGCGGGCCCGGTACATCTTCCGCGACGGCCTCGGCCCGGACGGTGCCGAGCCGCCGAACGACTGGCAGAGCGTCTTCGGTGGCCCCGCCTGGACCCGGCTCGTCGAGCCGGACGGTCGGCCCGGCCAGTGGTACCTGCACCTGTTCGACACCGCCCAGCCGGACCTCAACTGGGACAACCCGGAGATCCGTGCCGAGTTCCTGGACGTGCTCCGGTTCTGGCTGGACCGGGGGGTCGACGGGTTTCGGGTGGACGTGGCGCACGGCCTGATCAAGCAGGCCGACCTGGCCAACTGGGAGGAACCGCAGGAGATCCTCTCCGGCAACGAGGCGGACAAGCCGCGCCCGCCGATGTGGGACCAGGACGGCGTCCACGAGGTCTACCGCGACTGGCGGCGGGTGCTGGACTCCTACGACGGCGACCGGATCCTCGTCGCCGAGGCGTGGGTGGAACCGGCCGAACGGATCGCCCGCTACGTCCGCCCCGACGAGATGCACCAGGCGTTCAACTTCGAGTACCTGCTCGCCGCCTGGACGGCTCCCGCCCAGTACGCGGTGATCACCCGCTCGCTGGAGGCCACCGACGCCGTCGGCGCCCCCACCACCTGGGTGCTGTCCAACCACGACGTCATCCGGCACGCCTCCCGGATGGGCCTGTCCGCCAAGGGCGGCCGACCCAACGGCATCGGCATCGGCGACCCGCAGCCGGACGCCGCGCTGGGCCTGCGCCGGGGCCGGGCGGCCACCCTGCTGATGCTCGCCCTGCCCGGCTCGGCCTACCTCTACCAGGGCGAGGAGTTGGGGCTGCCGGAGCACACCACGCTGCCCGACGAGTCCCGGCAGGACCCGACCTGGGAGCGCAGCGGTCACACCCAGCGCGGTCGGGACGGCTGCCGGGTGCCGATCCCGTGGGAGGCCGACGCCCCGTCGTACGGCTTCGGCCCCACCGACGCCAGTTGGCTGCCGCAGCCACCGCTGTGGGCCGAGTACGCCCTGGACCGGCAGCGGGGGGTGCCCGGCTCGACGTACGAGACGTACCGGACCGCGTTGCGGCTGCGCCGCGAGCACGCCCTCGGCCGGGGGACGCTGGAGTGGCTCTCCTCCGGCGACGAGGTGCTGAGTTTCCGCAACGGCGGGTTGACCGTGCTGACCAACTTCGGCGCGGCCGCGGTGCCGCCGCCGGCCGGGGAGCTGCTGCACAGCAGCGCCCCGCTGGACGCCGACGGCCGGGTTCCCACCGACGTCACGGTCTGGGTCCGGCACTCCTGACCCACTCCCGGCCCGAACTCCGGCCCCGGCGCTCAGCCGGTCCGGGGCCGGAGTTCGGACCCGGACCGGAGTGGGTTCGGACCCGGACCGGGCCGGGGTTGCCCTGGTGGCCCGGATCTGCCGGCGAGCCGTCTCCCCGGGGCGGTGGTTCGGTCGCCCCCCGATCCCGCCCCCGGCGGTGATTCGTTGGCGTCATCAGCTCGAAAGGACCCGACCGAGGTATCCATCCCCGACAGCGACCAGTTGCGCCGGACGGGGGCGGCGCAAGGATCCTGCGCGCAGGCGACAGGCGCTGACAGCACGGACGCCCGCATGACGACCGCCGACGCGGGAACGGACAGCCCGGGGCGGGGCCAGCACCAGCAGGTCAGTGGCGGTCGGCGCGGTCGTGCAGCAGGTCCCCCACCGCGGCGATGTCACCGGGCGACGTGCGGGAGGCCAGCCAGTACATCAGCCCGGTGGGGATGAAGAAGAGCTGGAACGCGGCCAGCCCGACGGCGTAGTTCAACGGCGGCGGGAAGGCCGCCCGCAGCGCGTGGAAGGCCGCGCCGACCAGCCCGTTGCCGGCGGCCCGGCCGACCCCGTTGACCAGGTTGCCCAGGCTGTAGACGGTGCCCCGGTGCTCAGGCGGGTTGACGTCGGCGATCAGGGCGAACCAGTTCGGCGAGTTCGCCGAGGTCAACGCCAGCGCGACGACGGCGGTGAGCAGGCTCAGCCCCACCGTCGGCTCGGTCACCACGCTGGCCAGCACCGCACCCACCACCGCGCCGGTGCCGCCGCCGTCGGGCACGTCGATCCGGATCGGCACGAAGAACAACACCAGGTAGAACGGCAGCGCCGCGAGCACGCCGACCGCCGCGACCAGGGCCCGCCCCCGGGGGGTACGCCGTTGCAGCGCGTCCCCGGCCAACCCGCCGACGATGGAGAACACCCCGCCGAGCTGGAACAGGGTGGCGAAGACGCTGCCCACCACGACCGCCGTCGCCGTCGAGTAGCCCTGCCCCTGCGCCCGCTCGGCGAACAGCACCGGCAGCCACACCAGCGACCCGAACGCCGCCTGCGCGGTGAGGCCCTGCAGGATCAGCCACCGGTTGGTCCGCCGACCCAGGATGCGCGGCAGGTCGGAGCGGGTGATCCGGTAGTCGTAGTCGACGCCGGCCTCGATCGCCGCGGCCAGCTCCGGTTCGCTCTGCCCGCGCCGGATGTCGTAGGTCAGCAGGTAGGCCACTGTGGCGGCCAGGCCGACCACGGTGAGCAGCAGGAACGGGCGTCGCCAGTCGGTCGCGCCGAGCAGCCCGCCGGTGAGCGTGCCGGCCAGGGTGCCGACCCCCTGGGACAGCCCCCAGAAGCTCATCACCAGCCCCCGGCGGCGCGGGGAGATCAGGTCGGTGACCACGGAGAACCCGACCGAGCCGACCGCGCCCAACCCGACCGCGGCGACCAGCTGCGCGGCGAGGAACGTCGGGAAGCCGGTGGCGAACGCGCTGCCACCGGTGCCGGCCGCCCAGACCAGCGTGCCGACCATCAGCAGCGGCTTACGGTTGGTCCGGTCGCCGACGTACGCCCAGGCCACCGCCGCGACCGCACTGACCAGGAAGCTCACCGCCGTGACCAGGCCGAGCATCCGCTGCGGCACGCCCAGCGCCCCGGAGATCGGCCCGTACAGCGGCGGCACCAAGCCGATCGCCACGTTGTCCAGGGAGGCGAGCACCACGAACACCACGACGCTGTAGAGGCGGTGCGCCGCGTTCCCGCGCCGGGAGGTCCTGCTGCCGGTCATGTCCGGCAGCCAACCAGGTGCGCCTACCGGGCCGACGGGCACCCCCGCCCGGACCGGCCCACCCGGGGCGGAACCGGTCGTCGGCCGGTGACCGGCCCCCCGTGCGCCGGTCACCAGCCGACGTCGTCGGTCGGGTGGGTCACTCCCCGGGCACGGCCACCCGGTCGAGGGTGTGGTCGCGGGCCTCGGCGTACCGCTGGCGGATGGCGGGGACGGGCTCCGCCGCGTACTCCTCGGTGTCCTTCGGTGCCCAGTCCGGTGGCGTCGCGCCACCCAGGGCGACCCAGGCGGCCTGGCGGGCCGCGCCGTCGGCGACGTACTCCCCGGGCGGCGGCACCACCACGGGACGGCCGAAGACCTGCGGCGCGATCCGGCGGACCGCCGCCGAGCGGGCCCCGCCGCCGACCAGGATCACCCGCTCGACCGTCGCGCCCTGGGCGACCAGCGCGTCGAGGCCGTCGGCAAGTGCGCAGAGCATCCCCTCCACCGCCGCCCGGGCCAGGTGCGCCGGGGTGGCGGTGCGCAGGGTGAGGCCGTGCACCGCGCCGGTGGCGGTGGGGCGGTCCGGGGTCCGCTCCCCCTCCAGGTAGGGCACCATGACCAGGCCGTCGGCCCCGGGTGGGGCGCTCAACGCCAGGTCGGACAGGGTGTCGAGGTCGACCCCGAGCAGGGTCGCCGCCGAGTCGAGCACCCGGGCGGCGTTGAGCGTGCAGACCAGCGGCAGGAACCGGCCGGTCGCGTCGGCGAACCCGGCCACCGCGCCACCGGCGTCGGCGGCCGGCGTGTCCGCCACCGCGAAGACCGTGCCCGAGGTGCCGATCGAGACGACCACGTCGCCCGGACCGGCACCGACCCCCAGCGCGGCGGCGGCATTGTCCCCGGTGCCGGGGCCGAGCAGGACGTCCCCGCCCGGCACCGCCCGGCCGTCGCCGAGCACGGCCGGGTCGAGCACGCCGGCCTGCGCGGCCGGACCGAGCACCGTGGGCACCTCGACGACCCGGCCGAACGCCTTCTCCAGCAGGTCGGGGCGGTACTGCCCGGTCACCGGCGACCAGTAGCCGGTGCCGCTGGCGTCACCCCGGTCGGTGCGCAGCGCCGCCAGGCCGGGGGCGCCAGCCAACCGCCAGGTCAGCCAGTCGTGCGGCAGGCAGACGGCGGCGACCCGGGCGGCCCGCTCCGGCTCGTGCCGGGCCAGCCAGCGCAGCTTGGTGGCGGTGAAGCTGGCCACCGGGACCAGCCCCACCGCGTCGGCCCAGAACCGGCGGCCGGTCTCCCCGCCGCCGGCCTCGGCGATCAGGTCCCGGGCCGCGTCGGCGGACCGGGTGTCGTTCCACAGCAGCGCCGGCCGGACGACCTCGCCCGCCTCGTCGAGGCAGACCATGCCGTGCTGCTGACCGGCGACCGACACGGCCGCCACGTCGGCCAGCCCGCCGGCCGCCTCGACGGCGGCCAGCAGGGCATCCCACCAGGCCCGTGGGTCGACCTCGGTGCCGTCCGGGTGCGGCGCGCGGCCCTCCCGGACCAGCGCGCCGGTCTCCGCGTCCCGGACGACCACCTTGCAGGACTGGGTGGACGAGTCCACCCCGGCGACGAGCGGCATGCCGGGCCGCCTCAGCGCGCGCCGAGCAGGTGCTCGACGGCGAGCTGGTTGAGCCGCACGAAGGCGAAGCCCTTCGCGGCCGTCGCGTCCACGTCGAACTCCTCGAACGCGGACCGGTCGGCGAGCAGCCCGGCGTAGCCCTCGCCGTCGCCCAGCGTCGGGCTGGCCAGTTCGCCGACCTTGCTGGCGGCGAGCGCCTCGACCACCTCCGGGTCGGCCCGGAACGCCGCCGCCCGCTCCTTGAGCAGCAGGTAGGTCGCCATGTTGGCCTCGGCCGACGCCCACACCCCGGCGATGTCCTCGGTGCGGGAGGGCTTGTAGTCGAAGTGGCGCGGGCCGTCGTACGCCGGGCCGCCGTTGGGGCCGCCGTTCTCCAGCAGGTCGACCAGGGCGAACGCGTTCATCAGGTCGCCGTGGCCGAAGACCAGGTCCTGGTCGTACTTGATGCCGCGCTGGCCGTTGAGGTCGAGGTGGAACAGCTTGCCCTGCCAGAGCGCCTGGGCGATGCCGTGGGCGTAGTTGAGGCCGGCCATCTGCTCGTGCCCGACCTCGGGGTTGAGGCCGACCATCTCGGGGCGGGCCAGCTCGGAGATGAACGCCAGCGCGTGCCCGACGGTGGGGAGCAGGATGTCGCCGCGCGGCTCGTTCGGCTTGGGCTCGATGGCGAACCGCAGGTCGTAGCCCTGGTCGACGACGTACTGGCAGAGCACGTCGACGGCCTCGCGGTAGCGGTCCAGCGCGGCCCGGATGTCCTTGGCGACGTCGTACTCGGAGCCCTCCCGGCCGCCCCACATGACGAAGGTCTTGGCGCCCAGCTCGGCGGCGAGGTCGACGTTGCGCAGCACCTTGCGCAGCGCGTAGCGGCGGACGTCGCGGTCGTTGCTGGTGAACCCGCCGTCCTTGAACACCGGGTGGGTGAACAGGTTGGTGGTGACCATCGGCACGACCAGACCGGTCTCGTCGAGGGCCTTGCGGAACCGGGCGAGCTGGGCCTCCCGGGCGGCGTTGTCGGCACCGAACGGGATCAGGTCGTCGTCGTGGAACGTGATGCCGTACGCGCCCAGTTCGGCGAGCCGGTGCACGGCCTCGACGGCGTCCAGCTCGGGGCGGGTGGCGTCGCCGAACGGGTCACGGGCCTGCCAGCCCACCGTCCAGAGCCCGAAGGAGAACTTGTCGGCAGGGGTGGGACGGGGTGCCATGGCGGACCTCCGGTGGGGATGATGGTGGCGGTGGGGTGGGTCACCCGCAATTTGTTCAGTGGTTGAATTAAATGGCCGTGCTGTGGCACTGTCAAGGGGTGACCGACACCCGGACCGCCGGCGCGGTCCGCCAGGGCAGCCTGCGCGAACTCAACCTCGCCGTGGTGCTGCGGCGGATCGCCGCGACCGACCGGCCGCCCTCCCGGGCCGAGATCGCCGCCGACACCGGCCTGACCCGGGCCACCGTGTCGGCCGTCGTCGACGACCTGATCGCCGGCCGGCTGGTCACCGAGGCCGACCCCGCGCCCCGCACCGGCGCCGGCCGCCCCGCCCGGGGACTGCTGCTCGGCGACACCGGGCCGGCCGGGCTCGGCCTGGAGGTCAACGTCGACTACCTCGCCGCCTGCGTGGTCGACCTCACCGGCGCGGTCCGGCACCACGAGGTACGCCGGGTCGACCTGCGCCCGCTCTCCCCCGCCGACGCGCTCACCGACCTGGTCGCCCTGGCCCGACGGGCGCGGACCGCCGCCGACGACGCCGGCCTCGGCCTGGCCGGGGCGGCCCTGGCCGTGCCGGGGCTGGTCGACGCGCGCGGCCTGGTCCGGCTCGCCCCCAACCTGGGCTGGCGGGACGTCGACGTGCCGGCCCTGCTCGCCGGCCACCCCGCCCTCACCGACCCGGTCGACGGGGTGCCGCCGCTGGTGGTGGAGAACGAGGCGAACCTCGCCGCGCTGGGCGAGCTGCACGCCCGTCCCGGGGGCCCGCAGAGCTTCCTGCACGTCTCCGGCGAGATCGGCATCGGCGCGGGGATCGTGCTCGACGGGGCGCTGTTCCGGGGTTCCCGGGGGTGGAGCGGGGAACTGGGCCACGTACCCGTCGATCCGGGCGGCCCCACCTGCCGCTGCGGGGCGCGCGGCTGCCTGGAGACGTACGCCGGGCAGGAGGCCGTGCTGGCCGCGGCCGGGCTGGCCGGGGTGGACCTGCCAGCCGACACCGCCGCCCGCCGGCTGGCCGACCTGGCCTGCTCCGGCGACCCGGCCGCGCTCGACGCGCTGCACGCCGCCGGCACCGCGCTCGGGGTGGCCGTCTCCGGGGTGGTGAACCTGCTCGACCTGGACACCGTCGTGCTCGGCGGCGGGTACGCGACCCTGGCGCAGTGGCTGTGCCCGCCGGTGCTGGCCGAACTCGACGCCCGGGTGCTCACCAGCGGGTGGTCCCCGGTGACCGTCCGGCCGGCGGCGCTCGGGGCCGAGTCGGCGGCCGTCGGCGGGGCCGGTGCGGTGGTACGCCGGATCATCGCCCGGCCGTCCGGCTGGCTGTCCCGGCCGGGGTGACCCCCGCTTCCTCGCTGGCCGATCGCCGGCCCACCTCGGTACGCTTTCCCTGCGGCAACCAAATTTCCTACCGAGGAGAGCACTCCCAGCATGCGCAGAGGTCGACAGACCGACGCGCCCGGCGACCGGCGGTGACGACGACCCACCGGGACGGGCACGCCGGCCCGGTGAGCGGGGGCGGACAGGTCTCCCCCGCACCGGCCCACCCGTCGCCGGACGGCCCGCTGCCGGCCGACCCGCAGCTCGCCCGGGAACTGCTCGACGGGCTCGCCGAGGCGGTGGTCACCACCGACCGCGCCGGGCGGGTCACCCTGGTCAACGCCATGGCCGGGCAGCTCCTGCCCGAGCTGACCCCCGGCACCGACCTGACCCGGGGAACCGTGCCGGCGCTGACCCGCGCGGTCACCGGCGACACCGCGACGTTCGACGCCGAGCACCGGGGACGCCGGCTGCGCGGGGTCTGCCGTCCCCTGGCCGGCGGGGGCTGCGCCTGGTACGTGCGGGACGTCACCGACGAACACGCCCGCACCGACGCGTTGCTCGCCGAGCGTTCCCGCACCGCGTTCCTGGCCCGGGCCGGCAGCCGGCTCGGGCTCTCGCTGCACCGCGAGCAGACCCTGCGCAGCGCCGTCACCCTGCCCGTGCCCTACCTGGCCGACGCGGCGCTGGTCGTGCACCGGCCGCCGCAGCCCGGCGAGGACGTCCCGCACTGGCTCCGGTACGCCGACGGCGACCCCGCCCCGGTCGGTGGGATCGCCGACCCGGAGCTGACCGGCGCGGTCCCCGGGCTCGTCGAGGCGCTCAGCGGCGCTACCACCGACCCCAGTCCCTGGCTCGACGCCGAACTGGCCGACCTGGACGCCGTGCTGCCGCCGGAGTTCGGCCGCCCCGGCACCGTGCTGACCAGCCCGATGCCCAGCGCCGGCGGACCGGCCGGCGCGCTGATCCTGGTCCGGCGGGTCGGCCGGCCCGGCTTCGACCAGCGCGACATCGAGCTGGCCCGGGAGTTCGCCGCCCGCGCCGGCTCCGCGGTCGCCGCCGCCGAACTCTACGGCGAGCAGGCCCACCTGGCCCGGGTGCTCCAGCACAGCCTGCTCCCCCCGGAACTGCCCCCGGTGCCCGGCGTCACCCTCGCCGGCGGTTACCGCTCCGCCGGGGACAGCCTGCGCATCGGCGGCGACTTCTACGAGGTCTTCCGCACCGCCACCGGGGCCCTGTTCGCCCTCGGCGACGTCTGCGGCAAGGGGGTCGGCGCGGCCGTGCTCACCGGCCGGGTACGCCAGTCGTTGCAGACCCTGCGGCTGGTCGAGCAGCGTCCCCGGGAGCTCGTCACCCTGCTCAACCGGGCGCTGTTCGACTCCCCCGACGCCGCCCGGCGCAGCCAGTTCACCACCCTGCTGCTGGGCACCACCGAACCGGGGGACGACGGCGGCCTGCGGGTCCGTATCGCCGGCGGCGGGCACCCGTCCCCGCTGGTGGTACGCGCCGACGGCAGCATCGTCGAGGCCCGGGTGGGCGGGATGCCGATCGGCGCGTTCGCCTCGGCGACCTTCGTCGAGGTGGAGATCCGCCTCGCCCCGGGTGAGCTGCTGCTGGCGTACACCGACGGGGTGACCGAGGCACGCGGCGGCGCGGCGGCCGTCGAGATGTTCGGTGAGCAGCGGCTGCGGCAGGCCCTCGCCGCCGTGGCCGGCCTGCCGCCCGCCGCCGTGATCGACTGGCTGCTCCAACTCGTCGACGAGTGGCTGGACGGAGAGAGCCACGACGACATCGCGATGCTGGCCGTCCGCGCGGCGGACCCGGCGTGAGCCGACCGGACGGGCCGACCGCCGCGGCCCCCGGCCCGCCGGCCGTCCCCGGGCCGGCCGTGGTGGGCCCGGAGGTCGTCGCGGCGTACCTCGACTGTCTGGACCGGGCCGACCTGCCCGCCGCCACCCGGATCGCGACCGGGCTGCTGGACGCCGGCTCGTCGGTGGCCGACGTCCTGGTGGACCTGGTCGCCGTGACCCAGCGCGAGGTGGGGCTGCGCTGGTTGACCGGCAGGTGGAGCGTCGCCCAGGAACACGCCGCCACCCACGTCAGCGAGCGGGTGGTCGAGGCGGTCGCCGCCCGCAGCGGCCCGACGGGCGACCGGGGGCACGTGGTGATGGCCTGCGTCGAGGGCGAGTGGCACGCGCTGGCCGCCCGGATCGTCGTCGAGGTGGTCCGCGCCGCCGGCTGGCGGGTCACCTTCCTCGGTGCCAGCGTGCCGGTCCGGCACCTGGTCTCCTACCTGCACCAGACCGGCCCGGACGCGGTGCTGCTGAGCTGCGTGCAGCCGAGCCGGTTGATCCGGGCGGGGCGGATGATCGAGGCGTGCCGGGCGGCCGGGGTGCCGGTGGTGGCCGGTGGCCCGGGTTTCGGCCCGGACGGCCGCTGGGCCGCCGCCGTCGGTGCCGTCGCCTGGGGGGCGACCGCCCGGGACGCGGCCCGGCTGCTGGCCGGCCCGCTGTGCCCGACGACGCCCACCGGGCCCGTCCCGGCGGCCGGCACCGACGAGTACGTCGCGGTGCTGCGCCGCCGCCGTGACCTCGTGCAGCTCGTGCTCCGCGAGGTGGCCCCGGAGCCCGACCGGGTCGAGGACGTCGCCGGCGCGGTCGCCCAGCTGGTCGACGCGCTGGCCGCGGCGATCCGGGTCGGCGACCCGGGGCTGCTCGTCGAGTTCGTCCGCTGGCAGACGGAGGTGCCCGACGCCCGGGACGGCTCCCCACTGCTGGACACCATGCTCCGGGTGTGCGCCACCGCGCTGACCGAGCACCCGCACGCCGGGAACTACCTGCGTCAGGCCCGGACCCTGCTGACCACGACCCCGTGACCGCCGGATCAGGCCGAACGGGCCGCCGGGGCGCCGTCGCCGGGGCGGGCCCTCGGCGGGGGCGGCGCGGACGGTAACTCGACCACCGGACCGCCCTCCCCCTCCCGGGCCCGCGCCACCCGGTCGAACTCCACCAGCCCGCGCAGCAACGCCCCCCGGCCCTCGCCGCTCATCCCGGCCAGCACGGCGGCGAGCCGCTGCCGGCGGTCCCGGCGCAGCTCGGCCAGGAGGCGGGTCGCCTCCGGGGTCAGGTGCAGGGCGATCTCCCGCCGGTCCGACCGGCCCGGCTCCCGCTCCAGCATGCCGGCGGCGACCAGCCGGTCGCAGAGCCGGCTCGCCGAGGAGAGCAGCATGTTGAGCAGGGTGGCGAGCCGGCGCAGGTTGATCCCGTCGTGCCGTTCGACCACCATGACGGCACGTAACTGCGCGCTGGACAGCCGGCTGGTGGTGCTCTCCCGGGCCGCCTCCCACACGGAGAGCAGGGCCCCTGTCGCGGCGTCCAGCTCGGCGGCCATACTCACGTCTGGTCCGCTAGGACCGCTTTCTTCGGCCATGGTGGGCCCGAGACTACCCCCCGTACCAGGGGATCTGCCCTGTCAGGAGGCGTGCATGACCAGCGGACCCGAGTGCCGGGCCCGACGGGTGCTGACCGAGTCACCCGCGGACCTGCTGCTGGAACGGCTCGCCGACGAGCTGGGGCGGTCCTACCGGATCACCGACGTGGATCTGTTCCAGGTCGACTACCGGCTGTCGGTGCTGCTGCCACTGGGTGGCGGCGACCCGCTGACCGGGCCCGGTCACCCGGCCTGGCGCTGCTACGACCACCAGCAGCCGGTGCTCGCCGACGGGGCCGGCTGGTTCCCCGTCGGCATGCGGGGTGAGCGGCGTGGGGTGCTGCGGCTGGCCCCCGTGCCCGAGGACCGGACGGCGGTCGACGAGCTGACCCGCATCGCCACCGCCCTGGGGCACGAGTTGGCCGCGGTCACCGCCGGCACCGACGTCTACCGGGCCTCCCGCCGGGCCCGGCGGCTCACCCTCGCCGCCGAGATGCAGTGGGAACTGCTGCCCGGGCGCAGCCGGGACCGGCCCTCGTTCCGCCTCGCCGGCCAGCTCGAACCGGCGTACGCGGTGCGCGGGGACAGTTTCGACTGGTCCGACGACGGCACCAGGCTGTGGCTGTCGGCCATCAACGGCACCGGTGAGGGGGTGGCCGCCTCGATGCTCACCGCGCTGGCCACCCACGCGTTGCGCAACGCGCGCCGGGGCGGCCTGGCCCTCGCCGACCAGGTAGCCCTCGCCGACCAGGCGGTCTACGCCCTGCACCGGGGCGAGCAGCACCTGTCCGCCCTGGTGATGGAGCTGGACCTGGCCACCGGGGTGCTGACGGCGGTGGACGCCGGGTCGCCCCGGCTGGTGCTGCTGCGCGACGGCGAGGTCAGCGAGCAGGTGCTCGACAAGCAGTTCCCGCTGGGCATGTTCGAGGGCACCGACTACCAGCACCAGAGCTTCGAGCTGCGCCGTGGCGACCGGCTGTTCGTGCTCAGCGACGGCGTGATCGACGCGACCGGGCAGCACGTCCGGTACGGCGAGACGGCGCTGGACCGGTTCCTGCGGCGTACCGGACCGATGACGCCGATGGACGCGGTCCGTTCGCTCATCGGGGACCTGCGCGCCTTCGTCGCCGGTGACCTGGTCGACGACGCGGTGGTGGTCTGCCTGGACTGGACCGGTCCGCAGGAGTGAGACCGGCCGGCCCGGCGGGTACGCCGCCGGGCCGGCGGTCAGTAGGCTCCGCGTCCGCGCAGCACCGCGCCGAAGGTCTTCCACAGGATGGTCAGGTCGGCGGCGAGCGACCAGTTCTCCACGTAGTAGAGGTCCAGCCGGATGCCGTCCTCCCAGCTCAGGTCGGACCGGCCGCTGACCTGCCAGAGTCCGGTCATGCCCGGCTTGACCAGCAGCCGGCGGGCCACGTCACCGTCGTAGCGGGCCACCTCGGACGGCAACGGCGGGCGGGGGCCGACCAGGCTCATCTGGCCGAGCAGCACGTTGACCAGCTGGGGTAGTTCGTCGAGCGACCACTTGCGCAGCAGCCGCCCGATCCGGGTGACCCGGGGGTCGTCGCGCATTTTGAACATCAGCCCGTTGGTCTCGTTGCGGGCGACCAGCTCGGCCAGCAGCGCGTCGGCGTTGACCACCATGGTGCGGAACTTCAGCACCCCGAACTCCCGGCCGCCCTGCCCGACCCGGGTCTGCCGGAACAGCACCGGCCCCCGGCTGTCCAGCCGGACGGCCAGCGCGATCAGCGCCACCAGGGGCAGCAGCAGTGCCAGCGCCACCGCGGCGGCGGACCGGTCGACGAACTCCTTGACCAGCTTGCGGGCCCCCCGGAACTCCGGTGCCTCGACGTGGATCAGCGGCAGGCCGGCCACCGGGCGGGTGTGGATGCGCGGGCCGGCGACGTCGGTGAGGGCGGGGGCGACGACCAGGTCGATCCCGGTGCCCTCCAACTGCCAGCCCAGCCGGCGCAGCCGGGTCGCGGTCAGCTCGCCGGACGCGGTGACCGCGACGGTGTCCGCGCCGATCGCGGCGGCCGCCTCGGGGATGCCCCGCAGCGAACCCACCACCGGCACGTCGCTGAGCCGCTGCGGCACGGGGGCGAGCAGCGCGTCGGGGATGCACGCGCCGACCACGTGGTAGCCGGCGTACGGCTCCCGGCGCAGGGTGTGCACCAGCTCCAGCACGTGCGCGGTGTCCCCGACGACGAGCACCCGGCGGGACCAGCCGTCGCCCCGGCAGCGGGCCCGGTGCAGTGCCTTGCGGGCGGCGAACCGGGTGGCCACCAGCCCGACGGTGCCGACGGCGAAGGAGATGCCGAGGAAGCCCCGGGACACCCCGACGTCGAAGATGTAGCCGGCGATCGCGATCCCACCGGCCAGGCGCAGGCTCGCCCCGCTGACCCGCCGGTACTCGTCCGCGCCGTAGCCGAGCACCCGGTCGTCGTAGCAGCGCAGCGCCTTGAGCGAGACCAGCCAGACCAGCACGAGGGCCGGCGCCACCACCACGTACGGGATCTCCGACCCGCGCGGCACGGCGTCACCGAAGCGGGTGGCGTAGCCGGCCAGGACCGCCAGCGACAGCACGGCGGTGTCCAGCACCACGAGCGTCCGCACGTAGCCCCGCTGGCTGGACCGGGATCGGGTACCCGCCGGCCGGGCACCGGGTGCCGACGGCGAGGTACGGACGGGCGTGGACAGTGTCGCCGAGGTCACCCAACCTCCCCCACATCACACTTGTCGGCTCCGGCACCGGCGGTCATCCCCGTGGGCCGGCCGCGGAGCACTCCCGACATCCTGCCCCACAATGATGCTCACCTATTGCTTCGGACGCATTACTGTCAGTTTTCCCTTGCCGCCGAGGCGGAGAAATCCCACCACCACACCATTTCTCACCGAATGCAGTGGCCCATGTGCACTGTGCGAGGGCTCAGCGCGGTGCGTTCGGACGCAACGCGATGGCCTTCAGGAAGATGTCACCGATCTTGGACGGGTCCTCGGTGACGAAGGCGCCGCCACCGGTGACGTTGGTGATGGACTGGAGTTCGGCCTTGGAGACCTCGCTGCCGATGCCGATGATGACCACCTGCACCGGGCGCTCCGGGTCGTTGAGCTGCTTGAGCCGGCTGATCAGCGCGCTCTGCGAGATGCCGTTCTTGTCCTCGTTCTTGCCGTCGGTGAACAGCACCACCGAGTTGACCCGGCCGGGTTCCCAACCGTCCTGGACGGTCTTGTACGCCGCCAGCATGGTGTCGTACAGGCCGGTGTCGCCGCTGGACGGGCGGATGCCGGCGAGCCCCTGCTCCAGCTTGCCCCGGTTGCCGGACAGCGGGCTGATCGGCTCGATCTCCCGCCAGTCCCGCGAGCCGACCAGCTCGGTGGAGAAGGTCCACAGCCCGATCGACCAGGAGTCGTCGAAGAGGTTCAGGCCCCGGCTGGCCGCCGCCACGGTCACCTGCTCCCGGCTGGCGTTGTTGGCCGACGGGACGGGGGCCTTCATCGAGCCGGAGACGTCGATGACGCAGAGCATCCGCCCGGACTGGGTGGCGATCGACCAGCCGGAGACCGCACGGTCTATGGCCACCGGGTCCAGGCCACCGGCGGCGGTCCCCCCGGACGGGGGCACGGCCGTACCGCCGCCGGCCGGGCTCGGCGCGCCCTGCGGCGCCTTGAAGCCCTCGCCCCAGTTGCCGTCCGGCGCGCGCAGCGACTGCACGGCCAGCCGGTTCTTGAAGCCCTGCGTGGTGAGCAGCTCGAAGAGCACCTTCGCGGCCGACGCCTTGGCCTGGTCGATCCCGGGGAGCACCGCGTACGGGTAGTCCAGCGGCATCGGCGACGGCTCCAGGTAGAGCGCGGCCAGCGGGATCGGCGGCTTGGTGTTGTTGTAGGCGATGACATCCTCCTCCGACAGCGCGGCGGCACCGAGCGCGCTGGCGATGGAGGTCGGGTCGTTGGAGCGCGGGAACCGGGCCAGCAGGTCCTGCCGCAGCGCCGAGCGGCCGGTGGCCAGCGCCCGCAGGGCGGCAGTGGTCGCCTGCTGCGCGTCGCCGCCCCCGCCGCTGGCCGCGGCGGTCAGGGAGAGCAGGCCGGAGAGCCCGGCGGCGTCCTGGGTCGGCTCGACGATGCCGGCCCGCAGCGGCTTGTCGCCGCGTACGGCGCGCAGCATGTCGTTCCAGGTGAGCTTCTTCTCCGGCCAGCCGAACTTGGTGCTGGCCACCGGCTGCGGCATGGCCACCACGATGGGACTGCGGGCGATCGAGGCGCCGTTGCCGGGGGCGAACGCGGTGGCGCCGCCGCTCTTGAGGCGCAGCAGCCAGGTCGACGAGTCCGGAATCCACACGTCGGGGGTGACCGCGGTGCCGCTGGCCTGTCCCACCCCGGCGAGGCTGGCCCCGTGCTTGCTGGCCACCGCGGCGGCCACCTCCACCGGTTCGGAGGCGGTGACGTTCACCTTGATGCAGGTGCCACCGACCGCCGCCCCGTCCGTCGTCCACTGGGCCGCCGCCGCCTCGACGGCCGGCGCGACCTCGGGCGCGGCGGCCACGGCGAGCTGGATCTCCCCCGAGCAGGACGGTCCGGCCAACTGCTGGTAACCGACCCAGGAGCCGCCGACCACGACGACGAGCGCGGTCGCCGCCAGGGCGGCGCCCGCTCCACGGATACTTGAACGCATGCGATGGCGGCCAGACACGCTGACCATCTTGCGTATCTCGTTCGCTTTCTGCCATGACCGTTCGGACGAAAGTTACGCAGGAGAAACAGTTGATCACTATTTCGGTACCCTGAGTAACTAAATCGTCTCGTGACGTGGCACCGATCCACCCCGGACGGACGTGTGTCAGGGCAGTACGCAGGTCGGACTGCCGGTGGGCACCGGCTCGCCCACCGGCGACGGCACGCCCGACTCGGGGTCGACCCAAAACACCCGGATCATGTCGGCCCGCTCGTCGGCGACGTACAGGTGCCGGCCGGCGAACGCGAAGTGCCGGGGCCACTCCCCGCCGGTGTCGACCTCGTCGACCAGCCGGGGCAACTCCCCGTCGAGGGCGAAGACCGCCACCGTGCCGACCCCCCGGTTGCCCAGGTAGAGGAAGCGGCCGTCCGGGCCCACCGTGATCTCCGACGGCTGGACGTGACCGGCCCGCCCGCTGGCGTCCACCCGGCCCCGCTGGTGCAGCGCCCCGTCGGCGGTCAGCTCGTAGGCGGTCACCGTCGCGTCCAGCTCACCGGCGAGCCAGCACCGCCGCCCGTCGGGATGCCGGGCCAGGTGCCGGGGGCCGGTGCCCGCGACCGCGTGCACCCGGGGCGCTCGGGGGGTCAGCCGGCCGGTCGCGGCGTCCAGGTCGTACCGGTAGACCGAGTCGGTGCCCAGGTCGACGGCGAGCAGCGGGCCGGTGCCGGGATCGGGCGACACCATGTGACAGTGCGCCTGCTCCTGCCGCTGCGGGTCCGGACCGTGCCCCTGGTGGACCACCAGGTCGGTACGTTCCCCGGGCACCCCCTGCCCGTCCAGCGGCAGCACGGCGACGCTGCCCCCGCCGTAGTTGGCCACGAAGAGGTGCCCACCGTCCGGGGCGACCGCCAGGTGCGCCGGCTCGGCACCGCCGGTCGACCGGACCCCCAGCGGGGTCAGCCCGCCGTCGGGACCGACCGCGAACGCGCTCACCTGCCCCTCGGGCAGCTCGTTGACCGCGTAGAGCACCGGCCGGGACGGGTGCCGGACGAGGAAGGACGGCGCCGGGGTCACCGCGACCGTGCCGAGCGGGGTCAGTTCCCCCGACTCCGGGTCCCGCCGGGCGGCGACGATGCCCTCCCCGCGCCCGCCCGTGTCCGCCGTGTAACCGCCGATGTGGACGATCGTCCCCGTCACCGAACCACCCCTCCGCCGAATCCCGCCGTCGCTCCCAGGCTTCCCCCGATCCGCCGCCGGCATCCCCGGTTTCCCGGTTTTCCTCGGCCCGGCAGGGGTGCGGGCCGGTCAGCCTACCGGGACCGGTTCGCCGCGCTGCCGGGCCACGTGCTCGACCAGCGAGATCAGCACCAGCTTGCCGGACTGCCGGTCCCGGGCGTCGCAGAGCATCACCGGCACCTCCGGCTCGATGTCCAACGCCTGCCGCACCGCGTCGACGCCGAACCGGCGGGTGTCCTCGAAACAGTTGACCCCCACCACGAACGGGATGCCACGCTGCTCGAAGTAGTCGATCGACGGGAAGCAGTCGGCCAGCCGGCGGGTGTCGGCCAGCACCACCGCGCCGAGCGCGCCGAAGGCCAACTCGTCCCAGAGGAACCAGAACCGGTCCTGCCCGGGGGTGCCGAACAGGTAGACCTGGAGATCGTCGGTGATGGTGATCCGGCCGAAGTCCATCGCCACCGTGGTGGTCGACTTCCCCTCCACCCCGGACAGGTCGTCGGTGCCGACGCCGGCGTCGGTCAGCACCTCCTCGGTCTGCAACGGGCGGACCTCGCTGAGCGCGCTCACCAACGTCGTCTTGCCGGCGCCGAAGCCACCGGCAATGAGGATCTTGAGAGCCAGCGGCAGCCGGTCCGCTGAGGAGTCGCGATCAGAGCGCACGTAGTCCACTGACCACCGCCTTGAGAATGTCGTCGTCGGGAAGGCCGGCGGCGGCCGGCGGTTCGTGCACGGTGACCAGCCCACGGGCGAGCAGGTCACCGAGGAGCACCTGGACCACCCCGAGGGCGAGATCCAGGTCGGCGGCGAGATCCACCACCGCCACCGGCTGCCGGGCGCACTCCACCAGCCGACGGTGCTCGGGTTGCAGCCCCGGCTGGCCGTACGGGTCGACGCCCGCCGTGGCCAGCACGTAGGCCACCAGGTCGAAGCCGCCGACGGCCGGCCGCACCCGGCCACCGGTCAGGGTGTACGGGCGCACCACCGGACCGGCCGCGCCGTCCAACCACTCGTGCTGGTGACCCGGCTGCTCAGCCCGCATCGGCGATCCCCGCCGCCGCCCTGGCCGGCGCGGTCAGGTTCTCGCCGACCCGGACGACCAGCATCGCCATCTCGTAGGCCACCAGGCCGATGTCGGCGTCCGCCGCGCAGGCCACCGCCAGGCAGGCGCCCTGCCCGGCGGCGGTAACGAAGAGGTACGCCTCCTCCATCTCCACCACCGTCTGCCGGACGCCACCGGCGGCCAACTGCCGGCTGGCCCCCTTGGCCAGGCTGGAGAAGCCCGAGGCCAGCGCGCAGAGGTGTTCGGCGTCGGCCCGGTCCAGCCCGGCGGAGGCACCGAGCAGCAGGCCGTCGGCGGAGAGGACCACCGCCTGCTGGGCCGCCGGCACCCGCTCCACCAGTTCGTCGAGCAACCAGCCGAGATCGGCGTTCTGCCGTGTCGTGTGCACCACTAGGCGTCCCTCTCAGTCGCGGTCGGATCGGGCGTCGCCACCGGGCCGGCCGGCGACGGGGATGTCCCGGCGTCGGACCGCCCCGGGTCGCCGCCCGCGGTCGGGGCGGGTCGGGCCGGCGGGACCGGATGGACGCCGCTGCTGTCCAGCCGCCCCCGGGCGGTGCCGGCCTGCAGGGCCGACATCTGCCGCCGCACCTCCTCGGGGGAGCGGGTGGTGGACGTGTCGGGGCCGGCCGGCGGGCGCGGGGGGCGGGCCACCGGGCCCCGGCGGCGGACCCGGCGGGGCAGGCCGTCGCCGTCGGCGGCGGCCTCCACCGACGAGGTACGGGCCGGCGCGAACGGCAGCACCGTCTGGTCCGGTCGCTCCCGGGTGGTCCGGGTGTTCCGCGGCCGGGGCAGGGTGGTCAGCCGGGTCACCGACGCCGCCGGACGGTCCCGGGTGGGCGGGGCGATCGGCGGCTCCTCGGTGATCAGGTCGGCAGGGAGGCTCACCAGCGCGGTGAGCCCGACCGGCGTCCCGGCCCGCAGGGTGACCCGGACACCGTGCCGGGCGGCCAGCCGGGAGACCACGAACAGGCCGAGCCGGGCGCTGTCGGCCGGGTCGAACTCGGGCGGGGTGGCCAGCCGCCGGTTGGCGTCCTCCACCGCCTGCGGCGTCATCCCGAGCCCGTGGTCGGTGATCTCGACGAGGTAGCCGTCGACGACCGGCGCTCCGGTCACCTCGACCCGGCGCTCCGGCGGGGAGAAGGCGGTCGCGTTCTCGATCAGCTCGGCGAGCAGGTGGATGACGTCGGCGACGGCCCGGCCGAGCAGCCCGGCCGGCTCGACCCGGCCGATGTCCACCCGGTCGTACGCCTCGACCTCGGAGATCGCGCCGCGCAGCACGTCCAGCAGGGCGACCGGCTGCCGCCAGCCCCGGCCCGGCGCCGCCCCGGCCAGGATGACCAGGTCCTCGGCGTGCCGGCGCAGCCGGGTCGCCAGGTGGTCGACGCGGAACAGCTCGGCCAGCTCGTCCGGGTCCTCGGCGCGGCGCTCCATCCGGTCGAGCACGGCGAGCTGCCGGTGCACCAGGCCCTGGCTGCGCCGGGCGAGGTTGAGGAAGACCTCGTTCAACCCCCGACGCAGCGTCACCTCGTCGATCGCCGAGCGCACCGCCACCCGGCTGACCTCGGTGAACGCCCGGCCGACGTCACCGATCTCGTCCGCGCCGTAGGACAGCGGCGGGGCCTCCCGGGCCACGTCGACCTGCTCGCCCCGGCGCAGCCGGGCCACCACGTCGGGCAGCCGGTGCCCGGCCAGTTCCAGCGCCGCGTTGCGGACGGCGGACAACCGGCGGGCCAGCGTCCGCCCGACCCGGACGGCGACCAGCAGCGACACCCCGATCGCGACGAGGCCCAGCACCCCGGCGACGCCGAGACGCAGCAGGATCGTGACGGCGACCGGCACGGACCGTTCGGCCAGCCCGTCGGCCTGGCTGAGTTCGAAGTCGCGCAGCTCCTGCTGGACGGCCTCCTGGCTGACCTGCCAGGTACGCGGGTCGATCGGCGGGAGGCCGGACGGCCCGGCGCTGAGCAGCTGCTCCTGCATGGTGCGGAGCCGGACGAACACCTCCCCCTCCACCAGCCGCTGGTAGGCGGCCCGGTCGGCGGCCGGCAGGTCGGCCACCGCCGACTCGGCGAGGAACCGTTCGTTGGCGATGGTCTGCACCAGCCGCAGGTGCTCGCCCTCGGTGAACCGGCCGGCGACGAACGCACCGGCGAGGATCGCGTCGGTCTGGCCGAGCAGTTCGCGGGAGCGGCCGACCGCGGTCAGGGCGAGCGCCTGACGGTTCAACTCGGCGTCGGGCAGCGCCGCCGTCGCGGCGAACGCCTGGAAGGCCGAGGAGATCATGCCGCTGTACAGGCCGATGGCGCCGGCCCGGTCGACCTGCCGGCGGTCGATGAACCCCCGGCCGGCCGGCAACGCCTCCAGGGCGGCGCCGAGCGCGTCGAGCCGGGCGTTGAGCAGGTCACCGGCGGCGTCCCGCAGCGCGTCGCCGTCCATCGACCGGCGCAGCTCGACGATCGCCTCGTCGGTGCGTCGCCGCTGGTCGGCGAGGGCGGGCAGGGTGCCGGTGCCGGCCAGTTGGATCACCGAGGCCCGGCGCTCCCGTTGCAGCTCGGCCACCACCCGTTCGCCGGGTCGACCGAAGTCCGCAAGCAGGGTCCGGGCGGCGAGCAGGTCGAGCGCCGGCCCGAAGGTCAACGTCGTGGCGAAGATCCAGAGCGCCAGGAGGGCGGCCACCGGGGTGACGACCAGGGCGGTCAGCTTGGCGCGGATCGGCCAGTCGCGGGTGTCCATGAGTCCTCGCCCGGGCGGGAGTGTCGGCGGCGGCGCCGGCACCGACCGGGCGGTTCCGGCATCGATGCCGGGCACCGGCGCGGCACCTTGGGCAGGATACGTAATCCTGACGCCCAGCACTACCGTGCGTCTCCCGGCGTCACCGCTGCGTCGCCGCCCCGCCACCCGACGGGCCGTCCCGGCCGACCGGCGTCCGACCTGGCCGCAACCGGGTTGATCAGGCATCGGCGGTGGCCGCCGGGGGCCCGCGCCGACCCCGCGCCGGCCGGCGGGACCGATGGAAAAATGTGATCGGATTTCCACCCGATCGGCCCCCGGACGTACGTCGTGGCCACTTCGTCCCGGTCGGGATCGGCGTGGGCGGAGGAAATTCGCCGGATCGGGATTGGTGATCAGTGCGGGGAGGGAATACCGCAGGGCGAAGGAGGAGCCATGTCGCCCACGCAGATAGTCCTACTGGTTCTCGCCGTACTGGTGGTGGCGGCGCTGGTCGCCGTGGCCGTGGTGGCCAACCGCCGACGCGCCCTGCGGTCCCGGTTCGGCCCGGAGTACGACCGGGTGGTCGCGGAGCAGGACAGCCGTAGCGCCGCCGAGCGGGAACTGCGCGAGCGGGAGCGCCGCCACGCGGAGTTGACGCTCACCCCGCTCAGCCCGACCGACCGGGCCCGGTACGCCGCCGCCTGGGAGGAACTCCAGGTCCGCTTCGTCGACTCGCCGGCCGAGGCCGTCGGTGACGCCGACGAGCTGGTCAGCCGCCTGATCGCCGACCGGGGCTACCCGACCGGGGAGTTCGCCGAGCAGGCCGCGCACCTGTCGGTGGAACACGCCCGCACCCTGACCCACTACCGGGAGGCGCACGAGATCCGGCTGCGCAACGAGCGTGGCGAGGCCGGCACCGAGGATCTCCGGCAGGCCGTCGTCCACTACCGCGCCCTCGTCGCCGACCTGCTCGGCGAGGAGCCGGTCGGACACCGCCTCCCGGAGCAGCAGCACCCGGACAGCCCGCAGGACGCCACCACCCGCTGAGGAGACACCGCCATGCGCCAGGACGAGCAGCAGTCGACCACCGACCACCCCGAGGTCGTCCGGTCCACCCCGGTGGCGGTGCCGCCGCCGGATGCGGTGGACGCCGACCCCGTCGGCCGGCACGCCACGGCCCGCGACGACCGGGACCGCGACGGCGTCGACGACCGGGCCGCCATCGACCACGACGACGACGGCATCGACGGCGACGGCTTCGACGACCGGGACGGCTTCGACAACCACGACGGCTACTACGGCCCACGGAACGACGACGGCTTGCCCCTCGGCCGCCCGCGCTCCCGTGACGACGCCGACCGGGAGACGCCGGCCGGCACCGACCCGGACGGGGACCGGCGGCCGGAGTTCCACGAGCCCGCGCCGCTGCCCACCGCCTTCGGGGCGACCAGCGTGGGCGACGCGGTGGCCGCGTCGGCGCTGGCCGGCGGACGGCCGCAGGACGAGCGGGACGCCCGCGACGAGGATCTCGCCGCGCCCGGTGACGGGGCGCCGGGGCGGACCGGGCCGTTCGACGACGAGCGCGCCGACCCGACCGGGGCGGACCGGATCCACGACCGGGACCGCTGGTCGGCCGACCGCACCTCCGACGACCACCGCACCGGCACCGACGACATCGACGCCGGTGACGTCAACGCCGGTGACGTCGACGCCACCGATCCGGACCGGGACGCCGACCGGCCGGCCCCGGTGACCGACGCCGCCGGCTACGGCAGCGCCACCCCGGCGATGGTCGACCCGGACGCGACGGCCGACGGCGACGGGTCGACGGCGGCCGGCGTCGTCGCGGCCGGCACGGCCGGTGCGACCGGTGCCGCCGCTGCGGCGGCCGGTGCCGACGCCGAACGGTCGACGGGCGCGAACGTGCCAAGCGACGCGGCGACCCTGTTCGAGGCGGACGCCGCGCAGGGCTTCCGGGACCGGTGGCGCGACGTGCAGCTCCGGTTCGTCGACGACCCCCGGGGCGCGGCCGGCGAGGCGCAGTCGCTCGTCGAGGAGGCGATCGCGGCCCTGTCCGAGGCGCTCGCCGCGCAGAAGGAGAAGCTGGGCGGCTGGCAGGGCGCCGACGAGGCCGACACCGAGCAGCTCCGGGTGGCCGTCCGGCGGTACCGCGACTTCCTGGACCGCGTGCTGGGCCGCTGAACCGCCGCCGTACCGCCGCTGAAGTGCCGCGCGGACGGCCCGCCGGCACCGCACCGGGCCACCCACCGCCCGTGCTCCACCTCCGTCGACGCCCCGGCCGGGTCACTCCCGGCCGGGGCGTCGACCCTCTGCCCGCCGATTCGACCCGGACGTCAGGCATGAAAACCCGCAGGAGGGGTAATAGCGCGCCCGGCGAGCGTCGACGGCGCATCGGGAGGGTGGCGGACGATGGACGGTGCCGGGCTCAGACTGAACATGAACGTGCTGGATTACGGAATCCTCGCGCTCTACTTCGTCACCGTGCTCGGGGTCGGTTTCGCCGCCCGCCGGGCGATCCGCACCAGCGTCGACTTCTTCCTCTCCGGGCGTTCACTGCCCGCCTGGGTGACCGGTCTGGCCTTCGTCTCGGCCAACCTGGGTGCCCTGGAGATCATCGGGATGGCCGCCAACGGCGCGCAGTACGGCATCATGACCGTCCACTACTACTGGATCGGCGCCGTACCGGCGATGATCTTCCTGGGCATCGTGATGATGCCGTTCTACTACGGCTCCCGGGTGCGCAGCGTCCCGGAATACCTGCGGCTGCGGTTCAACCGGCCGACCCACCTGCTGAACGCGATCAGCTTCGCGGTCGCCCAGGTGCTGATCGCCGGGGTCAACCTGTACGCGCTGGCGCTGATCATGCAGGCGCTGCTCGGCTGGCCGCTCTGGCTGGCGATCATCGTCGGCGCGGTGATCGTGCTGGCGTACATCACCGTCGGCGGGCTCTCCGGCGCGATCTACAACGAGGTGCTCCAGTTCTTCGTCATCGTCGCCGGGCTGGTGCCGATCACCGTCATCGGCCTGGTGAAGGTGGGCGGCTGGTCCGGCCTGATGGACTCGGTGCGCGACTCGAAGCTGGGCGAGGCCGGGCTGCACGCCTGGGAGGGCACCGGCAGCACCGCGAACCCGCTCGGTGCGCACTGGCTGGGCATCGTGTTCGGGCTCGGTTTCGTGCTCTCCTTCGGCTACTGGACCACCAACTTCGCCGAGGTGCAGCGGGCGCTGTCGGCCAAGAACATGAGCGCCGCCCGGCGTACGCCGATCATCGCCGCGTACCCGAAGCTGGTCATCCCGGCGGTGACCGTGATCCCGGGCCTGATCGCGCTGGTCACCGTCAAGGGACTGGGGGCCGAGTCCGGCGACCTGGTCTACAACAACGCGATTCCGCTGCTCATGCGCGACCTGCTGCCCAACGGGGTGCTCGGGATCGCGGTCACCGGCCTGGTCGCCTCGTTCATGGCCGGCATGGCGGCCAACGTCAGCGGCTTCAACACCGTCTTCACCTACGACATCTGGCAGGCGTACGTCCGCAAGGAGCGGTCCGACGAGTACTACATCCGGATCGGGCGGATCGCCACCGTGGGCGGGGTGGTGGTGGGCATCGGCACCGCGTTCATCGCCGCCGGGTTCAGCAACATCATGAACTACATCCAGGCGCTGTTCTCCCTGTTCAACGCCCCGCTGTTCGCCACCTTCATCATCGGCATGTTCTGGAAGCGGATGAGCGCGCTGGCCGGTTTCTGGTCGCTGCTGGCGGGCACCCTGGCCGCGCTGGCGACCTACCTGCTCTACAAGGCAGGCGTGGTGCACTTCAACTCCGACCTGGAGGAGAGCTTCTGGGGCGCGGGCATCGCCTTCGTCACGGTCGCCGTGGTGGCGGCGGTGGTCACCCCGCTGACCCGCCCCAAGCGGGCCGAGGAGTTGCAGGGTCTGGTCTACGGGATGGGTGGGGTCGACCTGAAGGGCGACGTGCTCGCCGGGGACCAGGTCTGGTGGCGGTCGCCGGTGCTGCTCGGCGCGATCGCGCTGGTGCTGGCCGTGCTCTTCTACATCCCGGTCTTCTGAGGCTACATCCCGGTCTTCTGAGCCCGGTCCGTCACGAGAGGGAGGCGCAGGCGTGGACCAGCACAGCGAGCGGGCGAACGACCCGCAGGTCGCCGAGACCGAGGACGAACGCAAGCGGTCCGCCGCCGCCCGGCTGTTCGACATCCGCCGGGTCATCGGTGGCCTCTTCGTGGTGTACGGGGTGATCGTCGGTCTGGTCGGTCTCTTCGACTCGGCTGCCGAGATCGACAAGGCGCAGGGCGTCCGGATCAACCTCTGGGCCGGGCTGGCGATGCTGGCCTTCGGGCTGTTCATGCTGGCCTGGCAGTGGCTGCGCCCGGTGGTGCCGCCCAGCGCCGAGGAGGCCCGGGAGGTCTGATCCGCCCGGCATGGGGTCGCCCGGACGGGGTACCCGGGACGCGGGAAGCGTCTGGGACAGGAGGGCGGCACCATGACCGACCGTGACCCGAACCGACCGTTGGAGGAGCGCCCCGAGGTGGCCGCCGCGGTGGACGACGACTCCACCGTGCCGCGGTTCTCCCGGGGCGGCGCCGGTCCGGCCGATCCGGCGTTCGTCGCGCCGGGTGACCAGCCCGGGGGTGCGACCGAGGAGCTGATCGGTGACCCGTACGCCGCCGGCACCGGGGCCACCGGAACCGGCACCGGGGCCGGTGGGGACAACATCCGTACCGGGGCGGAGCAGCCCTGGGAACCGGAGGACCTGGTCATGGCGCGCGGGCAGGACCTGACCCGGGAGAACCTGGAGCGGGCCCGGCGTGACCTGGCCGAGATGGGTCGGGCCGCGGTGGAACGTACCGTCCCCTGAGGCCGGCGCGACAGCGGCCCGGCACACGGGTGGGCCCCCGGCCCGACCTCTCGGTCGGACCGGGGGCCCGGGTGCGCCCGCCGCGTCAGTGCCTCACTCCAGCCGCGGCGGGCTGGTTCGTCAGAGCGCCGGGTAGGCGTTCTTCATGAGCTCCTGGAACTGCGCGGAGAACCAGGCGCCGGAGATCGGAGCGTTGGGCAGCGCGCCGCTCATGCTGTTGCCGTTGCGGGCGTTACCGGTGTAGGTCGGGTCGCACATCCGGTCGAAGCCCTTGCCCTCGTTGTTCGGGATGAGGGAGCTGGAGCCGTCGGACTCACCCGGGGGCTTCACCCAGACGTAGGCGTCGATGCCCGGCTCGGGGTTGGCCTTCGGCCGCTCGCCGAGACCCGCACCGGCCTGGTTGCACCAGTTGCCGGCGTGGAACCGACGGTCGACACGGCCACCGTTGACGTAGGTGTCGACGCTGGTCGTCGCGCCCGGGCCGGTGGGCCGGGCGGTGCCGCCCCAGCCGTTACGGGAGGTGTCGATCAGCATGCCGATGTTGCTGTTGAAGCCGACCGAGATCAGCTTGGTGCGGAACGCCTGGGCGAACGACAGCTCGTCGACGTAGTAGTTCCAGTCGATCCACTTGGACTGGCGGACGGTCTGGCCGTTCACCGAGTCGGTGATCTTGATGTACGGCTCCTTCAGGGCGGAGTAGTTCGCCGTGTTGGTGATGAAGCCGTGCACGTAGTTCACGTTGCTGCCGGAGGCGACCGCGGCGGTCTTCAGGATGTCGGCGGTCGGGCCGAAGTTGGTGTCCCAACCCAGCCAGCCGTGGTGACCGGCGTCGATGTAGTTGTAAACGTTGCCGATCGGGCCCAGCTTCGCCAGGGCGTAGCCGACGCCGTTGACGTACGCGCCGTTGGCCTTGACCACGTCACACTGCACCGTGCCACCGGCGTTGCCGGAGGTGTTGGTGACCAGGTTCGGCAGCGAGTCGATCTCGATGATGTTGATGATCCGCAGGCTGGCGTACTTGGCCTGGCTCTGGATCGCGGCGATCGGGTCGATGTACTCCGCCTTGTAGCGCGGCAGTTCGTCGGCGGCCAGCTCACCGTTGGAGGCGAGCGCCGAGCAGTCCCGGCCGGGCAGGTTGTAGATCACGAACTGGATGTAGCCGGCACCCTGGGCGAGGGCGGCGTCCAGGTGGTCCTTGACGCCCATCGCGCCGTTGGAGCTGCTGTCCGGGGTGCCGTTGATCGCGGCGATCCGGTCCAGCCACACGGCGGTCGGGTTGTTGGAGACCCGGCTGCCACCGGCCTCGGCGTCCGCCTTGGCCTTCCACTCCGGGTTCACGTAGCCCTTGACCCCGGCGTAGGGGTTGTCCACCTTCTGCCCCGGCGGGGGCGTGGTGGGCGGAGGCGTCGTGGGCGGCGGGGTGGTGGGCGGAGGCGTGGTCGGCGGGGGCGTGGTGGGCGGCGGGGTGGTGGTCGGCGGCGGGGTGGTGGGCGTGACGCCACCGCAGACGACTCCGTTCAGGGTGAACGAGGTCGGCTTGGGGTTGCTGCCGCTCCACGAGCCGTTGAAGCCGAGGGTGGTGCTGCCGCCGCGACCCAGCGAGCCGTTGTAGGACTCGTTGGTGGCGGTCACGTTCTGGCCGCTCTGCGACCACTTGGCCGACCAGCCCTGGGTCACCCGCTGGCTGCTGTTGGGGAAGGTGAAGCCGAGGGTCCAGTTGCTGATCGGGTCACCCACGTTGCGGATGGTGACGTTCGCGGTGAAGCCACCGGACCAGTCGTTGGTGGTGTAGTCGATGCTGCACTGGGTGGCGGCCTGCGCCGCGGTGACCGGGAGGGTCACCAGCCCGCCCGCGACCAGCACGCTCGCCCCGGTGAGGGCGAACGCCCGGCGTCGGGCGGACAGACTTCTCCACAGATTCATGCCTTTTGCACTCCTTGGGCGAGACCGGCACCACGAGGGGACCGGCAAGTGGCGCGTGAGCGTCCTGGGGTACGGACGACCCCGGCGCCAACGGGACATCTCGGGGGGTGCCCGACCCGGAGGACGGGCGTGGTGGTGGTGAGCTTCACCGGCCCGCACGGACCGGTCGGCGGCGACGTCGTCCGGTGCACCGGTTGCCCTCGACCTCTGCCGTGCGCGGTGTGGCTCCCCGAACCGCGTGCAGCGATTCTTGCATGGGAGCGCTTCCATGGCAATGGCTCGATACTTCGCGGCAACCTGGCCGCAATGCCCGGACCGGCATCCGGGCCGCTACGAGCCTATCTCCGCCCAGCTCGGCCGGGAGCGCGCCGACCGCGCAGCCGGGCGGTAACGCCGACACAAGCGGCTCATGGTGCTTAAGGGTCGCATCATCGGTAAAGCCGAAAACACGAATCTTTCCCCGAATAAGTCATGAAACCGTCTAACGTCGGTCATAGCTCGACTGTCGTCGGGCTCAGGACAACAGGGGATGGAGTGACGCAGGTCATGGCTAACAAGATGCTCGGGAAGGTTGTCGCGGGTGCCGCTCTCGGTGGCGCGTCCCTTCTGGTGTTCACGCCGGGGATCGCGTTCGCGGACGGTCACCACGACGGCGAGAGCCGGGACGGCAAGGTCATCGCCAAGCCGCACGTCGTCAAGCCCGGCGACGAGGTGAAGCTCATCGAGATCTGCCCGGAGGCGCAGGAACACGCCTTCGTCTGGTCCAAGGTCACCGGCAAGGTCAAACTCAAGCCCGCCGAGGGCCGCGGCGAGGAACACGGCGGCTGGAAGGACGACGAGGGCAAGGGCGAGGACCACGGCAAGGGCGAGGAGGGCAAGGGCGAGGACCACGGCAAGGGTCCCGACGGCCAGGCCCCCGACGACCACGGCCCCAAGCCGCAGCCCCCGGCCGAGGGTGGACAGCCCCCGGCGGACGGCGGTCAGCCCCCGGCGGGCGGCCAGGGCGGTGGCTTCATGGCCGCCGACCAGGGCCCGGACCACGGCGGCAAGCCCGAAGAAGGCAAGGGCGACGAGCACGGCAAGCCCGAAGAAGGCAAGGGCGAGGAACACGGCAAGCCGGGGGCCGGCGAGGAGTCCGGCGAGCACGGCAAGCCCGGCTGGGACGAGGAGTCCGACGAGGGCGACTGGCAGGGCCACGAGGGCTACGGCCAGGACGACGAGTACGGCTACGGCAAGGACGAGGAGTCCGGCTACGGCAAGGACGAGGGCGGCTGGGGGCACAAGAAGGACTTCGTCTACTACGGCGAGGCCGAGGTCTCCGAGGACGCCCGCCCGGGCCGGTACGAGCTGAACGGCTCGTGCGGCGAGGGCGAACTGGTCGTCCTGCCGAAGGGCCACGTCGACGGCGGTGACGGTGGGATGACCACCACCGGCGCCGACCGGGGCATGGTCGCCGGCGGGGCCGGCATGATCGGCGCGGCCGCCCTCGGCGGCATCGTGCTGATGCGCCGGCGTCGGGCCGATGAGCTCGGCTGACCCGACGGCGACACGGGCCGGCGGCCGTCACGGGAGACCGTGGCGCGCCGCCGGCGCGGCCGTCGTCGTCCTCCTCGCCATGGCCGGCTCCGGCATGATCGGCGCGTCGATCCGGACCACGCCCCCGCCCCGTCCGCCGCAGCCGGCGGCCCAGGCCGCGCCGCAGACCGCCCCGCCGGACGCCCCGGCCGGGGACACCGGGCCGGTCGACGACCCGGACGCGCAGGTCCCCGCCGACGCGAGCGTGCCGCCGGGCCCCGCACCGCTGCCCCGCTCCGCCCCCACCGCGATCGTGATCCCCAGGATCGGGGTCAACGCGGCGATCATGCCGCTGGGCACCAACCCGGACGGCACGGTCCAGGTGCCCCCGCTGGACCAGGCCCAGCAGGCCGGCTGGTACGAACCGGGGGCCAGCCCCGGCGAGACCGGCAACGCGGTGATCGTCGGGCACGTCGACTCGGCGCAGCTCGGGCCGGCGGTCTTCTTCCAGCTCGGCTCGCTCCTGCCGGGCGACACCGTCGCGGTGGCGCGGGCCGACGGCAGCACCGCCACGTTCACCGTCGACGAGGTGCGGTCCTACCCGAAGACGCAGTTCCCCACCGACCTGGTGTACGGCCCGAACGACCGTCCCGGGCTGCGGGTGGTGACCTGCGGCGGCCAGTTCGACCAGGCCGCCGGCAGCTACCAGGACAACGTGATCGTCTTCGCCACGCTGACGTCCTGAGCCGGCCCGCACACCGCACGACCGCGCCCGTGGCGGAAGTCCGTCACGGGCGCGGTCGGCGTACGGTCAGGCGGCGGCGGACGTCCGCACCAGGGTGCGGATCTGCCGCAGGAGCACCGAGAGCGAGGCGAGGTCCGCCCGCGACTCGTCGAACTCCCCCATCGCCCGGTGCGCCCGGTGGATCGAGGTGGCGTTCGACTGCTCCCACTGGAGCACCCGCTCCTGCGGCGGCAGGTCACCGGAGGTGGAGTCGAGCACCTCGCCGGTCAGCGCGGCCAGTGCGGCGTACAGGTCGTAGCGCAGCGCCATCCGGGCCAACGTCTGCCAGCGGTCCTCGCGCGGCAGCAGGGAGATCTTCGACAGCAGCGAGTCCACCCGGAACCGGTCGGAGAGCACGAAGTAGACCGAGGCCACCTCGCCGACGTCCCGCCCGCTGGTCCGCGCCGTCTCCACCACGTCCAGCAGACCGAAGCTGTACATCAGCCGGGTCGCCCGCCCGGCCAGCTCGGCCGGCAGCCCCCGGGCGGTCATCGCGTCGATGTGCGCCTGCAACGACTCCCGCTCGCTGCCGTGGAACCGGTCCTGGAGGTCCGGCAGGAGCCGGGCCACGCCGTCGCGGAGCCGCTCGATCTCGGCGGGCACGTCGATCGGCGACCGCCTGTTGCTCACCAGCCACCGGACGGCCCGGTCGAGCAGCCGCCGGGTGTCCAGGTAGACGCTGGTCTGCAACTCCGGCGGGACCTGGTTGTCCAGCGCCTCGACCGCGTCCCACAGCTCGCGCAGCCCGAACACCTCCCGGACCACCACGTACGCCCGGATCACGTCGGCCGCCGACGCGGCCGTCTCCTCGACGACCCGGAAGACGAACGAGATGCCGCCCCGGTTGATCGCCTCGTTGACCAGGACCGTGGTGACGATGTCCCGACGCAGCCGGTGCTGGGCCATCCGGTCGGCAAACCGCTCGCGCATCGGCGTCGGGAAGTAGTTGACCAGGACGTCGGTCGTCCACTCCTCGTCCGCGAGCCCCTCGGCCAGGATCTCCCGCTCCAGCACGATCTTGACGTACGCGAGCAGCACCGCGAACTCCGGCGCGGTGAGCCCGGACTCGGTGCGTACCGCCAGCTCCTCGTCCGGGGGCAGCGCCTCCAGCGCCCGGTCGAGCTGGCCGGCCCGCTCCAGTTCGCTGATCATCCGGCGGTGCACCGGCAGCAGCGAGGCGGCCTGGGCCTGCGAGTTGTTGATCGCCCGCGCCTGGTCGTAGTTGTCCCGCAGCACCAGCTCGGCGACCTCGTCGGTCATCTGGGCGAGCAGTTCGTCGCGGGCGGGAACGTCCAGCGCGCCGTCGGCGACCGCCGTGTTGAGCAGGATCTTGATGTTCACCTCGTGGTCGGAGCAGTCCACCCCGGCCGCGTTGTCGATGAAGTCGGTGTAGATCCGGCCGCCCGTCTGCGCGTACTCGATCCGGCCGAGCTGGGTGCAGCCCAGGTTGCCGCCCTCGCCGACGACCCGGCAGCGCAGGTTTTTGCCGTCCACCCGGATCGCGTCGTTGGACTTGTCGCCCACCTCGGCGTTGGTCTGGCTGGACGCCTTCACGTAGGTGCCGATGCCGCCGTTCCAGAACAGGTCCACCGGCGCGGTGAGGATCGCCTTCATCAGCTCGGCCGGGCTGAGCTGGGTGACGTCGTCGGCCAGGCCGATGGCGGCGCGCACCTGCGGGGTGATCGGGATCGACTTGGCCCCGCGCGGGAAGATCCCGCCGCCTTCGGAGATCAGCTTCGGGTCGTAGTCCTCCCACGACGAACGGGCCAGCTCGAACAGCCGCTGACGTTCCCGGAACGAGGTGGCGGCGTCCGGGTCCGGGTCGAGGAAGATGTGCCGGTGGTCGAACGCGGCCACCAGCCGGATGTGCTCGGAGAGCAGCATCCCGTTGCCGAACACGTCGCCGGACATGTCGCCGACGCCGACCACGGTGAAGTCCTGGGTCTGGGTGTCGTGGCCCAGCTCGCGGAAGTGCCGCTTGACCGACTCCCAGGCGCCCCGGGCGGTGATGCCCATCTTCTTGTGGTCGTAGCCGGCGGAACCGCCGGAGGCGAACGCGTCGCCCAGCCAGAAGCCGTGCGCCGCCGAGATCTGGTTGGCGATGTCGGAGAACGTGGCGGTGCCCTTGTCCGCCGCCACCACCAGGTACGGGTCGTCGGGGTCGTGCCGCACCACGTCCACCGGTGGCACGATGTCACCGGAGACGATGTTGTCGGTGACGTCGAGCATCGCGCCGACGAACTCCTGGTAGCAGGCGACGGCCTCGTCCCGGTCCCCCGGCTTCTGCTTGAGCACGAAGCCGCCCTTGGCGCCGACCGGCACGATCACCGCGTTCTTCACCATCTGCGCCTTGACCAGGCCGAGCACCTCGGTCCGGAAGTCCTCCCGCCGGTCGGACCAGCGCAGCCCGCCCCGGGCCACCGGCCCGTAGCGCAGGTGCACGCCCTCGAACCGGGGCGAGTACACGAAGATCTCGAACTTGGGCCGGGGTGCCGGCAGGTCCGGGATGGCCTGCGGGTCCAGCTTGAACGCCACGTACGACTTGGGCCGCCCGTCGGCGCGCTTCTGGTAGAAACTGGTCCGCAGGGTGGCCTGGATCAGCGTCAGGTAGGCGCGCAGGATGCGGTCCTGGTCGAGGCTGGCCACGTCGTCCAGGGCGACGCCGATCGCGTCGACCAGTTCGCCGCTGCGTTCCCGGCGCTGCTCCGCCTCGCGCCCGTCCGGCGCGAACCGCACCTCGAACAGTTCCACCAGCAGCGCCGCGATCTGCGGGTACGCGATGAAGGTCTGCTCCATGTACTCCTGGGAGAAGACCGCCCCGGTCTGCCGCAGGTACTTCGCGTACGCCCGCAGCACCACCACCTGCCGCCAGGTGAGGCCGCCGCGCAGGACCAGCTCGTTGAAGCCGTCCACCTCGGCCTCGCCCCGCCAGGCGGCGGCGAAGGCGTTCTCCACGTGCGGGCGCACCTCGGCCAACTCCTGGTGCCCCTCGGGCAGCCGCAGCCCGAAGTCGTACAGGAAGACCCGGCCGTCGATCCGGTCCACCTCGTACGGGTGCTCGTCGACCACCCGGACGCCCAGCGAGTGCAGCACCGGCAGCACGGCGGAGAGCATCATCGGCTCGCCGTACCGGTAGACCTTGAACCGGACGTCCATCGCCTCGTCGGCCCGCTGCCCGGCCCGGGGGGCCCACTGCTTGCGGAACAGGTGCATCTCCAGCTGGCCGGGTTCCTCCAGCAGCTCCAGCTTGGCCAGGTCCTTCATCGCCTCGTACGGCGTGTGGGTGTCCTTGTAGCCCTCCGGGAACGCGTCGGCGTACCTGGTGAACAGGCGCTTGGACTGCTCGTCGCCGAGCTTGCGTTCCAGCACCAGCCGGTAGTCGTCGTCCCAGAGCCGGGTGGCGTCGGCCAACTCCTCGGCGAGCAGGTCGGCGTCGATGTCACCGGGCGGGTTGTTCGGGTCGGTCCGGACGATGAAGTGCACCCGGGCCAGCATCGACTCGGTGACCCGGGTGGTGTAGTCCACCCCGACCCCGTTCAGCTCCCGCAGCAGGATGTCCTGCATGCGCAGCCGGTTCTGGGTGGTGAACCGGTCCCGGGGCAGGTAGATCAGGCAGGAGATGAACCGTCCGTACGCGTCGCGGCGCAGGAACACCCGCAACTGCCGGCGGCCGGCCATCCGCAGCACGCCGACCACCGCGTGGTACAGGTCGTCGGTCTTGATCTGGAACAGCTCGTCGCGCGGGTAGGTCTCCAGGATCTGGAGCAGGTCCTTGCCGGAGTGGCTGCGCTGGCTCAGCCCGGAGCGGTCCAGCACCTCGGCCACCTTGCGGCGGACCACCGGCAACTCCCGCACGCTGGTCCGGTACGCCGCGGTGGAGAACAGGCCGAGGAACCGCCGTTCGCCGACCACCGCACCGGCCGAGTCGAAGATCTTGAAACCGATGTAGTCCAGGTAGGCCGAGCGGTGCACGGTGGCCCGCGAGTTCGCCTTGGTGATGATCAGCAGCCGCTTCTCCATCACCTTCTCGTGCGCCTCGGGCGTCATCGACGAAAGCGCCCGCGCTTCCGGCGAGTCCGAACGCAGGATGCCCAGCCCGGTGCCGAGCACCGCCTCCAACGCCGGGCCGCCCTGGCCACCGGAGTCGACCAGCCGGTACTCCCGGTAGCCGAGGAAGGTGAAGTGGTCGTGGGCCAGCCACCGCAGCAGCTCCACCGAGTCGGTGATGTCCTTCTCCGGCACCGGCGGGCGGTCGTCCGCCGTCCGGGCCGAGGCCAACTCGTCGGCGAGCGCCAGGGCCCGCTGGCGCATCTTCGGCCAGTCCTCGACGGCTTCCCGCACGTCGGTGAGCACCCGCTGCAACTCGCGGCGCAACTGGTCCCGCTGGTCGGCGTCGCGGACCGGATCGATCTCGATCCGCATCCAGCTCTCCACCAGGTCACCGGCGATCGCATCGTCCGGCTCCACGTCGGCGGAGACCTCGGTCAGCCGGCCCAGCGGCTCCCGCCGGACCACCACCAACGGGTGCACCAGCAGGTGTACGTCGAGGTGGTGGGCGTTGAGCAGGGCGGTCACCGAGTCGACCAGGAACGGCATGTCGTCGGTGACGATCTCGACGACGGTGTGGTGCTGGTCGGCGTCGGGGGGCAGGATGCGCAGCTTCAGCTCGCCCGGCACCCGCTGCTGGGCGAGGTCCCGGTGTGCCCGCGCGGCGTCGAGCATCTCCTCGGCGGTGAACCCGATCAGCTCCTCGTCCGGCGCGAACCGCCAGAACCGGCCCACCAGGGTCGCCGCGTCGTGGTCGTCCCCGGCCAGCGCCACCGCCTGCGCCACCAGGCGTTCCGCGTTGGGCACCGGCTCGTCGAGTTCGGCGTCCTCCACGTCCTCGCCGAGCGCTTCCACCGGAAGGCCCAGGTCGTAGAGGGTGTCGATGCTCGAACCGGTCATCCCGGTCACGCCGGTGTCGAGTCGGCCGTAGCCGTCCCCGTCGATCGGCGGGCTGTCCCCGTCGGTCGCCGAATCGAAGCTGTCGTCCCGGCCGGTGTCGCTCTGCCGGAGGTCGGGTACCGGTTTGATCGCCGGACGCCGGTCCATCGGTGCCACTCCCCTCGACGACCCACCGCGTTGTGGGTCACTCTGCCGCCCCACCATAGGCCCTGCCGCTTCGTGCCTCGGTCGGTGGACCACCGGTGGGACGTCCGGTTCGGGACTCTGGCCTGGCATCCGTGGCAGATGCACGATCGGCCGGGTGCCGAGTACCCCGCCTCGGGATGTTCATCACACCTGCGGGCCCACCACTTCGTGCGGTCCCGTTGGGGCCCGGCCCCACCCCCGGCGTCGCCGTCACGGCGGCCCGGCCGCACCGGCGTACGGCCTGGCCGGGTGGCCCCGGCGGCCGCACGGGGCGGTACGGGCGGCGACGACGGACTAGCGTGCAGGGCAGCCCGCCGTCCGGAAGGTGCAGCTCCATGCCCCTGTCGTACCCCTACCGCTGCCCCGGCACGCCCCTGCGACGGGGGCTCGCGGCCCTGGCCGCCACCGTGCTGGCGGCCGGCGCCCTGGTCGGCTGCTCCGCCGACGACGGGCTGACGGGCAGCGTCGACGCGTTCCTCGCCGGCTGGCGATCCGGCAATCTGGACAAGGTGGGCTTCGTCGACCCGACCGGGGCGAGAGTGCCCGCCGGCACCGTCGTCGAGGAGATCAAGGCGCTTTCCGGCGATCTCGCCGCCACCCCGCCCGCCCTGCGGCACGTCGGGGAGGCCGAGGTCACCAAGAACCTCGCCACCACCACCGTCGACATCCGGTGGACGCTGCCGGGCGGGGCGGACTGGGCCTACCAGCGTCCGCTCCGGTTGCGGCAGAACTCCGGCGACGACCGGTGGCAGGTGATCTGGGAACCGCAGGTGCTGCACGACCAGCTCGCCAAGGGCGACCGGTTGACGCTGCGGCGGACCGCCGCGCCCCGGGCCGGGCTGCTCGACGGCGCGGGACAGCCGATCGTGACGCCCCGGCCGGTGGTCCGGATCGGACTGCAACCCGGCGAGATCCCGGACGTCGCGGCGCTGGTGGGGCGGCTCGACGCGGCGTTCCGGGCGGTCCGGCCGCCGATCAGCCCCCCGGTCGACCTCGCCGACCTGCCGCAACGGCTCCGCGACGCCGACCCGGACGCGTTCGTCGAGGTCGTGACGTTGCGGGACGAGGCGTACCGGCAGATCCGTTCCCGGATCTACGACCTGCCGGGGACGAAGTTCCGGGCCGAGAAGCTCGACCTGGCACCGACCCGGGAGTTCGCCCGCGCCCTGCTCGGCACGGTCGACCCGGCACAGGCCGACGACCTCGCCGCCCACCCCGACCGGTACGCCAAGGGCGACCTGGTCGGCCACGGCGGCCTCCAGGGCCGCTACGACGAGCGGCTGCGCGGCGCTCCCGGCACCACAGTGGAGATCCGCCGGCCCGCGCCCGAGGGCGGCAGCACCGTCGTCACCGAGGCGTTCCGGCAGGAGCCGGGCCCCGGCCAGCCGGTCCGCACCACCCTCGACGTGGCCACCCAGAACGCCGCCGACGGCGCGTTGCGGGGCGAGAAGCGACGCGCGGCCCTGGTGGCGGTACGGGTCGGCGACGGCGCGGTGCTCGCCGCCGCCAACGGCCCCGGGGCGGCCGGGGAGAACCTGGCCTTCACCGCCCAGGTGCCACCGGGCTCCACGTTCAAGACGGTCAGCGCCCTGGCCCTGCTGGACAAGGGGGCGGTGACCCCGCAGACCGTCGTCGACTGCCCGAAGACCAGCGTGGTGGACGGCCGCCCGTTCAAGAACTCCGACGACTTCGTGCTGGGCAGGGTGCCGTTCCGGACCGACTTCGCGAAGTCCTGCAACACCGCCTTCGTCGCGCTGGCCCCGCAGCTCGGCCCGGACGGGCTGGCCGCCACCGGTCGTACCCTCGGGTTGGAGGGCTCGTGGGACCTCGGCGCGGACGTCTTCACCGGCAAGGTCTCCACCGGCGGCGGGCCGACCGAGCAGGCCGCCGCCGCGATCGGCCAGGGCACCACCGTGGTCAGCCCGCTGGCCATGGCGGGGGTGACCGCCGCCGTCGCCCGGGGCCGCTTCGAGCAGCCGAAATTGGTGCTCGACCCGGCCCCCGCCGCGCCCGCCGCGGCCGGCCCGACGCTGCGGGCCGAGTCGGTGGCGGCGCTGAAGACGATGATGCGCGAGGTGGTCACCGCCGGCACCGCCCGGGCGCTGGCCGACGTGCCGGGTGGCCCGGTGTACGGCAAGACCGGCACCGCCGAGTACGACGACGATCCGGCGCACACCCACGCCTGGTTCGTCGGGTGGCGGGGCGACGTCGCGTTCGCCGTCTTCGTCGAGCAGGGTGGTTCGAGCACGGCCAGCGCCGTCCCGATCGCCGAACGCTTCCTCCGCGCCCTCCGCTGACGCCTCTCCCGCCCGGCCCGGTCTCGCGCTCGACGGGGGCGATGTAGCGGTATCCAGGTCGCGTGACCCCGCCACATCGGCCCCGTTGCGGGGTCACGCGGGCCGGGCCAGGCGGGCCGGGGCACGGTCAGGCGACCGGCTCCTCGGCGCGGCCATGCGCGTCGGCCGGGTCGGGGTCGGCGGGGTGCGGCTGGGGCGGCAGCAGCCGGGGTGGGACGGCGTCCGGGGCGACGACCGGGGCCAGTCCGGCGACGACCGTGTTGACGATCTCGGCGGCGTACGCGCCGTCCGGGTCGTAGTCGGGGTCGAAGACGGTCAGCTCGACGCCGAGGCAGTGCGGGGTGTCCACCAGCCCGGCGAGCAGGATCTCCAGCTCGGCGAAGGCGATCCCGCCCGGGTCGGGGGCGTCCACGGCCGGCATCACCGCCGGGTCGAGCACGTCCACGTCGATGTGCACCCAGTAGCCGGCGCAGTCGGCGAGTTGCTCGTGCGCCCACTGGGCGCTGCGGGCGGCCCCCTCGGCGCGCAGGGCCGGCACCGGCCGGGTGATGATCCCGGCGGCCTGGAGGTCGAGCCGGTACTCGTCCTGCGCGCGGATGCCGAGCACCACCACGTCGATGTCCCGGAAGTACGGTCGACGCCCCTCGATGGCGGCCAGGTCGGCCTGCCCGCGCCCGGTCACCAGGGCGAGGTCCTCCCCCGCCGCCGCACCGACGTAGGAGGCGTTGCCGGGGTGCCGGAAGTCGGAGTGGCCGTCGACGAAGACCAGCCCGATCCGCCCGCCGACGGCCTCGCCGAGCCGGTGCATCGCCAGCGCCGAGCCGAGCAGCACCGAACAGTCCCCGCCGAGGACCAGCGGGAACTCGCCCCGGTCGATGATCGCGCCGATCCGGTCGGCCAGCGCCGTCGAGTAGCCGGAGATCTCCCGGGCGTGGCAGACCCCGTCGCCGGGCCGCCAGTCGCCCGGGTCGTACCGGGGGGCGGTGAGGCAGCCTGCGTCGCGGGCCCCGAGCCGGGCGAGCAGGCCGTGGTCGCGCAGCGCCCCGGGGGCCTTGCCGCAGCCGGGGACGGAGGTGGAGGTGGGTGGGCGCAGACCCAGGTTGGTCGGCGCGTCGAGGACGGCGATTCGGCGCATCACGGGCTCCCGTCCTCGATGGTCGGCGGGCCGGCCGTGCGGCCGGCCCGCGCGGGGTGTCAGGGGATCAGAACAGGGCGCTGGCCAGGGCGCGACGGGCGGAGGCCACGGCGGGGTCGTCCGGGCCGGCGATGCTGAACAGCGAGACCAGGTGTTGGCGGGCCCGGTCCCGGTCGTCGCCAGCGGTCCGCCGGACCACCCCGACCAGCCGTTCGTACGCCTGCTCGGCCATGCCGCTGAGCACCTCGATGTCGGCGGCGAGGAGCTGGGCCTCGACGTCGTCGGGGTTGGCCTGCGCGGCGGCGAGGGCGGCCTGCGGGTCGGCACCGGCGACCCGCCGGGCCACCCCGACCTGGGCCAGGCCGGCCTCGGCGGCGGCGTCCGCCGGGGACTCGGCGAGGATCTTGCGGTACGCCTGCTCGGCGGCGTCGAGGTCGCCGCTCATCAACGCGTCGTCGGCCTCGTCGAGGCGCGGGTCCTCCGGTTCGGCGACGGTGACGCCACCGGCCTTGAGCACCGCGGCGAGCCACTGGCGCAGCTGCGGCTCGGGGATCACCCCGGGGAAGGCGTCGATCGGCCGCCCGCCGACCACCGCGTAGACGGTGGGGATCGCCTGGATCTGGAACATCTGCGCGATCCGCGGGTTCTCCTGGACGTCGACCCGGGCCAGGACCCACTGGCCGGCCCCCTCGGCCGCCAGCCGCTCCAGCACCGGGGCGAACTGGTCGCTGTCCGGGTAGCCGGCCGCGCCGAAGAAGACCACCACGGGTGTGGTCATCGACCGTTCGAGCACCCCGGACTGGATGTTCGCCTCGGTCACGTCGAGCACGGCGGCGCTGCCACCTGTGGCGGGACCGCCAGGTGCGCCGGTGGGTGCGCCGGTCTGGCTCGGTGTGGCGGGACGGGAACTGGCCGGGGCGGTGCCGCGCAGCGCGCTGAGGTCGACCGCGCCGCGGGTGAAGATCGACGAGGTGATCCGTGGGTCGCTCATGGTTACCTAGTCTCGCACGATCCCCACCGTTGTCGGCTCAGCCGCAACGCCCACAGTTGCCACTCTCACCTCCCGTTCTCCCCCCACCCCCACCCCGTCGATCATGGAGTTGTGGTGGGCGTAGCGCCCCTTTTATGAGGCTCTGCCACCACCACAACTCCATGATCGACCGGGGGTGGGGTTGGGGGACGGGGGTTAGAAGCGGGCGGGTTCGCGGTAGGTGCCCCATTCCGTGCGTAGGGCGTCGCAGATTTCGCCCAGGGTGGCTTCGGCGCGGACGGCGTCGAGCATGGGCGGGATCATGTTGCCGCCGGTACGGCTGACCTCGATCATGCGCTGCACCGCCGCCGTCACCGCCGCGTCGTCGCGGGCGGCCTTGCGCTCGGCGAGCACCCGGCGCTGCTCCAGCTCCACCTCGTGCGAGATGCGCAGGATCTCCAGCTCCTTGGCGACCGTGCCGGTGTGGCAGTTGACCCCGACGATCTTCTTGTCGCCCTTCTCCAGGGCCTGCTGGTAGACGAAGGCCGACTCGGCGATGTGGCCGGTGAACCAGCCGTCCTCGATGCCGCGCAGGATGCCGGAGGTCATCGGGCCGATCCGGTGCGGGCCGTCGCCGCCGAGCTGCCGGATCCGGGCGAAGATCTCCTCCGCCTCGGCCTCGATGGCGTCGGTGAGCGCCTCGACGTACCAGGAGCCGCCGAGCGGGTCGGCCACGTTGGTCACCCCGATCTCCTCCATCAGCACCTGCTGGGTACGCAGGGCGATCTCGGCGGATTCGTCGGTGGGCAGGGCCAGGGTCTCGTCGAGGGCGTTGGTGTGCAGCGAGTTGGTGCCGCCGAGCACGGCGGCAAGGGCCTCCACGGCGGTGCGTACCACGTTGTTGACCGGCTGTTGCGCGGTCAGCGACACCCCGGCGGTCTGGGTGTGGAACCGCAGCCAGAGGGCCTTCTCGCTGGTCGCGCCGTAGACGTCGCGCAGCCAGCGGGCCCAGATCCGGCGGGCGGCACGGAACTTGGCAATCTCCTCGAAGAAGTCCAGGTGCGCGTCGAAGAAGAAGCTCAGCCCGGGGGCGAAGACGTTGACGTCCAGGCCGCGCGAGAGCCCCAGCTCGACGTAGCCGAACCCGTCGGCCAGGGTGTACGCCAACTCCTGCGCGGCGGTCGAGCCGGCCTCGCGGATGTGGTAGCCGGAGACCGACAGCGGCTTGTAGCGCGGGATCTCGCCGGCGCAGTACTCCATCAGGTCGCCGATCAGGCGCAGGTGCGGCTCGGGGTCGAACAGCCACTCCTTCTGCGCGATGTACTCCTTGAAGATGTCGGTCTGCAACGTGCCGTCGAGCCGGGACAGGTCGACGCCCTGCCGCTCGGCGGCGACCAGGTACATGCAGAACACCGGCACCGCCGGGCCGGAGATGGTCATCGAGGTGGTGACGCCGGCCAGGTCGATGCCGTCGAAGAGCACCTCCATGTCGGCGGCGGAGTCCACCGCGACCCCGCAGTGCCCGACCTCGCCCAGCGCCTGCGGGTCGTCGGAGTCACGCCCCATCAGGGTCGGCATGTCGAAGGCCACGGAGAGCCCGCCGCCGCCCGCGCCGAGGATCATCTTGTACCGCTCGTTGGTCTGCTGGGCGTTGCCGAACCCGGCGAACTGCCGGATCGTCCAGGCCCGACCCCGGTAGCCGGTCGGGTGCAACCCCCGGGTGTACGGGAACTCGCCCGGCCAGCCGATCCGTTCGAACCCGGGGTACGCGGTGCCCTCGGGGGGCCCGTACACGGGTTGCACGGTGGCGCCGGACAGGGTGGTGAAGTCCGCGTCCCGCTTGCGCGCGGCGTCGTACCGGGCCTGCCAGCGTGCCCGTCCGGCGGCGATCTCGTCGGCGTTCATCCGCGGGGCTCCTCCTCGAGTCCTCGACCGAACCCCGAGTGTAGAACGACAACCTGAACGATCGCTAAGGGAACTCACCCCCCCTCGCCACCCCACCCCGGTGATCAAGAGGTTTGCGTCACGATCCGCGGGCAGATTGACGCGAACCTCTTGATCACCGAGGGTGAGGGGGAGGTCGGGGTGGGCTGCGGTCGCCGCGCGGACAGGCCTGGCGCGTCCGAGCGCCTACCAGTACTTCGCGTCCCGTACCGACCTGCTCGACGCGGTCATCGTGGACCTGCTTCCCCGCTGGTCGACCTACGTGACGCAGCGGATGCGCCGGGCCAGCACCCCCGGCCACCGGGTCCTCGCCTACGTGGCGGCCAACCTCCATCTGGTCGCCACGGGCGAGCACGCGGTCTTCCGCGGGTTGTCGGCGATCGCTTCGCCGGAAGCGTTCGCCGAACCCGGCCGTCACCTCCACGAACAGTTGCGCGCTCCGCTCGTGGAGGCCCTCGCCGAGCACGGCGCACCCGACCGGGCCGGCACCGCCGAACTCGTCCAGGCGATCGTCTACACCGCCTCCCACATGATCGAGGACGGTGTCGGGGAGGCCAGGGCGCGTTCACTCGCGCGCGGGCCGCTGGAGCCGTACCTGCGGCAACCGACCGGCTGAACACACCACCGGCGGCGGCCAGCGGAACGGTCGTTCCCATTCCGCGACGGCGCGGTCCGGATCAGGTGTAGAGGAGCAGGTGCCAGTGCGGGTTGTGGCTGGCGGAATAGTTGCAGGCATAGTCGCGGTACCGCGAATTCGGCAGCTCGACCGCATTGCTGCCGGCCTGGTAACAGGAGGTGCTGTTGGTGAACCAGCCGCCACTCACCGAGCCGGCACTCGCGGCTGCCGCCGTCGTCGCCAACGTCAGCGACACGGCGCCGACGACGAGCGCGCCGGAGACACCGAGCCGGGTGGCCATTGTTCCGATCCTGGTCACGGTATTCCTTCCCTTCCTCGGTTCGGAGACCGCGCCCCGGGCGCAGAATGCGCCCGGGCCCGAGATCAGTTTCGCCGTTCCTGTATACACGCGTACATCACGGCATTCAAGAGCAGCAATATGCCCCCCGAAAAGGGCCAGGTGGTGTCCGGCCCGCCGGCCCGGTCAGGCGCTGATCTGGGCCAGCAACTCGTCCGCCGCCGCGTACGGGTCCAGCGCCCCCTCGGCGACCTTCGCGGCGAGCGTCGGCAACTCCGTACCGTCGCGCAGGGAACCGATGCGGGCGCGCAGGGTGCCCAGCGCGATCGCCTCGATCTCGGCGGCGGCCCGCTTCTCCCGGCGGCGGCGCAGCTCGTCGTGCTGCTCCAGCCAGGCCCGGTGCTTGTCGATCGCGGCGGCGATGTCGTCGATCCCCTCGCCGCGCGCGGCGACCGAGCGGACCACCTGCGGCCGCCACTGCCCCGGCCCGCGCTCGCCCAGCGCGATCATGCCCTGGATGTCACGGACCGTGTTGTCGGCGCCGTCCCGGTCCGCCTTGTTGACCACGAAGACGTCGGCGATCTCCAGGATGCCCGCCTTGACCGCCTGGATCGCGTCACCCATGCCGGGGGCGAGCAGCACCAGCGTGGTGTCGGCGAGCGAGGCCACCTCCACCTCCGCCTGGCCGACCCCGACGGTCTCCACCAGCACCACGTCGCAGCCGGCGCCCTCCAGCACCCGGACCGCCTGTGGGGTCGCGGCGGAGAGCCCGCCGAGGTGCCCCCGGCTGGACATCGACCGGATGTAGACGCCCGGGTCGGTGGCGTGGTCCTGCATCCGCACCCGGTCACCGAGGATCGCCCCGCCGGTGAACGGGCTGGACGGGTCGATGGCCAGCACGCCGACCCGGTGCCCGCCCGCCCGCAACGCCCGCACCAGCTCGTTGGTGGTGGTCGACTTGCCGACCCCCGGGGAGCCGGTCAACCCGACCACCTGGGCCTGCCCGGCGTACGGCGCGAGCGCCGCCGCCACCTGCGGCAGCACCTCGTCGCCGGACTCGACCAGGGTGATCAGCCGGGCCACCGCCCGGGGGTCACCCTCGCGTGCCCGACGCACCAGCATCCGTACGTCCCGACTGCGACGAACCGGGACAGCGGCCGGGGAGGGAGCGTTCTCGACAGTCACTGGGCCACCTTCGCTCACGACTGCGGGGCTCGCAAACCCCGCCCACTCCCCGCGCTCGTCACCGGATCACCTTCGCGCCCGACTGCGCGGCTCGCCGACCCCGCCCCTGCCGACCCGGATGCGGGTCAGCCCTGGGCGTCGGCCGGCACGTGGATGATCAGGGCGTCACCCTGACCGCCACCACCGCAGAGCGCCGCCGCGCCGGTGCCGCCGCCGCGCCGCTTCAGCTCCAGCGCGAGGGTGAGCACCAGCCGGGCGCCGGACATGCCGATCGGATGCCCCAGCGCGATGGCCCCGCCGTTGACGTTGATCTTGTCGACGCCGACCCCGAGGTCCCGCGCGGACTGGATCCCGACCTGGGCGAACGCCTCGTTGATCTCGATGAGGTCGAGGTCGTCGATGCTCAGGCCACCCTTCTTCAGGGCGTGCTGGATGGCGTTGGACGGCTGCGAGTGCAGGGAGTTGTCGGGGCCCGCCACGTTGCCGTGCGCGCCGACCTCGGCCAGCCAGGTCAGACCCAGCTCGTTCGCCTTGGCCTTGCTCATCACGACCACGGCCGCCGCGCCGTCCGAGATCGGCGACGAGGAACCGGCGGTGATCGTGCCGTCCCTGGTGAAGGCGGGACGCAGCTTGGCCAGCGACTCGGCGGTGGTGTCCGGGCGGATGCCCTCGTCCTCGCTGATCACCAGCGGGTCGCCCTTGCGCTGCGGGATGACCACCGGGGTGATCTCGTCGGCGAAGTGGCCGTTCTTCTGGGCGGCGGCGGCCCGCTGGTGGCTGGCCGCCGCGAATGCGTCCTGCTCCTCGCGGGTGATGCCGTGCCGTGCGCCGAGCCGCTCGGTGGACTCGCCCATCGAGCAGCAGTCCCAGGCGTCGCTGAGCCCGTCGTGGGCCATGTGGTCCTTGATCGTCACGTCGCCGTACTTGTAGCCGGCGCGCTGACCGAGCAGCAGGTGCGGGGCGTTGGTCATCGACTCCATGCCACCGGCCACCACGATGTCGAACTCGCCGGCCCGGATGAGCTGGTCGGCCAGGGCGATCGCGTCCAGGCCGGAGAGGCACACCTTGTTGACGCTCAGCGCCGGCACCGACATCGGGATGCCCGCCTCCACCGCCGCCTGCCGGGCGGGGATCTGCCCGGCGCCGGCCTGGAGCACCTGGCCCATGATCACGTACTGCACCTGGTCCGGGGCGACCCCGGCGCGCTCCAGCGCCGCCTTGATCGCGATGCCGCCGAGCTTCGTCGCCGGCAGGTCCTTCAGGTTGCCCAGCAGCCGGCCCATCGGGGTCCGCGCGCCGCTGACGATGACCGATGCCACTGTCTGCCTCCGAGGGGGGTACCGAGCTGTACGCCTTAACGGCTGTTCGGCCAGACTAGCGTCATGGCTGAGAACTCCCCCGTCGAGCCCGCTGCCGACTACGTCACAGACATCGGGCTGCGCCGTATCGACCACGTCGGGGTCGCGGTCGCCGACCTGGACGCCGCGATCGACTTCTATCAGCGCACCTTCGGGATGCGCTGCATACACGAGGAGACCAACACCGAGCAGGGCGTACGCGAGGCGATGATGGCCGTCGGCCCGACCGCCGAGGGCGGCTGCGTGCAACTGCTCGCCCCGCTGTCGCCGGAGTCGACCATCGCCAAGTTCCTCGACCGCAACGGCCCCGGGGTGCAGCAGGTGGCGTACACGGTCGCCGACATCGACGCGGCCTGCGCGACCCTGCGCGAACGCGGCGTACGGCTGCTCTACGACACGCCGAAGCGCGGCACCGCCAACTCCCGGGTCAACTTCGTCCACCCCAAGGCCGCCGGGGGCGTCCTCATCGAACTCGTCCAACCCGCCGACACCCCCCACTGACCCTTCCTCTCCCCCTCCCCCGCCCCTCCCTCCGTGTCGATCAAGAGGTTTGCGTCATCCCGATCTCCAGACCTGACGCAAACCTCTTGATCACCGGGGCGGGGCGGACCGGGGCGGGCATTGTGCGGGGATGCCATTCCGGGGGTGGCGGGGGAAAGGTGTGGGGCACTGCCGGGATAGCGGGCGGTGACGGCGGCGGGGCCGCCCGGACCTGCCAAGATCGCCGTTTGGCGTCGGCCGCCGGTACGACCCGGTGGACCATGTAAAGAGGACACGAAAGCTCGGCACCGCTCTTGCGAACGACCCCGGGGGGTCTGCAAGTATGTCCCAATGCCCCAGCAGCAGTCCTCCCCTCTCGCGTTCTTCGATAACGCGAACTCGCAGCCCGACTTCACGGTGGGCCTGCGCGGATACAACACCCACCAGGTCGACGACTTCCTCGGCCGGATGACAGCCGCGCTGACCCAGTCGGAGCAGGCCCGCGCCGAGGCCGAGCAGCGGATGAACGACGCCCAGCGTCGGCTCCGCCAGGCCGAGCAGCGGCAGGCCGCGCTCGAGCAGAAGCTCACCGACACCAACAAGCAGCTCGAGGAGAACAGCCGGCCGACCCTCTCGGGTCTCGGCACCCGGGTCGAGCAGATCCTCCGGCTGGCCGAGGAGCAGGCCAACGACCACCGCAACGAGGCCAAGCGCGAGTCGGAAGGAATCCTCTCCGCTGCCCGGCTGGAGGCGCGGGAGATCACCGACAAGGCGCGCGCCGAGGCCGCCGCGATGAAGGCCACCGCCGAGCGGGAGGCCGGCACCGTCCGCACCGCCGCCGAGCGGGAGGCCGCCGAGGCCCGGGTGCAGGCCCGCCGGGAGGCCGACACGCTGCGCGCCGACGCCGACCGGGAGACCAAGCAGCTGCGTACGGTCACCGCGCACGAGGTGGCCGAGCTGAAGTCCACCGTCGAGCGGGAGGTCGCCACCCTGCGCGCCACCGCCGAGCGGGAGATCACCCAGCAGCGGGCGAAGGCCGCCCGGGAGGCCGAGGAGAAGCGCGCCGAGGCGACCAAGCTGCTCACCGACGCCCGCGACAAGCGGGACAAGGACCTCCAGGCGCTGGAGCTCCAGCTCGCCGAGCGGCGGGAGAAGGCCGAGCGCGAGGAGTCGGAGCGGCACGCCGCCCAGGTGGCGCAGACCCAGAAGCTGGTCGGCGAGGCCGAGCAGCGGGCGCGGGCCGCCCAGGAGCGGGCCAAGGAGATCGAGCAGCGCGCCGAGGCCCGCCGGGTCGAGTCCGAGCGCACCGCCAACGACACCGTCGACAAGGCCAAGGCGTTGGCCGAGAAGACCCTCAACGAGGCCAAGGCCGAGGCGAAGCGGCTGCTCACCGAGGCGCGCACCGAGGCGGACCTGACCACCCAGGCGGCCCGCCGCGAGGTGGAGGACCTCACCCGCCAGAAGGACGCGGTCACCTCCCAGCTCGGCCAGATGCTCTCCGGCCTGGCCGGGATCGTGCCGGGCGTGCCGGCCCAGCAGCAGGCCGCCGCGCCGGCCAAGGCGGAGCCGGCGAAGGCCGACGCCGAGTCCCGGGCGACCGCGGAGACCGCCAGCTGACCGAACGCATCGACGGGGCATGAGTCGCGGCGCGGAGGGACACCGGATGACCGGTGCACCCCCGCGCCGCGCCCGTTCCCGCCCTGTGACACCCTGTCGCGGGACAGCACTGAAACAGCTCCCCACAGCGGCGTCCGTATCGCCCCCGGAGGGCCGGATGCGTGTGAGGATGGGGGCATGTCGCACGGCGAGGAACTGTTCGCTCTCGGCGGGGATGTGACCACGGAGCCCAGCTTCGAGTCCGCTCTGCGGGGATACGACAAACGACAGGTCGACCGGTACGTCGCTCGTGCGGAGCACGAGATCGCCACGCTGACGGGTGAGCGGGAACAGGCGTACACCCAGATCCACAAGCTGGCCGGTCAGGTCGAGCACCTACAGCGGGATCTCGCCCAGGTGCGCAAGCAGGTCGGGGTGGTGGACCGGGCCTCCTTCAAGCACCTCGGCCCCCGGGTCGAGCAGATCCTCGCCCTCGCCGAGGAGCAGGCGGACGCGATCCTGGTCGCCGCCAACGAGGAGATCGAGGCCCGCCGGGCCGCCGCCGAGCACATCATCGACGAGGCCCGCGAGCAGGCCGCCCGGGCGCTCAAGGACTTCGAGATCGCGCTCGCCGCCCGGCGTGCCGAGGAGGAACGGCACACCACGGCCCGCAAAGCCGAGGCGGACGCCGCCGTGCGTACCGCCAAGGAGGAGGCCGCCCGGCTGCGCAGCATCGCCAAGGACGAGGCGACCCTGCTGCGCGCCACCGCCGAGGACGAGTCCAACCGGTTGCGGACCGCCGCCCAGGAGGCCCTGAACCGGGCCCAGCAGGAGGCCACCAAGCTCCGCGACACCGCCAAGGAGATCCACTCCCGGGCCCAGCAGGAGGCCACCAAGCTCCGCGAGATGGCGAAGGCGGCGCTGGCCAAGGCCCAGAAGGAGGCCACCGACCTGCGCGAGGCCGCCAAGGAGGTGCACCTCAAGGCACAGCAGGAGGCCCGGCGGCTCACCGATTCGGCGACGGAGACCAGCCGCGCCACCCACGCCAAGGCGCTCCAGCAGGCCAAGCAGGTCACCGACGACGCCGACGGCGCGGCCAAGGCGACCCGGGAGCGGGCCCGGCAGGAGGCGCAGCGGCTGACCACCGAGGCGACCGAGGCGGCCCAGCGCAGCCGGGCCGAGGCCGAGGCGTACGTGCAGCGGATGCGCACCGAGACCGAGGCGTACGTGCAGCAGTCCCGCGCCCAGACGCAGCAGGAGCTGGGGGCCTGGCGCGCGGGGGTGGAGCAGGAGGTCAACGGCCGGCGGGAGGCCGCCGACCGGGAGCTGGCCCAGCGCCGGGCCGCCGCCGAGCAGGAGTTCGCCAAGCGCCGCGACGAGCTGGACCGCAAGCACCGGGCCCGGCACGACGAGCTGGAACAGCAGCACGGCACGCGGCAGGCCGAGCTGGAGCGGGAGTGGGCCGCCCGGCGGGACGAGATCGAGCAGGGCGCGGCCGAGATCCGCCGGGTCGCCGAGGCGGACGCGGCGACGCTGCGCCGTACGGCCGAGCAGGAGACCACCGAGCTACGGCGGCGGGTGGAGCAGGAGACCACCGAGCTGATCGACCGGGTCGAGCGGGAGACCGCCGAGAAGCGTCGCCAGGCCGACGAGCACGTCGCCGCCTCCCGTCGGCAGTTCGACGAGTACGCGGCCACCACCCAACAGCACCTGGCCACCACCCAGCAGCACCTCGCCGCCACCCAGCAGGAGGCGGCGGCCGGCCGGCAGCAGCTCGCCCGGGTGATGCTGGAGATCGCCCAGGCCCAGCAGCAGCTCGCCGACCTGCGTCAGGAGACCTGGCAGGCGCGGCAGGAGCACGACGAGCTCCAGCGGGACGTCACCGCCCTGCGGACGCGCGCCGCGACGCCGGTGGGCACCGACGCGGTGGTGCCGTCCCCGGACGGCGACCGGCCGGGGACGGGCCCGCTCGGCAACGGCAGGAAGCCGAAGCCGACCCGCACCGCCGACGCCCCGGCGCCGCAGCCGGTGGGCTCCGCTGCGACCGGCGGCGGCAAGGCCCCCGCCGACAGCGACGCCGGGAAGGAACCGGTCGGTGCGGACGCGGTCGTGGCCGTCACCAGGCCGGCCGGCGGTCCGGCCGCCAACGGCACGAAACCGACCGGTGGTACGGACGGTGCCGCGAAGCCGAAGGCCGAGCCGGTGACCACGGTGGACGGCGGGACGGCGAGCGCCGGGGTGGACGGTGAACCGACAGTCGCCGCGGTTCCGGGCACCGCCGGCCGGGGCGCCACCCCGACGAAGATCACCAGTACCGGGGAGAACGGCAAGCGGCCCAGCAAGCCGACCACCGACGAGCGCAGCGCCAAGCCGAGTACGGTGACCGTCGAGTCCGAGTGACCACGGCGGGGCGACCCCGGGGTGGCCGGCGGGCCGCCCACCCCACTACCCTGCGGGCAGGAGCCCGTACGGTAGGTGGTCGCCGGGTGGGTCGGCCGATCCACTCCGGTCTGCCGCGCCGGGGCGGAACTGGGGAGGTCCGGTGGCACAGCAAGGCCCGGCACGCGACGACGCGGCCCGGGACAGCGTCCGCGCTGGCGTACCGGTGGCCCGGGCCGGGAAGGAACCGGTGACGGCCCGCTCCGAGCCGCCGCCCGGCCCGACCGGGGAGCCGGCCACCGGGGCAGAGCCCGCCACGCGCGCAGAGCCCGCCGCACCGACCGGCCGGGCCACCGACGCCCCCACCACGGCACCGCACGCGCCAGCGCAGGACGCACCGGCGCGGAACATGTCGGGGGACGGCTCCGCCGGGTCGGTCGCCACCGGATCGGGGCGGTTCGGTCGACCCGGGCGGCCACTGCGCCGCAGCAGTTTCCTGGTCGGGTTCACCGGGGCCCTCGGCGTGCTGCTGGCGTACACCGTGTTCCTGGGGATCCGCAATGCCGGCGGCATCCTGGTCCTGGTAGTGATCGCGCTCTTCCTGGCGGTGGGGCTCAACCCGGCGGTGGTCCGGCTGCGCCGCTGGGGGCTGCCGCACGGGCTGGCGGTGGCGGTGGTGGCGCTGACTGTGGTGCTGCTGATCGTCGCCGGGCTGGTGGCGTTGGTGCCGCCGGTGGTGACCCAGACCGGGCAGTTCATCGAGCAGCTCCCCAGTTACGTCGAGGAACTGCGCCGCAACCGCACCGCCAACGACCTGGTGGTGCGGTACGACGTGATGCGGCGGGTGCAGGAGCTGGCGAACGCGGACACCGTGGGCCGGGCGCTCGGCGGGGTCCTCGGCGGCGCTCAGTTGATCTTCGGCACGATCTTCCGGGTGCTCACCGTGCTGGTGCTGACGATCTACTTCCTGGCCTACTTCGACCGGCTGCGCGACCTCGGGTACGCGTTGGTGCCGAGGTCCCGCCGGCAACGGGTCAGCCTGATCGGCGACGAGATCCTCACCAAGGTCGGCGCGTACATGGTGGGGGCGTTGAGCATCGCCGTGCTGGCCGGCGCGACCAGCTTCGTCTTCGCCCTGGTCGTCGGGCTGCCCTACCCGTTCGCGCTGGCCGTGGTGGTGGCGGTGACCGACCTGATCCCGCAGATCGGGGCCACCCTCGGCGCGGTGGTCGTCAGTCTGGTCGGCTTCGCCACCGCGCTGCCGGTCGGCATCGCCTGCGTGGTCTTCTTCGTGCTCTACCAGCAGGTGGAGAACTACCTCATCTACCCGAAGATCATGCGGCGGTCGGTGGAGGTCAACGAGGTGGCCGCGCTGCTGGCCGCCCTACTCGGGGTGGCGCTGATGGGGGTGGTCGGCGCGCTGATCGCCATCCCGGTGGTCGCCGCCCTCCAGCTGATCCTGCGCGAGGTGGTGCTCCCCCGCCAGGACCGCCGCTGAGACACGACCGGGAGGGCTCAGCCGGCGGCGGGCCCCGGTACGGGGGTGTCGGCGAAGGCGGCCACCGTCCGGTCGGCGTACGCACTGACGTCGCCGGTCTCCATCGGGCCGTCCCACCTCGTCGGCAGCGGCAGCGGCACCGCCGGGTTCACCCGCCTGACGATCTCGTCGAGCACCCGCTCGGCGTCGCCCACCCAGAGGTGCTTGGCCCCGGGCACGCCGACCACCTCGGCCTGCGGCACCGCCGCGAAGCGCCGCCGGGCCTCGTCGGGGCGCAGGTAGTCGTCGAACTCGGGCACCAGCGCGGTCAGCGGCCGACCCGACTCCGCCCAGACGGCCAGGTCGCCGGGTTGCGAGAAACGCAGCGGCGGGGAGAGCAGGATCGCTCCGGCCACCGCCGGGTCGCAGCCGTACTTCAGGGTCAGGTCGGTGCCGAACGACCAGCCCACCAGCCAGATGTTCGGCAGCTCGTGGAACTCGGCGTACTCGATGGCGGCGGCGACGTCGAACCGCTCGCCCACCGCGTTGTCGAACGCACCCTCGCTGGTGCCCCGCACGCTGCTGGTGCCCCGGGTGTTGAACCGGAGCACCGCCAGGTCGGCCAGGGCGGGCAGCCGCCAGGCCGCCTTGCGGAAGACGTGGCTGTCCATCATCCCGCCGTGGGTGGGCAGCGGGTGCAGGCAGACCAGGGTGCCCGCCGGCGTCCGGTCGACCGGGCGGGCCAGCTCACCGACGAGCCGCAGGCCGTCGGCGGTGTGCAGCTCGATGTCCTCCCGGTGGCCGGGCAGGATCGACGACGCGCGGATCGGTGTGCTCACCGCCCCAGTCTGACCCGAACCCGCCGCGGTCGCTCGCCCGGGGCGGAACCGGGGTGATCCAGATCGCTCGCGCCGGGTGGGTGGGCCGGAGCGGTCAGCCGTACCGGGGAGCGCCCCGGCCGCGCAGCAGGTTCGGTCCCCGCCGGTCCCGGGCCCGCCAGCAGCCGTTGTGCCAGTGCCGCCGGTCGGTGAGGTCACCCGCGCCGTCGGCCGGCCAGGCCACCAGGTGCGCCACCCCGGGTCGGATCTCCTGGTCACACCCGGGGCAGCGGTACGTCTTGACGGACGCCCCGCCGCTGATCCCGCGTACCTGCCACTCGCCGTCGCGCCACTGCTGCACCGATTCGACGCCGTGCCGGGCCCGTTCGGCGTCCAGCTGGCCGGTGTCCTCGCGACGGGGGCGGTTGCGACGGGGGCTCACCGTGCCAAGGTTACGGTCAGGCCAGCGTCCCGGCGGGGTGAGGTCGATCGCCCCGGATCAGCGCCCGGCGTGCTCGCGGAACCGCCGGCCGGCGGTGACCAGGTGGTGCAGCAGCGGCGCGGGGGCCAGGCCCGGTTCGCGCGATTCCCGGTACAGCGCCCGCTGCACGGCCAGCGCCACGTCGGGGCCGACCGCGTCGAGCAGCGCGAACGGGCCGGTCGGATAGCCGCAGCCGAGCGTCATCGCGTGGTCGATGTCGTCGACGCCTGCGTAACCGGCCTCCAGCATCTGCACCGCGTCGTTGAGGTACGGGAAGAGCAGCGCGTCGACCACGAGGCCGGCCCGGTCGGCGCAGACCAGCGTGGTCCGGCCGAGGGCGGCGCAGACCGCGCGGGCGGTGGCGGTGGCCTCCGTCGAGGTCCGGACGGTAGTCACCACCTCGACCAGCGGGCGTACCCGCACCGGGGCGCAGAAGTGCAGGCCGAGCACGTCGGCGGGACGGCTGGTGGCCATCGCCAGGTCGATCACCGGCAGCGCGGAGGAGGCGGTGGCGAGCAGCACGCCCGGCTTGCAGACCTCGTCGAGGCGGGCGAACAGCGCCCGGGTGGCGTCCAGCTCCCCCGCCGTCGCCTCGACCACCAGGTCGGCGTCGGCGAGTTGCTCCAGCGCGTCCGCCCAGGTGATCCGGGCCAGCGCGGCGTCCCGGCCGGTCGCGTCCCGGCGGTCCCGGGTGACGTCCTCGTCGAGCGCGGCCCGGACCGCCCCGGCGGTCCCGGCGGGCCCGTCCGCGCCGACGGCGACCACCTGGTGGCCGGCGGCGGCGAACACCGCGGCGAGATCGGCCGCCGTCGTCCCCGAGCCGACGACACCGACCGTGGCCACGGCCGTGGTGCCCGGCACGTCGTCGGCGGCGGCGGTGGGGGTCGACCCGTCGGGTACGACCTTCGCCGAGCCCGGCTTGTCGTAGGTGTAGAAGCCGCGCCCGGTCTTGCGGCCGAGCAGCCCCGCCGTGACCATCTGCCGGATCAGCGGCGTCGGGGCGTGCCGGCGGTTGCGCCCGCCGTGCCGGTACATGGTGTTGAGGATCTCGTACGCGGTGTCCAGGCCGATCAGGTCCAGCAGGGCGAGCGGGCCCATCGGCAGGCCGCAGCCCAGCGTCATCGCCGCGTCGAGGTCCTCGCGGGTGACGTGGCGTGCCTCGAACAGGCCCACCGCCTGGTTGAGGTAGCCGAACAGCAGGGCGTTGGCGATGAATCCGGCCCGGTCGCCGATCGTCACGCCGACCTTGCCGAGCCGGGCGCAGAGCGCCTCGACGTCGGCGACCACGTCGGCGGCGGTGACCACGGTGCGGACGACCTCGACCAGTTTCATCACCGGTGCCGGGTTGAAGAAGTGCAGGCCGACGACCTGGTGGGGACGGCCGGTGGCGACGGCGATGTCGGTGACGCCCAGCGAGGAGGTGTTGGTCGCGAGGATGGTGTCGGGCCGGCAGATCCGGTCCAACTCGGCGAAGATCCGCCGCTTGAGGTCGAGGCGCTCGGGGACCGCCTCGACCACCAGGTCCACCGCGTGCAGCGCGTCCAGCCCGACCTGGAAGTCGACCCGGGCGTGCAGGGCGTCCCGGTCGGCCTCGGCCAGCTTGCCCCGGGCCACCGCCCGGTCGGTCGACCGGGTGAGGGTGGCCCGGCCCCGGGCCAGGGCGTCCGGGGAGATCTCCACCGCGACGACGTCGACACCGTTGCGGGCGAACACCTCGACGATGCCGGCACCCATGGTGCCCAGACCCACCACGCCCACCCTGGTGAACTCCCGCGCCACGACCGGCCTCCCCTGGTTGATTCCGCCGTTGCCGGCATGAACGAACGCTAAGGTTATCCGCCGGGACCGGCGCGGGGGAGGTCGGTCCCCGTCCGCCTCAGGCGTCGACGACGCTGGGCGCGGGGACCGGGGCGGCCGGCAGGGCGTCGGTGGGGCCGGGGACGCGCGACGGCAGCGGCAGCGTGGGCCGGTGGTCCCGGCGGCCGACGGACCCCCCGGCGAAGCGCAGGCCGACCGGGTCGGTGGTGGCCAGTCCGGGGTCGAAGTAGCGCAGTTCGGTACGGCCGAGCCGGATCACGTCGCCGTCGGTGAGCGGTTCGGCGTCGGTGATCCGCCGGTCGTTGAGCCAGGTGCCGTTGGTCGACCCCAGGTCGGCCAGGAGCACCCCGTCGTCGGTCAGCCGCACCTCGGCGTGCCGCCGGCTCAGGTGCGCGTCGGCGACCGCGATGTCGGCGGTCGGCGCCCGGCCGATCACCTGCGGCTGGGGCCGGACGCGGAAGCTCGCCCCGCGCATCGGGCCAGCGGCCACGGTCAGCAGTGGCATCAGTTCCGGATGTTCCTGCATGGACAGTCAGCTCCCCACCCACCGTCGCCCCGCGGTCAGCCTGCCAGCTCCGCGTGATCAGCTCACCACCCGCCCGGTCATCTCCGCGACCCCTGGCGGACATCCGGTGTCCACCGAACAGGCGGCGACGGAAGCAATAGCTGAGCAGTGTTCACAACTACCAGCGGGTAGCTTCCGGGTCTAGACTTCCGCCATGACGGCTGTGCAGGTCCCGGGTACCCCGGTCATCTCCGACGGTCGGCTGGTCTCGACGAGCCCGGCCACCGGTGACGAGGCCGGCAGCGTGCCGGTCGCCACCGCCGGGGAGGTGGACCGCGCGGTCGCCCGCGCCCGCACGGCCGGGCAGTGGTGGGCCGGGCTCGGCTTCACCTGCCGCCGCACCCGGCTGCTGCGCTGGCGGGCCCTGCTCGCCCAGCGGGTCGAGGAGCTGGCCGAGCTGATCCACGTCGAGGGCGGCAAGCCGGTCGGAGACGCCGTCGTCGAGGTGCTCACCGCCATCGAACACATCGACTGGGCGGCCCGCAACGCCCGCCGGGTGCTGGGGCCGCGCCGGGTCCGCTCCCGGCTGATCCTCGCCGAGTTCTCCGGTCACCTCGAATACCAGCCGCACGGCGTGGTCGGGGTGATCGGCCCGTGGAACTACCCGGTCTTCACCCCTGTCGGTTCCGCCGCCTACGCGCTGGCCGCCGGCAACGCGGTCGTCCTCAAGCCCAGTGAGTACACCCCGGTCGTCGGGCAGTGGCTGGTCGACACGTTCGCCGAGGTGGTGCCGGAGCAGCAGGTGTTCACGGCGGTGCACGGCCTGGGCGACGTCGGCGCGGCGCTGTGCCGCTCGGGCGTCGACAAGGTGGCCTTCACCGGTTCCACGGCGACCGCCCGCCGGGTCATGGCCGCCTGCGCCGAGTCGCTGACCCCGGTGCTGCTGGAGGCCGGCGGCAAGGACGCGATGATCGTGGACGCCGACGCCGACCTGGACGCCGCCGCCGAGGCGTGCGTCTGGGGCGCGCTGACCAACGCCGGGCAGACCTGCATCGGCATCGAACGGGTCTACGCGGTGGCGGCCGTGCACGACGCGTTCGTCGACAAGGTGGTCGCCCGCGCCGAACGGCTGACCGTCGGTGCGGATGGGGCCGATCTCGGCCCGATCACCATGCCGAGCCAGCTCGACGTGATCCGCCGGCACATCGACGAGGCCGTCGCCGCCGGGGGGCGGGCGGTGCTGGGCGGTCCCGCCGCCGTGCAGCCGCCGTACGTGCACCCGACGGTGCTGGTGGACGTCCCCGACTCCGCGTCGGCGATCCGTGAGGAGACCTTCGGCCCCACCGTGACCATCACCCGGGTCGCCGACGCCGACGAGGCCGTACGCCGGGCCAACGCCCTGCCGTACGGCCTGGGGGGTTCGGTGTTCGGGCGGCGCGACGCGGTGGCGATCGCCCGCCGGCTGCGCTCGGGGATGGCGTCGGTCAACTCGGCGCTCACCTTCGCCGGGATGTCCACGCTGCCGTTCGGCGGGGTGGGCGACTCGGGCTTCGGCCGCATCCACGGTGAGGACGGGCTGCGCGAGTTCGGCCGGGCCAAGTCGGTCACCAGGCGACGGGCCCGTTCGCTGCTGCCCGCGATGACCTTCGAGCGGACCCCGACCGACGTGGCCCGCATCGTCAAGGTCACCAAGGCCCTGTACGGCCGCCGCTGACCCCGCCCGGCCGGTGGTCAGAACAGGGTCAGCTCGTCGCGCACGATGCCGCGCAGGCGGTCGTAGTCGACCACCACGCAGCGGATGCCCCGGTCGGTGGCGAGCACCCGGGCCTGCGGCTTGATCTCCTGGGCGGCGAACACGCCGGTCACCGGGGCGAGCAGCGGGTCCCGGTTCATCAGTTCGAGGTAGCGGGTGAGCTGCTCGACGCCGTCGATCTCGCCGCGCCGCTTCACCTCGACCGCGACCGCGCCGGCGTTGGCGTCCCGGCAGAGCAGGTCGACCGGGCCGATCGCGGTCATGTACTCCCGCCGGACCAGGGTGTAGCCCTCCCCCAGCGTCTCCGGGTTGGCGGCCAGCAGCTCCTGCAGGTGCGCCTCGACGCCGTCCTTGCGCAGCCCCGGGTCGATGCCCAGCTCGTACGAGGTGTCCTGGAAGACCTCCTCCAGGGTGATCCGCAGCTCCTCGCCGGCCTTGTTGACCACCCGCCACACGCCGGGGGCCTCCTCCAGCCGGCAGGGCGGGCTCATCCAGTTCAACGGCTTGTACGCGCGGTCGTCGGCGTGGATCGACACCGAACCGTCCGCCTTCACCATGAGCAGGCGGGTGGCCAGCGGCAGGTGCGCCGAGAGCCGTCCGACGTAGTCCACCGAGCACTTCGCAATCACCAGACGCACCCGACGAGGGTAGCGGAGGACCGGCCGGTCACCGTCGCGCGGCACTGGCGTGCCGGTGCGATGCTGAGATGGTGTTCGAAGTCCTCACCGGTACCGGGCTCGCCGCCTCGGCGGGCCTGAACGCCTACATTCCCCTGCTCACCATGGGTCTGCTCGCCCGCTACACCAGCCTGATCGACCTGCCGAGCGGTTGGCAGTGGCTGAGCAACGGCTGGGTGCTGGCGATCCTCGCGGCGCTGCTCGCGGTCGAGGTCGTCGCCGACAAGGTGCCCGTGGTCGACCACGTCAACGACGTCGTGCAGACGGTGGTCCGCCCCACCGCCGGTGGCCTCGCGTTCGGCGCGGGGTCGGGCTCGGAGACGGTGACGGTGAGCGACCCGGGCGGGTTCTTCTCGTCCCACCAGTGGGTGCCGGTGGCCGCCGGTGTCGCCATCGCGCTCGGGGTGCACCTGTTCAAGGCGGCGGCCCGACCGGTGGTCAACGCGACCACCGCGGGTTTCGGCGCACCGGTGGCCAGCACCGCCGAGGACGCGACGAGCGTGCTGATGTCCCTGGTGGCGATCATCCTGCCGGTGCTGGTGCTGGCGTTCCTGCTGGGCATGGTGGCGTTCGTGGTCTGGTTCCTGCGCCGACGCCGGGAACGTCGCCGGGACCGCGAGGCGGCCCGCGCCGCCGGCTACCGGGTCTGACCCGCCGCCGCACACGCCGATGGCCGGCACCCCGGGTGGGGGTGCCGGCCATCGTGTCGTACGCGGGTCAGCTGTTCCAGTGCTGGGCGACGAGGTCGGCGGCCTGCTGCTCCCACTGGGCGTAGTGGTCGGGGTACGCCGACACCTGGACGGTCTGGGCGGCCTTGGTCAGGGGCATGTCCTGCCAGCCGTCGACCTGCTTGAGGCCCTTGAGGAACGCCAGGGTGGCGTACTCGGGGTCGGTGATCTGCTCCACCGTGCCCCAACCGCTGGACGGACGCTGCTGGAACAGGCCCTGCGAGTCGTGGTCGTTACGGTCGCCCAGGTGACCCAGGTTCTCCAGCTTCGACTCCTGCAGGGCGGTCGCGATCGACACCACTGCGGCACGCTCGTCCATGCCGGCCTTCTTCGTGGCGGCGATGATCGCCTTGACGTTACCCGTCTGCTCGTCGTTCAGGTCGATGCGGGACTGCTCGCCCTGCACGCCGTGCGGGATCAGCTTGGCCTTGTCCACCGCCGGCTTGTCGGCCTGCACCACGGCCACGGTGTGGTCGGTGGCGGTCGACTCGGCGGTGCCGTGGTTCAGCGGGCCGGCGGCCAGACCACCGGCGACGGCCAGACCGGCGATACCGAGGACACTCTTACGCAGAATGGTGGTCTTCATGGGGGATGCTCCTTCGAGGGGGTCGACGCCACCCGACCGGTCGGGGGACCGGGGCACCGGCGGAGCCGGCGGTGGGGGCGTAAGCACCACGACGAGGCGCTCATGAGGGGAAGTTCTCAGGTCTCCGGCGGGCCCTGCCGCTCGCGCCGGAACCAGATGTAACGACCGGGGGCCCCGCGTCATTCCGGGGCGCTGCCCGCCTCCGGGCTGGCCGGGCGGGGTGCTGCTGCGGTCGTACAGAGGGTGTAACGACTGCGGGCCGGCCGGGATTCCGCCGTCAGGGTGCCGCCGGTCACGGGACGCCCCGCCCGGCCGATCCCATCCCGGACACCGGTGACGCCGCGCCCGCCCCGCCGCACCCACCCCGCTGCGGTGATCAAGAGGTTTGCGTCGCCGAGAGCGCTCTCCGGCGACGCAAACCTCTTGATCACCGGAGTGGAAGGGCAGGGGCGGGCGGGCGGGCGGAGCGGGGACGGGGTGTCCGGGCGCGGGCGCCGCAGTAGCGGGCTTCCTACGGGGTGATCAGCGCAGGAACGGCCCGTGCCCACCCCACCGGCACCTACTATTTGTGGCATATCTACCGAAAGTGAGGTTGTCATGACCGCAGCGATGGAAATGCCCCGGGTTCAGGAGTGCGCGGCCTCGTCCTGCGCCTACAACCACACCAACGACTGCCACGCGTTCGCCATCACCATCGGCAGCACCGACCACGCGCACTGCCACACCTTCGTGGAGCTGCCGGTACGCGGTGGCCTCGACCGGCTCATCGCCCAGGTCGGCGCGTGCAGCCGGGCCGACTGCCGGCACAACGCCGAACTGGAGTGCCGCGCCCCGGCGATCACCGTCGGCCCCGACAACGACCTGGCCGACTGCATGACCTACCAGAGCCGCTGACCGACAGGCCACCACGGGCCGGGGCCGAGCCGTCCCGGCCCGTCGGACATGACCGGCCACGCCAGACCTGCCGGCCATGCCGGACACGCTCGGCACAGCCCGGCCGTCCCCGGCTATGCAGCACCTCACAGGCCCCCGTCGGGGACGAAGCGGGCCGCCTCGACGCGACCCGGCCGACACCGGCACACCCCGGACCGCCGCGCCGGACGGCCTGGTCGCACACTGGACGGCATGGATGACGAGCTCGCGATCTCCGTACGGGGACTGCGCAAGGCGTACGGCGACAACGTCGCGGTGGCGGGGGTGGACCTCGACGTCCGCCGAGGCGAGGTGTTCGCCCTGCTCGGACCGAACGGCGCGGGCAAGACGACCACGGTGGAGATCCTGGAGGGCTACCGGCAGCGCGACGCCGGCGAGGTCAGCGTGCTCGGCACCGACCCCGGTCTCGTCCTCGGGTCCCGTCCGCGCGGCCCACGGGCGGGCGCACCGCGCACCTCCCGGGGTCAGGCCGCCGACTGGCGGTCCCGGGTCGGCATCGTGCTCCAGGGCACCGGCGAGTTCGACGAGCTGACCGTCGCCGAGGTCGTCAGGCACTTCTCCGGGTTCTATCCCGAGGCGGACGACCCGGACAAGGTCGTCGAACGGGTCGGGCTGGGCGCCAAGGCCAACGCCCGCACGCACACCCTCTCCGGCGGGCAGAAGCGCCGGCTCGACGTGGCGCTGGGCATCATCGGCCGCCCCGAGCTGCTCTTCCTCGACGAGCCCACCACCGGTTTCGACCCGGAGGCGCGGCGCGAGTTCTGGGAGCTGATCCGCGACCTCGCCGCCGCCGGCACCACCATCGTGCTCACCACCCACTACCTGGACGAGGCCGAGTCGCTCGCCGACCGGGTCGGGGTGATCGCCGCCGGCCGGGTGATCGAGGTGGCCCCGCCGGACCTGCTCGGCAACCGCCAGGACGCCCTGGCGACGGTCTCCTGGCGTACCCCCGAGGGGACGCCGGAGACGGCGCAGAGCGCGACGCCGACGGCGCTGGTGGCGGAACTGGCCGCGCGCTTCGGCGGCGAGGTGCCCGGTCTCACGGTGACCCGGCCGACCCTGGAAGACGTCTACCTGAGCATGATCGGACACTGATGACCACCACCACGAAGCCGGCGACCCCGCCCGCCACCACCGGCCGCCGGCGGGTCGGGCCGGGCGCGCTCGCCCTGCGCCAGGGCCGGCTGGAGATCACCCAGTTCCTGCGAAGCCGGGAGTCCGTCGTGTTCACGATGGGCTTCCCGATCATCATGATCCTGATCTTCGCGTCGATCTTCGACGGGACGATCGGCGGCGGGGTGAAGTTCACCCAGTACTTCATCACCGGCATGATCGCGACCGGGCTGATGACGGTGAGCTTCCAGAACCTCGGCATCTGGATCCCGATCGAGCGGGACCGGGGCGTGCTCAAGCGCTACCGGGGCACCCCGATGCCGAAGTGGGTCTGGTTCGCCGGCAAGGTGATCATGGTGGTGGTGATCGGCGTCGCCGAGACCGCGCTGCTGCTGGCGGTCGCCGTGGCCCTGTTCGACCTCGACCTGCCGGCCACCGCCGGGAAGTGGTTCACCTTCGGCTGGGTCGCCGTGCTCGGGGTGACCGCCTGCACCCTGTGCGGGATCGCCATCTCGTCGCTGGCCCGCACCGCGCGCAGCGGCTCCGCCGTGGTCACCCCGGTCTCCCTGGTGCTCCAGTTCATCTCCGGGGTGTTCTTCGTCTTCACCGACCTGCCCACCTGGATGCAGCAGGTGGCGGCGCTCTTCCCGCTCAAGTGGATGTGCCAGGGCCTGCGCGCGGTGTTCCTGCCGGAGAGCTTCGGCGCGCAGGAGCCCGGCGGCTCCTTCGAGCTGGGCCGGGTCGCCCTGGTCCTCGCGCTGTGGTGCCTGATCGGCCTGGCGCTCTGCCTGACCACCTTCCGCTGGACCACCAAGCGCGACGGCTGACCCGTAACGCCCCCACGGCCACCCGCCACCCCGCCTGACCCCCGGCCGGGCCGGGGCCGGCCGGGGGGCGGGCCTTGATCGACTCAGTTGCGCCGATATTGCGGTGTCCGCTTGGCGGGATACCGCAATATCGGCGATCTGGCGAACCGGCCTGGCCGGCACCGGGGCTCAGTAGGAGTAGAAGCCCTGGCCGGTCTTGCGACCCAGGTCACCGGCGGTGGCCATCCGCTGGAGCAGCTCCGGCGGGAAGAACTTCTCGTCGGCCGTATCGGTGTAGATGTTCCTCGTGGCGTTCAGCAGGACGTCCACGCCGGTCAGGTCGACCGTGGCCAGCGGACCCATCGCGTGGCCGAAGCCCAGCTTGCAGGCGGTGTCCAGGTCCTCGGCCGACATCACCCCCGACTCGACCAGCTTGACCGCCTCCATCGCCAGCGCGCAGATCAGCCGGGTGGTGACGAAACCGGCGATGTCCCGGTTGACCACCACCACCGTCTTGCCGATCTCCTCGGCGAACGCCTTCGCGGTGGCCAGGGTCGCGTCGCTGGTCTTGTAACCGCGCACCAGCTCGCACAGCTTCATCATCGGCACCGGGGAGAAGAAGTGGGTGCCGACGACCGACTCCGGGCGCTGCGTGGCGGTGGCGATCTGGGTCACCGGGATGGCCGACGTGTTGGTCGCCAGCACCGCGTCCGCCTTGCAGATCTTGTCCAGCGCGCGGAACACCTCGTGCTTGATCTCGATCTTCTCGAAGACCGCCTCGACCACGATGTCCGCGTCGGCGGCGGCCTCCAGCTCGGTGGTCGGGGTGATCCGGCCCAGCGTGGCCTCGACGTCGGACGCCTCGATCCTGCCCTTCTCGGCGAACTTCGTCAGCGACTTCCGGATGCCGTCCACACCGCGCGTCGTGGCCGCGTCGTCGATGTCGCGCAGCGTCACCTGCCAGCCCGCCTGCGCCGCCACCTGGGCGATGCCGGAACCCATCAGCCCGGCCCCGACGACCGCGAGTCGACCCGCCATCTGCTTCTCCCTCGCCTGCGATTGAGTGTCTGCCAGCACCCTAGTAGGCGAGCCTGAACGACCGCTAAGCCCCGGACGATCGGGACCGGCGACGGGAGGCGGCGGGCGGGTCAGATGGTCAGCTCGGGGGTCTCCGCGGCGGTGCCCCGTTCCACCTCCACGCCGAGCGCCCGCAGGTCGGCCACGAAGTCCGGGTAGCCCCGGTCCACGTGGTGCACGTGGGAGACCTCGGTGACGCCGTCCGCGCAGAGCCCCGCGATGATCAGCCCGGCGCCGGCCCGGATGTCGGTGGCCCGGACCGGCGCGCCGGAGAGCCGGTCCCGGCCCCGGACCACGGCGTGATGGCCGTCGGTCTTGATGTCGGCACCGAGCCGCACCATCTCGTTGGCGAACATGAACCGGCCGTCGAAGATGTTCTCGGTGATCAGTGACGCCCCGTCGCTGACCGCCGCCAGGCCGATCGCCATCGGCAGCAGGTCGGTGGCGAACCCCGGGTACGGCAGGGTCACCACGTCCACGGCGGCGGGCCGGTCGTCGGCGCGGACCCGGAAGGCGTCGCCCCGGGTCTCCACCAGCGCGCCGGCCGACACCAGCTTGTCCAGCGCGACCTCCAGGTAGGCCGGGTCGATCCCGGTGACCGTCACGTCCCCCCGGGTCATCGCCGCGCCGAACGCCCACGTCCCGGCGACGATCCGGTCCCCCACCGTGGCGTGCCGCACCGGGCGCAGCGCGGGCACCCCGGCGATGCGCAGCGTCGAGCTGCCGCAGCCGGAGATCCGGGCGCCCATCCGGTTGAGCATCGTGCAGAGGTCGACGATCTCCGGTTCCCGGGCCGCGTTGTCGATCGTCGTCACGCCCCGGGCCAGCACCGCCGCCATCACCAGGTTCTCGGTGGCGCCCACGCTGGGGAAGTCCAGCACGATCTCGGCCCCCCGCAGCCCGTCCGGGGCGGCGGCGATGACGAAGCCGTGCTCGCCGGAGACCTCCGCGCCCATCCGGGCCAGCCCGGCGATGTGCATGTCCAGGCCCCGCGAGCCGATCGCGTCCCCACCCGGGTGGGCCACCCGCACGTACCCCCGGCGGGCCAGCAGCGGGCCCAACACGCAGATCGACGCCCGCAGCCGACGCACCAGGTCGTAGTCGGCGTCCGCGCCGGGCTGCTCGGGCACGTCGATGACGACCGACCGGGAGCGGGCCTGCCCGTCGTAGGCGACCATCGGGTCCACCGGGTCGTCCGCCGCGAAGTGCACCGCGCAGCCGAGCCGGCGCAGCACCTCGCCCATGATGGCGATGTCGGTGATCCGGGGCACGTTCGTGATCACCGTACGGCCGGGCGCCAGCAGCGCCGCCGCCATCAGCTTCAGCGCCGAGTTCTTCGCCCCGACGACGTGCACCGTGCCGGCCAGCCGGGCGTCGCCGCCGACCCGGATGACGTCGACCGCGTCGACCGCCGGGTCACCGGCGTCACCCGGCCCCACCTCCGCCGGCCAACCGGCCGCAGCGGGCCGTGCCGGGATCGTCAGGTCCGGTATCCGTAGGCTGTGCGTCATGGCCGTCCACCTCACGCGCATCTACACCAAGGCCGGCGACGCCGGCATGACCAGGCTGAGCAACAACGAGCAGGTGCCGAAGACCGATCCCCGGATCGCCGCGTACGCGGATGTCGACGAGTGCAACGCCGCGCTCGGCGTGGCGCTCGCCCTGGGGCAGCTCGACGACGAGCTGCGGGCCGTGCTGGAGTCGATCCAGAACGACATGTTCGACGTCGGCGCCGACCTGGCCACCCCCGTCGAGCCGGACCCGGCGTACCCGCCGCTGCGGGTCACCGAGGAGTACGTCGAACGCCTCGAAGGCTGGTGCGACGAGTACAACGGGCGACTGGGCAAGCTCGACTCCTTCATCCTCCCCGGCGGCACCGCTGGCGCGGCGCTGCTGCACGTGGCTCGGACGATCGCCCGGCGCGCCGAACGGGCGGCCTGGGCCCTGGTCGCCCACGATCCGGATCGCACTAGCTCCCTTCCGGCAAAGTATCTCAACCGCCTCTCCGACCTGCTGTTCATCCTGTCAAGAACGGCCAATCCGGGCGGCGATGTGCTATGGGTGCCGGGCGGCAGGCGCTGAGCACGGGCGGGCTGCACCACGTCGAGGTCTGGGTGCCCGACCTGGCCGCCGCGAAGCGGAGCTGGGGTTGGCTGCTCGGTGAACTGGGCTGGACGCCGTACCAGGACTGGCCGGCCGGCTGCTCCTGGCGGCACGGCCCGACGTACCTGGTCGTCGAGGAGTCCCCGGCACTGACCGGGCGGGTCCACGACCGGCTCGCCCCGGGGCTCAACCACCTGGCCTTCCACGCCGGTCCGCCGCACGCGGTGGACCGGCTGGTGGCCACCGCCGCGGACCACGGCTGGACGCTGCTGTTCGCCGACCGCCACCCGCACGCCGGTGGTCCGGACAGCTACGCCGCCTACCTCACCGACGGGCAGGGCTACGAGGTCGAGCTGGTGGCCGCCGTCGGGGCACCGTGACCGCGACCGGGCCGCTGCCGGGTCAGGCGGCGGGCCAGTCCTGGGAGGCCATACGTGGCGAGGCCGCCCCGGGCGGGGCGGCCTCGAGCCAGGAGGAGAAACCGGTCACCGTGGATCGGGCCATGGCGATCTCGACCGGGGCGTGTTGACTGGTACAGCGGAGGATCACCCAGTCGGACGGCATGGAGAGCCGTTCCTGGCCCTCGGGCAGCCGCCGCCGCTCCACCACCAGCTCCTTGCGGGAGAGCACCCGCTTGGGCCGCAGGGCGAAGCTGAACATCCGGTACCAGCGGAGCTGGTCGCCGACGAACCGCGCGAAGCCCGGTGACCAGCCCCGGCCGTCCAGGACGGTGGTGACCCGGACGCTCAGCCGGATGATGCCGCCGCTACGGGTGACCAGGGCCCGCCGGACGAAGAGGATCAGGAGCGCGGCGAGGATCACCGCGATGCCGATTCCGATCCCTTCGACGATCTCCATCGGCGGGTGGGCTCAGCGGGCCGGAGTGGCCGGGGTGGCGCTCTCGGCGAGCACTGTCACGCTCTCCGCGCCGACCGACAGGAACCCGCCGGTGATGTCGTAGGCGACCTGCTGGCCGCCGGCCTGCTTGATCCGGACCTGGCTGGGCTCGGCGAGCTGGCCGAGCAGCGGCGCGTGCCCCGGCAGCACACCCAGCTCGCCTTCGGTCGTACGGGCGACGACCATCTCGGCCTCGCCGGACCAGACCTTCTCCTCGACGGCTACGAGGTCGACGTGAAGCTGCTGTGCCACGCTGTCTCCTTGCTGCGGCGACGGATTGCCGAAAGTCTAGTCGGACCGCCGTCGCCGACCCAACGCGGGTGCCGAGACCTGCACCACCGTCCGGCGTGTCGGCTGGCCGGACGGTGGTGTCGGCACCCCGCGGGGTCACTTGACCTTGTTGCGGAACTCCGGGTGCTCCAGCAGGAAGGCGTCCAACTGCTCGTCCTTGAGGGCGGCGAAGAAGTCGTCGGCGGCGGGCAGCAACCGCTCCCCCCGGTAGCCGTTGCCGGTGCCGATCCCCTCCCCCGGCAGCTTGATCAGCTCGACGTTCTCCGAGCGGATGTCCTTGAGCGCGATGGCGAAGTCGACCACGCTGTTGCCCCGGCCGTTGAAGGTCAGCGACTGGCCGGCGGCCCGGATCACCCGGTCCAGCTTGATCGGGTTGGTCACCACGTCGGCGCTGAACGCCTGGCTGACCATCGCCTTGATGAACTGCTGCTGGTGCCGCTGCCGGCCGTAGTCGGCGTCCGGGACGCCGTTCTTCGGGTAGCGCTGCCGGACGTAGTCCAGCGCCTGCCAGCCGCTGAGGTGCTGGTTGCCCTTCTTGTAGACCGCCTGCGGCCCGATGTACCCCTCGCCGTACGGGTTGCCCTTGCGGTGCTTGCCGTTCGGCTCGCGGTGCTCGGAGCGGACCTCCCGCTCGATGTACATGTCGACGCCGCCCATCGCGTCGACGATCTTCTGGAAACCGGTGAAGTTGATGATCGCCCCGGCGTCGAACCGGGTGATCCCGGTCGCCTTCTGCACGGTCTTGGCGAGCAGTTCGAAGCCCTGCGCCGCGCTGGGGTTCTTGCCCTCGACGATGCTGCCGTGCGACATCGCTCCGTTGATCTTGCCGGAGCCGCCCCGGTAGCCGGCCTTGTCGAACTTGGGGATGTCGACGTAGAGGTCACGCGGCACGGAGAAGATGTACGCCCGGTCCAGCGACTCGGGCACGTGCAGCACCATGATCGAGTCGGCCAGCGGCGGGGTCTTGGCGTCCCGGGGGTCGATGCCCACCAGCAGGATGTTCAGCGGGCCCTTGACGTTGCTCTTGCGCTCCTGCGCCCCGGCCGCCTTGTCGCCGAACAGGTCGGCCTTGCCCACCGAACCCTCGTAGCGCGACAGCAGCGTCTCGTAGCCCACCAGGACGGCGCCGCTGAGCATCAGCAGCACGACTCCGAAGATGGTGCACGCGCGCGCCCAGCGGGGCACCCCGGACCAGATCGACCGCTTGCCACCCTTACCGGCTCTGCCGGCCTTGTCGACCGTGCCGGCCTTACCCACCGTGCCGGCCTTACCGTCCCTGCCGCCCTTGCCGGCCTTGCCCACCAGCAGCTCCATTCGTCGCGCACGGGGACTCGTCACGAGGATTCGTCACGCCCACGAAGAGGAGACGGGCGTACCCGGTCGAAAAGTTGCACCAGACCGACACCCGGATCCGAGAGTCGTTCTCGGAACGGTACCGCGCCCCCGTGGCGACCGCTCGCCCGGCAACCGGACACCGGCCCCCACCAGGCAGGAAAGGCCGAAGGCCACCCCGGTCGACCGGGGTGGCCCTCGTAGCACGACTGTCCGGGGGCTCAGCCCTCCGACATCAGCTCCTTCGCCTTGCGCTCCAGGTCCTCCAGACCGCCGCACATGAAGAAGGCCTGCTCGGGGAAGTGGTCGTACTCGCCCTCGCTGATCTTCCGGAACGCGTCGATGGTCTCCTCGATCGGGACCGTCGAGCCCGGCACGCCGGTGAACTGCTCGGCGGCGTAGGTGTTCTGGGAGAGGAAGCGCTCGATCCGGCGGGCCCGGCCGACGGTGAGCTTGTCCTCTTCCGAGAGCTCCTCGATACCGAGGATGGCGATGATGTCCTGGAGGTCCTTGTAGCGCTGGAGGATGCGCTTGACCTCGGTGGCCACCGCGAAGTGCGCCTCGCCGACGAACTCCGGGGCGAGGATCCGGGACGAGGACGCCAGCGGGTCCACGGCCGGGTAGATGCCCTTGTCGGAGATCGACCGCTCCAGGTTGGTGGTCGCGTCCAGGTGGGCGAAGGTGGTCGCCGGCGCCGGGTCGGTGTAGTCGTCGGCGGGCACGTAGATCGCCTGGAGCGAGGTGATGGCCTGGCCCCGGACGGAGGTGATCCGCTCCTGGAGCTCGCCCATCTCGTCGGCCAGGGTCGGCTGGTAACCCACCGCGCTCGGCATCCGGCCGAGCAGGGTGGAGACCTCGGAACCGGCCTGGGTGAAGCGGAAGATGTTGTCGATGAAGAGCAGCACCTCCTGCTTCTTGACGTCCCGGAAGTACTCGGCCATGGTCAGCGCCGACAGCGCCACCCGCAGCCGGGTGCCCGGCGGCTCGTCCATCTGGCCGTAGACCAGCGCGGTCTTGTCGATGACGCCGGACTCGGTCATCTCGGCGATGAGGTCGTTGCCCTCACGGGTGCGCTCACCCACGCCGGCGAAGACCGACGTACCACCGAAGTTCCGGGCCACGCGGGTGATCATCTCCTGGATGAGCACCGTCTTGCCCACGCCCGCGCCGCCGAACAGGCCGATCTTGCCGCCCTTGACGTACGGGGCGAGCAGGTCGATGACCTTGATGCCGGTCTCCAGCATCTCGGTCTTCGGCTCCAGGTCCGCGAAGGCCGGGGCCTTGCGGTGGATGCCCCACCTGTCGTCCGCGTCGAGCGTCTCGCCCTCGGTGAGGTTGAGGCACTCGCCGATGGCGTTGAAGACGTGGCCCTTGACCGCGTCGCCCACCGGAACGGTGATCGGCGAGCCGGAGTCGGTCACCTCGGCGCCGCGGACCAGACCGTCGGTCGGCTGCATCGAGATGGCCCGGACCAGGTTGTCACCCAGGTGCTGGGCGACCTCCAGGGTGAGCGTCTTCGCGCCGCCGGAGAGGTTCACCTCCACGTGCAGGGCGTTGAACAGGGTCGGCATGGCGTCGCGCGGGAACTCGGCGTCGACGACCGGGCCGATGACCCGAACCACGCGACCGGTGGCCGTACTGGTCTCTGCCGGTCCCCCGGCAACTGCGGATACAGTCATCACACTTCACTTCCCGACGCGGCCAGCGCGTTCGCGCCGCCGACGATCTCACTGATCTCCTGGGTGATCCCGGCCTGGCGGGCCGAGTTCATCTCACGCGTGTACTTCTCGATCATCTCTTCGGCGTTGTCGGTGGCGCTCTTCATCGCCCGCCGCCGGGCCGCCGACTCGCTCGCCGCCGACTCCAGCAACGCCGCGTAGATCCGCGTGTTGATGTACTTCGGCAACAGCGCGTCGAGCAGCGACTCCGCCTCCGGCTCGAACTCGTACGCCGGCAGCAGCCCCTCGGAGCGCGGCCGGTCCTCGACCTGCATCGGACCGATGATCTTCGTGACCGGGTTCTGGGTCATCAGGCTGTGGAACTCGGTGTAGACGATGTGCAACTCGTCGATGCCGAGCACGCCGTCCGGCCCGGCGTCGCCGTCGGTGTCGTCGGCACCGGCGGTGAACGCCGCGATCAGCGTCTCGCCGACCTCACGGGCGTCGGCGAACGTGGGCTGCTCCGAGAAGCCGGTCCAGTTCGCCGCGATCTGCCGGTTGCGGAACCGGTAGAACGTCAGGCCCTTGCGTCCGATGACGTAGAGCACCGGCTCCTTGCCGTCGGCGGTGAGCCGGGCGATCAGCGACTCGGCGGTCCTGATCGCGTTGGAGCTGTACCCACCGGCCAGGCCCCGGTCGGAGGTGACCAGCAGGACGCCCGCCCGCCGCACCCGCTCGCGCGGGGTGAGCAGCGGGTGGTCGATCCGGGCGTTCGAGGCCAGCGCGGTGAGCACGCCGGTGATCGCCTGGGCGTACGGCAGGGACGCCGTCACCCGGGCCTGGGCCTTGGCGATGCGGCTCGTCGCCACGAGCTCCATCGCCTTGGTGATCTTCTTCATCCCCTTCGCCGAACGGATTCGCTGGCGAAGAACGCGTACCTGGGCCGCCATGAGTCAGCCCTACTGCTTCTCGGCGTCGCCGCCGGCGTAGCGGGTGACCGTCTCCCGGTCCGACTCGCCCTCCAGCGGCTTGGCCGGCGCGTCGTTGACCCGGCGCTCGTCGGCCTTGCCGAGGAAGACCTGCTTGAACTCGCCGATGGCCGAGTCGAGCGAGGCGGAGATGTCGTCGCCCCACTTGCCGTCCGCGATCGAGGCCAGCACACCCTCGTGCTTGTGCCGCAGGTACTGGAGGAACTCGGACTCGAAGCGACGGATCTCGCCGACCGGGACGTCGTCCAGCTTGCCCTCGACGCCGGCCCAGACCGAGACGACCTGCTCCTGCACCGGGTACGGCGAGTAGTTCGGCTGCTTGAGCAGCTCGACCAGCCGGGAACCCCGGTTCAGCTGGGCCTGCGAGGCCTTGTCCAGGTCGGAGGCGAAGGCGGCGAACGCCTCCAGCTCACGGAACTGGGCCAGGTTGAGCCGCAGCGAGCCGGAGACCTTCTTCATCGGCTTCATCTGGGCGGCGCCACCGACCCGGGAGACCGAGGTGCCGACGTTGATGGCCGGCCGGACGCCCTGGTTGAACAGGTCGGACTCCAGGAAGATCTGGCCGTCGGTGATGGAGATGACGTTGGTCGGGATGAAGGCCGAGATGTCGTTGGCCTTCGTCTCGATGATCGGCAGGCCGGTCATCGAGCCGCCACCCAGCTCGTCGGAGAGCTTCGCGCAGCGCTCCAGCAGGCGGGAGTGCAGGTAGAAGACGTCACCCGGGTACGCCTCACGGCCCGGCGGGCGACGCAGCAGCAGCGACACGGCCCGGTACGCCTCGGCCTGCTTGCTCAGGTCGTCGAAGACGATCAGGACGTGCTTGCCGCCGTACATCCAGTGCTGCCCGATGGACGAGCCGGTGTACGGGGCGAGGTACTTGAAGCCGGCCGGGTCGGACGCCGGGGAGGCCACGATGGTGGTGTACTCCAGCGCGCCCGCGTCCTCCAGGATGCCCTTGATCGAGGCGATCGTGGAGGCCTTCTGGCCGATGGCGACGTAGATGCAGCGGACCTGCTTCTTCGGGTCGCCGGAGCGCCAGTTGTCCCGCTGGTTGAGGATGGTGTCCAGCGCGACGGTGGTCTTGCCGGTCTTCCGGTCGCCGATGATCAGCTGCCGCTGGCCCCGACCGATCGGGGTCATCGCGTCGATCGCCTTGATGCCGGTCTGCAGCGGCTCGTCGACCGACTGCCGGGACATCACGTTGGGGGCCTGGAGCTCCAGCTCGCGGTAGCCCTCGTCGGCGATGTCGCCGAGGCCGTCGATCGGCTGGCCGAGCGCGTTGACCACGCGGCCGAGGAAGGCGTCGCCGACCGGTACGGAGAGCACCCGGCCGGTGCGCTTGACGCGCTGCCCCTCCTCCAGCTTGGCGGAGTCACCGAGAACGACGACACCGATCTCCCGCACGTCGAGGTTCAACGCCACGCCGAGCGTGCCGTCCTCGAACTCCAGGAGTTCGTTGGTCATGGTCGAGGGCAGGCCCTCGACGTGGGCGATGCCGTCACCGGTGTCGGCGACGGTGCCGACCTCCTCGCGGGAGACGTCGGTCGAGTAGGAGGAGACGTAGCGCTCCAGGGCGCCGCGGATCTCCTCCGTCGAGATGGTCAGCTCGGCCATCCTCTGCTTCCTTAAGTATCAGGGGCCCGGGATACCTAGTACCGACCGGTCCGAATGGCGTCGATCAAAGGGCGGCGAGGCCGCTGGTCAGCGCTGCACGAGCGCGTTGCGGGTCTCGTTGAGGCGGCGCAGGACGGTGCCGTCGTACAGGTCGGAACCGACCCGCACGCTCACCCCACCGAGCACCTCCGGGTCGACCGTCTGCTTGACGGAAACCTCTCGACCGTACATCGCGGAGAGGCGGGCACCGAGCCGTCGCTCGTCGGACTCACTCAACGGAGCCGCCACGGTCACGTACGCGACCTGACGGTCCCGCCGGTCGGCGGCCAGCTCGACCAGCCGGGTGAGCGCCCCGGTGAAGGAGCGTCCCCCGAACCCGCCGAGAGCCACCTCGACGAGGCGGACGGTGACCGGCCGGGCCTTGCCGGCGAGCAGTTCCCGGGCCAGCCCGGCCCGCTGCCCGGCCGGGGCGATCGGGTCGGCCAGCGCCGCGGAGAGCGCGGACTGGCCGGCGACCACCTGGCCGAAGCGGAACAGCTCGTCCTCGACCTCACCGAGGTCGCCCGCGGCGTCGGCACTGGCCAGCAGCGCCTCTACCCCGAGCCGCTCGGTGCCGTCGAGCAGCTCCGACGGCGTCGACCAGCGGCCGGCGACCAGGCCGGACAGCAGGTCGAGCGCGTCCGCGCCGATCTTGCCGGCCAGGATGCCGTTGAGCAGCGCCGCACGGTCGTCGCCGCTGCGGGCCGGGTCGGACAGCGCCCGGCGCAGCCGCGGCTCGCCCCGCAACAGGGCGGCGACGGAGAGGACGTCGTCGGCGGTGGTCGCCACCGCCGACGGCTCCGCCCCGCGGACGTACGCGTCGAGGCGCTCGGCCGCGACCGCGTACGACTCCCGGCTGGCGGCCTGCATCAGCGGGCCCCCGTGCTCTCGAGGTTGCTCAGGAACCGGTCGACGGTGCCCTTGCGGCGTGCCTCGTCGGCCAGCGACTCGCCGACGATCTTGCTGGCCAGGTCCACCGCGATGGTGCCGACCTCGGCCCGCAGCTCACGCACGATGGTGGCCCGCTCGGCGGCGAGCTGCTCCTTGCCGGCCGCGATGATCCGGTCGGACTCCTCCCGCGCCTTGCCGAGGATGTCCTGCCGGATGCCCTCCGCGTCGGCCCGGGCGTCGTCCCGGATCTTGGCGGCGTCGGTACGCGCCTCGGCGAGCTGCGCGCGGTACTGCTCGAGGAGCTGGTTGGCCTCGGCCTGGGCGGCCTCGGCGCGCTTGATCCCGCCCTCGATCGCGTCGACCCGGGCCTGGAACGTCTGTTCCATGCGGGGGAAGACGAACTTCATCAGCACGAAGCAGAGCACGGCGAAGGCGACGCTGCCGACCACGATCTCCTGCCAGAGCGGGATGATCGGGTTGTGCGTCGACTCACCACCCTCAGCGGCGAGGAAGTACATGGATGACCTCCCGGTCTGCAGGGGCCGGGTCAGCCGGCCCAGATGAAGCCGAAGGCGATGCCCAGCAGCGCGAGCGCCTCGATGACGGCGAAGCCGATCCAGACGTACGGCAGGGTCATCCGGGACGACTCCGGCTGGCGGGCCGTCGACTGGATGTAGGCGGCGAAGACCAGGCCGACGCCGATGCCCGGGCCGATGGCGGCGAGGCCGTAGCCGATGGCGGCGGTGCTGCCGGTGACCTCGGCGAGAACGCTAGCGTCCATGGGTGTGGTTCCTCCTGGGTATCTCGCGTGACTCTCACGCGGGACGACAACGGGTTGATGCGGTGGACCAGTGCTCGCGAGCGAGCCCCCGCCCGTGGACCAGTGCTCGCTTTCGAGCCCCCGCCCGGTGGATCAGTGCTCGTCGGCGAGCGCGCCCTGCACGTAGCTTGCGGTGAGGACGGTGAAGACGTAGGCCTGCAGGCAGATGACCAGGAATTCGAGGAAGGTGAGCGCGATGGTCATCACCCAGGACAGCACCGAGACCGGCGCGAGCCAGGCGTTGGCGCTGAGCATCGCGAAGCCGCCGAGGGTGAAGACCAGCAGCAGCATGTGCCCGGCGAACATGTTGGCGAAGAGACGCACGGCCAGCGAGAACGGCCGTACGAGGAAGGTGGAGAAGAACTCGATCGGGATCAGCAGCGGCAGGATGTACCAGGGCGCCGGCGGGATCAGGGAGTTCTTGAAGTACTTCACGAAGCCGTGGTGCCGGATGCCGACGTAGTTGAACATCACGTAGCTGATCACGGCGAGGACCGCCGGGAAGGCGATGTGCGAGTTCGGCGAGATCTGGAAGAGCGGCACGATCGCGAAGAAGTTGGTCAGCAGCACGAAGCAGAACAGCGTGGTGAAGTACGGCGCGAACCGCACCCCCCGGTGCCCGATCATGTCGACCGCGATGTTGTTCCGCACGAAGCCGTAGATCGACTCGGCGAGCCACTGCTTCTTGGTCGGGACCAGCTGCGGCTTCCGGTAGGTCGCCAGGAAGAAGATGATCAGGATGCCGACGGCGACCCAGACCATCGCCGTGATCTTGGTGAACCAGTACGAGTCGTGCGCACCCCAGGGCAGGATGCTGGGCAGGTAGAAGTCCTCCACGCTGGGTGGGAATGCCGCCTGGCCCGCTGCCAGGACGTTCGCCTGTCCGAACACCGCGTCCCTTCCTAAGTAGGCGTGCCGAGCCGACGGACGACCAGGATGATCCCCCCGGCCATGCCGAGCACGACACCGATCCCGGTGGCGATGCCGCCGGAGTCGAGCCACTGGTCGACCAGCCAGCCGATGAAACCCCAGACGAGCATGCCCCCGATGAGGTACGAGAGCGCGGTCCAACCCTGACCGGCGCCGGTCGGAACGTCGTCCGGGCCACCGGTGGGTCGGGGGTTCTGGTCACCAGCCATGACGGGGCGAACGATATCAGCCGGGGAGACGAGGCTGTGCCTCACCCCCCGCACAACCGTCGTTGTGTGGGCATCCGGTGGGCTCCTTCGTCTGGGGGCACGCTACTCCCCTTCCGCAAGTGAGAGAACGACCGCACGCGGACAGTCGCCCGCCCGCCCACCATGTGGGACGGTCAGGAGCCGGGTCGACGGGAATACACCCTGGTCAGCCACCAGATGTGCACTCCGGTCCAGACCACCACGCCGGCGGCGATGCCGATACAGAGTGGAACCAGGCCACCCCAGCCGGTCGATGCCACCGCCACCATGACCACCCCCAGCAGGGTGAACTTGGCGATGTAGAGGCCCAGGCCGAGCGGCAGCACCAGCTGCGGGTTGACCGCGTCGGCCCGGGCCAGCACCACCGTGGTCAGGCTGTAGCTGACCACCGTCACCGCCACCCCGGCCGCCGCGCCCAGGGCCGCCACACCGCCCCCGGTCACCGCACCGACCAGCGCGGCGACCACCCCCAGCACCGCCGAGGCGGCCAGCAGCACCGGCAGGTGGCGCAGCCGCCACCCCTGGTCGTCGGCCACCGCCGGCCCACCCGCCCCGGGCTCAGCCACGCGGGTCTTCCGGGCCGCCGGCGTGCGGCGCGGCCACGACGGGCCGCCCCCGCTCCGGCCCCCACCAGGTGCGCTTCACGTTCTCCACAGCGAAAGAGTGTACGGAGCCGCACACTGGTGTCCGTGAGATGCCTCGTCACCGGCGCGACCGGATACATCGGCGGCCGGCTCGCGCCCCGCCTGCTGGCCGAGGGGCACCAGGTGCGCTGCCTGGCCCGCAAGGCCGGCCGGCTGCGCGACGTGCCCTGGGCGGCGCAGGCCGAGATCGCCGAGGGGGACCTGCGCCGGCCGGAGACGCTCCCGGCCGCCTTCGCCGACGTCGACGTCGCGTACTACCTGGTGCACTCGCTCGGGCAGGCCGACTTCGAGGCGGCCGACCGGGAGGCCGCCACCAACTTCGCCGAGGCCGCCGCCGCGGCCGGCGTACGCCGGATCGTCTACCTGGGTGGGCCGGAGCCGGCGGCCGGCGGCTCGACCTCGCCGCACCTGCGGTCCCGGGCCGAGGTGGCCCGGATCCTGCTGGCCGGCGAGGTGCCCACGGCGGTGCTGCGGGCCGCCGTGATCATCGGTTCCGGGTCGGCCTCGTTCGAGATGCTGCGCTACCTCACCGAGCGGCTGCCGGCCATGGTCACCCCCCGCTGGGTCCGCAACCGGATCCAGCCGATCGCCGTCCGGGACGTGCTGCGCTACCTGGTCGGATGCGCCGGCCTGCCGCCGGAGGTGGACCGGGCCTTCGACATCGCCGGCCCGGACGTGCTCACCTTCCGGGAGATGATGCAGCGGTACGCGCGGGTCGCCGGGCTGCGCCGCCGGATCATCGTGCCGGTCCGCCCGCTGACCCCGGCGCTGTCCTCGCACTGGGTGGGGTTGATCACGCCGGTGCCGAACGCCATCGCCCGCCCGCTGGTGGAGAGCCTGATCCACGAGGCGGTCGCGCACGAGCACGACATCGCCCGGTGGCTGCCCGACCCGCCGGGCGGGCTGACCGGCTTCGACGACGCCGTCGCGCTGGCCCTGACCAAGGTGCGCGACGCCCAGGTGGAGACCCGCTGGTCCAACGCGAGCGGCCCGGACGCCCCGGCCGAGCCCCTGCCGTCGGACCCGGACTGGTCCGGCGGGACCGCCTACACCGACGTCCGGGAGCAGGAGGTGGCCGCCCCGCCGGCCGCGCTCTGGCGGGTCATCGAGGGCGTCGGCGGCGAGCACGGCTGGTACTCGTTCCCACTCGCCTGGTCGGTACGCGGCTGGCTGGACCGGCTGGTCGGCGGGGTGGGGCTGCGCCGGGGCCGGCGCGATCCGCACCGCCTCCAGGTCGGTGAGGCGCTGGACTTCTGGCGGGTCGAGGAGATCGTCCCCGGGGAGCTGCTGCGGCTGCGCGCGGAGATGCGGCTGCCCGGCCGGGCCTGGCTGGAACTGCGCGCCGAGCCGGCCGGCGAGGGCCGCAGCCGGTACGTGCAACGCGCCGTCTTCCTCCCCCGGGGCCTACCCGGCCATCTCTACTGGCTCTCGGTCGCCCCGTTCCACACGATCATCTTCGGCGGCATGGCCCGCAACATCGCCAACCACGCCCCCACCCCCTGATCTCGCCCACCCCGACTCCTGTCGATCATGGAATTGTGGCGGACGGATCAGACCGTTTCGACCCGTTCCGCGAGCACCACAACTCCATGATCGACGGGGACGGGCGGGGACGGGGGCGGGGACGGGCGCGGCGCGGCTCAGTTGCCGTCGCGGGGGGTGGGGGTGAGGCGGTAGGTGATCGACTCGTCGGGTGGGACGAAGTCGCGGACCGGGCTGTCGGCCAGGGCGGCGGCGAGGACGCGGCCCACCGCGTCGACCATCCGGGACTGGACGGCGGCCCCGACGGCGTCGCGTGGATCGTCGGGGTTGGCGGCGATCTGGGCGACCGCGAGCTGCGGGGTGAACGCCACCACCGACTCGGTCTCGTTCCGTTCCGAACTGCCGGTCTTGCCGGCCACCGGGCGGCCCAGCCCCGGGCGGAGCTGCTCGGCCGTGCCGCCGTCGCAGCGGCGGTACATCGACTGGTCGCCGACCGGGCAGCGGGCCGCGTCGGCGGCCGCCCGGGCCACCTCGGTGTCGATCACCTGCCGGCAGTCGGGCCGGCCGGCAGCCACCTCCTTCCCGGCGCTGTCGGTGATCGACACGACCGGCAGCGGCGCGCACCAGGTCCCCTCGGCGGCCACCGTCGCGTACGCGTTGGCCAGGTCGAGCGGGGTGGTGGAGGAGACGCCGAGGGTGAACGCCCCCCAGTCGCGCGCCCCGGACCGGGCCAGTTCGGCGTCGTCGGGGGCGCGGAACCGGATGCCCAGCCGCTCGGCCATCTCGACCACCCGCTCCGCGCCCACCTTCTCGGTGAGCCAGGCGAAGTAGGTGTTCACCGACCGGCCGAAGGCGGTCCACATGGTGCGGTAGCCGTCCATCCACTCGGGGGTGGCGTTCACCGGGCACCACCGGCCGCCGCAGCTCGACCGGGGGTCGTCGGTCGGGAACCGGGTCACGATCCGGCTCGGCGCGACGAAGGAGGTCTCCAGCGGCAGCCCGGACTCCAGGGCGGCCAGCAGGGTGAACAGCTTGAACGTCGAGCCCGCCTGGTAGCCCTCGATGCCGTTGCCACCGGCGACGAGCTGGTTGACCGTGTTCGGGTAGTTCCGCTGCCCGGCCGGATTGGGGGCGACGCTGTAGTGGCGGTTCACCGCCAGGGCCAGCACCCGCCCGGTGCCGGGCTGGACCACCGCCGCCGGTGCCGCCCGGGGGTCGTCCACGTCGTAGATGCCTGTCACCTGGCGTACGGCGGCCCGCTGCACCGCCGGGTCGAGCGAGGAGACGATCCGGAAGCCGCCCCGGCGCAGGGTGTCCTGCCGTTCGGCGGCGGTCGCGCCGAAGGCGGGCTGGTCGCTCCACCACTGGGTGAACCAGTCGCAGAAGAAGCCCCAGTCGTTGCGTTGCTCGGGCACGGCGGTGCAGTCGTTCGGCGTCCGGCTGGGCCGTAGATCGAGCGGTTCCTCGCGGGCCTGCGCCGCGTCGACCGGCCCCACCTGGGCCAGCGCCACCATCCGGTCCAGCACGTACGAGCGCCGGGTCAGCGCCGCGTCGGCGTCGCCGTTGATCGGGTCGTCGGTGTCGGGGGAACGGACCAGCCCGGCCAGCAGCGACGCCTGGGCCAGGGTCAGCCGGGCCGGGGTGGTGGAGAAGTAGCGCTTGGTGGCGGCGGCGATCCCGTACGCCCCGGCGCCGAAGTAGGCGATGTTCAGGTAGCGGGTGAGGATCTCGTCCTTGGTCAGCTCGCGCTCCAGCGCCAGGGCGTACCGCATCTCCTGGAGCTTGCGGGCGGTGCTGATCTCGGTGGCCTTCTTGCGCTGTTCCTTGGTCAGCCGGGGGTCGTTGCTGAGCACGTTGCGGACGTACTGCATGGTCAGCGTGGACGCGCCCTGCCGGGCCTGGCCGTCGCGCTGGTTGACGGTGAACGCCCGGACCACGCCCCGCAGGTCGACGCCCCGGTGCTGGTAGAACCGGGCGTCCTCGGCGGCCACGATGGCCTGGCGCATCACCGGGGCCACCTTGGCCAGCGGCACGTCCACCCGGTCCTCGGTGTAGAAGGACGTGACCAGGGTGACGCCGTCGGCGGCGTAGAGGGTGGACCGCTGGGCGGTGGGTGGGGTGCGCAGGGTGTTGGGCAGTTCGGCGTAGGACGAGGCGATGCCGCCGAAACCGAGGCCGAACACCAGGGCGAGCGGCAGGGCCGCCGCGGCCAGCACCAGGCCGGCGAGGACGCCGGCGAGCAGCACGGTGAACGCCTTGTGGAGGGCCCGGATCATCAGTACTCCCCGCAGGAGTCGTCAGGACCCGTTCAGCATGACCCGCAAAACCACCCGAACTCTCATCTTTCCCCGAAACCGGAGGAACTTCGCGGGACGGACACGGCGTGCGGGACGGGACACGCCGCGCCGGTCACCCGGACGGGCGTCCCTCAGCCGGCGACGGTCACGGCAGCAGGGCCGAGGTGAGCGGGTGCACCGTCTCCTCGATCTCGTCGGCCACCCGGCTGAAGCACTGGTCGCCCCGGCCCCACGGGTCGTCCAGGTCGTCGGAGTGCAACGCGCCCGCCCCCTGCCGGGCCGCGTCGACCGCCGCCACCAGGGCCACCCCCCGGGCGTACACGGCGTCCGGGGTGGCGGCGGCCGGCGGCAGGGCGGTGGTGTCAAGCGCGCCGAGCAGCCGGCCGAACTCGCCCAGCACGAACGTGCGCGACGCCGCGTCCGGGCGCAGCGCCACCACGTACTCCTGCTGGTCGGCGGTGGCGGTGAGGATCAGGTCGGCGGCGTCGATCAGGTCGGAACGCAGCTTGCGGGCGGCGAACCCCTCGACGTCACCACCGCGACCCAGCACCTGCCGGGCGGCCGGCGGGTTCATCTCCTCCCCCGCGTGCCACCCGCCGGTGCCGGCGCTGTGGCTGTGCAGCAGCGCGTCCGCCCCGGTGGGGTCGACGCCGAGCCGCTCCAGCCGCTCGCGGACGGCGAGCACCAGCAGCCGTTCGGCCATCGGGGACCGGCAGATGTTGCCCATGCAGACGTGCAGGACGGTGAACGGCGGCACTCAGGCTCCCCGCTCGTCGAGGATGTCCGGCGCGACGTCGCGGAGCTGGTCGAGGGTGATCGCGCCGGCCCGCAGCAGCCGGGGCGTCTCCCCGGTCAGGTCGACGATGGTGCTCGGCACCGGGTCGGGGCAGGCCCCGGCCTCCAGGTAGACCCGCACCGAGTAGCTGAGCTGGTCGCGGGCCTCCTCCGCGGTCAACGCCGGCGACTGGCCCACCTTGTTGGCCGAGGCCACCGCCATCGGGCCGGTCTCCCGCAGCACCTCCAGCGCCACCGGGTGCAGCGGCATCCGGACCGCCACCGTCCCGTCGGCGTCGCCGCCCAGGTCCCAGGCGAGGCTCGGCGAGTGCTCCACCACGATGGTCAACGCACCGGGCCAGAACGCCTCGACCAGGTCACGGGCCGCGCGGGGCAGCGAGAACACCAGGCCGTCGAGGGTGTGCCGGGAGCCGATCAGCACCGGCGGCGCAGCCTGGCTGCCGCCCCGGGCGTCGGAGAGGGCCTTGACCGCGTACGGGGTGAACGCGTCCGCGCCGATCCCGTAGACCGTGTCGGTGGGGAGAACGACCAGCTCGCCGTTCTTGACCGCCTCGATCGCCGCGGCGATGCCGCGGTCCCGGTCGGCGGGTGACCGACAGTCGTAGAGCATCACGAGGAGCCAGTCTGCCACGCCGACGCTCCGACGGCGTGCGGGCCGTCCGACCGGCGGGACGCGGTGGCGAACCGGGGCCGGCCGGCCAGGTCCCGGTGCGCCCGTACCGCCGTGTACCGGCCGTCCGCGGTCAGCAGTGCCGGCACCGCCGCGCCGTGCGTGTCGTCGTGCTCGACGCCCAGCTCGCCGTCGGGTCGCAGCAGCTCGGCCGCCCGGCGCAGCACCGGCCGCAGCACCGCCAGCCCGTCCGCCCCGCCGAACACCGCCTCGTCGGGGTCGTGCCCGGCCACCTCCGGCGGGACCGGCACCGCCCGTGGCACGTACGGCGGGTTGCACAGCAGCACGTCGACCGCGCCGACCAGGCCGGCCAGCAGCCCCGGGTCGGTGACGTCGGCGGTCACCACCTCGACCGGCCGGTCACCGGCGGCGGCCCGCTCGGCGGCGTTGCGGCGCAGCCAGGTCAGCGCGGCCGGGGACCGTTCCACCGCCACCACCCGGGCCGCCGGCACCTCCTGGGCGACCGCCAGCGCGATCGCCCCGGAACCGCTGCACAGGTCGACCACCACCGGGTCCGGCCGGGTCAGCGCCCGGTCGATGCCCCAGCCGGCCAGCAGCTCCGTCTCCGGGCGGGGCACGAAGACCCCCGGCCCGACCGCCAGCTCCAGGTGCCGGAAGCCGGCCCGGCCGGTCAGGTGCTGCAACGGCTCGCGGTCGGCCCGCCTCGCCACCAGCGCGTCGTACCGGGCCCGCTCGGCGGGGGTGAAGCCGTCGGTCAGGGCGAGCCGGCCCCGGGGCACGTCCAGCACGTACGCGGCGAGCTGCTCCGCCTCGGACCGGGCCGACGCCACCCCGGCGGCGGCGAGGGTACGGACGGCGCGGGCCAGCACGGGCGAGGTCCGCTCGCGTTCTGTCCCTTCGGACGGGTGGCGTGGGAGTGAGGTCACGACATAATCATGGGGCGTCGTCGGTCCCGCCACGAGTGGGTGCGGCCGGGCGCACACCGACGGGAGGTTCGCCAGGTGGGGTGGCTCGACCGGGTCGATGACCAGGTTGACGCCCTGACGCATGCCCGCAGCCTCCAGGAGGCGAGCCGCTCGGCCGAGGCGGTCGGCGTCCTCGACCGGGTGCTGCGCACCACCGCCGACCCGTACACCCGGGCGGACGCGCTGGTGCAGCGGCTCTGCGCGTTGATCAACCTGGGTCGGACGGCCGAGTTCACCCGGGCCATCGAGGAGGCCTCCGGGGCGGTGCGCGACCTCCCCGAGCCCTACCTGCACGGGCACCTCAACGCGCTGGCCGCGCTCGCCGCGCACCACCAGGGGGCGCTGGACCGCTGCGTCACCCACCTGGTCCGGGCGGCGCGGGCGCTGGGCGCGGCGGAGGACCGGGACCGGGACACCGCCTGGGGCTGGCACGACCTGGCGATGGCCTACTCCTACCTGAGCTTCCACGGCTACGCGTTGGGCGCGATCGAGCGGGCCCGCCAGCACGGGGCCGCCGCCGGCATCCCCGAGGAGACCTTCGCCGCCCCCGGCATCCGGCTGCGCAACGCCGTCGCGTTGGACCACAACGGCGACAGCGACGGCTGCCTGCGGGTGCTCCGCGACATCGCGGCCGACCTGGCCCGGTTCGTCGACGACGGGCGGGCCGACCGGCTGCGGCCGAGCAGCCTCGCCGCGTACGGCTACGCGGCGGTCCGCCGGGCGGCGCTCGGTGACGCGACCCCGGTCGGCCCGGAGCCGGCCCGGCTGCTCGACCACGGCGGGGACAGCGCCCGCGCCCGGGACATGCGCCAGCTCGGCCACGTCTGCCTGGCGGTCGCCGACGGCCGCCCGATCGAGGCGATCACCCGGCTGGACTCGGCCCGGGTGTCGGCCGAGACGCTCGGCGCGGCGGAACTGTCCCGGCTGCGCAGCATCGCCTTCTCCCGGGCCGGCGACCACGCCGCCGCGCACCGCGCGGACCGGATGGCGTTCCGGCTGGCCGCCCAGCGCAACGACCGGCTGCGCGACGTCTACATCGACGGCATCGCGGCCCGCATCGACCACGAGGAGATGCGCCGGGAGGCCGCCCGCTACGAGGGTGAGGCGCTCACCGACCCGTTGACCGGGCTGCCCAACCGGCGGCGGCTGGAGCGCTACATCGGCTCGGTGGTGTCCCGGGGCGAGCGGGTGGTGATCGGCGTCTGCGACCTCGACGGGTTCAAGGCGGTCAACACCCACCACGGCCACCACTCCGGCGACCTGGTGCTGCAACGCATCGCCGGGGTGATCAACCGGGTGATGCGGCGGGGCGACTTCGTGGCCCGCTACGGCGGCGACGAGTTCGTGGTGGTGCTCTCCGGCGCCGGCATGGCCGAGGCGGCCGAGGTGGCCCGCCGGATCGACGCGGCGGTGCGCACCGAGGACTGGGAGTCGCTGGTGCCCGGCACCCCGGTGGGGGTGAGCATCGGTTTCGCCGAGGTCGCCGGCACCGGCACCGCGCTGCGGGACGCCCTCGGGCTCGCGTTCGAGATCGCCGACCGGGAGATGCTGCGCGCCAAGGCCCGCTCACGCGCCTCCTGACCCGTACCCCCGGGGTGTTTGCCCACCGGCCCGCCGCGACGCCGTCAGGCGCGCTCTGGCGGGCCGCGACGGGCCGGTGTGCGCCGGCCCCGGCCCCCGGTCGGGTCAGCGGCGGGTCAGCTCGGTGTCGCCGGCGAGCCGGGCGGCCCGGTCCGCCTCGGCGAGGGCGTCCAGGACGCCGTCCAGCTCCCCGGCGAGCGCCAGGTCGAGGTTGTACGCGGTGTAGCCGATCCGGTGGTCGGTGATCCGGTTCTGCGGGAAGTTGTAGGTGCGGATGCGTTCCGAACGGTCCACGGTGCGCACCTGCGCCTTGCGGGCGTCCGAGGCGGCCGCGTCGGCCTGCTCCTGGGCCACCGCCAGCAACCGGGCCCGCAGGATGCGCATCGCCTGCTCCCGGTTCTGCAACTGGGACTTCTCGTTCTGGCAGGAGACCACCACACCGGTGGGCAGGTGGGTGATGCGCACCGCCGAGTCGGTGGTGTTCACCGACTGGCCGCCCGGCCCCGACGAGCGGAACACGTCGATCCGCAGCTCGTTCGGGTCGATGGTGACGTCGACGTCCTCGGCCTCGGGCAGCACCAGGACACCGGCCGCGCTGGTGTGGATGCGGCCCTGCGACTCGGTGACCGGGACCCGCTGCACCCGGTGCACCCCGCCCTCCCACTTCAACCGGGACCAGACGCCGTTGCCGCCGTCCGGGACCCCCTTGGTCTTGATGGCCAGCGAGACGTCCTTGACCCCGCCGAGGTCGGAGTCCTGCGCGTCGATCACCTCGGTCAGCCAGCCGTGCCGCTCGGCGTACCTGGTGTACATCCGCAGCAGGTCCCCGGCGAACAGCGCGGACTCCTCGCCGCCCTCGCCGGCCTTGATCTCGATGATCACGTCCTTGGCGTCGTGCGGGTCGCGGGGGATCAGCAGCTCGGCCAGCCGCTCCTCCAGCGCCGGCAGGGTCGCCGCGATCGAGTCCGCCTCCTCGCCGAACGCCGGGTCCTCGGCGGCCAGCTCGCGGGCCGCGACCAGGTCGGCGCGGGCCTGTTCCAGTTCGCCGGCGGCCTTGTGCAGCGGGACCAGCTCGGCGTAACGGCGACCGACCCGGCGGGCGGTGTTCTGGTCGGCGTGGATGGCCGGGTCGGCCAGCCGCTTCTCCAGCTCGGCGTACTCGTCGAGGAGGGCGGCCAGGCGCTCGCTGCTCATGCGGGGAATGCTCCTTCGACGGGGCCGGCGGTGGTGGAACGGGACACGGAGGTCACAGGGGGGCGCAACGGACGACGCCCGCGTCCGGCACGGGGCCGGACACGGGCGTCGTCGGTGGAGCTACTTGGCCTTCTTCGCCTGGACCTTGGCGTACTTCTGCTGGAACTTGGCGACCCGGCCCGCGGTGTCGAGGACGCGCTGCTTGCCGGTGTAGAACGGGTGGCAGGCGCTGCAGGTCTCGACGCTGATCGAGCCGCCCTTGGCGGTGCTGCGGGTCGTGAAGGAGTTGCCGCAGGAGCACTTGACCTCGGTCGTCGTGTACTCCGGGTGGATGTTGGGCTTCATGTCGCCTCGGTCCTTTCGTCGGTGGTCGCCGGGTCGCCGCTGATCCCCCGCCGCCTGGTGCGCGACGGACTCGGGCGTGAACCGGAACCGGTGGCCGATTGACCAGTGTGCCATGGGCGTGAGCCGACCCGACGGGCGGGCCGCACGATCGGTCCGGCAGTGGTAACGCACCTCCCGCCACCCGCATTCCCGCCGCTGCGGCCCCGCATTCCTCGCCCGGCGGGCGGACCGGACCGGGTGGGCTCCTCCCCCAGGTTCAGAAGCCCACCCGACCGGGCCGCCGGGCGGCGGACGCCTCCCCAGGTTTCCTCCGCCGCCCGCCGGTGGCCGGGCCCCGACCGCTCGGCCGGGACCCGCTCACCCCCAGTCAACCCGGACCCGCACAGAATTTTCAAGAGCTGCCAGGGCCGTCGAAAGAAAAGTCCACAGACACGATTCCCGGGTACGACGAAGGGCACGGCCGCTGCGGCCGTGCCCTTCGTGCGGTCTCACCCGGAGCGGGTCACTCCCCCGGTGTCGACTTGGCGATCTGCATCAGGAACTCGATGTTGGTGCGGGACTGCTTGAGCCGGTCGAGCAGCAGGTCCAGCGCCGCCTGCGAGTCCAGCGAGTGCAGCACCTTGCGGAGCTTGTGGATGATTGCCAGCTCCTCCGGCGCGAGCAGGATCTCCTCCTTGCGCGTGCCCGAGGCGCTGACGTCCACGGCCGGGAAGGTGCGCTTGTCGGCGATCTTCCGGTCGAGCTTCAGCTCCGCGTTGCCGGTGCCCTTGAACTCCTCGAAGATGACCGTGTCCGCCATCGACCCGGTCTCCACCAGCGCGGTGGCGAGGATGGTCAGCGAGCCACCGTTCTCGATGTTGCGGGCCGCACCCAGGAACCGCTTCGGCGGGTAGAGCGCCGTCGAGTCGATACCACCGGACATGATCCGGCCGGAGGCCGGTGCCGCCAGGTTGTACGACCGGCCGAGCCGGGTCACCGAGTCGAGCAGCACGACCACGTCGTGCCCCAGCTCGACCAGGCGCTTGGCCCGCTCGATCGCCAGCTCGGCGACCGTGGTGTGGTCCTGCGGCGGACGGTCGAACGTGGCCGCGATGACCTCGCCCTTGACCGACCGCTGCATGTCGGTGACCTCTTCGGGCCGCTCGTCGACCAGCACCACCATCAGGTGGCACTCCGGGTTGTTGTGCGTGATCGCGTTCGCGATCGCCTGGAGCACCATGGTCTTGCCGGCCTTGGGCGGCGACACGATCAGCGCCCGCTGCCCCTTGCCCAACGGCATCACCAGGTCGATCACCCGGGTGGTCAGGATGTGCGGCTCGGTCTCCAGCCGCAACCGCTCCTGCGGGTACAGCGGGGTGAGCTTGTAGAACTCGGGACGACGACGGGCCTCGTCCGGCTCCATGCCGTTGATGGTGTCCAGCCGCACCAGCGGGTTGTACTTGTCCCGCCGCTGGTCGCCACCGCCACTGTCCCGGGCGGTCCGGACCGCGCCGGTGATCGCGTCGCCCCGGCGCAGGCCGTACTTCTTGATCTGCGACATGGAGACGTAGACGTCGTTCGGGCCGGCCAGGTAGCCGGTGGTCCGCACGAAGGCGTAGTTGTCGAGCACGTCGATGATGCCGGCCACCGGGACCAGCACCTCGTCCTCGCCGACCTGCGGCTCCCGGCCGCCGCCGGTGTCGTTGCCGCCCTCGGCCCGGTCACCCCGGCCCCGACGACGGTCCCGGAACCGGCTACGCCGGCCCCGCCGGCCGCCGCCCTCGTCGTCGTCGGAGTCGTCCCGGTTGTCGCGCTGACCACGGTCGCCACCCCGGTCGTTGCGGTCGGCCCGCTCGCCCCGGTCGTTGCGGTCGCTCCGGTCGTTGCGGTCGCCCCGGTCGCTGCGGTCACCCCGGTCGCTGCGCTCGGTCCGCTCCGCCCGGTCGTTACCGGCCCGGTCGGCCCGCTCGCCCCGGTCGTTGCCCGCACGCTCGGCCCGGTCGTTACGGCCGGCCCGGTCGTTGTCCGTCCGCTCGGCCCGGTCGTTACCGGCCCGCTCGGCCCGGTCACCGCCGGTCCGCTCGTTACCGGCCCGCTCGGTCCCGGTGCGCTCGCCACGGTCCCGGCCGGTACGACCCTCGGCCCGCTCGGGACGCTCACCGGCCTCGACCGGCGGCTCCTCGGTACGGGGCTCGACGGCCCGTGCCTCGGCGGCCGGCCGCGACTCGGCGGTGCTGGCCCGGCTGCGCCGGGTCCGGGTCCGACCCTCGGGCTCGGTGGTGGCGGCAGGGGTGGCCGACGCCGGCTCGGCGGCACGCTCCGGGGTCACCTCGGCGTGCACCTCCTCCCGGACGGGGGCAGCCGCAGCCGCGACCTCGGCCCGCGGTCGAGGGGTGCCGGTCGCGGCGCCGCCCTGCTGCCGCTCGGTGATCGCGCTGATCAGCTCGCCCTTGCGCATGCGGGCGGTCCCGGAGATGCCGAGCGACGCGGCCAGGCTCTGCAGCTCCGGCAGCAGCATCGCCGACAGACCGGTACCGCTGCGCCGACGGCGGGCGGGGGCGGCGGTGGTGGCATCGCCAGCGACGTTGGAAACATCCGACGTCACGTCGGTGGTGTCGCTCAATGGATTCCTTCCCTCGATAGGCCGGGACTGCCCGGGATCGACAAGCAAGGTGGCCGGGCGGCCTCGGTGCACCCGCCTCGCATGACGCGTCGCGGGAGTCTGTGGCACAGCAGCCGGGCGGTTTCCCAACTCACCAACGTCGGTGAGCAGGTCTCGCCGTCTGCGGCGACCTGCGGAAACTGCGGTGCGGCGTGGGCCTTGGCAGGGGTGACGGGCTGACCGCCGAGAGCTTCGGGGTGCGCCGACCCGCAGAGAGATCGCGTGCTTCGCGGCTGTGCTGAGTCTAGAGCGTAATCAACTCTTCCGACCTGCGGCAACAGGGTCCCGCTCGGCGTGTCCCAGTCTACCCCGTGCGAGCGTCGCTCCGCGCACCTCTACCGGCAACCGCCAGACTTCCCATTCTGTTCCCGGGTCGAACCCGTCGGGCGGCGCGGTGAACGCCAGCACCGTCGGGCCCGCCCCACTGACCACGGCCGCCACACCGGCCGCACGCAACTCGCTGACCAGGGCAGCCGTCTGCGGCATCCCCGCCGCGCGGTAGTCCTGGTGCAGCCGGTCGACGGTCGCCGGCAGCAGCAGTTCCGGCGCGGCGGTCAACGCGTGCACCAGCAACGCCGACCGGCCCGCGTTCGACGCCGCGTCCCCGTGCGGCACCGTCGCCGGCAACGCCGCCCGCGCGGTGGCCGTCAGTCCCCGCTCGGCCGGCACGAAGACGGTGGGCCGGACCCCGGCCGCGACCGGCAGCGAGACCGCCCGACCGCCGGTCGGCTCCGTCCAGGCGACGGTGAACCCGCCGAGCAGGCACGGCGCGACGTTGTCCGGATGGCCCTCGATCTCGGCGGCCAGCCGCAGCACCGCCTCGTCGTCGAGCCGCTGCGCGCCGTCGGCGACCAGCCCCCGGGCCAGCAGCACGCCGGCCACGATCGCCGCCGAGGAGGAACCCAGGCCCCGGGCCTGCGGAATCCGGTTCACGCACTCCAGGGCCAGCCCCGACGGCTGCGCACCGAGCAGGTCGAAGGCGGCCCGCATGGCCACGACCACCAGGTGCCGCTCGTCAGGTGGCAGGTCGCCGGCACCCTCGCCGGTCACCGTCACCCGGACACCGGCCGGGGTCACCTCGGCGGCCACGTCGTCGTGCAGGGCGAGGGCGAGCCCGAGGGCGTCGAACCCGGGGCCCAGGTTGGCGCTGGTGGCGGGCACCCGCACCCGGACCGGCCCGGAGGTGAAAGTGGTAGGCACAGGATCATGCTAGGGCCCGGGACCGACGGCGCACCGCCTCGCCCGGACGGTGGAACTGGATCAGCTCGGTTAGCCTGACGCCGATCCATCGACCGGTCGGAGGCGACGTGGCAATGCTCGGTTACCGGCTCACCCAGGTGCTGGGGCACCTGCCCATCCTGCTGACCCTGCTCACCGTCCTGGTGCTCGGCGCCACCGCCGGCCGCCGGCTGCCCGGCCGGTCCCGGTCGTTCCTGCTCGCCGGGGCCGTCGTCCTGCTGCTGCTGGAACTGCTCACCACCGCCTGGGTCGCGGCCCTGCCGGACCTGATCCGCTCCGGCGGGATACGCCAGTACCAGATGTGGAGCTTCGCCGTCAGCGCGGTCGGCTGGATCGGCTACCCGATCGGCCTGGGCCTCATCGTCGCCGCCGTCTTCGTCGGCCGCCGCGCCGCGGCCCCGTCCCCCGTGCCCGGTCAGCCGTGGGGCACCTGGACGCCGCCGGCCGGTGGCCCCCCGACCGGGCATCCCGGTGGCCCACCGCCCGGCTACCCCGCCGGTCAGGCCACGGCAGACCCGGGGCGGGACGCGTGGGGCGGGAGCAACCACCCGCCGGCCGCCCCGCCGCAGGTCGACCCCACCGACTGAGCCGTCCCACCGGGGTCGACCCCGCCGCCTGCCGCCGTGCCGCAGCTCGGCCCCGCCACAGGTCGGCCCGGGCCGCAGGTCGCGTCAGCGGGCGGCCAGCGGGTCGCCCCCGGTGGCCGGGTCGGTGAGCGAGAGCCGGCGGGTGGCGATCCGCCAGCCCACCGCGTACACGACGGTGACCAGGCCGCAGCCGGCCAGCACCACCCGCTCGTCGACCAGGTCGACCACGCCTGCCACCACCAACTGGCTGACCGAGATCGCCAGGGTCGCCAGCATCATGTCGGTGGCGAACACCCGGCCACGCAGCCGGTCGGGCACCTCGCCCTGGAGGGCGAAGTTCGACAGCACCCAGTTGCTGCCGCCGCCGAAGTGCGCCACGAAGACCAGCAGCAGCACCAGCGGGAACCAGCTCGCCACCGCCGCGCCCAGGTAGGCCAGCCCGTACAGCGACATCGACAGGGCCAGGCCGGGCAGTAGCCAGGCCCGGTTGGTCAGCACCCGGCTCATCAGGATCGGCCCCACCAGCGCCCCCGCCCCGCGCGCCGCGAACAGCAGGCCGGTGCCGACCGGCCCCGCCCCGTACACGGCGGCCAGCAGGGGGAAGACGGTCAGCACGCCGTTGCCCAGCCCCACCGCCGACTTCACCGTCACCAGCGCCAGCACCCGGGGCCGGTGCCGGATGTGGCCAAGCGCCTCGCGGATCGCCGTCCAGGTGCGCGGCGTCGACCGGTCGGCCTCCCGGGCCGCCTGCAACGGCCGGCGGATCAGCGCCGCCAGGCCCGCCGCCGCCACCAGGCCGACCACCCCCACCCAGAAGCAGGCGTACGGTCCGACGGCCGCGGTCAGCACGCCACCGAGGGACGCCCCGACCACGGTCATCGTCCCCCAGGCGGAACCGGCCACGGCGTTGCCGACGGCCAGGTCGGCCGGATCGAGCACGTTGGGCAGGGCGGCCTGCGCGGCCGGCGAGTAGAACGCCTTGCCGACCGCCACCGCCGTGATCGCCACCATGGCCAGCCAGGCGGTGCCGGCGTCGCGGACACCGAGCAGCAACAGCACCCCGAGCAGCGTCACGCCGTTCGCGGCCATCATCACCTTCCGGCGGTCGAACCGGTCGGCGATGGTCCCGGTGTACGGCAGCAGCAGCGCCAGCACCCCGGTGTCCAACGCCAGCACCAGGGCGCCCCACACCCCGCTGCCGGTCAGCTCCGGCAGCAGCACCAGCAGCGGCACCATGACGAACCAGTCGGCGCCGAAGACCACCAGCTCGGCGAGGAAGAGATTGCGGAAGTCCCGGTTACGGGCGAGAACGGAGAGCGGAGAGGACACGTGCCCGGACCCTACCCCCCGGTTCGGGAGCCGGTCGGGTGGGCCAGCAGCTCGGAGACCGTGACGAAGGTGTATCCCCGGGCCCGCAGGCCGGTGATCATCGCGGCCAGCCCGCGCAGCGCCACCTGACGGTTCTCCGGGCCCGCGTCGTGGGCGAGCAGGATGGTGCCCGGCACGACGTCGGACACGATCCGCCGGGCGTGCCCCGCCGGGTCGTCCGGGTACTCCCCCTCCACCATCTGCAACGACCACAGCACGACCCGGTAGTCGAGGCGTACGGCGGCGTGCAGCACCCCGCCGCCCAGGTGCCCGTACGGGGGGCGGAGCAGCCGGGGCGGCGTCCCGGTGACCTCGGCGATGGCCTCGTGCGACCGGCGCAGGTCGTCGTGCACGTCGGCGGCGGCCAGCCGGGCCAGGTCCCGGTGCCGCCAACTGTGGTTGCCCACCTCGTGCCGGGCCAGCCGCCCCCGGATCAGCCCGGCGTGCCGGCGCACCCGCTCCCCGACCAGGAAGAAGGTCGCCGGCACCGCGTGGGTGTCCAGGGTGTCCAGTACGGTCGGCGTCCACCGCGGCAGCGGACCGTCGTCGAAGGTCAACGCCACCAGCCGTCGCGTGGTCGGGGCGTGCCACACCACCTGGAGCCCGCCCGAGCCGACGTCCTGCCGCCGGTTGCCGACGGTGGCGCTGGCCGGGCCGCCGGACAACGGCAGGTGCCGGTCGGCCAGCCAGGCGCCCTGGGACATGCCGGCGGCCCCCAGCGCGACGCCCCCGGCCAGCAGCGCCCCGCCGCCCAGCACGCGCCGCCGGCCCCATCCCCTGCCGCCCGGCCCGGCCGGCTCCGCCCGGTCGACGCCCATCACCCAGGGTGGATCGACGATGACCGACGGTAGAGGACCACGGGGTGACCGTACCCGGTGTTCGACCCGCTGTCCCGGGTGCGACGCGACGCGCCCCCGGCCCGGTGACCCCGGACCGGGGGCGCGTCGTGGCGCGACGGCGGTCTCCCCCCGACCCGGTCGCGGCGGGTCGGGGGCCGCTGCGACGCGGCCGGGAGGGCTACTCGGTCGGTGGCAGCGGCGACCGGCGGCTCTTGGGCAGCCGCAGCACCTCGAACTGGTCGGTGCCGTCCACCAGCGCGGCCGACGGGGTCGGCCGGGCCGGCGGTTCGTCCGACGCCTCGGCCGCCGGGGCACCCACCGGCGCCGGCACCCCGGCGTCCGGCTCGGCGGGCGTCGCGGTGGAGCCGTTCCCGTCGGAGGTCCGCCCCCGCCGGCCGGCCCGCCGCTCGCGCAGCGACTCCTTGGTGCGTTCCACCATGGTGTAGAGGGTCGGCACCAGGACCAGGGTGAGCAGGGTCGAGCTGAGCAGGCCACCGATCACCACCACCGCGAGCGGCTGGGAGATGAAGCCGCCCTCGCCGGTCAGCCCGAAGGCCATCGGCAGCAACGCGAAGATCGTCGCCACCGCCGTCATCAGGATCGGCCGCAGCCGACGCCGGCCACCCTCGACCACCGCCTCGGTGATGCCCATCCCCTGCGCCCGGTACTGGTTGATCAGATCCAGCAGCACGATCGCGTTGGTCACCACGATGCCGACCAGCATCAGCACGCCGATCAGCGCCGGCACGCCCAGCGGGGTCCCGGTGACCAGCAGCAGGCCGATCGCGCCGGTCGCCGCGAACGGGATGGAGATCAGCAGGATCAGCGCCTGGGTGATGCTCCGGAACGTCGCCACCATGATCAGGAAGACGATCGCGATCGCGGCCAGCACGGCCAGGCCGAGGTCACCGAAGGCGTCCTCCTGCTGGGCGCTCGCGCCACCCACGGCGATCGTCGCCCCCGGCACGTCCACGTCGTCCAGCCGCTTCTTCAGCTCGGTCGTGGTCGCACCGAGGTTCGAGCCGGTGGCCGTGCCGGTCACCGAGACGCTGCGCTCACCGTCGATCCGGGTGATCTGCTGCGGTCCCTCGCCCCGGGTGACGTCGGCGATGTCGTCCAGCTTCACCGGGCCCACCGGCAGCGCCCGCAACTGCTCCTCGGTCAGCGGTGGGGCCGCCGTCGTCCGCAGCACCACGTCCTGCTGCCCGCCGTCGAGGGTGACCCGGCCCAGCGGGCTGCCCCGGTACGCCTGCGACACCAACTGCCCGACCGCCGCCTCGCTGAGCCCCACCCGGGCCGCCGCCAGCCGGTCGACCGTCACGTCGACCCGGGGCACCCGGTCGGCCAGGCTGGTGGCCACGTCCTCGACGCCGGGGGTGCCCGCCATCGCCGCCCGGACCTGGTCGGCGGCCCGGTTCAGGGTGTCGGTGTCGGCGGCCTGGACGACCACCTCCAACTGGCTGCCCGAGGTGCCGCCCTGCCCGTTGTCGAAGCTCAACTCGCCGGCCCCGGCACCGAGCCGGTCGAACTCCCGGCGCAGGACCTCCTTCATCTCCTTGGCGTCGGTGTCCCCACCGAGCGCCACCGACCAGCGGGCGGTGTTGTTGCCGCCGCCGGCCAGCCACGGCTGGTCGCTGCCGCCCGCGCTCACCTGGTAGGTCTCGACCCCGTCGGTACGCGCCAGCACCCCCTCGACCAGGCGGGCGGCCTCGTCCGTGGCGGCCAGCCCGGACCCGGCCGGCAGTTTCTGGCTGATGCTCAGGGTGTCCTGGCCGGAGTCGTCGAGGAAGTTGGTCTCCAGCTTCTGGGCCAGCCCGAAGGTGCCGAACAGCAGCAGGATGCCCACCGCCACGGTGATCCACCGGGTCCTGCGGGTGCGGGTGGCGAACCCGATCGCCGGCAGGTACGCCCGCTGCAACGGGCTGCGCAGCTCCTTGGCCTCGGCGGCCCGGCGCACCGCCTCGTCCGCCCCGTCACGTGGCGGCTTGAGGAACCAGTACGCCAGCACCGGGATCACCGTCAGCGACACCAGCAGCGAGGCGAGCAGGGCCACCGTGACGGTGATCGCGAACGGGGCGAAGAGCTGCCCGACGAACCCGCCCACCAGCGCGATCGGCGCGAACACCGCGACCGTGGTGAGCGTCGACGCGGTCACCGCCCCGGCCACCTCGCGGACGGCGGTGACGATCGCGTCCCGCTTGGGTTCGCCGTACTCCAGGTGGCGTTTGATGTTCTCCAACACCACGATCGAGTCGTCGACCACCCGCCCGACCGCGATGGTGAGCGCACCCAGGGTGAGCAGGTTGAGCGAGTAGTCGCCGGCCCAGAGGGCGAGCAGCGCCACCACCACCGACAGCGGGATGGAGACCGCGGTGACCAGGGTGGACCGGACCGACAGCAGGAACACCAGGATCACCACGACCGCCATCAGCAGGCCGAGCAGCCCCTCGGTGGTCAGGCTCTCGATCGACTTCTCCACGAACGGGGCCTGGTCGAACACGATGGTCAGCTCGGCGCCCGAGGCGGACCGCAGGTCGTCCAGCCGGTCCCGGATGTCGTGCGAGATCCGTACGGCGTTGCCGTCCTGCGCCGCCGTGACCTGGACCCCGATGCTCTCCTTGCCGTTGGTGCGGGTGATCGCGGTGGCCGGGGCGAGCTGCTGCTCGACGGTCGCCACGTCACCGAGCCGGACCGGGGCGGCCTTCGGCGCGGTCGGGGTGAGCGCGATGCCCCGCAACTGGTCGAGGGTGGTGACCGGGGCACCCACCTGCACCGGCAGCGCGGTGGTGCCGTCGACGACCGCGCCGGCCGGGACGGCGATGCCGTTGGACTTCAGCGCGGTGGCGATCGCGGTCGGGGTCAGCTTGGCGGCGGCGAACTTCGCCGGGTCCGGCGTGATCGTCACGACCTGCTCGCGGGTGCCGGTGACGGCGACCGTGCGGACCCCGTCGATCCCCTCCAGCTCGGGGACCACCGTGTCGCGCAGCCTGGCGGCGAGGGCCTGCTCGTCACCGCCGCCGGTGGCGGCCAGCACCACGGCCGGCAGGTCGTCGGTGCTGCCGGTGATGACCTGCGGGTCCACCTCGTCGGGAAGTTGCGCGTCGACCCGGCTCAGCGCGGTCTGCATCTTGTTGGCGACGTCGTCGATGTCGGTGCCGAAGACGAACTCCACCGCGATCGTCGCCGACCCCTCCCGCGAGGTGGAGGTGACCTTCTCCAGCCCGGGGATGCTCTGGAGGCTGTTCTCGATCGGCTCGGCGACCTGCGCCTCGACGATCTCCGGCGAGGCGCCCGGGTAGACCGCGACGACGAACGCGCCGGGGAACTCCAGCGAGGGCAGCAACTGCTGCTTGAGCGAGGGGACGGTGAACGCCCCGAACGCCGCGGTCACCACCGCGATCAGGGCGACGAGCCCCCGGTTGGCGAGGCTGGATCTGGCGAGCAGCGACATCGGCGTGGCTCACTCCTGGGAGAGGGGATGGGCGTGGGGAAAGTTTGCCCGACCCGGTCTCCCCCACCCGTCACGGGGTGGCCGCCCGCCGGCCGGGTCGACGGGGACGGCACCCGGCCGTCACCGTCGCCCGGCGCGGGGTGGGAATCAGGCCAGGTCGAGCGAGCGGGCGGCGGTCAGGGCGTCGTTGGCGATGGTGATCGGGGCGGGCGCGGTGGAGATCGCCCACTCCGGGTCCTTCAGGCCGTGGCCGGTGACCGTGCAGACCACCGTCGCCCCGGCCGGCACCCGGCCCTCGGCCCCCTGCTGGAGCAGACCCGCCACGCTGGCCGCGCTGCCCAACTCGACGAAGACCCCCACCTCGCGGGCGAGCAGCCGGTACGCCGCCAGGATCTCCCGGTCGGTCACCGCGGCGATCAGCCCCTGCGAGGCGTCCCGGGCGTCGAGCGCCTTGGTCCAGCTCGCCGGGTTGCCGATCCGGATGGCGGTGGCGATCGTCGACGGCTCCGGCACCACCTGGCCGCTGACGATCGGGGCCGCCCCGGCGGCCTGGAAGCCGTACATCCTCGGGGCGCGGGTGGAGTTGCCGTCCCGCAGGTCCTCCGAGTAGCCCATCCAGTAGGCGGAGATGTTGCCGGCGTTGCCGACCGGCAGGCAGTGGATGTCGGGGGCGTCACCGAGCGCCTCGACGATCTCGAAGGCGGCCGTCTTCTGGCCGTGCAGCCGGTCCGGGTTGACCGAGTTGACCAGGGCCACCGGGAAGTCCTGGGCGAGCTTGGAGGCCAGCGCCAGGCAGTCGTCGAAGTTGCCCTGCACCTGGAGCAGCTTGGCCCCGTGCACCAGCGCCTGGGCCAGCTTGCCCAGCGCGATCTTGCCCTGCGGCACCAGCACCGCACAGGTGATCCCGGCGCGGGCCGCGTACGCGGCGGCGGAGGCGCTGGTGTTGCCGGTGGAGGCGCAGATGATCGCCTTGTCGCCGGCCTCGACGGCCTTGGAGACGGCGACGGTCATGCCGCGGTCCTTGAACGAGCCGGTCGGGTTGGCCCCCTCGACCTTCAGGTAGACGTCCGCGCCGAGCCGGGCCGAGAGTGCCGGCGCGGGCAGCAGCGGGGTGTTCCCCTCGTGCAGGGTGACCACGGGCGTGGCGTCGGTGACCGGCAGCCGGTCCCGGTACGTCTCGATCAGGCCCCGCCACATGTCGCTCTCCTCGCCTCTGCCGCCCCGGCCGTGCCGGGGCCCCTGCCAGCCTGGACCAGCCTCGTCGACCGGGCCCCGGCACACCCGCCGATAACCATCAGGCGAGACGCCCGGTCATGCCCCGCCCTCGACCCGCAGCACGCTCGCCACCGACCGGACGATGTCCAGCCCGCGCAGCTCCCGTACCGTCGCGGCGAGCGCGGCGTCCGGGGCGACGTGGGTGACGATGACCAGGTCGGCGTCCTCGCCACGGCCGGCCGGACCGCCGCCGGCCGGCCCCTGCCGGACGGTGGCGATGGACACGTCGTGCCTGGCGAACACCCCGGCCACCGCCTGGAGCACGCCCGGACGGTCGACCACGTCGAGGCTGATGTGGTAGCGGGTCAGCGCCTCGCCCATCGGCCGGACCGCCAGGTCGGCGTAGGCGGACTCGCTGGCCGCGTGGGCGCCGGCGAGCCGGTTGCGGGACACCGCGACCACGTCGCCGAGGACCGCGCTGGCCGTCGGCGCGCCACCGGCCCCCCGGCCGTAGAACATCAGCTGCCCGGCCGCCTCGGCCTCGACGAAGACCGCGTTGAACGCGTCGCCGACGCTGGCCAGCGGGTGGGTCAGCGGGATCATCGCGGGGTGCACCCGGACGCTGACCGTCTCCCGGCCGGCGGCGTCGGTGCCCCGGGCGGCGATGCAGAGCAGCTTGATGGTGCAGCCCATCGCTTTGGCGCTGGCCATGTCGGCGACGGTGACCTCGGTGATGCCCTCGCGGTGCACGTCGGCGGCGGTGACCCGGGTGTGGAAGGCGAGCGAGGCCAGGATGGCGGCCTTCGCGGCGGCGTCGAAGCCCTCCACGTCGGCGGTCGGGTCGGCCTCGGCGTACCCCAGCTCGGTCGCCTCGTCGAGCGCCTCGGCGAAGCCGGCGCCGGTGGCGTCCATCGCGGAGAGGATGAAGTTGGTGGTGCCGTTGACGATGCCGGTGACCCGGTTGATCCGGTCGCCGTGCAGCGACTCGCGCAGCGGACGCAGCAGCGGGATCGCCCCGGCGACGGACGCCTCGTAGTAGAGGTCGGCACCGCCCTCGGCCGCCGCGTCGTGCAGGGAGGCACCGTCCTCGGCGAGCAGCGCCTTGTTGGCGGTGACCACGCTCTTGCCGGCGCGCAGCGCCTCCACCAGCCAGCTCCGCGCCGGCTCGATGCCGCCGACCACCTCGACGACGACGTCCACGTCGTCGCGTTTGATCAGGCCGAGCGGGTCGGTGGTGAACAGCGCCGGGTCGACGGGCAGGTCACCCCGGTCCCGGCCGAGGCGGCGCACGGCGATACCGGCGATCTCCAGCGGAGCACCGATCCGGGCGGCCAGGTCGGCGGCCTGCTCGTGCAGCAGCCGGACCACCTCGCTACCGACCGTTCCGCAGCCGAGCAGGGCCAAGCGCACAGGTGACGTCATCCCACATCCAAAGCGAGCAGGTCTTCTTCGGTCTCCCGCCGTACGATCAGCCGGGCTCGGCCGTCACGCACCGCTACCACCGGGGGGCGGGGCACATGGTTGTAGTTGCTGGCCATGCTCCGGCAGTACGCCCCCGTGCCGGGGACCGCGACAAGATCTCCGGGCTGCACGTCGGCGGGCAGGAATTCATCCTTCACCACGATGTCCCCGGACTCACAGTGCTTTCCCACCACGCGGGCCAGCAGCGGCTCGGCGGTCGACGCCCGGCCGGCCAGCGTCGCCGAGTACGACGCGTCGTAGAGGGCGGTCCGGATGTTGTCGCTCATCCCGCCGTCCACGCTGACGTAGGTGCGCAGCCCGTCGACGTCCTTGACGGTGCCGACCTCGTAGAGGGTGAACACGGCGGGGCCGACGATGGCCCGGCCCGGCTCGATCGACAGGTGCGGGACGGCCAGGTTCTCCGCGGCGCACTCCGAGTCGACGATCTTGCGGAGCCGCTTGGCCAGTTCCGCCGGGGGCGACGGGTCGTCCTGGGTGGTGTACGCGATGCCGAAGCCGCCGCCCAGGTCCAGCTCGGGCAGCTCCACCCCCCGGGCGTCGCGGATCTGCGCCTGCAGGGCGAGCACCCGGCGGGCGGAGACCTCGAAGCCGCTGGTGTCGAAGATCTGCGAACCGATGTGCGAGTGCAGCCCGCGCAGGTCCAGCACGCCCTCGTCGATGACCCGGAAGGCCGCCGCGGCGGCGGCCCCGCCGGCCAGCGAGAAACCGAACTTCTGGTCCTCGTGGGCGGTGGCGATGAACTCGTGGGTGTGCGCCTCCACCCCGACCGTGACCCGGATCAGCACCCCGGGGCGGACCCCGCGCTCCCGGGCCAGCGCGGTGAGCCGGTCGATCTCGGTGAACGAGTCGAGGATGATCCGGCCCACCCCGGCGTCCAGCGCCCGGGTCAGCTCGGCGACTGACTTGTTGTTGCCGTGGAAGCCGATCCGCTCCGCCGGCATCCCGGCCGACAGCGCGGTGGCCAGCTCACCGCCGGAGCAGACGTCCAGGTGCAGGCCCTCCTCGGCGATCATCCGGACCACCGCCCGGCAGAGGAACGCCTTGCCGGCGTAGTAGACGTCCACGTCGGGGAAGGCGTCCCGGAAGTCCCGGGCGCGCGAGCGCAGGTCGTCCTCGTCGAGGACGTACGCGGGGGTGCCGTACCCGGCGGCCAGCTCGCGGACGTCGAGACCGGCGACGGTCAGCGCGCCGTGGGCGCCGCGTTCGACCTGGCGCGGCCAGAGCTGCGGCACCAGGGCGTTGACGTCGGCCGGGGGACGCAGCCAGGCCGGCCCCCGGTGGCCGATGTCGCCGTGCAGGGCACCGGCTTCGTGGGCACGCATCAGGGCTACATCCTCTCCGGGGCGGAGACGCCGAGCAGGCGCAGCCCGTTGGCGATCACCGTGCGGGTGGCGTCGTTGAGCCAGAGCCGGGCCCGGTGCAGGTCGGTGACCTCCTCGTCGCCGCGCGGCAGGATCCGGCAGTTGTCGTAGAACCGGTGGTACGCCCCGGCCAGATCCTCCAGGTAGCGGGCGACCCGGTGCGGTTCGCGCAGCTCGGCGGCGGCGGCGACCACGGCGGGGAACTCGGCGAGCGCCTTGAGCAGCTCGTTCTCCTTGTCGTGGTCGAGCAGCTCGGGGTGGAACCCGGCCCCGTCGCCCCGGCTCAGGCCGACCTCGGCGGCGTTACGGCCGACGCTCGCCGTCCGGGCGGCGACGTACTGCACGTAGTAGACCGGGTTGTCGCGGGTGGCCCGGGTCCACAGCTCGACGTCGATGTCGATCGGCGAGTCGCTGGAGTAGCGGGCCAGCGCGTAGCGGGAGGCGTCCACGCCGATCGCGTCGACCAGGTCCTCCAGGGTGACCACGGTGCCGGCCCGCTTGCTCATCCGCAGCGGCACCCCGTCGCGGACCAGGTTGACCAGCTGGCCGATGAGGATCTCCAGGTTGACCGCGGGATCGTCGCCGAAGCAGGCGGACATCGCCTTCATCCGCCCGATGTAGCCGTGGTGGTCCGCCCCCAGCATGATCACGACCCGCTCGAAGCCGCGCTCCCGCTTGTCCAGGTAGTAGGCGCAGTCGGCGGCGAAGTACGTCCACTCGCCGTTGGACTTGCGCAGCACCCGGTCCTTGTCGTCGCCGAAGTCGGTGGTGCGCAGCCAGGTCGCCCCGTCGGCCTCGTACAGGTGGCCCTGCGCGCGCAGCCGGTCCAGGGCGAGGTCCAGCTCACCCCGGTCGTGCAGGTCCTTCTCGTTGAAGTAGGTGTCGAACTCCACCCCGAAGCCGCGCAGCGAGGACCTGATCTCGGCGAACATCAGCGTGACGCCCTCGACCCGGAACACCTCCTGGGCCTCGCCGTCGGGCAGGTCGAGCACGTCCGGCCGGACCGCCCGCACCTGCTCGGCGATCTCGGCGATGTACGCCCCGCCGTAGCCGTCCTCGGGGGCCGGCTCGCCCTTCGCGGCGCAGAGCAGCGACCTGGCGAACCGGTCGATCTGCGACCCGGCGTCGTTGAAGTAGTACTCGGTGCCGACATCTGCGCCGGTGGCCCGCAGCAGCCGGCTGAGCGCGTCGCCGACCGCCGCCCAGCGGACCCCGCCGATGTGCACCGGGCCGGTCGGATTCGCCGAGACGAACTCCAGGTTGATCCGCTGGCCGGCGAGCCGGTCGCTGCGGCCGTACTCCCCGCCGGCCTCGACGATCACCCGGGCGAGCTGGCCGGCGGCGGCCGCGTCGAGCCGGATGTTGAGGAACCCGGGGCCGGCGATCTCCACCGACTTGATCCCGGCCGTCCGACCGAGCTGGTCGGCCAGCGCGGCGGCCAGCTCCCGGGGCGGGACGCCCACCTTCTTGCTGAGCTGGAGGGCCAGCGTCGAGGCGTAGTCGCCGTGGTCGGGGTTACGCGGTCGCTCCACCGCCGTGTGCGCCGGAAGCGCGGCGGGGTCGAGCCCGCGCTCACGGAAGACGGCGTGGGCTGCGGAGAGGACGACCTCGGCGAGTTCTGCGGGAGTCACCGAACCATGTTATCGGGGGTAGACTCGGGCACTCGGCGGCGACCCTGAGCGTCACCCGGCCCGCCAGATCCCCTGACCGACCGACCTGACGAGGGACGATGAGCATCAGCACCCCGGGCGGCCCGCAGCGCCGTCCGACCGTGGTCAGCACCGGCAAGAAGCCGGCGGCGGGCCGGCCCGCCGCCGGCGCCAGCAAGCCCGGGGCCGCCAAGTCCACGGGCACCCCCCGGCAGACCTCGGGCGGCAAGGGCCCGCGTAAGCCGATCACCCCGGTGAAGGTGAGCCAGGGCCGGTCCTGGGGCCCGATCGCCCTGTTCGTCGCCGTGGGCGTGCTCGCCGTCTCGATCATCGGTTACGGCGCGTACGCGGCCTTCCAGGGTTCCAAGTCGTGGGAGCAGCGGGCCGCCGACATCGACGGCATCGTCGACTTCCGGGAGAAGGACCCCAAGCTCGTCCAGGGCGGCCAGCACCAGCAGGGCGCGATCAAGTACGACGTGCTCCCGCCGGTGGCCGGCCCGCACAACCCGGCCTGGCAGAACTGCATGGGCGACGTCTACGACGCCCCGATCGCCAACGAGCACGCGGTGCACAGCCTGGAGCACGGCACGGTGTGGATCACCTACCGTCCCGACCTGCCGGCCGACCAGGTCAGCAAGCTCCGCAGCAAGGTGCAGGGCGTCGAGAAGGCCATGCTCAGCCCGTTCGAGGGGCTGGACAAGCCGATCTCGCTCCAGGCGTGGGGCTACCAGCTCAAGGTCGACAACGCCGACGACAGCCGGATCGACGAGTTCATCAAGACCCTGCGGGTGAACGCCTCGGTCGAGGGTCCGAACGCCAACTGCGGTCAGGGCATCACGGCCACCGGCACCGCCCCGCGCGACAACCTCCCGCAGCAACAGCAGCAGCCCACCCAGTGAGGACGTGGCGATGACCGCTCCCGCGACGACCGACACGCCGCCCGTCGAGCCCCCGGTCACCCCCGCAGGTGACCGGCGGCCCGCCGGCCGTTACGGCGTGCTCGCGCTGGCCGCCGCCGTCGTGGTCGGCCTCCTCCTCGGGTACGCCGGCGGCCTGCTCACCCCGACGTTGACCCGGCCGGGCGACAGCTCGCCGGAGGCCGGCTTCGCCCGGGACATGAGCACCCACCACGCCCAGGCGGTCGAGATGGGGCTGATCGCCTTCGACCGGGGCACCGACCCCGAGGTGCGGCAGATCGGCGGCGACATCGCCACCGGCCAGCAGGGCGAGATCGGCACCATGCAGACCTGGCTGCGGTCGTGGGGGCTCGACCCGACCGGCAGCGAGCCCCGGATGGCCTGGATGCCCGACGGGGCCAGGGTCGAGAACGGCCTGATGCCGGGCATGGCGACGCCGGAGGAGATGGCCAAGCTGCGCGTCGCCCAGGGGCGCGAGCTGGACGTCCTCTTCCTCCAGATGATGATCAAGCATCACCTCGGCGGCATCCACATGATCCAGGGCATCCTCGACGCCGGCAGCGACGACGACGTCCGCAAGGTCGCGCAGATCATGAAGAACACCCAGCAGACCGACCTGACCAACCTGCAGAACGCGTTGAAGCGCCTGGGCGGCTGACCCGCCCGACCTCCTGGGAGGCCCGCGTACCGCTCCGGCGGACGCGGGCCTCCGCGCATCCACCGACCCGATGACAGGATATGGGTGATTTGCATCTTTAGCGCGCTGCGCACCTTTGAGCCTCTACGAGAGGTTTCTACCCACATATCGTGACCAGTTGCGATTAGTGCTCGTTGCGTAGGACGTGGGGGTTGCACTCAGAGACGCGCGGCGCTCGGTCACCAGCTGGTGCCGACGCCACACCATCGGCGGTGACGGAGCGGTGGCAGCCGCCCGTCGCGGACACCGGCAGGGCGAGTCGGGAGCGCTCAGCCGGCAACAGGAACTCGAACTGATCGACGTACTGCGCGGCGTCCACCCCGACGAGTTCGGGCTGGACGAGGAACTCTGGACGCGCCAGAGCCTCGCCGCGCTGATCCAGCGCCGCTTCGACCTCACCATGGACGCCGGCACGGTCGGGGCGTACCTGCGGGCCTGGGGGCTGGGCCCCCGGGAACCGCGCGAGCGGGCCTGCGGGCTCTGCGTCGGCGCGGTCGAACGCTGGGTACGCGGCGAGTACCCGGCCATCACCCGGGCCGCCCAGGAACACGACGCGGAGGTCTACTGGATCGGCCGGGTACGCCTGCGGGGCACCATGCCCGCCGCAGAGGTGATCTCGGCGGTGTCCTCCCGGGGGCGGGTCCGGTTCATGGTCACCACGCCGAGCGTGGACCCGCCGCTGCCCCGCGACTTCGTGCTCCGGCTCAGCGGCGCCGACCAGCACCCGGTGCACCTGATCGTGGACGGCTCCTGGCCCCGCAACGAGTGGCCCCGCCGGCTGCCCCGGCGCATCGTCCTGCACCCGCTGCCGAGTTGCGGGCGCACCCTGGCACCGCCTGACCGCCTGACCGCCTGACCGGCCAGCCGGCCATCGACCACCGGCCTCGATCCGCCCGGCCGGTGGCGGTGGCCGATCCGCCTCGCCGGCCCGGTGGCCGATCCGCCAGGCCCGGCCGCCGGCGACGTTCCACCGCCGACGGCCGTCGCGGTCGGCCCCGGGCCCGCCCCCATGATCATGCAGGTCAGCGGGGTGCGCCGGTGGGGGCCGGGTGGCGATTCGGTGATCCCGGAGGGGTTTGCTACTCTTCTCAGGTCGCTGAGCCCCCGTAGCTCAGGGGATAGAGCACCGCCCTCCGGAGGCGGGGGCGCAGGTTCGAATCCTGCCGGGGGCACACTTGCTAAGGAAGCCGCGACCAGCACGAGAAGGCTGCTGACCAGGGGAAACCCGATCAGCGGCCTTCGTCGTGTGTCCGGCTGTCAACGACCCGGGCGGGCGTCCGGGTCACCGCGACGATCCATGCAGTATCGCCCCCGTGGCGCTGTCCCGGCTCGATGATGCCGCTCCATCGGCCCACAGGAGTCGATCACCACTCGGCCGGGCGGGCGACGGCCGGTCAGGGGGCTTCGCGGCGGGCCCTGGCGCGGCGTTTCCCCTCGTGCATGGCCTGCACCCGGGGCACCGGGATGGTCCGCCCCTCGGCGACCAGGTCGGCGGGGAGGCGCTGCGGCGCGGGCATCGCCCCGGCCCACGGGTCCCGGTCACCGAGCAGCGCGGGCACCGTCCGTACGGTGAAGTCGGCCGGGCTGACCCGGTCGAGGTCGTCCCAGGCCACCGGGAAAGAAACCGGCAGCCCGGGGCGCATCCGGGGGCTGTACGCGGCGACCACCGTCGCCCCGCCGGCCCGGGTGGGGTCGACGAAGACCCGGCCGCCCCGGTCCTCCCGGATGAAGGCGGTGGTCGCCGTCTGCGGGTCGAGCCGCTCGGTGTGCACGGCGAGCGCCCGGGTCGCGGCGGCCACCTCCTCGGCGGTGGTGTCCGGGTGCACCGGTACGAAGACGTGCAGCCCCTTGGCCCCGCTGGTCTTCACCGCGCCGGCCAGCCCGACGTCGGCCAGCGCCCGGCGGACCGCCCCGGCGACCCGGGCCACCGTCGGGAAGGCGTCCCCCTCGGGCGGGTCGAGATCGAGCACGAGGTGGGTGGGCTGTTCGGGGCGGGTCGCGGTGACCAGCGCCGGGTGGTATTCGACGGCCCGCTGGTTGGCGAACCAGAGCAGGGTGCGCCGGTCGTCGCAGAGCGCGTACGACACCTGGCGGTGCGAGGTCTCGGCCCAGATCGAGGTGCGGCGCACCCAGTCGGGGGTGTACTTCGGCAGGTTCTTCTGCATGAACGGCTCCTGCCCGCGCAGCAGCCGGACCACCGACAGCGGCCGGTCGCGCAGGCCGGGCAGGATGTGCTCGTGTACGGCGTCGAGGTAGTCGACCAGGTCCCGCTTGGTCAGGTCACTGCCGGCGAGCAGCGGCTGGCCCAGGTTGGTCAGGCCCACCCCGTCCCGCGTCTCCTCCGCGCCACCCATCCACCCACCCTCCCGGCCGTGCCGGCCGGGCGCAACTGCGACACGGATCGGCCGCCGGTCCCGTCGTCGGGGTACCCGTCTGTGACCATGGCACCGGCGGAAGGAGACCCCTCGTGTCCCGGGAACACAGCGACGGCCGTACGGGCGGGCGGCAGGACGACGCCGGCAGCGCCGCCACCGAACCGGACGGCCCCGCCGCCGGGGAGTACGACGGCGGCTACCAGCACGCCGCGCGACGACACGACGGTGGGCAGGACGCCGGGGACCAGCACGCCGTGCGACAGGACGGCCGGGAGCAGGACGGCGACGATTGTGCCGGCGGCGGGCGGGACGGCGACTGCACCCTGCGGGAGGCGTTGGACCGGGTGGGCGGCAAGTGGGCGATCGGCATCCTGCTGGCCGCCTCCCCCGGCCCGGTGCGCTTCTCGGAGCTGACCCGGCAGGTCGAGGGGATCAGCCGCCGGATGCTCACGCTGACCCTGCGCAACCTGGAACGGGACGGCCTGTTGCACCGCCTGGTGCATCCGGGCGTGCCGCCGAGGGTCGAGTACCGGGCCACCCCGATGGCGTTGGAGCTGTACGAGCCGTTGCGGGCGCTGACCGCCTGGGCGGACCGGCACCGGACGGCGATCAGCGAGGCGCGGGCGGCGTACGACAGGCAGAACGGCCGGGGGTGAGGAACGCCGCGCTGTGGCGAACGCCACCGACTTGCTCTGACCGATCGGTCAGTGTCTGACCGATCGGTCAGGCATGCTGGAACGCATGATCCGACGCACCCCCCGTACGCACGGCGAGATCCTCGCCGCAGCGGCCCGGCGGTTCGCGGTGACCGGCTACAAGGGCACCTCGTTGCAGGACATCGCCCGCGAGGTGGGCTGCTCCAAGGCGGCGGTGCTCTACCACTTCGCCGGCAAGGAAGCCCTGCTCGCCGAGCTGATGGCAGGACCGATCGCGGTCCTGCGCGAACTGGACGAGCGGATCTCGGCGCTGACCGGCACGGCGGCGCAACGCGTGGCGGCGGAGGGCTTCGTCGACCTCGCGGTGCGGTTCCGGGGCGAGATCGCGCTGCTGCGCGGGGAGTTCCCGGAACTGCTCGCCCAACCGGCCTTCGCCCACATCCAGCGCATCTCCGAGCGGCTGATCGAGGCGATGACCGGCCCCGACGGCGGGCAGGACGCGCGGGTCGCCGCGCTGGTGCTGCTCGCCGGCATCGCCGAGGGGTGCGGCGCGTTCGCCGACATCCCCGACGAGGAACTGCGTCCCGCCCTGCTGGCCATCGCCCAGCGGGTGCTCGTCACCCCCGCACCGCCGCCACCACGGCCACCTCTCGACCACCAACACCAGGATTGAGGACAAGGATCTGATGGCGACCCTGCTGTACCGGCTAGGCCGGGCATCGTTGCGCCGCCGGCGACTCGTCGTCGCCGTCTGGCTCGTCGTACTCGTCGGCCTCGGCATCGCCGCCGCCACCCTGAAGGGCCCGACGGCCAGCAACTTCACCATGCCCGGGACCGAGTCGCAGCAGGCGTTGGACCTGCTCGCCGAGCGGTTCCCGGCAGCCAGCGGCGCCACCGGCACCATCGCGGTGAAGGCGCCCGCCGACGGCCAGTTGACCACCCCCGACGGGCAGGCCGTGGTGAAGGGGGTCGTCCAGGAGGCCGCCACCCTGCCCGGCGTCATCGGCGCGGTCGACCCGTACCAGTCCCAGGCGATCACCCCCAACGGCCGCTACGCGCTGATCCAGGTGCAGTTCGCCACCGGCGCGGACGACGTCACCGACGACCAGCGGGCGGCGTACGAGAAGGTCGGCGCGCAGGCCGAGGCCCAGGGGTGGCAGATCGCCCCCGGCGGTGAGGTGCTCAACGCGGAGCCGGAGGTCGGCTCGACCGAGGCGCTGGGTGTGCTCGTCGCCGCGATCGTCCTGATCATCACGTTCGGCTCGCTGGTCGCGGCCGGGATGACCATGCTGAACGCGCTGATCGGCGTCGGGGTCGGCATGGCCGGCCTGTTCGCGCTCAGCAGCGTGGTCGAACTGACCAGCACCGCACCCATCCTGGCCCTGATGCTCGGCCTGGCGGTCGGCATCGACTACTCGCTGTTCATCACCTCGCGGCACCGGCAGCACCTGCTCGAAGGGCTCACCCCGGAGGAGGCGGTCGGCCGGGCCGTCGGCACCGCCGGTTCCGCCGTGCTCTTCGCCGGCGCCACCGTGGTCATCGCGCTCGCCGGCCTCGCCGTGGTCGGCATCCCGTTCCTCACCGTGATGGGTCTGGCCGCCGCCGGCACGGTCAGCGTGGCGGTGCTGGTGGCGATCACCCTCGCCCCCGCGCTGCTCGGGTTCGCCGGCCGCCGGGTGCTGCCCCGCAAGCTGCGCAACGTCACCCCGGCGGCCGAGGTCACCGACGCCGCGCCGGCCGCCGAGGACCGCTCCGGTTTCGGGTTCCGCTGGGCGCAGTGGGTGACCCGGCTGCGCATCCCGGTGATCCTGGTCGGCCTGCTCGGTCTCGGGCTGCTCGCCCTGCCGGCCCAGGACATGCGGATCGCCCTGCCGGACGCCAGCACCGCCCCGGTGGGCAGCCCGGCCCGCACCAGCGCCGACCTGATCCGGGAGGGCTTCGGTCCGGGCTTCACCGGCCGGCTCGCCGTGGTGGTCACCTCGGACTCCCCGCAGGACACCGCCGCCGCCGTGCCGCAGGTCGCCGCGCTGGTCCAGCGTACGGACGGGGTGTTGGCGGTGGCCCCGCCGCAGCTCGACCCGTCCGGGCGGACGGCGCTGATCGGGGTGATCCCGAAGAGCGGGCCGACCGACGCGGCCACCGAGACGCTGGTGCACGACATCCGGGACCGGGTGGGCTCGATCGGTAACGCCGAGGTGCTGCTGACCGGCGTCACCGCGATCGGCATCGACGTGTCCGAGAAGCTGTCCGACGCCATGCCGGTCTACCTGCTGCTCGTGGTGGGGCTGTCGATCCTGCTGCTGATGCTGGTCTTCCGGTCGATCCTGGTGCCGGTGAAGGCCGCGCTGGGCTTCCTGCTCACGGTGGCCGCCACCTTCGGCATCACCGTCGCGGTGTTCCAGCAGGGCCACCTCGCCAGCCTGGTCGGCCTGGACAGCCCGGCCCCGCTGATCAGCTTCCTGCCGATCCTGCTGATCGGCATCCTGTTCGGCCTGGCCATGGACTACGAGGTCTTCCTGGTCTCCCGGATGCGGGAGGACTTCGTGCACGGCGACACGGCCCGGCAGGCCACCATCAACGGGATGGGGCACGGGGCCCGGGTGGTCACCGCCGCCGCGCTGATCATGATGTCGGTCTTCGGCGGCTTCGTCTTCCTCGACGACCCGGTGATCAAGTCGATGGGCTTCGCGCTCGCCGTCGGTGTCGCCATCGACGCCTTCGTGGTCCGGATGACCATCGTCCCCGCCGTGATGTCCCTGCTGAACGCCAGGGCGTGGTGGCTCCCCCGCTGGCTCGACCGGGCCCTGCCCAACGTCGACATCGAGGGCGAGGGCCTCCGCGCCCACCTCGACAAGCACCCGGTCAACGTCTGACCCTGCCGATCATGGAGTTGTGGTGCCGGACGGAACGGGGTGAACACCCCGGACCGGGCACCACAACTCCATGATCCACGGAGGTGACCGGGTCACACCCCGGCGGGGTAGGTTTCCAGTTCGCCTGTGGTGGTGCGGGCGGGGAGCGGGTGCAGGGCGGTGGACTGGTCGCACCAGACGAAGGCGTCGTAGCGGTCGGCCAGCCGGCTCGGCACGTAGTTGCCCCAGCGTTCGAAGGTGGGGTCGTAGACCACCCCGATCGCCCGGTGCTCGACGGTGCCGGTGACCCAGTCGGGCTGGTCGGGACCGCCGAAGACGAGCACCGCCCGCTCCGGCAGCAGTTCGTGCAGCCGCCACTCCACCGAGCCCTCCCGGGCCGGCGGCACCGTCATCACCTCGGCCGGTGAACCCCAGTGCGGGGCGGCGACCACGGTGCCCCGGTAGCCGCCGAAACCGATCAGCGTCACCGCGTCCCGGCCGAGGCGTTCCCGGGCGAGCTGGCCGATGTTGACCATCCCGTCGCCGGCCATGTCGGTGGCGCGGGCGTCCCCGATGTGGGTGTTGTGCGCCCAGACGATCCCGCGTGACCCCGGCCCGTACCGGGTGAGCAGCCGGTCCAGGGTGTCGGCCATGTGGATGTCGCGCACGTTCCAGGAGTCCGGCCCGCCGTGCACCATCGCCCGGTAGTACCGCTCCGCGCCGGCCACCACCTCCGCGTTCTGCCAGGCCGCGAACGCGTCCGGGCCGTCCGAGGCGACGTGGGCCCGGGTACGCGCCAGCAGCCGGATCACCTCCTCCTCGCAGCGGGCCGAGACGAACCGGCTGGCCGCGCCGTACTCCTCGACCCGCCGCCCGTACGGCTCGAAGCACCGGTACGCGTCCTGCGCCGCCTCCATCGACTTCGGGTCCTCCTCGCCCAGGTAGTCGAAGATGGCCTGCATGGACTCCCACAGGCTGTAGACGTCGAGCCCGTGGAAACCGGCCCGCTCCCGCTCGGGGCGCTCCAGGTTCCACGCCCGCAGCCAGCGGCAGAACCGGTCCACCTCGGCGTTGGCCCACATCCAGGTGGGCCAGCGGGTGAACAATCCCAGCGCGGTACGCGGGTCCTGCGCGCCGCCGGGCGCGCCCACCACCGAGCGGTGCACCCGGTCGCAGTCCGGCCAGTCCCCCTCCACCGCCACGAAGTCGAACCCCTGCTCGGCGATGAGCCGCCGGGTGAGCTGCTCACGCAACCGGTAGTAGTCGTGACTGCCGTGCGTCGCCTCGCCGATCATCACCACCCGGGCGTCCCGGGCGCGCTCCAGCAGCGGGTCGAAGTCGCTCGGCGTACCGAGCCGCTGTACCAGCATGGGCGGGGCTACCCGGCAGGGTCGGCGGACAAACCGCCGGTCGGCCCGCGGTGGGTGGTGTGTCGGCGGGCGGAACGGGTAGCCGGCGGCATGACCGTCACCGGGATGCAGTTGCAGGAGTACCTGGCCGGGCTCGACTACCCGGTCTCCCGCGAGGACCTGGTCCGCTGGGGTCAGGAGAACGGCGCCGGCACCGAACTGCTCCAGATGCTGCGGGCGTTGCCCGCCGGGCAGTTCGACGACCCGGCCGAGCTGCACGAGGCCCTCGGCACCCTCGCCTGACTGTGGCGTCAGGTGACGGAGACGCTGACGGTGTGCCAGCCGGTGGCACCGTCCGGGAAGGGTGGGCGACGTTCCTGCGGCTGGATCGCGCCGGTGCCGTCGGTGGCGCGTACCCGCAGGCTGTGCCCGCCCGGCGGGGCCGACCAGGCGTACCGCCACTGGACCCAGGTGTCGGTGGAGGCGGTGGGCAGCAGTTCGGCGGTACGCCAGGGTCCGCCGTCGACCGAGACCTCCACGGCGGCGATGCCCCGGTGCTGCGCCCAGGCCACCCCGGCGACGGTGAACCGGCCGGCGTCCAGCCGGGCGAACGGGGCCGGCCGGTCGATCCGCGACGCGGTCTTCACCGGCGCCTCACGGGCCCACCCGCGCCGCACCCAGTACGCGTCGAACGCGGCGAACGTGGACACTTCAAGCTCCACCACCCACTTGCAGGACCCGGCGTAGCCGTACACCCCGGGGGTGAGCATCCGGACCGGGAAGCCGTGGGTGAACGGTAGGGGTTCGCCGTTCATGCCGACGGCCAGCATCGCGTCCCGGCCGTCGAGGACGGTGGCCAGTGGGGTGCCGATGGTCATCCCCTCGTCGGAGCGGGCCACCAGCTGGTCCGCGCCGGCACGTACCCCGGTCTGGCGCAGCAGCGGCGCGAGGGGCACGCCGAGCCAGCGGGCGGTGCCGACGTACGGACCGCCGACCTCGCCGGAGACGCAGCTGAGGGTGATGTCCCGCTCGATCAGACCTCGGTCGAGCAGGGCGGCGAAGTCCAGTTCCACCGGCCGGTCCACCAGGCCGTGCAACCGCAGCTGCCACGAGTCGGCGGCCAGCCGGGGCACGGTCAGCGCGGTGTCCACCCGGTAGAAGTCGGTATTGCGGATGTGGAAGCCGGCGGCCGTGCCCGGCGGCAGCGGCGGTGCCGGGCTCACCGGCGCGGGTAACCTGACCGCCGCCCGGGACCGGTCCGCGTCCTGCGCACCCGCCCGGCGCAGCAGCGCCGCTCCCGTCCCGGCCAGTGCCGTCCCCGCCAGCACCGTGACGGCGTTGCGGATCAGCGTCCGCCGGGTCGGCCCGGTGCCCCGCTGCGGTTCGGGTCGACCGGGCAGCGGGACGAACCGCCACAGCAGGGCCGCCACGACCGCCCCGGCCAGCGCCGGCAGGGCGTCGGGGGGCCGGGCGTCGGGACGGGTCAACGCCGCCGCCGCACCGACGACGCCGAGCACGAGGGGACCGAGCAGGCCGAACACCGGACGCCGCCGGGCCAGGATCCCGGTGCCGGCGGCGAGCAACGCCAACACCAGGCCGATGACGCCGATCAGCAGCGGCTTGTCGTACGTGCCGAAGGTGCGGACCGCGAACTCCTTGACCGGGGTGGGTGTGCCGTCGATGACGGCAGCACCGACTGCGACGATCGGCGCGGCCTGCGGCCGGACGGCCGTGGCGAGCAGTTCCGCCAGCGTCACGGCGGCAGCGGCGAACAGCAGCCCCGAGCCGGCCGGTACGAGAATCCGACGCACGGTGGACCTCCTCTCCACGGCTCGTCCGGTTGCCGGTCAGGACTTCGGCATCAGCACGGAGTCGACGATGTAGACGGTGGCGTTGGCGGTCTGCACGTTGCCGCAGACGACCATCGAGGTGCCGTTGACGGTGAACTCGGTGCCGCTGCCGCTGACCGTCACATCGCCACCCTGGAGGGTCTTGTGGGTGCCGGCGAGCTGCCCGGGGGCGAGCTTGCCCTGCACCACGTGGTAGGTCAGCACGTCGGTGAGCATCTTCTTGTCGGCGAGCACCTTGTCCAGGTCGGCCTTGGGGAGTTTGCCGAAGGCGTCGTTGGTGGGCGCGAAGACGGTGACGCCCTGGGCGCTGTTGAGCGAGTCCACCAGGTCGGCCTTCTTGACCGCGGTCACCAGCGTGCTGAGCAGCGGGTTGCCGGAGGCGGCGGTGGCCACCGGCACCTGCGCCATGGCCGCGAAGCTGCCCGGGTCGGCGGCGTCGGTCGGCACGGCGGCGCAGCCGGGGCCGAACTGGCCGTCGGCCATCGCCGGGGTGGTGCTGGCCGGCGCGCTGGTCGCCATCGGGGCGCTGGTCGCCGGGGCGGCGGTGCCGGTCTCCTCGGCCTCCCCACCGCAGGCGGCGAGGCCGAGGGCCACGGTCGCGGCGATGACGGTGGCGGTGAGCTTCATGGGGCGCATCAGTCGAATCCCTCCAAGTAGTGAAACTGTGCATCTGAGAGGTATTCGCGGCCCGGGGTCCGCCGGATGGGTCGAGATCGGCGAAGATTCCGGATCACGTGACCGGCAGGGCCACCAGCGGGGTCGTGGTCGGTGCCGACGAGCCACCTGCCGGTTCCTCGGTCACCCCGAACGTGACCTTGCCGCGTACCCCGTCGAGCAGCACCGTCGCGGCGCCCCGACCAGCCGGCAACAGCCCCGCCGAGGTGGCGGTGCCGCCCTCGATCAACCAGAGCTGGTAGACCCGCCCGGCCACCGGAACGGCCAACCCGGACAGCAGGGCCACCCCCTCGTCCCGGCCGGCGGAGGCGACCACGGTGACCCGGCCACCGGCGGGCACCGCCCCGGTGCGGACCACCGCGTCCGGAGCGGCGAGCACCGCCCCGATCCGGGCCACCTCGTCCCGGGCGGCCGTGACGTCGGTACGCGCGTCGCGTACCCGCTGTTCCTGGATCGCCCAGGTGACCGTGCCGGCCGCTGCGGCCAGGACCACCGCGGCGGCTGCGGCAGCCACCCGTCGACGCCACCGGTCGCCTGCCGCCGACCCGTCCCGGCCACCCCGGCCGGGTCGCTCCTGCGGGGTACGGCTGATCTCCGCCAGCACCGCGTCGCGTAGTGCCGGTGGTGGCACGGACCAGGTCGGGTCGGCGAGCCGGGCGATCGCCTCGCGCAGCTCGGCCACCTCCACCCCGCAGGTCTCGCAGTCGCGCAGGTGCCGGCCGAAGGCGGCCCGCTCGACATCGTCCACCGCGTCGAGCACGTACGCACCGGCCAGTCCGTGAATGTCGGTCATCTGCCCAGCTCCACTCCGAGGCAGTCCCGCAGGCGGATCAACCCGTCCCGCATCCGGGTCTTGACGGTCGGCAGGGCGGTGTCCAGCAGACCGGCAACCTCCCGGTAGCTGTGGCCGCCGTAGTAGGCCAACGTGATCGCCTCCCGCTGCACCTCGGTCAGCGCCGCGAGGCAGCGGCGCACCTGCTGACGTTCCAGCCGCGCCGCAGCCTCCTCGACCACCTCGTCGTACGGGGTCGTACCGGAACTGGCGGCCACCCGGCGGGCCCGCTCGGCACCGGCCTGCTCGGAGCGGACCCGGTCCACCGCCCGCCGGTGCGCGATGGTGAACACCCAGGCGGTGGCCGAACCCCGGGTCGGGTCGAAACGGGCGGCGGTGCGCCACACCTCGACCAGCACCTCCTGGGCCACCTCCTCGGCCTGCGCCGGGTCCCGCAGCACCCGTCGGGCCAGCCCGTACACCCGGGGCGCGACGATCGCGTACAACTGTTCGAAGGCCGCCTCGTCGCCGCGTGCCACGGCCCGCAGCAGCCCGTCCGCCTCCGCCCGGGAATCCGACACCGGGTCGGGGACCGCCCGCAGCCCGGGTCCGTCCCCGGCCGGTGCCGTGGGATCACCGGCGTTGTCGCCGTGGGTCATCCGGTCTCGCCCTCCGTCCACGCCGCCCGCCCGTACGGTAGGCATTCGGTGCCGGGACCGGGCCGGATTGGTCGCCGTCCGTCCGATCCCGCCAGGGCTGCGGGGCGCGGGCATGCAGCAGCCGGAACAGCACCAGCCACTGCTCCGGCCAGACCAGCCCGACCGGGGTGGCCGGGTCGAGCCGCGCCGCCCGCAGCGCGCCGTCGACCCGCCGGCCGGGGTGGGCCGTGCGCAGCGAGGCCGCGAGCGACCCGCCCGCCCCGCCGAACCCCAGCTCCACCATCCTGCGGTACGCGGGCAGCCCGGCCGGGTCCAGCAGCGCCGTCGGCCGGCGTTCGATCCGCAGGATGCCCCCGTCGACGGCGGGCACCGGGCGGAACGCGGTACGGGCCACCCGGCCGGCCAGCCGCCAGTGGTACTCCGGCCAGGTCAGCACGGTCAGCCGGCTCCACCGGCCGAGGTCACCGGTCCGCTTGCGGGCGTACTCCCACTGGGTGAGCAGGGTGGCCGCGCGCAGCCGTGGCGCGGCGAGGCACCAGCGGACCACCGCCGCGGTCAGCGACCAGGGAACGTTGCCGACGACGGCGAACGGCTCGTCGGGTGGTGCGGCGGTCAGGAAGTCGGCCTGCCGGTGCCGCACGTGCGGCAGCGTCGCGCACACCGCCGCCAGGGCGGGGATGACGGCCGGGTCGACCTCGTAGGCGATCAGCCGGCCGCACCGCTGCGCCAGTGGCCGGGTGAGCTGGCCACGACCGGCACCCACCTCCAGCAGCAGGTCGTCCGGGCCGGTACGGGCCGCCCGGACCATCCGGGTCACGGCGGCCGGGTCGGTGAGGAAGTTCTGGGACAGTACGCGACGGGACCTGTCGCGTGCGGTGGTGCGGTCGGGGCGGGGCGCCACGGGGCTCGTCCTGTCTGTCGCCGCTCGGCGACGGTACGGACAGGCGCAGCACGACACCGGGCCTGTCCGAGTGGATCGGGACTCGGACGACCCTGGAGATCGGCGGGGACGCGACGCGCGGAGAACGCAGGCGGTGACCGGGCCTGACGGTCACCGGGCACGGTAGGGGCCGGCGTCGCCGGTCGACCGGGTCGGTCGGACGGGCGACACGGACCGCGACCGGCCACGATGGCGGTCAGACCACGGCTGCCGGTCGGACCACGATGGCGGTCAGGCCGGGTGGTGCTCGGGTCAGGCGCGGTGGGCGTCCCGGCCGGCCAGGGCCGGACGCCGGACTCGCGGGCGGGCCACCAGGAGGGGGCCCCGCGCGGCCGACGTGACGGCCACGGTGATCAGGGCGTGCGTGAACATGGAGGCCACGCTAGTGCACCCCGCGCGTCGCGCAACGGCTTTTCCGCTGCTGCCCGCCACGACCGCAGCCGCCGGCAGGCGCATCCGGGGCCGGCCCGGTACACGCCGGGCGGTCGACCCGGTCGGGACGGTCAGGGGCGGAGGTCGACGGTGCGGGCCTCGACGCGGGCGGTCTGGGCCGCCGCCAGGACGGCCACCACCTCCCGACCGAAGCGGACGTCGCACCGGTGGTCCCGGCCACCCGAGTCGATCTCCGCCAGCAGTTGGTCGACGGCGGTGCCGAAGGCGGCCAGCGCGTCGCCGTCGCCGGGCGGGACGGTCGCGGTGCCGTTCTCGCCGAAGAAGACGACGTCCCGGGTGACCGCCGTCGGCGGGGCGTCCAGGGTCAGCGACAGCGCGCTGGTGGCACCCCCGTCGTGGGTGAGCAGCAGGTGCACCAGCCCGCCGGGGCCGTCCATCGCGGCGACCCGGGTGACCCGGCCGAGCACCGGCAGCACGATCGACAGCGCGTGCGGGCCGATGTCCCACAGCGCGCCCTGCTCCCGCCGCCATTGGGAGCCGCCGTACGGGCTGCCGGCGGCGTAGATCGAGGCGAACTGGGTGACCCGGGCGTGCTGCCAGCCGCCGGCCGCGGCGGTGGCGGTGAGGAAGCCGTCGACGTTGGGGTGGAAGCGTTGGGTGAAGAAGACCACCGAGGCCACCCCGGCGGACCGCGCGGCGGCGACCACCCGGTCGGCCTCGTCGAGGCTCAGCGCGAGGGGCTTGTCCAGCAGCAGGTGCCGGCCGGCGGTGGCGGCCCGGACGGCGATCCCGGCCTGCACGTCCGGGGGCAGCGCCACGGCCACCGCGTCGCAGGCGTCGAGCAGTGCGTCGACGTCGTCGAACGCCGGTACGCCGTGCCGGGCGGCCAGCGCGGCGGCCCGGTCGGGGTTGCGCCCCCAGACCCCCACCAGTTCGGCGCGGGGGTGGGCGTCCAGCCCTGCGCCGTGCGTGCGCGCCGCCCAGTGGCCGGTGCCGAACAGGCCGAACCGCAGCACAGGGTACCCCCGGTCTCGTCGTCGGCCACGCCCGTCGCGGCCGTGACCCACGCTAGTCACCCACCCCTGTTTCCGCAGCCGAGGGCCACCTACCCGCACCGCCGGGCCGGCAACCGGGGGGACCCGGGCCGTCGACCCGGGACCGGGACGACGGTGATTACTACGCCGGTTAGTAGGCTGTGCCGGTGACCGAGACACCTATCGGATGGCGGCGATGACCGGCGCGGCGTCGGCCGGTTCGCCGGTGGACGGGGTGCTCGCCACCGTGACGATCGGGCTGTCGCTCGTACTCGCGCTGTGGGCCCTGGTGGCGGCGGTCCGGCACCGGCCGCCGGAGCTGGTGCAGTCGGTCGGGCTGGGCCTGCTGGAGGTGGCGCTGCTCGCGCTGACCGTGTCGGCCATGGTCGCCGTCGTCGGGGGTGAGCGGCCGGGCGAGCCCGGGGCGTTCTTCGGATATCTGGTGACGCTGATCTGCCTGCCCCCGCTGGCCTGGGTGCTGGCCCGGATGGAACCGACCCGGTGGGGGTCGGCGATCGTCTGCGCGGTCTGCCTGGTCCTGCCGGTGGTCGTGGTCCGGCTGCAACAGACCTGGGAGGTCGTCGGTGGCTGACACCGGGACGGCGCGGCGCGCCACCAACGCGGGGCCGGGGCGGCTGCTGATCGCCGTCTACATCCTGTTCGCCATCGCCGCCACGTCCCGGGCGGGGCTCCAGATCGCCACGAAGTTCGACGAGGCGCCGGTGGCGTACCTGCTCTCGGCGGTGGCCGCGCTGATCTACATCGTGGCGGCGGTCGGGCTGGCCCGTGCCGGGCACGCCGGCCGCCGGGTCGCGCTGGCCTGCTGCTCGGTGGAGCTGGTCGGGGTGGTCGGCGTCGGCGTGCTCAGCCTGGTCGACCCCGAGCTGTTCCCCGACGAGACGGTCTGGTCCGGCTTCGGCAGCGGGTACGGGTACATCCCGCTGGTGCTGCCCGTGCTGGGGCTGCTCTGGCTGTGGCGTACCCGCACCGCCGCCGACGCCTGACGTCGGCTCCCGGCGCGGGTGCCCCGGCCCCGACGCTCCGACCCCCGGTCAGTCCTTCGGGCCGCCCGCGACGTAGATGACCTGGCCGGAGACGAAGGACGCGCCCTCGCTGACCAGGAACGAGATGGTGTGCGCGACGTCCTCCGGGCGGCCGGGACGGCGGACCGGGATCTCGGCGGCGGCGTGCTTCTGGAGGTCGTCGAAGTCGACCTTCATCCGGGCGGCGGTGGCGGCGGTCATGTCGGTGACGATGAAGCCGGGGGCGACCGCGTTGACCGTCACCCCGAACGGCCCCAGCTCGATCGCGAGGGTCTTGGTGAAGCCCTGGAGGCCGGCCTTGGCCGCGGCGTAGTTGGCCTGGCCCCGGTTGCCCAGCGCGGAGGTGCTCGACAGGTTGACGATCCGGCCGTACTTCTGCTCGACCATGTGCCGCTGGGCGGCCTGGCTGAACAGGAACGCGCCGCGCAGGTGCACCCCCAGCACGGTGTCCCAGTCGGCGTCGGTCATCTTGAACAGCAGGTTGTCCCGCAGCACCCCGGCGTTGTTGACCAGCACGGTCGGCCCGCCCAACTCGGTGGCGATCCGGTCCACTGCGGCCTCGACCTGCTCCCGGTCGGCGACGTCCGCGCCGACGCCGAGGGCCCGGCCACCGGCGGCGGTGATCGCGTCCACGGTCTCCCGGGTCGCCGCCTGGTCGATGTCGACCACGGCGACGGCCATCCCGTCGGCGGCCAGCCGCCGGGCGGTGGCCGCGCCGATACCGCGCGCGGCTCCGGTGACGATGGCGACGCGGGGTTCCTCCGACATGACTACCTCCCGGTAACTTCTGGCCCGACCGGAGGAGCCTACCCGGCCCGACGTCCGCCGACGCCCCTGCCGGTCAGGGGCGTCGGCGGACGCGCCGGTCAGTAGGTGGTGGAACGGCAGAGCCGGATCCAGCGGTAGCCGTGCCCGCCCAGCTTCAGGCTGTCCAGCTTGCCCACGTCGCCGTAACCCCGGTCGGTCAGGACGTCTATCGGCAGGTCCGCCTCGGCGGCCAGGGTGCTCAGGTCCACCTCCACGTCCTCGGTGCCGAGGTTGTGCAGGAAGACCATGGTGCCGGTGGGGCCGTCGGCGCGGTGCGCGAGCACCCCGGCCGGCATGGGCACGTCGATGTGCGTGGTCGAGCCGGAGCCGATCTCCGGGGCCTCCCGCAGCGTCCGGATCATCCGCTCGAACCAGGCCAGCAGCGACGTGGAGTCGGCCCGTTGGGCGGTGACGTTGACCTTCTGGTAGCCGAAGTCACCCTTGTCGATCACCGGGCGGATCAGCTTCTCCGGGTCCGCCGTGGAGAAGCCGCCGTTCTCCTTGTACGACCACTGCATCGGGGTACGGATCGCGTCCCGCCCGTCCAGCGCGAGGTTCTCCCCCATCCCGATCTCCTCGCCGTAGCGCAGCACCGGCGTGCCGCGCAGCGAGAACTGGAGCGCGTACGCCAGCTCGATGTGCCGGCGGTCGTTGCCGAGCATCGGGGCGAGCCGCCGCCGGATGCCCCGGCCGTAGAGCTGCATGTTCTCGTCCGGGCCGAACTTCGCCAGCACGTCGTTGCGCTGGTCGGCGGTGAGCCGGGACAGGTCGATCTCGTCGTGGTTACGCAGGAAGGTCGCCCACTGGCCGCCGGTGGGCAGCTTCGGGGTGTCGCGCAGCGCGTCGATGATCGCCTCCGGGTCCTCCCGGGCGAGGGCGAGCATCAGCCGGCCGTTGAGCATGAAGTCGAAGAGCATGTGGATGCGGTTGCCCGAGCCGCTGCCGTCGCCGAAGTAGACCGGCAACTGGTCGGGTTCGACGTTCGCCTCGGCCAGCAGCACCGCGTCGCCGCGCCGCCACTGCACGTGCTGGCGCAGGTCGGTGAGGAAGTCGAAGTCCTTGGGCGCGTTCGGGTTGCCCGGCTCGGTCTGTTCGATGATGAACGGCACGGCGTCCATCCGGAACCCGGAGACGCCGAGCTGGAGCCAGAACGAGGTGATCTTCTTGATCTCCTCGCGGACCTTCGGGTTCTCGATGTTGAGATCCGGCTGGAACTTGTAGAAGCGGTGGTAGTACCACGCCTTGGCGGTCCGGTCGTAGCTCCACGTCTCGTGCTGCTCGCCCGGGAACACCATGCCCTGGTGCCGGTCCGCCGGCTCGTGGTCGGCCCAGACGTACCAGTCACGGTACGGCGAGTCGGGCGAGGACCGGGCGGACTGGAACCACGGGTGCTGGTCGGAGGTGTGGTTGACCACCAGGTCGATGATGACCCGGATGCCCCGGTTCTGCGCCTGGTGCAGCAGCTCGGCGAAGTCACCGAGGGTACCCAGGCGCGGGTCGACGTTGTAGAAGTCGGTCGCGTCGTATCCGTCGTCCTGGTTGGGCGAGGGATGGATCGGGTTGAGCCAGAGGCAGGTCACCCCCAACCGCGCCAGGTAGTCGAGCCGGCCGATCAGGCCCCGGAAGTCACCGACCCCGTCACCGTCGGAGTCCGCGTACGTGTCGACGTCGAGGCAGTAGACGACGGCCTCGGAATACCACCTGTCACCCATGCCGGCCTAATGTCTCCGGTGCGCCGACCCCGCAAACGCGAGCCCCGCTCCACCGTCCGTCGGCGACCGCCGCGCCGACCCGGGACGGGCCGGTGCGGGGTACGGTCCGGGCATGGCTGCACATCCGACGGACGGCTCCCGCACCCTCGACTGGGACGAGGGCCGGTGGCTGCACCCGCCGGTACGGGTGGACCGGGCCGGTGACGGCGCGCTGCTGGTGGAGCCGGCCGCCAACAGCGACCTGTGGCGGCACACCAGCTACGGTTTCGTCCACGACGACGGGCCGGCGCTGCTCGCCCCGCTGCCGGCCGACGGCGCGGTCGAGGTGGACTTCCTGCTCGACTACACCGCGCAGTTCGACCAGGCCGGGGTGCTGGTCCGGGTGGACGAACGGAACTGGATCAAGGCCGGGGTGGAGGTCAGCGACGGCCTGCCGCAGCTCGGCGCGGTGGTGACCCGGGAGTTCTCCGACTGGTCGGTGGCACCGGTGCCGCAGTGGAGCGGTCGGGAGGTGACCGTCCGGGCCAGCCGCAGCGGCGACGCGCTGACGGTCCGGGCGCGGGTCGCCGACGAGCCGTGGCGGCTGGTGCGGCTCGCCCCGCTCGACCCGGACGCGGTGGCACTGGCCGGGCCGTTCTGCTGCGCGCCCACCCGGGGCGGGCTGACCGTCCGGTTCACCGGCTGGCGGCAGGGGCCCGCGGACCGGGAACTGCACCCCTCGGACTGATCCCCGGCTCAGCCGGCCGCGGCCGGTCGGCACGACGGCACAGGTCGCAGCGCCCGGCCGGGGGCGGACGGGGTGGGCTCACTCACCACGGGGTGTAAGTGGTGGCCGGCCGGGTACCACTGTCCGATCCCGCCGGCCCGCTGGAAGGACGCCCATGGCTCTCGCCGAGAACGTCGACCCGAACCAGTTCACCGGGCTGACCGGATGGGTGGCGGGCGTCATCGACTCCCTCGGCGCGGTCGGCGTCGCCTTCCTGGTGGCGCTGGAGAGCATCATCCCGCCGATCCCGAGCGAGATCGTGCTGGCGATGGCCGGCTACCTCGCCGCCGAGGGCCGGTTCAGCCTGGTGGTGATCGTCCTCGCCGCGACGGTCGGTTCGCTGGTCGGCGCGCTGGTGCTCTACTGGCTCGGCGCGGCGCTCGGCGAGGAACGGCTCAAGCGCTGGCTGGACCACATCCCGCTGGTCGACCGGGACGACCTGGAGAAGGCCGACCGCTGGTTCGAGCGGCACGGCCGGTGGGCGGTGCTGATCGGCCGGCTGGTGCCGGTGGTGCGCAGCCTGGTCTCCGTCCCGGCCGGCGCGAACCGGATGCCGATGGGCGAGTTCGTGCTGCTCACCACGCTCGGCAGCGGGGTGTGGAACGCGCTGGTCGTCGGCCTCGGCTACACGCTGGGCTCGCGCTGGCAGGACGTGGAGAAGTACAGCGACTGGTTCAACTACGCCATCTTCGCGGTGTTCGCCGTCATGCTCGTGAGCTGGGCGGGCAAGAAGATCCGCTCCCGGCGCGACCGGAACGACAGGCAGTCGGTGACCGCCGACCACTGACCGGCCCACTGCGCCGCCCGACCCGCCCGGGTCCACCGCCCGGGTCGGAAGACCGCCCCCGCCGGTGGAGCCGGACCGCCGCAGCGGCCGGCCCCACCGGGCGGTGCTCAGAACTTCGCGGTGATCGAGGTGAACTCCCAGGTGCCCTGGCTGATGCCGGAGCAGTTGGCGACCACTCCCCCGTCCGGGCAGGCACGGTCGCGGTTGACCGACCAGAAGGTGAACCGGGACAGCCCCCGGGCCTTGGCCCAGTCCCGGATCTGCGTCCAGGTGGCCGGCGAGGTCAACTCCCGCTGGTCGGACAGGCCGTTCATGCCGCTGATGCCCATGTGCGCGTACGCGGTGGCGTCGGACCAGCCGAACGCCGACTTCAGCGTGGTCTTCAGCCCCTCGGCGGCGCCGACGGTGCTCTGGTACATGTCCGCCCCGCCGCCGAAGTCGAACGGCATGATGGTGAAGGTGTCGATGTTGGCCCCGAGCGCGGCGGCCTGCTTGACCAGCCGGGTGCCGTAGTACGACGGCCCGGTGGTCGAGGTGCCGAAGGTGACGATCGTCTTGATCCCCGGATTGTTCTGCTTGACGATCTTCAGCGCGCCGAGGATGCGGTCCTGCACCACCTCGTTCTCGAACTCGTCGCTGTTCTCGATGTCGATGTCGATCGCCTTCAACCCGTACGCGTTGATCACCTGCTGGTACGCCCCGGCGAGGGCGCTGGCGGACGCGCAGTTCGGGCCGAGCTTGTTGCCGCTCCAGCCGCCGAACGACGGGATGACGTCGCCGCCGGCCGCCCGGATCGCGGCGATGGTGTTGGCGTGCGCGCCCCCGGTGAGCGGCCCGGAGCCGTCCCAGGCCGGGGTGCAGCCACCGCCGGAGAGCACGAACGCGATGGTGAACCACTTCACCCCGGTCGCCCCCATCACCGTGGTCGGCGCGGGCGGGTCGCCCCAGCCCGGGTAGAGGTAGGGGGCGGCGGCCATCGTGCCGTTACCGCCGGTGCAGCCGGTGGTGGTGGCCGACACCGCTGCCGACTTCGCCGACTCCCCTGCGGAGTTGTACGCGGTGACGGTCCAGCTGTGGGTGGAGCAGGCGGCCAGCCCGGAGACGGTGGTCGAGGTGCCGGTGACGGTGGCCTTCACCGTGCCGGCCTCGTAGATCCGGTAGCCGGTGACCGTGCCGGAGACGGCGTTCCAGGCCAGCGTGGCCGACGACGAGGTGGTGCCGGTGACCCGCAGTCCACCCGGGGTGGCCGGGCCGGTCGGGTTGCCGGGGCCGCCGCCGGTGCAGGCCCCGCCGTTGACGGTGCAGTTGGTCGGGTCGCCGGTGCCGGCGACGACGAAGCCGAAGGTGGTGCTGGCACCCGGCGCGAGGCTGCCGTTCCAGCTCTGGTTGAGGGCGGTGACGCGCTGGCCGGAGCTGCTCAGCCGGGCGTCCCAGAACGAGCCGACGGTGCTGCCCGAGGGCAGGTCGAACACGACGGTCCACGAGCTGATCGCGGTCGAGGTGTCGTTGGTGACGGTGAACTTGGCCTCGTACCCGCTGCCCCAGCTGGAGGTGCGGACGAAGGCGGCGGTGGCGGCGGACGCGGCCGGCGGGGCCACGAGCGTGCCGGTGACCAGGGCGGCGGCGAGTGCGACGGCGAGGGTGGCCGCGCGGGGGATGCGGAGTCTCACGGGTGGCCTCCAGTGGACCGGGGCGGGGGGACGTCGGGGGTGCGACCGGTCCGGGGTGCGCGGGCCGGTGGACGCGGTCCGGGGGTGGGACCGCCGGGACGACCGGGAAGGCATCCACGGTCGTCCACGTCCGCGCCCATTATTAAGACTCTTAACTGTTAATGTCCAGGGCCGATCGACGAGGGGGTCCGTGCCATACCGGCGCGGACCCCCTTCGCGGCCCGGTCAGCGCCGGAAGGTGAACCAGTTGACGTTGACGAAGTCGGCCGGCTGACCGCTGCTGAAGGTGAGGTAGACGGTGTGCCGGCCGGTCACCGCCGACACGTTGCCCGGCACCGACCGCCAGCTCTGCCAGCCGCCGGTGTTGGCCACGGCGAAGCTGCCGATCGGGGTGGCGGTCGGGCTGTCCACCCGCACCTCGACCAGGCCGCTCACCCCGCCCGCCGCGCCGGAGGCCACCCGGGCCAGGAAGTCGCGCGGGCCGCTGCCGCCGAAGTCCACGTTGTCGTAGCGGGCCCAGTCACCGTTGCGTAGGGCGGCGATGTTCTGTCCGCCCTCGGCGCAGGTCTCGACGGCCACCCCGTTCTGCCCGGAGAACGCCTCGGCCTGGATCGTCGAGTAGGCGTCCACGGTGCCCGACGGCGGCGGCGTGGTCGGGGCCGGCGTGGTGGGGGTCGGCGTCGGGGTGGAGCCACCGCCCCGGCGGTAGACCGCCACGTAGTCGACGAGCATCGGCCGGCCGGAGACGGTCGAGCCGGTCGGCGTGACGGCACCGGCCACCCCGTCCGGGAAGGAGCCGCCCATCGCCACGTTGAGCAGCAGGAAGTAACCGCCGTGGCCGGTCATCTGGGCCCAGTAGGTGGCCCCGACCTGGGTCTGGGTGACGGTGTGGAACAACTGGCCGTCGACGTACCAGCGCAGTTGCTGCGGGCTGACCGAGGTGTCCCACTCGGTGCGGTAGGTGTGGAAGGCGGCCTGGCAGGCGCTGCCGGGGCAGACCCGGGTCGCGCCCAGCCCGCTGAACTCGTTGCACGGCCCGCCGGGGGCCACCCCGCAGTGCAGCGCGCCCCAGACCTGGTTGAGCCCGTTGACGTTCTCCATCACGTCGATCTCGCCGATGCCCGGCCAGTTCTGGTAGTTGCCCCGGTAGGGCGCGCCGAGCGCCCAGAACGCCGGCCAGTAGCCGGCCGCCTGGGCGCCTGTGACGTTGGGCATCTGGATCCGCCCCTCGATCGCCAGCACCCCGCCCGACGGGGGCTTGAAGTCGGTGCGCACGGTCTCGATCCGGGCCGAGGTCCACCGGCCGCCGGAGTCACGCAGCGGGGTGATCCGCAGGTTGCCGGACCCGTCGTGGGCCAGGTTGGCGGTGCTGCCGGTGTACGTCTGGATCTCGCCGGTGCCCCAGTTGGCCGGGCCGCCCGGGTAGCTGGTGCCGGTGTCCACGATCCAGTTGGCCGAGGACGGCAGGGTGCCGGCCGCACCGGTGAAGTCGTCGCTCCACACCAGGCTCCACCCCGACGGCGGCGTCGGGACGGCGGCCTGCGCGGCGACCGAGACGCCGGTCAGCGCGGTGGCGGCGGCGAGCGTGACCGCCAGGGCGAGCCGACGGCGGGGCCGGCGCGGGGCGGTGGGGGCGACCGGAGCCGCCGGGACAGCGTTCATCGGGATGCCTCTCTGGGGGACGGGAGCAAGAGAGCGCTCTCTGAGCGGTTTTCTACGCTCCCGCCCCACCACTTGTCAACGCTCGTCGATGGCTCCGGCCGGCACCGGTTGCGGCCGACGCAGCAGCACGTGCTCGGCCACCGTCCACGCGGTGGTGGTGACCAGGTAGAGCACCGCCGCCAGCGGCACCACCAGCGCCAGCAGCACCGTGCCGTACGGCAGCAGCGGCAGCACCCGGGCCAGCAGCGCCGCCCCCGGCTGGTCGGCAGGCGCGCCGGTCGGGGCCGCCGTCCGCCGGGCCCGCCGGGACAGCACCGTGGCCAGGCCGGCCAGTGCCGCCAGCAGCACCCCGAACACCAGCAGCACCGCCGGGGTCAGCCCGTCGCCCAGGTGCCAGCCCAACGGCACCCCGGCCAGCCGGGCGTCGAGCAGCCCGCCGGCACCGTCCCCGGTGCCGAACAGCCGGTACATGACCAGGAAGAACGGGGCCTGGAGCAGCGCCGGCAGGCACCCCGCCACCGGCGACGCCCCGGCGGCGCGGTAGAGCGCGAACAGCTCCGCCTGCAACGTCGCGGGGTCGCCCGCGTACCGCTGCTGGAGCTGGCGCAACTGCGGGGCGAGCGCCGCGCGACGCCGCTCCGCACGGACCTGGGCGACGGTGAGCGGTGAGATCAACAGCCTGACGGCGATGGTGAACAGCACGATCGCGGCGGCGGTGGCGACCCCGCCGGCCAGCGGCGTCAGCAGCCCGGCGAGCCAGCCGACGACGGAACCCGCGGCGATAGCCGCGTCGTGCACAGGTGAGAAGGCGAGCATGGGGGAACCCCTCGGTCCGATTCCGGAGGTCCGCACGCGACGGCGACCGGCGGCCCGTCAGGGCCGCCACAAGTCCGCGTGGGACGGATGACGACGGAACCGGTCGGGGTCGGCGGCGCGCGGGATCAGCCCGCGACCGGGGACCAGCCGACCGGGAGGGGATCCCCGGGTGCCCGGGGACGGGGGCGGCCCGCCGCGTCCGGATCGACCTGCCGGGGTACGCGTCGACGCCGGGCCCGGTCGCGCAACCCGACCGCCCGCCGCCGCCCGGTGCCGGGGCCGGACGCCGGCCGGGGACGGGCCGCCAGCAGGACGACGAGCAGCAACGCGGCCGCCACCGCCGCACCGGCCAGCAGGTCACCCGGCCGGTCCGCGAGCAGGGTCAGCCCGACGAGCGCGTACGCCCACAGACCCGTCACCACCCGCAGCCCCGACACGCCCGCCAGCCTAGGACCCGCTGTCACGTCGGACCGCCGCGACGGCGTCGGCCACCGTCTCCGGCCGGTCCACGTGCAGCAGGTGCCGGGCGTCCCGGAACACCTCCTGCCGACCGGCGGGGAAGCTCGCCGCCAGCGCCGCGTGTCCCGCCCGCCACGCCGCCCGACCGGCCGGGGTGGGCACGTCGCCGAGCGCGGTCAGCACCCGCACCGGCAGCGTCGGTGCCGCCGTCACCGCCCGCACCGCCACCAGTTCCGCCGCCACCGCCGGATGCGCCAGCCACTGCACCAGCGCCCCGACCAGCACCTCCGGGCGGCCGTACGCCGCCGCGGCGGCCGGGTCGGGCGGGCGGACGCTCATCCGGCGCACCGCCCGACGCCACGCCCCCGGGCCGCACCGACGGGCCAGACCGGACCGGTCCAGCGCCCCGGCCAGCACCGGCGCCCCGGCCGACACCGCGCCGGCCGTCCACGCCGACCACCACCGCCACCGGGCCGCCCCGGCCGGATCCACCAGGCTCGGGTCCACCAGCACCAGCCCGGCGAGCCGCCCCGGATGCCGCCGGGCGTACGCCTCGGCGGGCAACGCCGCCGCCGAGTGCGCCACCAGCACCGGCCGGTCCAGCCCGGTCACCGCCGCGTCGAGGCGGGCCAGTTCGACGGTGAGGGTGGGCACCCGGGCGTCGTCCGGCCGGTCCAGCCGGCGCACCCGGTACCCGGCGGCGGTCAGCGGCGGCACCAGCCGGTCCCAGGTCGCCGCCCCCTCCCCCATCCCCGGGCAGAGCAGCACCCCCGGCCCGCCGGCCCGCGACCCCGGGTCGTCGGTGCCCGGGCCGGTCACCGGGGACGCTCCGGGCCGGGGCCCCGGCGGGCGACGGCGGCGGTGAGCAGCAGCCAGCCGGACAGCCCGGCTAGCTGGACCCGCTGCCACAGGCCCAGCCCCCACTCGGGATGCAGGGTGGCGACAAGCGTCCCGACCGTGCCGACCGCCAGCACCACCGCCACCACCAGCCCCGCCCGGCGGCGGGCCGGACCACGCAGCACGGCGAGGACCGCCACCGCACTGAGCAGCGCACCGGCCACCGCCACCGAGGAGGTGACCGTGTGTGCCTGGTGCCGCCAGGACAGCTCGCCCAGCTCCTCCAGCCGGGCGCAGCGGGCATCGATCGAGGGGGCGCAGTCCATCGAGGTGTACCCGCCGTCGACGGCGGTGGCCACACCGAACACCAGCAGCCCCCACCAGGCCGGCCGGGGCACCTCCCGGGCCACCCGGGCCAGCAGCAGCCCGGCCACCGTCGCGCAGAGCCCGGTCGTCACGTCGCCGAGCTGGAAGACCAGGTGGTACGGCTGGTCCCGGGCGGCCAGCTCGCTCAGGTAGCTCCGCACCGGCCGCAGCCCCGGGTTGAGCACCGGGGCGAGCAGCCAGGAGGCGTAACAGGCCGCCGCCAGCAGCAGCGCCACCGCCGCACCGGTCCGGGTGGCCCGGTGCCCGTCGCCGCCACGACCGGCCGGCGGGGCCGCCGGGTCCGGGTCGCGGTGCGGGCGGGGGCGGTTCACGACGACTCGCGGACCATCGGGAACGGCAGGGTCTCCCGGATGGACCGGCCGGTCAGCAGCATCACCAACCGGTCCACGCCCAGCCCCAGGCCACCGGTCGGCGGCATCGCGTACTCCAGCGCGGTGAGGAAGTCCTCGTCCAGCTCCATCGCCTCCGGGTCGCCACCGGCCGCCTTCAGCGACTGGGCGGTCAGCCGCCGCCGCTGCTCGGTCGGGTCGACCAGCTCCGAGTACGCGGTGCCCAGCTCCATCCCGAACGCCACCAGGTCCCACCGCTCGGCCAGCCGGGGATCGGCCCGGTGCTGGCGGGTCAACGGGGAGACGTCGGTGGGGAAGTCCAGGTAGAACGTGGGCACGTCGGTACGCGCCTCGACCAGCCGCTCGTACAGCTCCAGCAGCAGCTCGGCGCGCTGCCACCCCGGGTCGTACGGCACCCGGGCCGCGTCGGCGAGGCGACGCAGGGCGGCGGCGTCGGTGTCGACGGTCACCTCCTCGCCCAGCGCGGCGGAGACCGCCTCGTGCACCGTGCGCACCGGCCACGGCCCGCCGATGTCCACCAGTTCCCCGGTGCCCGGTCGGCGGGCCAGCGGAGCACCGTGCACCGCCACCGCCGCCGCGACGATCAACTCCCGGGCCAGCTCCCGCATGTCGTGGTAATCGGCGTACGCCTGGTACGCCTCCAGCACGGTGAACTCCGGGTTGTGGCTGAAGTCGACGCCCTCGTTGCGGAACACCCGGCCCAGCTCGTACACCCGCTCGACGCCGCCCACGGCGAGCCGCTTGAGGTACAGCTCGGGGGCGATGCGCAGGGTCAACCGCAGGTCGTAGGCGTTGCTGTGGGTGACGAACGGGCGGGCGTTGGCACCCCCGTGCACCCGTTGCAGGATCGGCGTCTCCACCTCCAGGAAGTCCCGCTCCACCAGGGTCCGCCGCAGGCTGGTCAGGGTGGCGCTGCGGGCCCGCAGCAGTTCCCGGGCCTGCGGGCTGGTCGCCAGGTCCAGGTAGCGGCGGCGGACCCGCGCCTCCGGGTCGGCCAGGCCGTGGTGCTTGTCGGGCAGCGGGCGCAGGCACTTGGCGGTGAGCCGCCAGTCGGCCACCCGGACGGACACCTCGCCGCGCCGGGTGGCGTACACCTCGCCTGTCGCGCCGACGTGATCGCCGATGTCGACGGTGGCCCGCCACCGGTCCAGCTCCTTCTCCAGCACCAGTTGCAGGTCACCGCTGCCGTCGCGGACGGTGACGAAGCAGACCCGGCCGTGGTCGCGGACCAGCAGCACCCGCCCGGCCACCGAGACGGTCTCCCCGGTGCCGGTGTCCGGGGCCAGCCCGGCGTGCCGGGCCCGCACCGCCGCGCAGTCGTCGGTACGCGGCCACCCCACCGGGTACGGATCGACGCCCTGCGCCCGCAGCCGGTCCAGCTTCGCCCGCCGGACCCGCACCTGCTCGGGCAGCTGCTCGTGCGCCGGCTCCGGGCTGACCGCGTGCACCGTGGCCGCGTCCGGCGGCACGAACCCCACCCCGCCACCGGCCGGCGGCGCACCGTACAGCGGCGACGGCCGGCCGCCGGGCAACGCCACGAAGCCCTCCGCGACGGCGGCGGCCAACCCGACCCGGGCCAGTTCCCGCCGCTCGCCGAAGCACAGGTAGCGGGGCGTCCAGTGCGGCTGGTACTTGGCGTTGGACAGGTACAGCGACTCCAACTGCCACCAGCGGGAGAAGAACAGCAGCGTACGCCGCCACAGCCGGATCACCGGGCCGGCGCCGATCCGGGCGCCCTGCTCGAACACCGACCGGAACACGGCGAAGTTCAGCGACACCCGCTCGACGCCCAGCCGGGGGGCCGCACCCAGCAGCGCGGCCACCATGAACTCGGTGACCCCGTTCTCGGCGGTGCGGTCCCGACGCATCAGGTCCAGCGACAGCCCGTTGCCGCCCCACGGGCTCAACGACAGCAGCGCCCGCACCCGGCCGGTGCCGTCACGGGCCTCGACCAGCACGCAGTCGCCGTCGGCCGGGTCGCCGAGGCGGCCCAGCGCCATCGAGAAGCCACGTTCGTGCTCGGTGTCCCGCCAGCGGGTGGCCAGGGCGGCGAGGTCGGCCAGCTCGGCCGGCGGGATGTCGGCGTGCCGGCGTACCCCGGCGGTGTAGCCGGCCCGCTCGACCCGGTGCACCGCCTGCCGGACCGGGCGCATGTCCCGCCCGCCCAGGTCGAACTCCCGGGCCAGCAGGATCGCCTCGTCACCCAGTTGCAGCACCTTCAGCCCGTGCCGGTGGTAGGCGCGCGCGCCGGCCTCGCTGGCCCCCATCACCGCCGGGGTCCAGGCGTACTCCCGGGCCTGGTCCAGCCACGCCGTGATGGCCGGACCCCACGCCTCCGGGTCGCCGACCGGGTCGCCGCTGGCCAGGCTCACCCCGTTGACCACCCGGTAGGTCAGCGCGGCCTTCCCGCTGGCCGAGAAGATCGCCGCCTTGTCCCGCCGGGTGGCGAAGTAGCCGAGCGAGTCCCGGTCGCCGTAACGGGCCAGCAGTTCCCGGATGCGCTGCTCCTCGTCGGCGTGCAGCACGGCGGCGGCGCGCTGGGAGCGCAGCAGGGTGAACAGGCCGGCCAGGAAGGCGACCGCGCCCATCCCGCCGAGCAGCAGGTTGACCCAGCCGGGGGCCTGGCCCTGCCGGGTGACGTCCAGGGTGATCGCGCCGCCGAAGACCTTCTCGATGGCGTACCCGACCCGGTCCAGCCAGCTGTGCAGGCTGCCGGGCACAGCGGTGAGCAGCAGGTAACCCAGCCCGACGGCCGCCGCGGCGAGGCCGAGGAACACCCCGAGGGCGCGCCGGGTGCTGCCGCTGCGGACCCGGGCGTAGAACTCCCGTCGGGCGGCCCGCAGCAGCGCCAGCGCGACGGCGGCGAAGCCGATGCCCACCCAGACGCCGACGGTCTCGACCAGGGTGAACAGCCGTCGGCCGGCGTCGTCGGTGAGCTGGTCCGCGCCGACGGTCACCAGCAGCAGGCCGGTCAGCACGCCGACGACCAGGCTGAGGATGAAGTAGACGACAAGCACCCAGTACGCCAGCCGCTTGCGGCGCAGCACCGCCGCGGCGAGGGTGCCGAGGAACACCGCGTACGCCAGGTTGGCCGGGGCCGGCACCAGCAGCGTGTCGATCGTGGTCCGGATCGGCTGGAACTCGGCGTTGGCCGCGCCGCTGACCGCCGCCAGCGCGCAGATCGCGGCGATGAACCACAGCAGCGCCGCGAACGTCCGGGGCACCTGCCGCCGCCAGTCCCGCCCGGGTGGCCGGGCCGGATGGCCGGGCCGCCGCGCCGGGGTCGGGGGCGCCACCCGGGGCGCCGTCGTCGGGGTCACCTGGCCTCCCTCACGCTCCCGCCCCGACCCGCCCCAGGTCGGGGCGGGGGTGCGGCACGGCACCGGTCGGCGGGACCGGGTCATGGTAAGCATCCGGCGCGATGACGCGCCGTGTCGCGTTTTCTCCGCCGGACACCGCGGGTAATGGGCGGACAGCACCGCGGCGCTCCCGCCGCGGCGGGACGGGACGGACGGTGATGGCGATGACCAGTGGGGTGGCGGCCGGGGCGGTGGCCCCGGAGCGGACCGGGCCCGACCGGCTCACGGTGGGCGTGGAGGAGGAGTTCCTCCTGGTCGATCCGCACACCGGTGCCGCGGTGCCCGCCGTCGACCTGGTCATGGAGCAGGTGCCGGCCGAGCTGCGCGGGCAGGTGGAGCGGGAGTTCCAGACCAGCCAGATCGAGATCGGCAGCCCGCCCGGGTTGGACCTGGGCTCGATCCGGCACTCGCTGGGCGTGCTGCGCGGCGCGCTGGCCGACGCCGCCGAGCGGGCCGGCGTCCGGGTGCTGGCGATCGGCACCGGCCCGGTGGCGGGACCGGTGCCGCCGGTGGTGGACAAGCCCCGTTTCGACCGGATGATCGAACGGTTCCGGCTGCTGGTGCCCGGCCCCGGCAACAACGGCATGCACGTACACGTGGGTGTCCCGGACCCGGACACCGGCGTGCAGGTGCTCAACCACATCCGGCCGTGGCTGCCGGTGCTGCACGCGATGACCACCAACTCGCCGTTCTCCGAGGGGGTCGACACCGGCTACGCGAGCTGGCGTTCCGTCGAGTGGGAACGCTGGCCGTCGGTCGCGCCCACCCCCTACCTGGAGTCGTACGAGCACTACGAGCGGCTGATCAGGCAGTTGATCGCCAGCGGGGTGATGCTCGACGAGGGGATGCTCTACTGGTACGCCCGGCTGTCGGCGAAGTACCCGACGGTGGAGGTCCGCATCGGTGACGTCTGCCCGTCGGTGGACGACGCGGTGCTGGTGGCGGGGCTGGTGCGGGCGCTGGTCGCCACCGCCATGGACGACGTGGCGGCGGGCCGTCCGCCGGTGAACACCGACCACCACCTGCTGGTGGCCGCGCACTGGCGGGCCGCCCACGACGGGTTGGAGGGCGACGGCGTCGACCTGGCCAACGGTGAGCTGCGCCCGGCCTGGGAGCTGGTCGACCGGCTGGTCGAGCGGGTCCGCCCGGCGCTTGCGGCGCACGGTGACCTGGCCGAGGTGACCGGGCTGCTGGCCGGGCTGCGCCGGCACGGCACCGGGGCGGCCCGGCAGCGGGCCGTGTTCGCCCGCTCGGGCCGGCTGGAGGACGTGGTCGCCGAGGTCGCCCGGCAGACCCGTGGCTGACCGGCCCGGGGGCGGCCGGCGCGTGGAAGACTGGGCGTCGTGACGGAGCGGCTGGTCGTGGTCGGTGGGGACGCCGCCGGCATGGCGGCGGCGTCCCAGGCCCGTCGCCGCCGGGGCGTCGACGACCTGGAGATCGTGGCGTTCGAGCGGGGGCACTTCACGTCGTACTCGGCGTGCGGCATCCCGTACTGGATCAGCGGGCTGGTGCAGGAGCGGGACGCGTTGATCGCCCGCGACCCGGCCACCTTCCGGGACGACTTCGCCATCGACGTCCGGCTGCGCACCGAGGTCACCGGCATCGACCTCGACCGCCGCGAGGTCACCGCCCGCCGGCTCGACGACGGCGGCGAGGTCCGCGAACGCTTCGACACCCTGGTGTACGCCACCGGCTCGGTGCCCAACCAGCCCGACTGGGCCGACGGCGACGTCGACGGCATCTTCGGCATCCAGACCCTGGACGACGCGGCGGCGCTGCGGGCGTGGCTGGACGCCGACCCGACGCCCCGCCGGGCGGTGGTGGTCGGCGGCGGCTACATCGGGGTGGAGATGGCCGAGGCGCTGATCCAACGCGGGCTCGCCGTCACCCTGGTCGAGCGGGCCGAGCAGCCGATGGCCACCGTCGACGAGGACATGGCCGGCCTGGTCGCCGAGGCGATGCGCGGTCTGGGCGTCGAGATCCGTACCGGCGTCACGGTCAGCGGGGTCGAGCAGCGCGACGGGCGGGTGTCCGCGGTGGTCACCTCCGCCGGCCCGGTGCCGGCCGACGTCGTGGTCCTCGGCCTGGGCGTACGCCCCAACACCGCGCTCGCCGCCGCCGCCGGTCTCCCGCTCGGCCAGACCGGCGGGGTCCGCGTCGACCGCCGGATGCGGGTGTCCGGGGTGCCCGGCGTCTGGGCGGCCGGCGACTGCGTGGAGACCCTGCACCGGGTCACCGGCACGTCGGTGCACATCCCGCTCGGCACCCACGCCAACAAGCAGGGCCGGGTCGCCGGGATCAACATCGGCGGCGGGTACGCCACCTTCCCCGGCGTGATCGGCACCGCCGTGACGAAGGTGTGCGACCTGGAGGTGGGGCGTACCGGGCTGCGGGAGCGGGACGCCACGGCCGCCGGGTTCGAGTTCGTCTCGGTGATCGCCGAGTCGACGAACCGGGCCGGCTACTACCCGGGGGCCCAGTCGATGACGGTCAAGCTGATCGCCGAACGGCCCACCGGTCGGCTGCTCGGCGCGCAGATCGTCGGCCGTTCCGAGGCGGCGAAGCGGATCGACGCGCTGGCCGTGGCGCTGTGGAACGAGATGACGGTGGACGAGATGACCGCCCTCGACCTCGGCTACGCCCCGCCGTACGCGCCGGTGTGGGACCCGGTGCTGATCGCCGCCCGCAAGGCCGTCGACGCCCTCGACCGCTGAAGCCCCGTCCCGCCGCCCTCGACTGGTTGCTCTTCACGCAGGCCGGGGTGGTGAGCTGGGCGCAGGCCACCACCGAACTCACCCCCGCCCGGGTACGGCACCTGCTGGCCACCGGCCGGTGGGAGCGGGTGTGCCGGGGCATCCTGCGGGTCGGCGGCGGCCCGGTGACCGTCGACCAGGCACGCTGGGTCGCGGTGCTGGCCGCCGGTGCCGACGCCGTCCTGGCCGGTCTCGCGGCGGCCCAGGCGGGCGGGCTGCGCGGCCGGTGGCGGCACGAGGCGGTGGACGTGCTGATCCCGTACCAACGGCAGGCCCCTGACCTGCTGCGCCGGCTGCCCCTCGGGATGCCGGCGGTGCGGGTACGACGCACCCGGCACCTGGGCGACGAGGACCGGCAACGGGGGCGGCCGGACCGCACCACGATGGCCCGGTCGCTGATCGACGCGGCTCAGTGGATGCGCAGCGACGACGACGCGCAGGCGGTGCTGGCGGCCGGCTGCCAGCAGCGGAGGGTCACCCCCGGGGAACTCGACGCGGTGGCCCGTCGGTTGCCCCGGCTCCGCCGGTCGGTGCTGATCGGCACCACCATCGCCGACCTGACCGGCGGGGCGGAGGCGCTGTCCGAGATCGACCTGGTCCGGCTCTGTCGTCGCCATCGCCTGCCCGGCCGGAGTTGCAGGAACGCCGGCGCGACGCGGACGGGCGTACGCGTTACCTGGACGCCTACTGGCGGCGGTGGGGGCTGCACGTCGAGGTCGACGGCGCACACCACATGGACGTCCGGCACTGGGCGGCCGACCTGCGCCGGCAGAACGGCGTGTGGATCTCCGGGGACCGGATCCTGCGGTTCACCGCGTTCGACGTCCGCCACCGCCCCGACGAGGTGGCGGCCCAACTCCGCGCCGCCCTCACCGCCGCCGGCTGGCGCCCCGACCTCGCTTGATCGTGGTGAGTTGTCGTCGCCGGGACAGGACAGTCGCCGGGGCAGCGACAACTGTCCCCGATCCGCACAATGGGCCGATGGAGATTCCGGCCGGGTTGTCGTGGGTGCGGCAGGTGCCGGAGGGGCGGGAGTGGCTGGCCACGCTGGCCCGGTGGCGGGACGAGTGCGCGCAGCAGTGGTCGCTGCGGCTCGGGCCGCCCTTCCCGTACGCGTTCGCCTCGCTGGCGATGCCCGCCGACCTGCCCGACGGCACCCCGGCGGTGCTGAAGTTGCAGTACCCGGCCCCGGACAGCCGGCACGAGGCCGACGCGTTGGCGCACTGGGACGGCGAGGCGGCGGTCCGGTTGCTCGCCCACGACCCGCAGCGGCGGGCGCTGCTGGTGGAGCGGTGCCGGCCCGGCTCGCCGCTGCACGAGTTGCCCGCCGACGAGGCGGTGGACGTGGTGGCCGGCCTGCTGCCCCGGCTGTGGCGGCGGGCGGCCGGGCCGTTCACCCCGCTCGCCGAGGAGGCCATGGGCTGGCGGCACCGGCTGCCCGAGGCGTGGGAGGGTGCCGGCCGGCCGTACGGGCGGCGGCTGGTCGACGCGGCGCTGGACCAGCTCGACCGGCTGGTCGACACCCAGGGCGAGCAGGTGCTGGTCAACCAGGACCTGCACGCCGGCAACGTGCTGCGGGCCACCCGGGAACCGTGGCTGGTGATCGACCCGAAGCCGCTGCTGGGCGAGCGGGAGTTCGCGGTGGTGCCGATCGTGCGCGGGGTCGAGCTGGGGCACTCCCCGGCGGCGGTACGGCGTCGGCTGGACCGGGTCACCGGGGCGCTCGGCCTCGACCGGGACCGGGTGGTCGGCTGGACGATCGCGCACTGCCTGGCGTGGAGCCTCGACGGCGACACGGTCTTCACCAACCAGGTCGAGGTGGCCCGCTGGCTCGTCGACGGCACGTAGGTGCCCCCGCCCGGGTCAGCGTTGGCAGGTGGGGCACCAGTAGAGGTTGCGGCCGGCCAGCTCGCCCCGGCTGACCGGGCCGCCGCAGACGTGGCAGGGCGCGCCGGCGCGGCGGTAGACGTACACCTCGCCGCCGTGCCGGTCGACCCGGGCGGGGCGGCCCATCGCCTCGGGCAGGTGGGCGTCGCGGACGGTGTCGATCCGGCCGCGCGCCACCGCCAGGGTCATCAGCGCCACCAGGTCGACCCAGAGCGCCGTCCAGCCCGCCGGGGTGAGCTGCCGGCCGGGCAGCGTCGGCCGCAGGCCGGCCCGGAACAGCACCTCGGTCACGAAGATCAGCCCGGTGCCGGCCACCACCGACTGGTCGAGCAGCAGCGCGGCGAGCGGGGTGGGGCTGCGCCCGATCCGGGCGTACGCGCGGTCGGGGTCGGCGTCGGCGCGCAGCGGGTCCGGGCCGAGCCGGTCGCGCAGCGCCGCCACCTCGGGCGGGGTGAGCAGTTCGCAGGCGGTGGGTCCGCGCAGCTCCAGCCAGTGCCGGTCGCTGGCCAGCCGCAGCCGGACCTGCCCCACCGGTACGGGCGGCTCGCCGTCCCCGTCGGTGAACCTGCCGTACAGGCCCAGGTGGACGTGCAGGGTGCGCTCGTCGGCGTAGTGGTGCAGCAGGTGCTTGCCGTACGCCTCGGTGCCGTGCAGGACGGTGCCGGAGATCAGCGCGGCGCCCTCGGCGAAGCGGCCCTGCGGGCTGCTGACGGTGACCTTGTCGCCGGCGAACAGCTCGGCGTGGCGGGCCGCGAGGCGGTGGATGGTGTGTCCCTCTGGCACGGGTGCCAAGGGTAGCCCGCCGCCCCGGCCCCGCCGCCGACGGTGCCGTCCGGGTTGCCCGGAGTGTGGTCGATCGACGTACGGGGTACATCCGGGGTGTTCCCGCGTGGCGGCCACCGACCCTTCCGAGGGCTGCACGCATCGACGAGGAGGTGTGGTGGTGAACGTTCCTTCCCTCCTGCGCCGCCGGACGGCGACGCAGGACAGCAACGGCGACGGGGTGGTCGACGCGCGTGACGGGCACCCGGTGGTGACCGACCGGGACGCCGACCGGGCGACGTACCGCAGCGGGTCGCTGGCAACCGACGGTGAGCGCGATGCCGACGCCGGGCGTCGCGCCGCCGAACGTGGGGCCGACGCCGGCACCGTGCGCCGGACCGCCGACGGCGGGCGGACCGCCGACGACGAGCGGCGGGCGGCGGAGCGCGCCGCCCTGGCGCGGGCGGCGACCGCCCGCAGCGCCGTGGACGGCACGCGGAGCGCCGCCGCCCGGTCGACCACCGTCGACGACGAGCCGCGTACGCCGACCGACCCGATCCGGGTCACCGACCCCGCGCCGCGTCCGGTGCCGGACCGGCCGGTCGACCGGGAGCGGACGCCCGTCGCGCCGACCCCGCCCGCCGACACCCGCCCCGCCGACCGGGACCGGGTGGACACCGACGCGGTCGACCCGCAGCCGCCGGTGGTGGCCGGGCCGAAGCCGAGGACGAGTCTGCTCGCCACCCTGGGTCTGATCGTCTCGGTGGTGGGCGCGGCGTTCGTGCTCACCGGCACGCTGGCCGGGTACGGCATCGCCCTGGGCGCGCTCGGCGCGGTCTGCTCGGTGCTGGGCCTGATCGCGACCCGCCGTCGGCACGTGGCCGGCACCACGGACGCGCTGGTCGGAATCCTGGTCGGCCTGGCCGCGGTGGTGCTGGGCGTGCTCGCCTTCACCGGCCAGTTCGACTGGCCGACCACCGACGGCGACTGGGTGGCCCGGTTCCGGGAGTGGCTCGACTCACAGTTTGTGGACCGGTTCTGAGGGCACATTTGACCCCGCCGGCGGTTCGCCGGCGACGTTGGACCAGCCGGCTCGCCGGCACCGCCCGACCAGCTCTGGTGGTTCACCAGCCGGGCACCCCACCTCGGGGGCAGCGGTTCGCCGCCACCGAAGCGCACAGGGGCCGTCACCTCCCGCCGGGGTGGCGGCCCCTTCGCCGTACGCCACCACGCAACGGATCGCCGTCGCGGTCGGGTCACACGCAACGAACCACCGCCGGACGCACGGTTCGGCGGTGGTTGTCGCCCGGCCGGGCCGCATACCGTTGAGCCACGGCGCCAGCCCGTGGGCCACGGAGGCCGGGCGCGCCCGACCCCGGGAGCAGGACAATGACGATGGACGCCACCAGCCAGCGCTTCCTGATGTGCCGGCCGACGTACTTCGCCGTCGACTACGCCATCAACCCGTGGATGGACCCGACCGCGCCGGTCGACGCCGCCCTGGCGATCCGGCAGTGGGAGCAGCTCCGCCGCACCTACCTCGATCTCGGCCACACCGTCGAGCTGATCGACCCGGTCCCCGGCCTGCCGGACATGGTCTTCGCCGCCAACGGGGGCACGGTAATCGGCGACCGGGCGATGGCGGTGCAGTTCCGCGACCCGCAGCGCGCCGACGAGGCCCCCGCCTACCGGGCCTGGTTCGAGGCCGCCGGCTTCGAGGTGTACGACCCGAAGCACGTCAACGAGGGCGAGGGGGACGTGCTGCTGGTCGGCGACCACCTGCTCGCCGGCACCGGGTTCCGCACCGCGCACGCCTCGCACGCGCAGTTGCAGGAGGTCTTCGGCTACCCGGTGGTCACCCTGCAGCTGGTCGACCCGCGCTTCTACCACCTGGACACCGCGCTGACCGTGCTCGACGAGCGGACCGTGGCGTACCTGCCGGAGGCGTTCTCCCCCGGCAGCCGGGCGGTGCTGCGCCGGCTCTACCCGGACGCGGTCCGGGCCAGCATGGCCGACGCGGAGGTGCTCGGTCTCAACGCGGTCGGCGACGGCCGGCACGTGGTGCTGCCCGCGCAGGCCACCGGGCTGGCCGCGCAACTGCGCGACCGGGGCTACCAGACCATCGGTGTCGACCTGTCCGAGCTGCGCAAGGCCGGCGGCGGACCGAAGTGCTGCACGTTGCGACTCCGTCAGGGAAAGGCGAGCCAGTGATCGAGGACATGCTGCGGACCCCGTCCGCCGTCCGGGACGCGGAGCGGTACACCGCGCACAACTACCACCCGCTGCCGGTGGTGGTCTCCTCCGCCGAGGGGGCCTGGCTCACCGACGTGGACGGTCGGCGCTACCTGGACTGTCTGGCCGGCTACTCGGCGCTGAACTTCGGCCACCGGCACCCGGCCCTGATCCGGGCCGCCCACGAGCAGCTCGACCGGCTCACGCTGACCAGCCGGGCGTTCATCCACGACCAGTTCGCCGACTTCTGCCGGGAGTTGGCCGCGCTCTGCGGCAAGGACCTGGTGCTGCCGATGAACACCGGCGCGGAGGCGGTGGAGACCGGCATCAAGGTGGCCCGCAAGTGGGGCTACCAGGTCAAGAAGGTCGCCCCGGGGCAGGCGAACATCATCGTCGCCGACGGCAACTTCCACGGCCGGACGACCACCATCGTCAGCTTCTCCACCGACGACGACGCCCGCGCCGACTTCGGGCCGTACACCCCCGGGTTCACCGTGGTGCCCTACGGCGACCTGGCGGCGCTGGAGGCGGCGATCGACGAGAACACCGTCGCCGTGCTGCTGGAGCCGATCCAGGGCGAGCAGGGCGTGGTGCTGCCGCCGGAGGGCTACCTGCCGGGCGTACGCCGGGCCTGCACCGACCGCAACGTGCTGTTCATCGCCGACGAGATCCAGTCCGGGCTGGGCCGGACCGGGCGCACCTTCGCCTGCGACCACGAGGGCGTCGTACCGGACATGTACCTGCTGGGCAAGGCGCTCGGCGGCGGCATCGTGCCGGTCTCCGCGGTCGCCGCGGACGCCGACGTGCTCGGCGTGCTCCGGCCGGGCCAGCACGGCTCCACGTTCGGCGGCAACCCGCTCGCCTGCGCGGTCGGCACCGAGGTGGTCCGGCTGCTGGCCACCGGGGAGTTCCAGCGCCGCTCCGCCGAGCTGGGCGAGCGGCTGCGCGCCGGGCTGGAGGGGCTGCTCGGCAGCGGGCTGGTGGCGGTGCGGGTACGCGGGCTGTGGGCCGGGGTGGACATCGACCCGGCGCTGATGACCGGCCGGCAGGCGTGCGAGCGGCTGATGGACCGGGGTGTGCTGGCCAAGGACACCCACGGCTCGACCATCCGGCTGGCCCCGCCGCTGGTGATCACCTCCGACGAGATCGACCACGCGGTGGCGCAGCTCGCCGCCGTACTGGCCGGCTGAGGTCCCACCCGGACAGGGCGCCGGGACCACGATGGTCCCGCCGCCCTGTCCGCCGGTTCGTCGGGCTCAGCCCTCGCGCAGCGGTCGACCCACCTCGTGCAGGTGCGCCAGCCCCTGCCGGTACGAGTCGATCAGCCCGGTCTCGGTGTACTCGATGCCCTGCTCGGCGCAGTACGCCTTGACCAGCGGCTGGGCCCGGCGCAGGTTGCCCCGGGGCATGTTCGGGAACAGGTGGTGCTCGATCTGGTAGTTCAGGCCGCCCAGCGCCTGGTCGACGAACCAGCCGCCGGACACGTTGCGCGAGGTGAGCACCTGCTTACGCAGGTAGTCGAGGTTGTCCTCGTCGGACGGCATCAGCATGCCCTTGTGGTTGGGGGCGAACGCGCACCCCATGTACAGGCCCCAGAGTCCCTGGTGGACGGCGGCGAAGAGCAGCGCCTTCAGCGGTGACATCACCGCCAGCAGCAGGCCGACGTAGCCGACGGTGTGCACCACGAGCAGCAGCGCCTCCACGGCCCGGTGCCGCATCGGGACCCGCCACCCGCCGTCCGGCTCCCGGCCGATCAGCGCCTGGATGCTCGCCACGTGCAGCGCCAGCCCCTCCAGCAGGAGCAGCGGGAAGAACAGCCACGCCTGCCGGCGGGCCATCCACCGACCGAAGCCCCGGGTCGCCATCACCTGCTCGTGCGTCCAGACCAGCGCACCCGCGCCGACGTCGGGATCCTCGTCGGCGTGGTTCGGGTTGGCGTGGTGCCGGTTGTGCTTGTCCACCCACCAGCCGTAGCTGAGCCCCACGGCGAGATTGCCGGCGATCAGGCCGGCCGCCTCGCTGTGGCCGCGTCGGCGGAACATCTGCCGGTGCCCGGCGTCGTGCCCGAGGAAAGCGACCTGGGTGGTGGCCACCGCCATCACGACCGCCAACGGCAACTGCCACCAGGAGTCGCCGACCATCGCCACCAGCGCCCAACCGGCCAGGAAGGTGCCCAGGGTCCCGACGATGCGGGCCATGTACCGGCCGGGACGCCGGTGTAACAGCCCCGCCTCGGCGACCCGGCGGGACAGGCGCGCATAGTCGCTGCCCCGCCGGGCGGTCGACGCTGCCAACGTCGGGGAACTCATCTGATATCACCCTCCGGTGTCGCGGGCCGCACCCGATGTGCGGCCTTCCGCCACCAAGCCTGATGTCATAGATGAGAGTGGACAATCCTTGTCAGCCCCCAGTCCGGGGTGGAGCTACCCCTACCGGCCGCGGGCGGTAGGGGTCAGTTGCGTGGTAGCCGCATCGCCATGGTGGGTGCCTCGGCCATCACCGACGTCGGGGTGAACGCCGCGCCGGTGGGCAGTTCCCGGGCCCGGCCGACCTGCACCCCCGGGTACAGCTCCACCATGTCCGCGCCGCCGAGCACCCGGGACTGCTTCGGGGCCAGCGGGACGCGCTCGGCCTCGGCCATCGAGCCGTTCGGCCGGATGCCGGAGCCGTTGGTGCTGACGTCGGTGACGATGACCTCGCCGACGCGCAGCTCGAACCGGACGTGCGCCCGGCTGATCCAGCGCCGCGCCTCGTCGTTGAGCCACTGCCCGAGCATCACGCCACCGGTCTCCTCGGGGGCCCGGCCGACCGTCACCGGTTCGTCCTCGGTGAGGACGAACCGGCGGCGGATCAGGCCACCGATCCGGATCGCCAGCACCTCGCTGCGCGGGCGCGGCCCGGCGTCGGAGAGCCGGGCACCGTGCCGGGGGCAGGTCGGCACGCCGTTGCGCAGGGCGGGCGGCGGCTGACCGGCCGGGGCCCGGTCCACCCGGGCCAGGTCGGCGAACGCCCCGCCGCCCCCGCCGCCGCCGAACAGCGCGCAGCCCGGCTCCGGACAGCGCCACCTGCGGGCCAGCAACTGCCCGCCGACCGGGGATCGGTCGCCCTCGACGGGGGTGGGCCCGCCCCCGACGTGCGCGACGAAGGCCGGGCCGCCCGCGCCGGGCACCGGGGCGACGACCCGCCCCGGCTGCTCCACCAGCCACGGGAACCGGCCGCGCAGACCGTCGAACCGGACCCGGCTGACCACCGGCAGGCCGAGCAGGTCGGCCACCTCCAGCATCCGGTCGCCCGGGTTGTCGAGCACCTCGACCAGGCCGTCGTCGGCCCACCGGCGGACCACCATCCGCTCGTTGGAGGTGAGGTCGGCGTCGGAGAGCAGCGCCCGGTGCACGATCGCGTAGACCGGGACGCTGTCCTCGGCCAGTTCGCGGGAGAGCGCGTCGATCACCATGCCGAGCCGCAGCAGGCTGGCCGGGCGGCCACCGTCGAGATCCTGGTAGCGGATCACCTCGGCCAGGTCGAGTACCGCTCGGGCCAGGGACGGATCGGTGCAGACCCGCCCCTCGATGGCGTCCAGCACCTTGCTGATCTCGAATCTCATCGCGCGCTCCGGAGGATGTCGTCGATCGGCCGGGCCGCCACCGCCGGGCCCGGTAGGCACCTGCCCGCCGGGGTGAACAGGCGCTGCCCTGGCACGACCCTACCGGTGCCCGGGTCAGCCCATCCGGCCCACCGCCGCGCGCAGCCGGGCCACGTCACGCCGACGCCGCTCGTAGGTGGCGGCGAGGGTGATCAACGCCAGCCCGCCGACGGCCAGGTAGATCCAGCGCGGCAGCAGGTCCCACCCCCGGACCAGCTCGTGCACGGCGAGCAGGACGAGGGCACCGCCACCGAGCACCACCGGTGCCTGCCAGCGCCGCACCGCCCCGACCAGCACCACGCCCAGGGCGGCGCCGCCCAGCAGCAGCCGCCGCCATGGCTGCGGGTCGGGGGCCACCAGCACCGACACCAGGCTGGGCAGCAGCCCGGCGGCCAGCCCGGGGCCGAGGGCGAGCCAGCTGGTCAACCCGGGTCGGGCGCGCAGCGCGAGCAGGCCGGCCACCAGCGTCAACCCGGCCGCCGGCAGGGTGTACGCCTCCAGCAGCACCACCTCGCCGCTGATCAGCAGCAGCCACGCCCCGAGCAGCTCGCTGCCACCGGCCACCGCCCCGAGGGCCCACCGCCGGCCGGCCGACTGGCCCGGGTACAGCACCCGCAGTGCCGCGGCGGCACCCCAGAGCACGCAGATCGCCGCCGCGTGCCGGATCGCGCCGACGGTGAGCAGCAGGGCGAGCACGGCCACCGCCTGCGCGGCAGCCTCCAGCGCCCGTACGGTGAACGAGCCGCGCCGGGCCAGCGCGGGTGCGCCGAGGAGCACCGCCACCGCCACCCCGAGCACCGGGAAACCGGCGGTGCGCAGCGGCAGGTCGGCGGCCAGGGGCGCGGTGAGCGCGAACCCGGTGGCCGCCGCGACGGCGGTCAGGAAGCCGAGCAGCCGTACCTCGGCCCGCCGGCCGATCGCGCCGACCACCGCCGCCACGACCACCAGCAGGGCGAGCCCGGCCAGCATGCCGGCCCGGGTGGCGAGCAGTCCGACCAGGCCGGCGGCCGTCCACAGCAGACCGATCGGGGTGGTCACCGGCACCAGCAGCGCCCGGCGACGCCCGGGGGCCGGTGCCGGTGCGGCGGCTCCGGGAACGCCCGGGGCGGCCCCGTGCGGAGGGGCGGCGGACCGGGCCGGGCCGGTGATCGTGGCGGTGAGCAGGGCGGCGACCCCGACGATCAGCACCGCCGCCGGCACCACCGGCCAGGGGGCGTCCGCGCCGAGCAGCAGCACGGGCAGCGCCGCCGCCCCGAACGGCAGCGCGGCGACGGCGGCCCCGGACCGGTCACCGGTGTGCCGGTGGACGACCAGCGCGGCCGTGCCCGCCAGGACCAGCAGCGCCGCCCCGACCACGAGGGCACCGGGCGGCCCGTCCCCGGTCGGCACCCCCGACCAGGGCCGCACCGGCCCACCGTAGGGGGCGACGAGCGCGGCCAGGGTCACCGGCGCGGCGGCGACCAGCGCCAGGCCGGCCAGCACCGCACCGACCACCCGGCCCGGGGTGACCGGCGCGGTCCGCCGGTCGGCCGGCACCAGCGCGACGACTGCCAGCGCCGCGTAGAGCGCGAGCGGCTCCCCACCGGGTACGACGGTAGGCGCCACCACGGCGGCGAGCGCCAGGGCGAGCGCGGTGCCGGCGTACCCGTCGAGGTCGGGGCGGCGGCGACGCAGCGCGAGCAGCGGCACCAGCAGCAGCACGGCGGCGACGAACCCGGCCCGCAGCTGCCACCAGGCCGGTGCCCCGGCGGCCCGCGACGCGACCGACGCGCCGGCCGGCACGGTGAGCAGCGCGACCGTCAGCGCGACCCCGGCGACCCGGCCCGCGACGGCGCTCGCCGGGCGGCCCGGCAGCGCCACCGCCAGCCCGGCGACCAGCACCACCCCGAGCGCCACCAACATCCCGACCGGGGCGGCCGGGGCCACCAGCAGCCCGTGCCCGAGCAGCACCGCGGCCCCCGCCGCGCCGACCAGCACGGTCGGGACGCGCCGGCCGCGCAGCACCGCGACCGGCAGCAGCGCCGCGCCGACGACCAGGTCGACGGCGAGGGTCGCCGGCCACGGGGTGACCGTCACCGCCGGCAGCGCCGCAGCCGTGACCACCACCGCCAGCAGTACGGTCACCGGGCGGGCCACCCTCGGCAGCAACAGGAGGCCCGCACCGGCGGTGAGCAGGACGACCAGCGGCAACTGCCAGCCCCAGGCGAGGTCGGGCCCGGCGGCGGCGCCCTGCCAGGCGGGCAGTGACCGGTCCACCGCGAGCGTCGCCACGGCCCCGGTGGCGAGCACGACGACCTGGGCGGCACCGCCCGCGACCAGCAGCGCACCGACCCGGGGGCCGGTGCGGTGCCGCTGCGGCAGCAGCCGGACGGCACCGGCCAGCGCGGCGGCCACCAGGCCGACGGCGAGCAGCAGGAACCCGGCCCGCAGTTCCGCCACCGGCCGCAGCACCGCGACGGCCAGCAGCGGCACCAGCAGCCCGGCGGTGATCTGCCGGAACACCGCCGCTCCGGCGACCCGGGCCGCACCGGCCAGCACCAGACCGACGAGGAGCAACGGCAGGCCGGCGAGCAGCGGCTGACCGCCGGCCCGGCCCAGCGCCAGCGGCACCAGGGCGCAACTCGCGGCGACGGTCAGCGCGCCGCCGAAGCCGAGCCAGCCGAGCACCCGGCCGGCGAGCACGGAACCGGACGGCCCGGCGACCGGCCCCCCGCCGGCCGCCGGACCCCCGTCCGCCGGGGCGGTGGCGGTGCCCGACCCCCCGGCGGGCACCACCACCCCTCCCCCCGGACCCGCGACGGCCACGGCCGCTGCGGGTGACGCCGCCGCGGCCGGAGCCACAGCGGCGGGATCGGGCCCGGCCGCAGCCGGGGAGCGGCGGCGCAGCACGACCACCACCGCGAGGTCGAGCAGCGCCACCCCGAGGAAGGTCAGCGTCCAGCCGGTGGCTCCCGGGCGGGACTGCGCGACCGCGAGCGGCAGCACCGGCTGGACCACGAACAGCGCCGCGAACCATGGCACGGTGAGCCGGCTGAGCAGGGCGTACCCGGCGGCGACGGCCGCGCTGACCCCGGCGACCAGGGCGGCGTAGCGGGTGCCCGGCCAGTCGGCGGTGCCGAGCAGGTTCACCGACCAGGCGGCGTACCCGTCGAGCACCACCAGCAGCAGGCCGACTGCGGCGAACGTCTCGGCGGTGCCGCGCAGGCCGCGCCACTTCGCCACCAGCGGCACCGCCAGGGCGAGCGCGGTGAACGCGGCCAGGATCAGCGCCCGTCCGGCCACCCCCACGGTGGCCCAGGCGACGGCGGTGAAGACCACCGCCGCCGTGCCCAGCAGCAGGCCACCGAGGACGAACAGCAGCCACTGGATCGTCCGGGTGGACGTTTCCGGGCGACCCGGGGTGTCCGGCCCGGCTGGCGGCACGACCCCGCCGGGCGCACCCGGCGGTACCGGCGTCCCCGGGCGCACCGGCGGCGCGACCGGACCGGTCGGGGGTCCGGCCGGCGCGGCGACCGGAGGGCCCGCCGGCGCGGCGGGGCG
>NZ_MZMV01000008.1 GCF_002210435.1 Micromonospora wenchangensis
CGGGCGTCCGGAGCGGCCCCGTTCCGAGCGTTCGCCCAAGGACATGGCCCTGTCGCTGCTGGTGCTGCTGGTGCCGATCGCCCTGCTGCTCGCCTTCTACCGGGGCTTCCTCGGCGGCGAGCAGCCCACCACGGTCGACGCCGCCCCCGCCTACGAGCAGGCCCGCGCCGCGAACGTCTTCCCCGTCGCCGAGCCGTCCGGGCTGGGCGACGGCTGGCGTACGGTGAGCGCCAGTTTCCGTACCGTCGACGACGGCGCGACCCTGCGGGTGGGGTATCTCACCCCGGAGGGGCGGGGCGCCCAACTGGTGCAGAGCACCGTGCCGCCGCAGCGGCTGATCCCCGCCGAGCTGACCGCGCAGGGGCAGCCGCAGGGGCCGGCCGACCTGGGCGGGGCGAACTGGCAGCGGTACACCGGGCGGGGCAACGAGCAGGCGCTGGTGCTCCTCGAACCTGACCGTACGGTGATCGTGGTGGGGGACGCCCGCGACAACGAGCTGCGTGAGCTGGCCGGCGCGCTGCGCTGACCGGCGGCGGCACGGGTGGACCGGGCCGGGGGGGATTGCGGAAGGCGACGTCCGGGAACAGAAGGGACACGACCCCGGGCCGGCCCGACCGGGCGGGGACCGTGCGCCGCGCGGGAAGTGTCACGCCCGCGCCGGCACGCCCCCGGTGCCCGCCGGGGGTCGGACGACCCGACTGGAGAACCCGACGTGACCATTCGACGTTTCAGTACGGCGGTCTTCGCCGCAGCGCTGCTCACCCCCGGCCTGGCCGCCTGCAACAACTCCGGCACCGGTGAGGCGGGGACCTCCGCGTCCCCGTCGGCCTCCGGCAGTGTCGCCCCGGGCAGCGCCTCGCCCGGCACCTCCGAGGCCAAGCAGGCCCTGCTGAACTCCACCAACGAGATCCGCAACGGCAACTTCCGGTTCACCATGAGCGGGGTGGGGTCGACCGCCGAGGGGCAGGTGCACCAGCCGAGCCAGAGCGCCCAAATGAAACTGAGCATCGGCGACGCGTCGTCGGACCTGATGATGAACCTGGACCTGATCCACGCCAAGCCGGACAGCTGGGTGAAGCTCGACCTGGGCGGCAAGTCCGCCAGCAGCATCCCCGGCGCGCAGAAGCTCAACCTCGGCAAGTACCAGCACCTCGACCAGACCCGGATCAAGGGCAACAAGTCGCTCGGGTTCGACTTCGAGAAGGTCGACCCGGCCGGCAGCGCCGTGCTGACCCAGGGCATCACGGAGGTCCGGCAGACCGGTGAGGGCAGCTACGCCGGCACCCTGGACGTGTCGAAGGCCGCCGAGGCGGGTTCCGTCGACCAGACGGTGATCAGCGCGCTGGGCGCGCAGGCGCAGTCGGTGCCGTTCACCGCGAAGCTGGACCCGCAGGGCCGGCTCAGCGAGCTGGTGGTCCAGATCCCGGCGGCCGGTCAGAGCGCCGCGCAGGACATCAAGATCACCTACTCGGACTACGGCAACGCCACCGCCGCCCAGAAGCCCGCCGCCGACCAGGTGGTCGAGGCGCCGCAGGAGTTCTACAACCTGTTCAGCTGAGCCGGTGCACCGACGGCGGGGCGCCCCCAGGGGCAGCCCCGCCGTCGTCGTGTCCGTCCCGCCCCGTGCCGCGCGCCGCGGTCAGCCCCGGCTCAGAGCAGTTCCAGGTAGTCGTTGACCCGGTCGTAGGCCACCGTCAACAGGGTCAGCGGCTCGTCCGAGGCGGCCAGCAGCCGGCGGCACGCGGCGATGTTCGCGCCGGTCGACGGACCCGCGCCGATGCCCTCGAACTCCATCAGCCGGCGCATCCCGTCGATCGCGTCCGCCTCGCTCACCGTGACCATCTCGTCGATGATCCCGGTGTTGAGCACCGGCGGGATCATGCCGATGGACAACCCCTGGATGCGGTGCGGGACGAACACGTCGGCGAACATGTCGCACCCCTGCGGCTGTACGCCGAGGATGCGCAGCCCGCCCTGGTGCTGCCGGAGCACCTCGCCGATGCCGGTCAGGTGACCGCCGGTGCCGATGCCTGCCACGTAGCAGTCCACCCGGGTGCCGTCCAGGTCGGCGATGATCTCGCGGACGGTGGTCAGCCGGTGGATCTCCGGGTTGGCCGGGTTGGCCGCCTGGTTGAGCATCACGTACTCGGGGTGCTCGAACTGGATCTCGGTGGCCAGCTCGCCGTGCGAGTTGTTGCCCCGGGTGCTGTCCGAGAGCCGGACCTCCACCCCGAAGCTGGCCAGCAGGCGACGCTTCGACTCGCTGTAGTTGTCCGGGATGACCAGCACCACCCGGTAGCCGAGCACCGCGGCGGCGATCGCGATCCCCATCCCGGTGTTGCCGCCGGTCGGCTCCAGAATGGTCTGCCCGGAGCCCGGCTTGAGCAGACCCTCCCGTTCCGCCGCCCGGATCATGTTCAGCGCGATGCGCATCTTGTGGCTGCCACCCGGGTTGTTCAGCTCCAGCTTGAGCAGGATCTCCCCGGGCAGGTCGGCGGTGAGCCGGCTGAGCCGCACCAGCGGGGTGCCCCCCACGGTGTCCAGGATCGAGTCACGGATGCCCATCTCAGCCCACCTCCGCCGTCCGCCGGTCCGGGCCGGGCAGGAAGCGCAGCTCGGTGAACTCGCCGCCGACGCACCGGAACAACCGCGCCTCCCGGACGCCGGTGTCGTCGATGCCGACCACCAGCTGCTCCAGCGTCGGATAGAGCGGCACCCCGTCGACCAGGGCGTTACGCCGGTCCTCGTCGCTGAAGTAGGCCCGCCCGTTGGGGTGCGAGTGGTAGAGCACCACCACCGGGTCGTCCACGTCGAGGTTGTCCTCCAGGTACATCAGGTCGGCCGGGGCCAGCACGTAGCCGGTGGTGGCGGTGCGCGGGAACCGGACCGGGTCCCTGCGGTGCATCTCGTCGGCGGTGTTGCGGGCCGCGTGCACCCGCCCGCTGGCGTGCACGAAACCGCACGCCTCGCCCGGGTAGGCGACCCGGGCGTGCTCGAAGATCGTGTCGAGGGTGGACCCGTCGAGCGTCGCCCCGTCGTCCGGGGCCACCGGCGCGGGCGTCGCCGCCGAACCGCCCCCGGTGGCCTTCTTGGTCAGCCCGAACGCGGCGAGCATGACCACCGCGAGGGCCACCGCCAGGGCCGGCAGCGTGGCGTTCTCCAGCAGCGCCGACCCGAACAGCGCGACCACCGGGAAGAGCACGAAGACGTACGACACCAGGACCGCGTCGACGTGCTGGAGCAGGTAGAAGTAGGCGGCGAAGCCGATCACCGAGCCGACCAGGCCGAGGTAGAGCACCCCGGTCAGCGAGCGGCCGGAGATCGCGCCCAGGTCGGGCCGCTCGACGAACGCCCCGAGCACCACCAGCCCCAGCGCGCCGAGCCCGATCGGCAGGGTCTCCTGGGTGAGCACGTGCACGGTGCCGCCGTAGCGGGCCATCACCGCGTACGTCAGGGCGTGCATGACCGCGGCGAGCAGCACGGCGGCCGGCGCCAGCACGCCCCGGGCGCTGATCCCGGCGGTGAGCTGGACGATGCCGACCAGGCAGCCGAGCCCGACCACCACACCGGCCCACTGCGTCCAGCTCACCGAGATCCGCGAGATCAGCACCGAGAAGAGCAGCAGGAAGACCACGACCGACGAGAAGATCAACGCCGCCAGGCCGGAGCTGATGTGCTGCTCGCCGTAGTTGATCAGCGCGTACGGGACGGCGATGTAGACCACCGCGATGAACGGCACCACCCAGCGCCGGCCCGGCGGCGGCAGCAGCGACACCCCCGGCGTGGCGAGGCAGACGGCGAGCAGGAACGGGAAGGCCACCAGGAACCGCAACCCGGCCGCGGTGATCGGTGGCAGCGTCTCCACGCTCATCTTCATGCCGTACCAGGTGGTGCCCCAGATCAGGCACACCAGTAGGTAGAGCAGCCCGAGCTGCCAGCGGCCGGCCCGACGGCCGGTGTGGTTCGTCATCTCATCTCCTGGTCACGCGAAGCCGAACTCGTCGAGCGCCCGCCAGAGTTGCTGGAGGTTGTAGAGGACCGTCTCGTTCCCGCAGGTGTCGATGATCCGGAGCCGCTCGTCGGTGCCGGGACGGTTCACCGCGCACCGGACCCGCCGGTCGTCACGTTCGAGGACCACCACCGGCCGGTGCTGGCCGGTGCTGGTCACCAGGTCCACCTCGATCGAGGCGAGGCCGGTGCCGTGCACCTCGACCACGCCCTCGCAGACCGGCACGACGCCGAAGACCCGGACGTTGCACTCGCCTGAGGTGCCCTGGTACTGGTTGAGCAGCCGCACCCGGCGGTGGCTCGGCACGTCGGTGGTGACGATGATGCCGGGCCCGATCAGCACGTCGTCGCCGACCGTCACCGCGCCGAGGATGCGGGCGAACGCGCCCACCTCGACCCGGTCGCCGAGCCGGGGGTGCCGCCGGCCGCTGGGGTTGTCGGCGATGCCCCGCGCGCCGAGCACGACCCCCTGGAGGATGTACGCGTCGTCGCCGATCTCGGTGGTCTCGCCGACCACCGTGCCCAGCCCGTGGTCGATGATCAGCCGCCGCCCGATGCTGGCGGCCGGGTGGATCTCCACGCCGGTGCGGACCTTGGCGGCCTCGGAGACCCGGCGGGCCACGGCGAGCCGGACGTCCGGGCCCAGCGGGGTGTCCTCGGCCCGGTGGACCGCGTGCGCCACCCGGTAGGCGAGGGTCGCCCGGTAGGCGACGTAGCTGTCCCAGACGTACTGCCAGGAGCCGCCGGCGGCCGGGTCCCGGCGGGCCAGCGCGAGCAGGTCCTCCGTGGCGACCTCGCAGATGGCGCGCAGCCGCTGCGGGGTCAGCAGCGCCTGGGTCACCGCCGAGGACGCCTCGGCCTCGACGAGGCGGACGACCTCAGTGCGCAGCAGCGGCGTCAGGGCCTCGGTGGACGCCGGGTCGGCCGGCGGTGGTGGTGTGCCGCCCGGGGGAGTGGCCGGTCCGGATGCGGCGCGGGGGGCCGGTACGCGCTGCCCCGTGCCGTTCGAGCCCGCGGTGGCGTGCAACGACGACTCCATGCGGCTCCCGCTCCCCGTTCTGCTTGGAACCGTCTCCTTCGGCGGCTCGAGTGAGGTGACACTCGGTGCGACGTCACGCCTCGGAAGCGGACATGGCCGCAGGGCGGGCAGGTGCGGTGCCAGATCGTAGTCACAGCCCCCCGCTAACGTGACGATGGAATATTGCTCAAGTCAGTGGCTGAGGGAAATAGCCAATCCTCAGTCCATTGGGGGGAGAGCATGAACGCGGAAGAGTTGGCCGCTCAGCTCGGTGCGTGGAAGGACGACCAGACCCGGCTCTACCGCGGGCTGGCCGAGCAGCTGCGGCTGCTGATCCGGCTCGGATCGCTGCCCCCCGGCAGTGAACTGCCCCCGGAACGTCGGCTCGCCGTGGCGCTGGCCGTCAGCCGGACGACCATCGCCCAGGCGTACAGCCTGCTCAAGGACGAGGGCTGGCTGGTCAGCCTCCAGGGCAGCGGGACCCGGGTGGCGCACGCCCAGCCCGCCGTCGCGCCCCCCGCCGACTACGGCGCGGCGGCGAGCGGCTTCATCGCCGACGTGGTCCGCGACCGGGTGCGTACCGTCGACCTGACGGTCCCGTCGCCCCCGCCCGGCCCGTGGCTGATGGCGGCGATGTCCCGGCTGCCCGCCCTGGCCGCCGCCGCGCTGTCCGGCCGGGTGTACGAGCCGGCCGGCTACCCCGCGCTGCGGGACCGGATCGCCGGCAAGCTGACCGCCGACGGCCGGGTCACCGCCGCCGAGGAGGTGATCGTCACCAACGGCGCGACCCAGGCGCTGTCCCTGCTGGCCGGCGTGCTGACCCGGCGGGGCGACACCGTGCTGGTCGAGGAGCTGACCTGCCCGACGGTGCTGGCGTCGCTGCGTACCGCCGGGTTGCGGCTGGTCGTCGTGCCGATCGAGCGGGAGGGCGCCGACCCGCAGGCGGTGGAGGCGGCCGTCCGCCGGTACGAACCCTCCTTCATCTACGTCATCCCGACATACCACAACCCGACCGGGTGGACGATGACCGAGCATCGGCGTGCGGCGCTGGCCTCCATCGCCCGCCGGTACGGGGTGCCGCTGGTGGAGGACCTCACCCTCGCCGACACCCGGATCGACGGCCCGCTCCCGCCACCCCCGATCGCCGCGTACGCCCCCGGCGCGCAGATCTACACGGTCGGCAGCCTCAGCAAGGTCTGCTGGCCGGGGCTGCGGACCGGCTGGCTGATCGGCCCCCGCCGCGAGCTGCAACGGATCGTGCACCTGCGGGCCATGTACGACCTGGGCTGTCCGCTGCCCACCCAACTGCTCGCCGTCGAACTCCTCGACGACCTGCCGCAGATCCGCCTCGAACGGCAGCGGGAACTGCTCGGCCGCCGCGACACCCTGCTCGCCGCCCTCGCCGAACACCTGCCGCAGTGGCGGCACGAGTCGCCCCACGGCGGGCTCAGCGTCTGGTGCGCCACCCCCCGGCCGCTGCAACAGCTCAACCACGTCGCCCAGCACCACGGCATGCAACTCATGCTCGGCTCGCACTTCGCCGTGGGGGCACGCTCCTACCTGGACCACGTCCGACTCCCCTTCACCCTCGACGAGGCAGAGCTGGTCGAGGTGGTCCGTCGGCTGGCCGGCTACTGGACCGAGGCCGGGCGTGGCTAGTCTCACGGTGCGCGACGATCGGTAGTACGCTGCGCCCCCATGGGCATCTCCCACCACGGACGCACCGAGCGTCTCGACCTCGCCGACCCGTCCCTGCGCGAGTGGACCTGCCGAGTCGTGCACGTCGATCCCGAACGTGGCATCGTGCTGGACCGCTCCGCGTTCTACCCGGGTGGCGGCGGCCAGCCGCCGGACCACGGCGTGCTGCTCTGGCAGGGGGTGCAGACCCGGATCGTCGGCACGCACAAGGGCGACGACCTCTACCTGATCCCCGCCGAGGGCGACCCGGTGCCGCCGGTCGGCGTCGAGGTCAGGGGCGCGATCGAGGACGAGCGCCGGTTCACCCTGATGCGCACCCACTCCGGGCTGCACGTGCTCTGCGGTGTGGTGTTCCGCGACTTCGGCGCGCTGGTGACCGGCGGCAACATGGAGCCCGGTGAGGCCCGGATGGACTTCAACCTGCCGCAGCCCCCCGAGGGCTTCAAGGGCCTGCTCGAAGAGGCGGTCAACAAGGAACTGGCCACCGACCGGCGGGTCTCCGTCCGGGTGCTGCCCCGCGACGAGGCGCTGGCCATCCCCGACATCGTCCGTACCCAGACCAACCTCATCCCGCCGGACGAGCAGGAGGTCCGGATCGTCGACATCGAGGGCCTCGACGTGCAGGCCGACGGCGGTACCCACGTCGCGTCCATCGGTCAGGTCGGGCGGATCCAGGTGGTCAAGGTGGAGAGCAAGGGCAAGCAGAACCGCCGGGTCCGCATCCGCCTGGTCAGCTGACCCCGGGTCAGGCGTCGGCGGTCGACCGGGCGGCGTCGATCCGGGCGCGGGCGCCGTCGAGGGAGCGTTGGCAGGCGGCGGCGAGCCGCTCGCCGCGCTCCCACAGCGCCAGCGACTCCTCCAGCGAGGTGCCGCCGGCCTCCAGCCGCTCCACCACCTGCGCCAACTCGGAGCGGGCCTGCTCGTAGCTGAGCTGCTCCTCGGGCTTCGGGTCGCTCATCTCGTCCTCCTCATGCGTCCACGGTCACGGTCAGCTCGCCCTCGGCGAGGCGGACCCGCAGCGGGTCGCCCCCGGCCACCTCGCCGGCCGCCCGGACCACGTGCCCGTCGGCCCGCTGCACGATGGCGTACCCCCGGTCGAGGGTGGCGGCGGGGGAGAGCGCCCGTAGCCGGGCCAGGGTGTGCCGCAGGTCGTCGGTGGCCGCGTCGAGCCGGTGGTGCAGGTTGCGCCCCGCCCGGTCCCGCAGCGCGGACACCTCGGCCGCCCGCTGCTCGACCATCACCTGTGGGCGGGCCAGCACCGGCCGGGACCGCAGCAGGGTCAGCCGGTGCGACTCCCGGTCGACCAGGTTGCGGACCGCCCGCTCCAGCCGGGAGCGGGCCTGACCGATCAGCCGCACCTCGTCGGCCAGGTCGGGCACGACCCGCTTGGCGGCGTCCGTCGGGGTGGAGGCGCGGACGTCGGCGACGTAGTCGACAAGCGGGGCGTCCGTCTCGTGGCCGATCGCGCTCACCACCGGGGTACGGCAGGCGAAGACCGCCCGGCACAGCGCCTCGTCGGAGAAGGGCAGCAGATCCTCGATGCCGCCACCGCCCCGGGCCAGGATGATCACGTCGACGCTCTCGTCGGCGTCGAGGACGCGCAGCGCGTCGACGATCTGCGACACCGCCCCCGGCCCCTGCACCGCCACGTTGACCGTGCGGAACTCCACCGCCGGCCAGCGCCGCCGGGCATTGGTCAACACGTCCCGCTCGGCGGCGGACGCCCGGCCGGTGACCAGGCCGATCCGCTGCGGCAGGAACGGCGGCCGGCGCTTGCGGGCCCGGTCGAACAACCCCTCGGCGGCGAGCAGCTTCTTGAGTTTCTCCAGCCGGGCCAGCAGCTCACCGAGCCCCACCTGGCGGATCTCGTCGGCGCGCAGGCTCAGCGTGCCCCGCGCGGCGTAGAACTCCGGCTTGGCGTGCAGCACCACCCGGGCGCCCTCGCGCAGCTCCGGTGCGCCCGAGTCGAGGACGTCCCGGTTGGTGGTGACGGTGAGGCTGAGGTCGGCCGACGGGTCGCGCAGGGTCAGGAAGACCGTGCCCGCCCCCGGCCGGCGGCTGATCTGCGCCACCTGCCCGTCGACCCAGACCCAGCCGAGCTTGGCGATCCAGGCACCGACCTTCTGGCTGACCACCCGGACCGGCCAGGGTTCCTCGGGGGTGCTGCGGGGGGCGTCGGTCACCCGCCCACCCTACGGTCCGCCTCCGACGACCCGGCGCTGCCGGGCCGCCCGCCGCGACCCGTACCCCCGCTGTGGTACGGATCGCAGCTCCTGCCGCGGGGGATGTCGACACGTACGATGGGCGAGTGACCGAGCCTGAGGCGACCCCAAAGACCGGCAAGCGCGTGCTCCTGGCCAAGCCCCGCGGCTACTGCGCCGGGGTGGACCGGGCGGTACAGACCGTCGAGGAGGCGCTGAAGCTCTACGGCGCGCCGATCTACGTCCGCAAGCAGATCGTGCACAACAAGCACGTGGTGCAGACCCTGGAGGCACGGGGCGCGATCTTCGTGGAGGAGAACGAGGAGGTGCCCGAGGGCGCCACCGTCATCTTCTCCGCGCACGGCGTCGCCCCCGAGGTCTACGAGCAGGCCAAAGCCCGGTCGCTGCGGGCGATCGACGCGACCTGCCCGCTGGTGACCAAGGTGCACCAGGAGGCCAAGCGGTTCGCCGCCGAGGACTACGACATCCTGCTGATCGGTCACGAGGGGCACGAGGAGGTCATCGGCACCGCAGGGGAGGCCCCCGCCCACATCCAGCTCGTCGACGGCCCCGACGACGTCGACCGGATCACCGTGCGCGACCCGAACAAGGTCGTCTGGCTCTCCCAGACCACGCTGTCGGTGGACGAGACGCTGGAGACGGTGGCCCGGCTCAAGACCCGGCTGCCGCTGCTCCAGTCGCCGCCCAGCGACGACATCTGCTACGCCACCTCCAACCGGCAGCACGTGGTCAAGGAGATCGCCCCCGACTGCGACGTGGTGATCGTGGTCGGCTCGCGTAACTCGTCCAACTCGGTACGCCTGGTCGAGGTGGCCCTGGACGCCGGGGCCCGCGCCGGGCACCTGGTCGACTTCGCCCACGAGATCGACGACGCCTGGCTGGCCGACGCCCGGACGGTGGGACTGACCTCCGGCGCGAGCGTGCCCGACGAACTGGTCCACGAGGTCCTGGCCCACCTGGCCGCGCGGGGCTTCACCGACGTCGACGAGGTGGTCACCGCCAACGAGCGGCTGACCTTCTCGCTGCCGCAGGAACTCAAGCGCGACATGAAGGCCGCCACCCGCGGCTGACCCCGGGCCTGCGGGCGTTGACCGGGCTCGACTTTGGTGCGCTGACCTGGCGCAGAAGCGGTGCGTCGACCGGAATCGTTTCCGGCGCGTTCGTCGGTGGTTCGCCGGCATCGGTGTCCGTCGTCGGCGGGTTCCGGGTCGGACGGAACGGATCCTAGGTGGGGCGCGTCCCAGTGGTATGAGAACTCCTCGGATGGCGGTCGTCGTGCTGCTGGCCGCCGGTGTGACGCTCGCCGGCTGTGGCGACGGTGCCGACGTCACCGGCCCGCCGGCCACGCCGACCAGTTCCCCGACGGCCACGGCCGCCCCGTCGGCCACCCTGACCCCGTCCGCGCCGCCGGCCTCGGTGCCCCCGCCCGCCGGTTCGACGCCGCCCGCCGGTGCGGTGCCGCCCGGCGGGTTGAAGCCGCCGCCGGGCGGCCCACGGCTGCCGCCCGGTCCGGGCGCGACGGAGCTGACCGGCACCGTCGAGGCGGGGGTCGAGCCCGGGTGCCTGCTGCTCGACGGTCACCAACTCGTCGGCGGCCCGAAAGACGTGCTCGCGGCGGGAGCCCGGGTCACCGTCACCGGCCGCGCCCAACCCGACCTGATGAGCACCTGCCAGCAGGGCGTCCCGTTCCTGGTGGAATCCGCCCGCCGCTCCTGACCACCCCCCCAACCCGCACGCACACCTGATCGCCCGCCGGCCCGCGCCCGCCTGGGGCCTGCGCCCGTCCGGAGGCCCGCCGGCCCACGTCCGTCCGGGGCCCGGCGGGTCCGCGTCCGTCCGGGGCCCGGTGGGTCCGCACTTTCGCCGAATTGGTGGTATCCGGCCGCTCCGATACCGCCATTGAGCCGACATTGCGCCCTCCGCCGCCCGTCTGGCGGGGCGGGGTGGGGTGGGTCAGGGGCGGTCGTCGGTGGGGAGGAGTTCGGGGGCCTGGGGTTGGCGGGGGGCCAGCTCGACCTGGGCCGGGACGGCCAGCTCCTGGTCGGAGACGCCCAGCTCGGCCAGTTTGCGCGCGCTGACCAGGACCCGGGCCTCCAGCGACCCGACCGCCCGGTTGTACGCCGTCACCGCGCCACCGAGCGAGCTGCCGAGCTTGCCGACGTGATCGCCCAGGGTGGACAGCCGGCCGTACAGCTCGCGGGCGAGCGAGTGCACCGCCACCGCGTTGCGGGCCAACGCCTCCTGCCGCCACGAGTACGCCACCGTACGCAGCAGCGCGACCAGGGTGGCCGGGGTGGCGAGCACCACGTTGCGGGCGAACGCGTGCTCCAGCAGCGTCGGGTCGCGCTGCAACGCCACGTCCAGGAACGGGTCGGCCGGCACGAACAGCACCACGAACTCCGGGCTGTCGTCGAACGCGGCCCAGTAGGTCTTCGCGGCCAGCGCGTCGACGTGCCCGCGCAGGTGCTTCGCGTGCCGGTCGAGGTGGGTGTCCCGGCCGCGTTCGTCGCGGGCCTCCATCGCCGTCAGGTAGGCGTCGAAGGGCGCCTTCGCGTCCACCACCACCGTCCGCCCGCCGTGCAGCCGGACCACCAGGTCGGGGCGGACCCCCTGGTGGTCGGTGGCGGCGGTGACCTGCTCGCTGAAGTCGCAGTGCTCCAGCATGCCGGCCGCCTCGACGATCCGGCGGAGCTGGTGCTCACCCCAGCGTCCGCGTACCTGCGGGGCGCGCAGCGCGGCGACGAGCTGCTTGGTCTCGGTGCGCAGCTCACCGGAGACGGCGCCCATCGAGCGGACCTGTTCGCGCAGCTCGGCGTAGGCGTCGACGCGGTCGCGTTCCAGCTCGCCGACCCGTTGCTCGTAGCGGCGCAGGGTGTCGTGCAGCGGGGCCACCGCACGGGCCACCGCCTCCTGGGACTGGGCGGTCGCCTCGTAGCTCAGCGCCCGCATCGACTGCTCCAGCCGGCCCTCGCCCTCCCGGGTGGCGGCGAGGGTGGCCTCCAGCCTGGCGATCTCGGTGGCCGACCGGGCACGGGCGGCGTACCAGCCGACCGCCCCGCCGGCGGCGAGGCAGACCACCACCACGGCCAGCGTCGAGAAGTCCATCACCAGAGCTTGCCAAACGGGTACGACTCGACGCCCCCGGGTACGTTCGGAGAATGGAATTTCTGCTCGTGCTCATCCTGGTCGCCATGCTGGCCGGTGGTTTCGTCTGGTGGCGGCGGGAGAAGGCGGCCCGGGAGGCGCGTAGCCTCGCCGACGTGCGCGCCGACGCCCAACGCTGGTACGAACGCCTCGGCGGTCAGGTGATGAACCTGCACGGCGACGATCCGGCGGTACGCCAGGCGCTTGTCGACGCGGGTGAGCGGTACAACGCGGCGGGCAGCCAGTTGGAGCAGGCCCGTACGGTGCACCAGTTCCGGCTGGCCCGGGAGACCGCGTTGGAGGGGCTCGCGTACGCGCGGGCGGCCCGGGTGGCGCTCGGCCTGGACCCGGGCCCGGAGCTGCCCCCGCTGGCCGCCGCGCAGGGGGCCGGGGAGATCACCCGGGAGCGTCAGGTGGACGTGCAGGGGCAGACGTTCAGGGCCGGTCCGCAGCCCGGCCGGGACACCCCGTACTACTACCCGGGCGGGCGTTACCAGGGCCGGCCGGTGCCGGCCGGCTGGTACTCGACGCCGTGGTGGAAGACCGCGCTGGGGGCGGGTGTCGGGGTGGTCGGCGGGATGCTGATCGCCGACGCGCTCTTCTCGCCGGCCTTCGCCGACCCGGGGTACGACGCCGGCTACCAGGAGGGCTTCGGCGACGGCGCGGACTTCGGCGGCGACTTCGGCACGGCCGGGGACCCCGGCGGCGATTTCGGCACCGCCGGTGACTTCGGCGGGGGCGACTTCGGGGGCGGTGGGTTCGGGGGCGGCGACTTCGGCGGTGGGGACTTCGGGGGCGGCGACTTCGGGGGCGGCGACTTCTGAGCCGGTGCCGCCGGTCGGCGGCACGCGCCGAGGCGGATCCGACCGGCCCCTGCCACCGCCGAAGCGGCGGCGGCAGGGGAGGGGTCCGTCAGCCGGTGTTGCGCATCCCGGCGGCGATGCCGTTGACCGTGGTCAGCAGGGCGCGTTCCAGGGCCGTACCGTCGCTGGGGGCGCGTCGGCCGCCAGGTGCGGTGATGACCGCCCGGCCGGCGGCACCGGAGTCCCGGTACTGCCGCAGCAGCGCCACCTGGAGGTGGTGCAGCGGCTCCAGGTAGGTGTCGCGCACCGCCAGGGTGCGCTGGAGCACCGGCGAGTTCTCCAGCAGGGCCGGCGACGAGGTGACCGCCAGCACCTCCTGCTTGGTCAGCTCGTACTCCTGCTGGATCTTGTCGAAGATCGGGTGCAGCTCCTCGGGGACCAGCGTCTCGACGTACCGGCGGGCGATGCTGAGGTCGGTCTTGGTCAGCATCATCTCCACGTTGGACAGGAACGTGCGGAAGAAGTGCCAGTTGCGGTGCATCTCGGCCAGCACGTCCTCCAGGCCGGCGGCGCGGGCCGCGGCGAGGCCGGAGCCGACCCCGAACCAGCCCGGCACGATCTGCCGGGTCTGCGTCCAGCCGAACACCCACGGGATGGCCCGCAGGCCGCCCAGGCCGGCCCCGGTGTTCGGCCGCTTCGCCGGCCGGGAGCCGATGTTCAACGCGCCGAGCAGTTCCGTCGGCGTCGACGCCCAGAAGTACGCCGGCAGGTCCGGGTCCTCCACCAGGCCCCGGTACGACCGGAAGGCCGACTCGGAGACCACGTCCATCGCCGCGTCCCAGCGTTCCAACTGCTCGGCGGGCTGCCGGGGGGCGGTGTGCAGCAGCGTCGCCTGGAGCACCGCGGCCACGGTCAGCTCCAGGTTCTCCCGGGCCAGCGCCGGCAGGGTGTACTTGTCGGAGATGACCTCGCCCTGCTCGGTCACCTTGATCGCGCCGTCCAGGGTGCCGTACGGCTGGGCCAGGATCGCCTCGTGGGTGGGGCCGCCGCCGCGCCCGACGGTGCCGCCCCGGCCGTGGAACAACCGCAGGTGCACGCCGTGCTGGGCGGCCACGTCCCGCAGCGCCCGCTGGGCCCGGTGGATGGACCACTGGCTGGTGGTGATGCCGGCCTCCTTGTTGGAGTCGGAGTAGCCAAGCATCACCTCCTGCACATCGCCCCGGGCCGCGACCAGCGCCCGGTAGGCCGGCAGGGAGAGCAGTTCGTTGAGCATCTCGCCGCCGGCGTTCAGCTCGGCCGGGGTCTCCAGCAGCGGGACGAAGCCGATCCGGGCCCGCCCGGTGTGCACGTCGACCAGGCCGGCCTCCCGGGCCAGCACCACCGCCGCGAGCACGTCGTCCACGCCGAGGGTCATCGAGATGATGTACGACTCGATGACCTCGCCGCCGAACCGGTCCTGCGCCTCGCGGATGGTCCCGAACACGTCGAACGTCTTGCGCGCCCCCTCGGTCAACGGGGTGTCCAGGGCAGACAGCGGCCGGCGGCCGGTCAGCTCGTCGGCGAGCAGCTTGGTGCGCTCCAGCCGGCTCAGCGACGGGTAGTCCGACACCTCGCCGACCGCCGCGTAGAGCTGGGTGAGCACCTCGTGGTGCTTCTCGGCGTGCTCCCGGACGTCCATGGTGGCCAGGTGCAGCCCGAACGCGGAGACGGTACGGATGGTCGAGGCGAGCCGGCCGACGGCGGTGAGCTGCCCGGAGTTGCGGGCCAGCGAGGCGCGCAGCAGTTCCAGGTCGGCGATCAGCTCGCCGGAGCCCTGGTAGTCCCGGCCCGGCACGTGCGGGGTGCCGGCGCGCAGCCGCTCCCGGGTGTTGGCCAGCTTCGCCTTCACGCAGCGGGCCTTGAGCCGGTAGGGCTCCTCGGCGTTGACCCGGCGGAACCGGGGGGCCACCTCGGGCAGCGCGTCCAGGTCGGCGGCGAGGCTGGCCGACAGGTCCAGCGACACGGCGCGCAGCCGGCGGGAGACGGAGACCTCGTTGACCAGGTGCTCCATCGCCGCCTCGGTGGCGGTGATGCCGTGCTCGTGCTGGATGCGCAGCACCTCCCGGGTGACCACCGGGGTGACGAACGGGTTGCCGTCCCGGTCGCCGCCGATCCAGGTGCCGAAGGTCAGCGGGCGCGAGGTCGGCGACGTCTCCACGCCGAGGGTGCGCAGCGTGTCGGCCAGGTCGTCGAGCACCTGCGGGGCTGCCTCGGCGTACAGGTCGCGCAGGTAGTAGATGGCGTTGCGGGCCTCGTCGGTCGGGTCGGGCCGGTCGAGGCGCAGCTCGTCGGTCTGCCACATCAGGTCGAGCAGTTCGGCGAGGCGGCGGTTGGCCGGGGCCTCGTCGCTGGCGCCGTAGAGGATGGCGTTGGCGGTCTCGGCGTCCAGCTCGTCGGCGATGGCGCGCAGCTTGGACAGGATCGACCGGCGGGCCGCCTCGGTGGGGTGGGCGGTGAAGACCGGGCGTACCGCGAGGCGGCGGGCGGCGGCGGCGATCTCCTCGGCCGGCACCCCGCGCTCGGCGATCATCTTGGCCGCCTGGTCCAGCCAGCCGCCCTGGATTGCCCGGCGGCGGCGCAGGTCGCGGGCCCGGTGCACCTGCTCGGTGATGTTGGCCAGGTGGAAGTAGGTGGAGAAGGCGCGGGCCAGCTTGGTGCCGGTGGTCACGTCCAGCCCGCCGAGGCGCTGCGCGGCGGCGGGTGCGTCGGAGCGGACCTGGGCGCGGATCTCCTCGACCAGGTCGAGCAGCGGTCGACCCTCCTGCCGGGCCAGGGTCTGGCCGAGCAGGGTGCCGAGCCGACGGATGTCGGCCCGCAGTGCGGCGTCGGGCCCGTCGTGATCATGCTGGTCGGTCACCGTGCGCTCCTTACGTGAGTACGAAGGACAGCGCTGTCCGACTCCCTGGATGGTATCTGCGCGGCCCGGTCCGGGAGGAAGGGGTTCGGTGTGTCACCTTCCCCACGATCACCGCGCGCCGCCCCCGACCCGTGCCCGACCGGCCCGGCGTCCCCGGAACAGGGCGGCGGTGAGCAGGCCGGACAGCCCCAGGACGGTCCAGAGGAGCAGCCCGGCCAGCGGCCAGCGGGCCGACCGCCAGTCGAAGTAGACGGCCGATTTGAGTAGGTCGGTGGCCAGGCCGGGGACGTTCCAGCGGTGCATGCCGCGCAGCGCGGCGGGCAGGAACTCGGGGGCGTAGATGCCGCCCGAGCCGGGGTTGCCGAGCACCACCAGCAGCAGGATCACCAGCCCGGTGCCGAGCAGACCCAGCCAGCCCTGCACGGCGGCGGCGACCATCGCGGCGGTGAAGACGGTGAGCACGCCGACCGCCGCCACCGCGACCAGGTCGTGGTCCCAGACGTCGAGGACCGGGCCGACCAGCACCGCGCCGATGGTCCCGAGCAGCACCGCGTGCACGGCCAGCGAACCGATCCGCAGCCCGGCCCGGCGCAGGCCGCGCGGGGCGGTGCCGAGCGAGACACCGAGCGCGGTCGAGGCCAGGTAGCCGCCGAGCACCAACCCGACGGCCAGGTAGAACGGCACCAGGCCGCGCGGGTCGTCGGGGGAGACGGGCACCTGGTCGGTGACGGTGAGCGGCACCCCCGCCTGTCGGGCGGCCGGGGTGAGGATCCCGGTGACCAGTTCGGTGGCGGCCGGGGCGGAGGCGCTGGCGGTGGCCAGGGTGAGCGTGCCGTCGGGGGCGGAGGTGAGCACGGCGTACACCTGGCGGGCGGTGAGGGCGTCGTCGGCCGCGCCGGGGTCGGCGTACCCGACGGGCTCGATGGTGTCGGTGCGGGCCCGCACGGCGGTCAGCAGCGACTCGGCGGGCCGGTCGCCGGTCACCACGCCGACCGGCACGTCCCGGGGGCGCGGCTGGTGCAGCGCGCCGACGTAGGCCGCGATGAACGCGGTGGCCAGCGCCAGCGTGCCGACCAGCAGCGCCGCCGTGCGGGGCAGCCAGTCCCGGGTCCGCGGCTCCTCGTCCACCGGCCCAGCCTATGGCCGCAATGCCAGACCTGTAGGGCTTTGTCGGGCGAAAACCGCTGGTGGTGAGCGGTAGGTTCCGGTCGTGGCCCTTCCCGCGTACCCCACCAAGCCGAAGCCGGGCGACCGGGTCGCGGTGGTCTCCCCCTCCGCCGGCCTGGCGGGTCTCTTCCCCCACGTGTACGAGCTGGGCCTGCGCCGGCTGCGCGAGGAGCTCCACCTGGAGCCGGTGGAGTACCCCACCACCCGGCAGACCCGGGCCGATCCCCGGGACCGGGCGCGCGACCTGACCGCCGCCTTCGCCGACCCGACGGTCACCGCCGTGCTCGCCACCGTCGGCGGCGACGACCTGATCACGGTCACCCCGCACCTCGACGACGCGGTGCTGCGGGCCAACCCGAAGCCCTACTTCGGCTACTCGGACAACACCAACGTCCTCAACCACCTGTACCGGCTGGGGATGGTGGCCTATCACGGCGGCTCGGTGCTGGTGCACCTCGGCCGGCCCGGTGCGCCGCACCCGCTGACCCTCGGCTCGCTGCGCGCCGCCCTGTTCACCTCCGACTGGTACGAGCTGACCCCCGCGCCGCAGTGGGGTGACGAACCGGGCGACTGGCGGAACCCGGCCACCCTCGCGGTCGAACCGCCGATGCTGCCCGGCGAGGGCTGGCGCTGGCGGGGCCCGTCGACGGTGGTCGAGGGCCGCACCTGGGGCGGCTGCCTGGAGATCCTGCACTGGCTGATGGCCACCGACCGGGTGCCGTCGGCCGCCGAGCTGGCCGGCTCGGTGCTCGTCGTCGAGACCTCCAACGAGCTGCCCGACGCCCAGGAGGTGTTCCGGATCGTCCGGAACATGGGTGAGCGGGGACTGCTCGCCGCCTTCCCGGCGGTCGTCGTCGGCCGGCCCAAGGCGTGGGACTTCGCGCGACCGCTGCCGGTGGCGGAACGCCTGGCGTGGGGTGCCGCCCAGCGGGGTGCCGTCGTCCGGGCGCTGACCGCGTACCGCCCGGACGCGGTGGTGGTCTTCGACGTCGACCTGGGCCACACCGACCCGCAGTTGATCGTCCCGTACGGCGGCGAGATCCGGGTCGACGCGATCGAACGCCGCATCCTGGTCCGCTACTGACGACCCGGTCGACACGTCCGGCCGGTTGGCACGCGGCAATGTCGTGGAGGTAGCGGTATCCCCGCCCGTGGACACCGCTACTTCCACGCCATTGCGATGATCTTGAGGGCTGGGCCCGGCCGGACGGGGAGCGGGCGTGTGCGGCGGTGGGCGGAGATAGGCTGGTCGGCGTGCACCCCCCGTCCGGCCGGACGAGGGGCAGCAGTCGTGCGCGTCGACTCCCTGGAAGTGATCACTGATGCTCACCGGACTCTTCTCCGCCGCCCTGGCCGACCCCGGGCTGACCCGGGCGCGTGACCTGGCGCGCTCCGGTGCCGCCCAGGTCGACGGGCTGGACCTGACCGCCCCGACCGCGCTGCGCCCGTTCGCCGTGGCCGCCGTCGCCGCAGACCCGGCGGCCGGTGGGGCCGGCCGGCCGGTGCTCGCGGTGACCGCCACCAGCCGGGAGGCCGACGACCTGGCCGCCGCGCTGGGCAGCCTGCTCCCGGCCGGGCAGGTCGCGGTCTTCCCGTCCTGGGAGACGCTGCCCCACGAGCGGCTCTCGCCCCGTTCCGACACCGTCGGCCGGCGGCTGGCCGTGCTGCGCCGCCTCGCCCACCCGGACGCCCCGGGCCCGCACACCGTCCGCGCCGACGGCAACGCCGACGCCGGCCCGTTGCGGGTGGTGGTGGCACCGGTGCGCTCGCTGCTGCAACCGCAGCTCAAGGGCCTCGGTGACCTGGAGCCGGTGCAGCTCGCCGCCGGTGAGGAGGCCGACCTGGAGGAGGTCGCCCGCCGGCTCACCGACCTGGCATACGCCCGGGTCGACCTGGTCACCAAGCGCGGCGAGTTCGCGGTACGCGGCGGCATCCTGGACGTCTTCCCGCCCACCGACGAGCACCCGTCCCGGGTCGAGTTCTGGGGCGACGAGGTGGAGGAGATCCGCACCTTCGCCGTCGCCGACCAGCGCACCATCGAGGGCGTACCGCAGCTCTGGGCCCCGCCGTGCCGGGAACTGCTGCTGACCCCGGCGGTGCGCCGGCGGGCCGCCGCGCTCGCCGGGGAACATCCGGAGTTGGCCGAGATCCTCGACAAGCTCGCCGAGGGCATCCCGGTCGAGGGGATGGAGTCGCTGGCCCCGGCGCTGATCGGCAGCGACAGCCTGGAACTGCTGGTGGACACCATGCCGGCCGGCACCCACGTGCTGCTCTGCGACCCGGAGCGGATCCGCACCCGGGCGCACGACCTGGTGCGTACCTCGGAGGAGTTCCTCCAGGCGAGCTGGGCCGCGGCCGCCGTCGGCGGCCAGGCCCCGGTCGACCTCGGCGCCGCCGCCTTCAGGTCCCTGGCCGAGGTACGCGCCGCCGCCCGCGCCCTGCGCCAGCCCTGGTGGACCCTCGCCCCGTTCGGGCTGGTCGAGGCGGACGCCGCCGCGCCGGCCCGGCAGCCCTGGGAGGACGCGCCGGCCGGGGCGGACGTGACCCCCGACGACGCGATCGCGGTGAGCCTGGCCGCCCAGCCGGCCCCGCTCTACCACGGTGAGACCGACCGGCTGGTCGACGACCTGAAGCGCTGGACCGGCGAGGGCTGGTCGGTGGCGCTGGTGTTCGAGGGGCACGGTCCCGCCCAGCGGGCCGTCGAGGTGCTCCGCGACGCCGGGCTGGGCGCCCGGCTCACCGAGCAGGTGCCGGCCGCGCCCGCCCCCGGCGAGGTGCTGGTCTCCTGTGGCTGCCTGACCGCCGGCTTCGTCGACGAGGCGTCGAAGTTCGTGCTGCTGACCGGCAACGACGTCACCGGCGGCCGGGGCGCCACCACCCGGGACATGCGCCGGATGCCGAGCCGGCGGCGCAACACCATCGACCCGCTGGAGTTGAAGGCCGGCGACTTCGTGGTGCACGAGCAGCACGGCATCGGCCGGTACGTCGAGCTGGTGCAGCGCACCGTCAACGGCGCGTCCCGCGAATACCTCGTCATCGAGTACGCCGCCAGCAAGCGCGGTCAGCCCGGCGACCGGCTGTTCGTCCCCACCGACCAGCTCGACCAGCTCTCCCGCTACGTCGGCGGCGAGCAGCCCACCCTGCACAAGATGGGCGGCTCGGACTGGCAGAAGTCCAAGGCCCGCGCCCGCAAGGCGGTCCGGGAGATCGCCGCCCAGCTCATCCAGCTCTACGCCGCCCGCAAGGCGTCCAAGGGGCACGCGTTCGCCCCGGACTCCCCGTGGCAGCGGGAGCTGGAGGACGCCTTCCCGTGGCAGGAGACGCCCGACCAGCTGGCCGCCATCGAGGAGGTCAAGCGGGACATGGAGCAGACCGTCCCGATGGACCGGCTGATCTGCGGCGACGTCGGCTACGGCAAGACCGAGATCGCCGTCCGGGCGGCGTTCAAGGCGGTGCAGGACGGCAAGCAGGTGGCGGTGCTGGTGCCGACGACGCTGCTGGTGCAGCAGCACTACAACACGTTCGCCGAGCGGATGAGCCAGTTCCCGGTGACCATCCGGCAGCTCTCCCGGTTCCAGACCGCCAAGGAGAGCGAGCGGACGCTGGAGATGGTCGCCGACGGCACCGTCGACATCGTCATCGGCACCCACCGGCTGCTCCAGACGGCCACCCGGTTCAAGTCCCTCGGCATGGTGGTCATCGACGAGGAGCAGCGGTTCGGCGTCGAGCACAAGGAACACCTCAAGACGCTGCGCGCCTCGGTCGACGTGCTGAGCATGTCGGCCACCCCGATCCCGCGGACGCTGGAGATGGCGATCACCGGCATCCGCGAGATGTCGACCATCGCCACCCCGCCGGAGGAGCGGCACCCGGTGCTGACCTTCGTCGGGGCGTACGACGACCGGCAGGTGGCCGCGTCGATCCACCGGGAGCTGCTCCGCGACGGGCAGGTGTTCTACCTGCACAACCGGGTGGAGTCGATCGACCGGACGGCCCGGAAGCTGCGTGAGCTGGTGCCCGAGGCGCGGGTGGCGGTGGCCCACGGGCAGATGGGCGAGGAGGCCCTGGAGAAGGTGATGGTCGGCTTCTGGGAGAAGGAGTTCGACGTCCTCGTCTGCACCACCATCGTCGAGTCCGGCATCGACATCCCGAACGCCAACACCCTGATCGTGGAGCGGGCCGACCTGCTCGGCCTGGCCCAGCTGCACCAGATCCGGGGCCGGGTGGGCCGGGGCCGGGAGCGGGCGTACGCGTACTTCCTGTACCCGCCGGAGAAGCCGCTCACCGAGCACGCGCACGAGCGGCTGGCCACCATCGCGCAGCACACCGAGCTGGGTGCGGGCATGTACGTGGCGATGAAGGACCTGGAGATCCGGGGCGCCGGCAACCTGCTCGGCGGCGAACAGTCCGGGCACATCGAGGGCGTCGGGTTCGACCTGTACGTCCGGATGGTCGGCGAGGCGGTGTCGGCGTTCAAGGGGGAGAGCACCGAGGAGGAGACCGACGTCAAGATCGACCTCCCGATCGACGCGCACCTGCCGCACGACTACGTCGGGGTGGAACGGCTGCGGCTGGAGATGTACCGCAAGCTCGCCGAGGCGCGCGACGACGCGCGGCTGCGCGAGGTGGTGGCCGAGATGACCGACCGGTACGGCGAGCCGCCCGCCCCGGTGCAGAACCTGGTCGCGGTGGCCCGGTTCCGGCTGCTGGCCCGCCGGTACGGCCTGACCGACGTCAGCATGCAGGGCAAGCACCTGCGGTTCGGGCCGCTGCCGCTGCCCGACTCGAAGCAGTTGCGGCTCAAGCGCTACCACCCGGACTCGGTCTACAAGCAGGCCACCGACCAGGTCAGCGTGCCCCGGCCGAGCACCCGCCGGGTCGGCGGCGAGCCGCTGCGCGACCAGGCGCTGCTGGAATGGTGCGCCCAGCTCCTCGCCGACGTCCTCGGCGAACCGGCCGCGCTGGCGGGGGCACGGGGATGAGGGGGCCGTCGCACGTCCGGCGCGGGGCGTCGGGCGGGGCCGCAGCGCACGGTGGGCGGCGTCACCGTACACAGGCAGGCATGAGAGAGTGACCGTCATGCGTGCACGCCGTCTCATCGCCGCCGCCAGCGTCGCGGCCCTGGGTGTCCTCTCCCTCACCGCCTGCGGCAAGGCATCTCCGGATGTGGCCGCATACATCGGCGACAGTCGCTACTCGGTGGCCCGGGTGGACGCGATCTACACCGACGCGCAGACCAGGTACGCCGAGGCGGTGCGGCAGAGCGCGGCCCAGTCCGGCCAGACCCTGGGCCCGGAGCAGCTGCGGGCCGGGCTGACCCGGCAGGACGTGGTGAACCTGCTGGTCAGCATCGACCTGGGCAAGCGGGTCGCGGCCGAGAAGAACCTCCAGGTCCCCGACCAGATCACCCCGGACCAGTTGGCCCAGCAGCTCCAGATGCCCCCGCAGGCGGAGTTCGCGAAGCTGTGGGGCGAGTGGGCCGACCTGTTCGTCGTGCTCAGCCAGCAGTTGCCGCCGGCCGACCTGAGCGACGAGTCGGTGATGGCGGTCTACCACGCGATCGAGAAGACCGGCGGTATCGACAAGGGGCTGTCGGTGGCGCAGGTGCGGCAACTCTTCGGCGACGGCGGTTTCGTGCGCAGCTCGTCGGCACTGAGCGCCGCGCTGGGCGAGCAGGCCGACAAGGTCGACGTCGAGGTCAACCCCCGGTACCGGCCGCTCGGCGTCCCCGCCTGGGTCAACAAGGGCCAGGAGCTGGTCTTCTACGCGCTGCCGTACATCGACGCGAGTGGCCCGGTGACCGACGTGTCGACGCCCGAGCCGGTCGCCAGCCCGACCCCGGAGCAGGGGCCGGCGGCCTCCTGAGCATGTCCGACCGGATCGTCCTGCTGGTCACCTCGCCCCGGTTGCCGGCCGGTCTGCTGACCGCCGCCGCCTGGGACACGCTGCGCTCCGCACCGGTGCTGACCGGCGCGGAGGGTGCCCAGGTCACTGCGGTACGCGCGGCCGGCGTCGAGGTCACCGTCGTGTCCGGCGGGGCGGGCGACGCGCTGCTCGACGCGGCGGCGGCCCACGGCATGGCGGTCTGGCTGGCCGGCCCGACCGGCGACGAGTCCCTGGCCCGGGAGGTGGGCCTGCGGCTGGCCCGGCAGCCGGGGCTGGCCGAGCTGGAGCTGATGTACGGCTCGTGGGACCCGCCGGGGGCCCGGCTGCTCGACGCGGTCGAGGTGATGGACCGGCTCGCCTCGCCGGGCGGCGACCCGTGGAAGCGGGCGCAGACCCACCGCAGCCTCGCCGGCTTCCTGATCGAGGAGTGCTACGAGGCGTACGACGCGATCAGCGACGGCGACACCGACGCGCTGCGCGAGGAACTGGGCGACGTGCTGCTCCAGGTGCTGCTGCACGCCCGCCTCGCGGAGAACCTGCCCGAGGACGAGCGGTGGAGCGTCGACGACGTGGCCGGCACCCTGGTCGACAAGATGGTGCGCCGCAACCCGCACGTGTTCTCCGGTGCGCAGGCGGGTTCGCTGGCCGAGATCGAGGCGAACTGGGAGCGGATCAAGCAGGCCGAGAAGGCCCGCGCGTCGGTGCTCGACGGCATCGCCCTGAGCCAGCCCGCCCTGGCCCTGGCGGCCAAGGTGCTGGACCGCGCCGGCCGGGCCGGGCTGACCGTCCCGCTGCCGTCCCCCGACGCCCAGCCCGACCCGGAGTCCCGCCTCGGTGCCACCCTGCTGGCCCTGGTCGCCGAGGCCCGCCACGCCGGCCTGGACCCCGAGGCGGCCCTGCGCCGCGCCACCCGCACCCACGCTGCCACCCTCCGCACCACCGAACCCCGCACCGCGTCGAGTTGACCAAGAGGTATGCGGCAACCCCGCGCGCTGCGGTGACGCGAACCTCTTGATCGACGGGGTCGGCGCGCGGCCGGTGGGGGGCCGGTGGGGTGGGTAGGGTCGGGGGATGGGTGAATTCGTGCCGCTGGCGGAGCGGATCGTCGAGGCCGTGCTGGAGAGCCGACCCGGGTTCGCCACGTCGGCAGGGGACCACCGCTACGACGACCGGCTGCCCGACCTGTCCGCCCCGGCGGTCGCCGCCGACCAGGCGATGCTGCGCGAGGCCGCCGACGCGCTCGCCGAGGTAGACGCGGATTCCCTCGACGTCGAGGAGCAGGTCGACCACGCGCTGCTCGCCGCCCTGGTCGACCGGGAACTGTTCGAGCGCAGCGAGATCCGGGCCTTCGAGTGGGATCCGCTGGTGCACAACCCCGGCCCGCTGCTGCACGCCCTGCTCGCCCGCCCGTACGCGCCGGTGGAGCAGCGGCTGACGCACCTGGTCGGGCGGCTGACCGCCGTACCCGACGCGTTGGCTACCGCGCGGGCGACGCTGCGGGACATGCCCCGGGTGCACGCCGAGACGGCGGTCGGGCAGTTCGCCGGCAGCGCCGCGCTGATCCGCGACGAGGTGCCGCTGCTGCTCGCCCAGGCCCCCGCGCTGGCCGGCACGGTGCAGCCGGCGGCGACGGCGGCGATCGCCGCGCTCGACGAGTTCGTCGGCTGGCTGCGCGCCGGGCTGGCCGCCGACACCGGGCCGGGCCGCGACCCCCGGCTGGGCCGCCGCCGCTGGGAGGCCCGGCTCTGGCACACCCTCGACACCGAGCTGGGCGCGGCCGAGGTGCAGCGCCGCGCCTGGGCCAACCTCGACCGGGTCACCGCCGAGATCCGCGCCGCCGCTGTCGAGCTGGTCGGCGGCCCGGCCGACGACGAGACGGTACGCCGGGCGCTGGACCTGCTCGCCGCCGAGCACCCCGACGACCACTCCATCGTGGACCTCGCCTCGGTCACCCTCGACGAGGCCGTCGACTTCGTCCGGGCGCACGACCTGGTCAGCCTGGTCGACGACCCGTGCGTGATCCAGGAGATGCCGGAGTTCGCCCGGGGCGTCGCGGTGGCCTACTGCGACTCGCCCGGCCCGCTGGAGCCGGCCGACCTGCCCACCTTTTACTGCATCGCGCCCACCCCGGCGGACTGGCCCGCGCACCGGGTCGACTCGTTCTACCGGGAGTACAACGACCACATGATCCGCAACCTGACCGTGCACGAGGCGATGCCCGGGCACTTCCTCCAGCTCGCCCACGCCCGCCGGTACGCCGGCCCCACCCGGGTCCGGGCGCTGACCGAGTCGGGGGTGTTCATCGAGGGCTGGGCGGTCTACACCGAGGAGCTGATGGCCGGGCTCGGCTTCGGCGGCCTGCCGGTCCGCCTCCAGCAGCTCAAGATGCAGCTCCGGATGACCATCAACGCCCTGCTCGACCAGCTCGTCCACTGTGACCAGATGACCGAGGCGGACGCGTTGGCGCTGATGACCGGACGCGGCTTCCAGGAGGAGGGCGAGGCGGCCGGCAAGTGGCGGCGGGCGCTGCTCACCTCGACCCAGCTCTCCACGTACTTCGTCGGCTACAGCGAGATGGCCGACATCGCCGCCGCCCGCCCGGCCGGGGTGCCGCTGCGCCGGTGGCACGACGCGATGCTCGCCCACGACTGCCCGCCGCCACGCCACCTGCGCACCCTGCTCGGCGTCTGAGCCGGTCGGGGCCGGCTCAACCGCGGGCGGCGACCGCGTCGATGAGCCAGCGGGAGATCGAGTACGCCGGGGGCAGCTCCGCGGGCAGCGCGTCCACCGGGAACCAGCGGGCCCGCACCAGCTCCCGCCCGTCCACCTCCGGCTCGGCGGCGGGGTCGGCGGCGGTGACGGTGAAGCCGGCGAGCAGCACCCCCGGCCCGGAGATCGCCCAGGGCTGGCTGCCGAAGTAGTCGACGGTGCCGAGGGTCAGCCCGACCTCCTCGGTGACCTCGCGGCGGACCGCCGTCTCCAACGACTCGCCGGCCTCGACGAAGCCGGCGACCAGCGCCCACAGCCCGGTCGGGCCGGACGCGTGCCGCACCAGCAGCAGCTCGGTGGGGCCGCCGGCCGGGCCGGGGCGGGTGATCGCCGCCAGCACCGCCGGGGAGAGCCGCAGCGGCACGTACAGGTCGCAGGCGGGGCAGCGCCGGGCCGTCTCGCCGGGCACGTCGGCCAGTTCCGCCCGGCAGGCCCCGCACCAGCGGTGGGTACGCCGGAAGGTGACCACGGCCACCGCCCGCCCGGCGAGCGTGGCGAGCGGTTCGGGCAGCTCGGCGGCGAGCGCCCGCCAACTGCGCCAGCGTCCGGCCGGTCGGGTCGCGTCGTCCGGTGCCGCCGCCCAGGCCGGCACTCCGTCGAGGGTGCCCACCGGCACCCAGCCGGTCCCGGCCGGCAGTTCGCCGACCCGGGGCAGGCCGCCGTCGGGGGTGGTGAGGAGCCGGTGGCCGGCCACCAGCAGGCCCAGGTCGTCGGGCGCGGGCGACGGGCCGACGTCGGGGGCGGGTTCTCCGGGTGGGGGGACGGTCACGACGTCGCCGGTCGGCGGTCGGTGACCCCGGCTCCGGCGGGCAGGTCGAACGCTGTCGGTGTCACCGAGTCGGTGTAACGGTCCAGGGTCAACTCGACGGGTTGGCCGTCGAGCACCCCGGTGAAGCTGCCGAGCACACCCTCGCTGGTGACGCAGGTGTCGAAGTTCCCGGCGGCCCGGCGGACCTCGACACAGGTGGCGTGGTGCCCGGTGATCGTGGTGTCGGTCTGCTTGACCTGGGCCGCCGGGTCGAGGGCGGCCTCGGTGAGCAGGCCGATCACCGCCGGCGGGGTGACCAGGCCGGCCTTGCGGGCCTCGGTGAACAGCGGCACGGCGGCCTTGCCGGACATCAGCACCGGCGGCTCGACCGTGCAGGTGGTCCGCCCGGCGGTGGTCCCGCACCGGGTGATGGCCTGCTCGGAGACGGTGATCTTGCCGGCGGTCCAGGTGTAGGCGGACCGGGCCGGCTCCTTCGTCTGGGCGATCGTGAAGTTCCGGCCACCGGCGAGCCGGTACTCGGCCGTCCAGGTCCGCACCAGCGACTCGTCGAGCCGGGTGGCGAGATCGTTGATCAGATCGGCGCGGCCGAGGGTGCGTCCGGCGTCGTCGAGGGTCTGACAGCCGGTGACGGTGAGCGACGCGATGACCGACACGGCGAGCACGCGGAGGGTGGTCGAGACGGCGGGCATGGCGACCAGCGTGGTCGATCGGGTCCACCCGGCGCAAACCGGTTGCCGGTTCAGGGGTGAGAATCCGGGAATGTCCGTCCCGGCGTACCGATTAGGGGTGGGCTACGTGTCCCCGGACGCCGTGGCGTCGGGTGTCGCCCGATACGCTGCGTTCAACACACCTGCCTCAGCCGCACCGTCGCGGCCCGAACCGGATTCGCACACACGAACGAGGAGCGACTCAGTGGCAACCATCGAGGGAATCGTCGCCCGGGAGATTCTCGACTCGCGGGGCAACCCCACGGTCGAGGTCGAGGTAGGGCTGGACGACGGCACGATCGCCCGCGCCGCCGTACCCTCCGGCGCCTCCACCGGCGCCTTCGAAGCGGTCGAACTGCGCGACGGTGACAAGGGCCGCTACCTGGGCAAGGGCGTCGAGAACGCGGTCGCCAACATCGAGGACAAGATCGTCGACCAGCTCATCGGCTACGAGGCCAGCGAGCAGCGGCTGATCGACCAGAAGATGCTCGACCTCGACGGCTCCGACAACAAGGGCGAGCTGGGCGCGAACGCCATCCTCGGCGTCTCGCTGGCGGTGGCCAAGGCGGCGGCCGGCAGCGCCGAGCTGAGCCTGTTCCGCTACCTGGGTGGCCCGAACGCCCACCTGCTGCCGGTGCCGATGATGAACATCCTCAACGGTGGGGCGCACGCCGACTCGAACGTCGACGTCCAGGAGTTCATGATCGCCCCGATCGGCGCGCCCAGCTTCCGGGAGGCGCTGCGCTCCGGGGCCGAGGTCTACCACGCGCTGAAGTCGGTGCTCAAGAAGAAGGACCTCTCCACCGGCCTGGGTGACGAGGGTGGCTTCGCCCCCAACCTGCCCAGCAACGCCGCCGCGTTGGACCTGATCGCCGAGGCGGTCGAGAAGGCCGGCTACCGGCTCGGCACCGACATCGTCTTCGCCCTCGACGTGGCCGCCACCGAGTTCTTCGACAACGGCACCTACACCTTCGAGAGCGCCGCCAAGAGCGCCGAGGAGATGAGCAACTACTACACCAAGCTCATCGGCGACTACCCGATCGTCTCGATCGAGGACCCGCTGGCCGAGGACGACTGGAGCGGCTGGGCCACGCTCACTGCCGCCGTCGGCGACCGCATCCAGATCGTCGGCGACGACCTGTTCGTGACCAACCCGCAGCGCATCGCCCGGGGCATCGCCGAGAAGGCCGCCAACGCGGTGCTCGTCAAGGTCAACCAGATCGGTTCGCTGACCGAGACCCTGGACGCCGTGGACCTGGCCCACCGGGCCGGCTTCAAGTGCATGATGAGCCACCGCTCCGGCGAGACCGAGGACACCACCATCGCCGACCTGGCCGTCGCCACCGGCTGTGGCCAGATCAAGACCGGTGCCCCGGCCCGTTCCGACCGGGTCGCCAAGTACAACCAGCTCCTGCGGATCGAGGAGGAGCTGGCCGACGCGGCGCGGTACGCCGGCGCCGGTGCGTTCCCGCGTTACCGTTCGGCCTGACCCAGGCGAACCTCGGGGGAGGGGTGTGACGATGCAGCAGCGCCGCACACCGGGTGGCCAACGCCCGGCCCGCCGGCCGACCGGCCGGCCGGGTGGGGCCCGGGGCGCCCGGACGCCGCTGCGCGACGGTGGGGTCCGCGCCGAGACGCGGACCACCACGGCCCGGTCGCGCGGCACCGACGGGGTGCGTTCGGCGAACCGTCCGGCGGCGGCCCGCCGGACGGCGGCCGGTGGCACCATCCGGCGGTTGACCGCACCCCACCCCCGACGGTTCACCGGGCGGGCCACCGTCCTGTTCGCGGTGCTGCTCGCGCTCGCCCTGGCGTACACCTATCCGGTCCGGGTCTATCTGGACCAGCAGGTCGACATCGAGCGGATGGAGGCGTCGCAGGCCGCGCAGCGGCAGCGCATCTCCGACCTCTCCGCCGAGGCGGCGAAGTGGCAGGACAAGGAATACATCAAGATCCAGGCGCGGGAACGGTTCTACATGGTGGTGCCGGGGGAGACCCCGGTGATCGTGCTCAACGACGCGGACGGCGCGGCCCGGGACGCCAACGGTGGCCGGCCGCCGGCCCCACCGAAGACCCCCGACCCCTGGTACGACACCCTGTGGTCGAGCGTCCGGGCGGCGAACGGCGACGCCGCGGACCAGTGAGCAGCACCCGCGTACCGAACGAGAGATGGGCACCGTGACTGTCGTACCACCGCAGGAGCCGGCGGCGGACTCCGTACCCCCGCCGGAGCACCAGCCGGCCACCGAGGCCGACCTGGCCGCGGTGGCCGCGCAGCTCGGACGCCCGCCCCGCGGCACCCGGGCGGTGGCCCACCGCTGCCCGTGCGGCCTGCCCGACGTGGTGGAGACCACCCCCCGGCTCGCCGACGGCACCCCGTTCCCGACGCTGTTCTACCTGACCTGCCCCAAGGCGACGGCGGCGTGCAGCCGGCTGGAGTCGGCCGGGCTGATGAAGGAGATGGCCGAGCGGCTCGCCGAGGACCCGGAGCTGGCCGACCGGTACCGGGCCGCGCACGAGGACTACCTGGCCCGCCGGGCCGCGATCGGCGAGGTGCCGGAGATCGCCGGCATCTCCGCCGGGGGGATGCCCGGCCGGGTGAAGTGCCTGCACGTGCACCTGGGCCACGCGCTCGGTGCCGGCCCCGGGGTCAACCCGTTGGGCGACGAGACACTCGCCCTGGTGGAGAAGTGGTGGGCGGCCGGGCCCTGCGTGGACGTGCCGGCGGCCGGGTGAGATGACCGACGAGATCGTGGTACGCCGGGCCCGCACCGGCGACGTACGCGGCATCCGCCGGCTGGTCGACACCTACACCGACGACCGGCGGCTGCTCAGTAAGGCCACCGTCACCCTCTATGAGGACGTGCAGGAGTTCCGGGTCGCGGTGACCGGCGACGGGCGGGTGGTCGGCTGTGGCGCGCTGCACGTGATGTGGGAGGACCTCGCCGAGATCCGTACCGTGGCCGTCGACCCGGCCTGTCGGGGGCGGCGGCTCGGGCACCGGATCGTCACCGAGCTGATCGACGCCGCCCGGGAGTTGGGTATCGCCCGGATCTTCGTGCTCACCTTCGAGACGGCGTTCTTCGGCGCGTTCGGGTTCACCGAGATCGACGGCGCCCCGGTGCCGCAGCCCGTCTACGAGCAGCTGCTGCGCTCCTACGACGAGGGCGTCGCCGAGTTCCTCGACCTGGAACGGGTCAAGCCGAACACCCTGGGCAACACCCGGATGCTGCTGCGCCTCCAGCCCCGGCCGTCTTGACCCGGCCCGGCACCCTGGGTCGGTGACGATCCTGCGCCGGTTGGTTGCCCTGCCCGCCGCCCTGGTGACCCTGTTCGCGCTGGTCGGCGTGGCCCGGCTGATCGCCCCGGCGACCGGTGGCGTCGACCGTCAGCCGCCCGGGGTGGACCGGCAACTCGACTACCTGCGGGCCGAGCTGGACGACGGTGCCGGCGAGGACGCCCAGGCGATGTTCCCGGAGGGCTGGTTCTTCGCCCACGCGCTGTACGGGCTGGCCCGGGTGGAGACCGGCCTGCGGCAACCACCGCAGGAGCGCGACGAGGCGTTGCGGGAGGCCCGGTGGGCGCTGGCCCGGCTGGAGTCCCCGGCCGGCACGGCCCCGTTCAGCGCCGACCTGACCCCGGCGTACGGCGTCTTCCACGCCGGCTGGACGAACTGGCTGCGCGGCGGGGTGCTCGCCCTGCAACCGGCGTCGGGCCGGGACCCGGCCGAGGTACGCCGGTTCGCCGAGGCGTCGAACGCGCTGGCCGCCGCGTTCGACGCCTCGGCCACGCCGTACCTCGCCGCCTACCCGGGGCAGGCGTGGCCTGTCGACTCGACGGTGGCGGTGGCCTCGCTGCGGCTGCACGACCACCTGCTGCCGCCCCGGTTCGACCGGACCACGGCACGCTGGCTGGACGGCGTACGCCAGCGGCTCGACCCGCGTACCGGCCTGCTGCCGCACCGGGTCGACCCGGGCACCGGCGCGCCGGCCGAGGTGGCCCGGGGCACCTCGCAGAGCGTCATCCAGCGGTTCCTGCCCGAGATCGACCCGACCTTCGCCCGCGAGCAGTACCTGCGCTTCCGCACCGGGTTCGTGGTGTCGCCGCTGGGGCTCGGCCCGGCCGTGCGGGAGTACCCGCGCGGTCTGGACGGCCCGGGGGACGTCGACTCGGGGCCACTGCCGCTCGGGGTGAGCTTCTCCGCCACCGTGGTGACCCTCGGGGCGGCCCAGGTGCAGGGCGACGACACGTTGGCCGGGGCGCTGGCGAACTACGGCGAACTGGTCGGTTTTCCGCTGGACACCCCGCACACCCGCCGGTACGCCTTCGGCCTGCTCCCGATCGGCGACGCCTTCCTGGCCTGGTCGAAGACCGCCCGCCCGTGGGTCTCCGCGCCCGCCGACCCGCCACCGACGACGGTGGAACCGTGGTGGCGGACGCGGCTGGTGGTCCTGCTGGTGCTGCTCGCCGTGCTGGCCTGGACGCCGTGGCTGCTGCTGCGGCGGCTGTCCCGGCGTCGGTGACCACCGCCGGCCGTGGCCGGTCGGCGGCTGCGCGGTCGGTGCCGCCGTGCGTCGTCGGCTGCACGTGCCCGGTCGGTGCCGGGTTCGGCGGCCGGCGGCTGCCGTAGGGTTGCTGCCGTGACGACGCGTGTGGCCGCCATCGACTGCGGGACCAACTCCATCCGCCTGCTGGTCGCCGACCTGCCCGACCCGTCGGCCGGGCCGCAGGCCCCACTGGTCGACCTGGCCCGCCGGATGGAGATCGTCCGGCTCGGTCAGGGCGTCGACCGGACCGGCCGGCTGGCCCCCGAGGCGATCGAACGGACCCGGGTGGCGCTGGCCGGGTACGCCGCCGAGATCGACGAGCTGGGCGTCGACCGGGTGCGGATGTGCGCCACCTCGGCGTCCCGGGACGCCAGCAACGCGGCCGACTTCCGGGCCATGGTGGAGCGGACCCTCGGGGTCGCGCCCGAGGTGGTCAGCGGCGACGAGGAGGCCCGGCTGTCGTTCACCGGCGCGGTGCGGGGGCTGCCCGCCGACGCGGAGCCGCCGTACCTGGTGGTCGACATCGGCGGTGGCTCGACCGAGTTCGTGGTGGGCACCCGCGACGGCGGGGTGCAGGCGGCGATCTCGGTGGACATCGGCTGTGTCCGGATGACCGAACGGCACCTGCACGGCGACCCGCCGACCGCCGACGAGGTCGCCGCCGCGCAGGCCGACATCGCCGCCGCCGTCGACCGGGCGCTCGCCGCCGTCCCCGGCCGGGAGGCCGCCACGCTGGTCGGGCTCGCCGGTTCGGTCACCACCGTCGTCGCCATCGCCCAGGACCTGAAGGAGTACGACCCCGAGCGCATCCACCACGCCCGGGTGCCGTACGAGCGGGTGGCCGGGGTGACCGCCGACCTGCTGGGCCGGACCGCCGCGCAGCGGTTGGCGATCCCGGTGATGCACCCGGGGCGGGCGGACGTGATCGGGGCGGGCGCGCTGGTGCTCAAGGTGATCATGGAGCGGGCAGGGATGTCCTCGGTGGTCGCCTCCGAACACGACATCCTCGACGGCATCGCCTGGAGCCAGCAACCCGTCTGACGGCTGACCAACACCCCCCCTCCGGCTCTCCCGCCGCCCTCGCCCGCTCGACACCGAGCCCCGTGATCAAGAAGTTTGCGTCAAGAGCCCCGTCGGGGATGACGCCAACCTCTTGATCGCGGGGCAACGGCGTGGTGATCAAGAGGTTGGCGTCGAAGATCCGGGCGGGGATGACTCGAAACTCTTGATCACCGAGGCGGGGGCCTGGGCGAGGTGGGGGTGGGACGCGGGCGGCATTGAGCGGCGGGGTGAGGCGGGAGTCCGAGCCTGGTATCGCGCTGTTGACGGTAGTGCGCAGTGCGCAGTAGTGTGTGATGCGTGGACACCACACAACTGCTCAAGGGTGTGCTCGACCTGGCCGTGCTCGCCGTGCTGCGGGATTCCGACGGCTACGGCTACGACATCCTGCGCCGGCTGCGCGAGGCCGGCCTGGAGGAGGTCGGCGACGCCTCGGTCTACGGCACCCTGCGTCGGCTCTTCGCCGCCGGCCTGCTCACCACGTACGTCGTGCCGAGCGAGGCCGGCCCGCACCGCAAGTACTACGCGCTCAACGCCGCCGGCCGTGACCAGCTCACCCGCTCCGGCAAGACCTGGCGCGCGTTCGCCACGACGATGGACCAGCTGCTCGACGATCGGGGGATGGCGGCATGACCGTCACTGGGCAGGAGATAACGGACTACGTCGAGCGGGTGCGGGCGGCGCTTGCCGACCTGCCGCCGCAGACCCGCGAGGAGCTGACCGAGGACCTACCCGAACACCTCGCCGAGGTCGCCGCCGAGGCCGACGGTTCGCTGGTCGACCGGCTCGGCACCCCCGAGGCGTACGCGGCGGAGCTGCGCGCCGCCGCCGGGGCGGGTGACCCGGCGGCCGGCCGGCGGGCCCTGGAACGGCGGATCGCCTCCGTGTTGGGGCGGGCCCGCGCCCGGATCGACCGGCTCGACGCCAGGTTCGGCCCGGTGTTCGGCCACGCCACGGCTGGGGAGTTCCTGCGGCTGCTGCGCCCGGCGTGGTGGGTTGCCCGCGCCTACCTGGCCGCGATGCTGCTGACCGCGCTCAGCACCGACGGGCCGCTCGGCCTGCTGCCCCGGCTCGACGGCCACGCGTTCGTCGGCCTGCTGATGTTCGTCGGCCTGCTGTACGGCTCCGTCTGGTTGGGGCGACGCACCCACGAGTTGCGGTCCTGGCGACGCTGGGCGTTGCACGCCAGTTCGGCGGTGCTGGCGCTGTTCGCGATCGGCGCGGTGGCGGACGTGGACGACCACGCCCGTTCCGGCTACGACTACGGCTACGAGTCGACCTCGGTGGACAACCCGTACAACGAGGTGCAGGACGTCTACGTCTACGACAGCGAGGGGCGGCTGGTGGAGAACGCCCGGCTCTTCGACCAGAACGGCACCCCGATCCGGCTGGGCTGGCCGGCGTGCGACGATCCCGCCCTGCCCGACGTCAACCCGGTGCAGCGCGGCTACCCGTACTGCCCGCAGCAGGCGCCGTTCCGGCCGCGCCCGCCGGCCGTCGCCCCGCTGCCGCCCGGGTCCGGCGTCGGCCCCGACGGGTCCCCGTCGCCGACCGTGCCGGGTGCGGTACCGACCGCCACCGTGCCGGGTGCGGTGCCGACGGCCACCACCCCGGGCACGCCCGTTCCCACCGTATCGGTGCCGGCCGCGTCGCCCTCGGTGTCCGGGCCGGCGGGGGCACCCCTGCCCACCGCCACCGGTTGACCTGTCGTTCCTGGGAAATGGCTGAACGGACGATGGGAACGGGGCAGCACGCGCTGATCTTCGTCGCTACGTTGTCGTCTGCTCATTCACCCCTCGGAAGGAAATTCAGTGTCAGAGCAGGTCGCATCGTCCCCCGCGCCGCAGGCCGAGCAGGTGGCCCAGCCCGAACCGGTGACCCCGGCCACCGCCGCGCAGCCGGAGGAGCCGAAGGGTGGCGGCGCGAAGAAGGCGCTCGGCATCGTCGGCGCGATCGTCGCCTTCCTGGTGATCGCGGCGCTGAAGTTCGGCGTCGCCAGCGCCATCGGCAACCTCCTCAACCCCGACGAGACGGCCGAGGCGAAGGCCGGCGACTGCATCGCCGAGCTGCCGGAGGTGACCGGTACGCAGGAGAAGTCGGTAAGTGACGCCAAGGTGGTCAAGTGCACCTCGACCGAGGCCGTCTACAACGTGGTCGGCCGGGTGGAGGAGCAGACCGAGGCACAGGCCAAGACCGGCAAGGCGTGCGAGCAGTACATCAAGGAGGGTGAGGACGGCTACGTCTTCTACAACATCGCCCCGGGCGGCAAGGGCTACCTGCTCTGCCTGACCAAGAAGGCCTGACCAAGAAGGCCTGACCGGCAGGGCCTGACGGCCCGGTACGACGATCCGCCGACGGCGGCGCGGGAATCCCGCGCCGCCGTCGGCGTGTTGCACGCCACCAGCCGATGAACGGGAGGTATATGCCACTGTTCCGGCATCTTCCCGGCACGCGTACGGCGTGGCAGGCTACCGACACGTAGGAACGCCCTGCGACCAGCCAACGATGACTGACCGACAGGAGGACGGGCCGATGGGCGAGATGGTGCGTTACCGCCGCGACGCGGGGACCGGCGAAGGGTATCTCGCGATACCGTCCAGCGGCACGGCCAGCCCGGCGGTCATCGTCATCCAGGACTGGTGGGGCCTCGTCCCGCACATCCGTTCGGTGGTGGACCGGTTCGCCGACGCCGGCTTCGTCGCGCTGGCCCCCGACTTCCGGCACGGCCAGCCCGCCAGCAAGCCCAGCGAGCCCCGGCAGATGCTCAACAGCGCCCAGATGGACGAGGCGGCGGCCGACATCGCCGTGGCGGCGGAATACCTCGCCGGCCGGGTCGAGGTGACCGGCAAGGTGGGGTGCGCCGGCTTCTGCGCCGGGGCCAGCCTGGCATTGTGGGCGGCCACCCGGGCCGAGCGGATCGTCGCCACCGCGGCCTTCTACCCCCGGCTGCCGTGGGACGGGATGCCCACCGAGTGGGCCGACTACGCGGGCAAGGCGGCGGTCGTGCACTGCTCCGAGGCCGACGGCCTGTCCGCCGCCGACGGCGTACAGACCGTCCGCCGGGCCGTCGAGAACGCCGGGGGCACCTGCCAGACGTACGACTACCCGGGCACCGCGCACGCGTTCTTCAACGAGGACCGGCCGGAGAACTTCGACCAGCGGGCGGCCGCCACCGCGTGGGCCCGTACCCTCGAACTCTTCCGGGCCAAGCTTGGCTGAGTCCCGTACCCCCGCGGAGGTGGTCGCCCGCGCCGCGCGGGCGACCGGCCTGGCCGACCTCGACGCGGCGGTCAGCGACTGTTTCGCCTGCCCCCGCCTGGTCGACTGGCGGGAGCAGGTCGCCCGGACGAAGCGGGCCGCGTTCCGCGACCAGGACTACTGGGGCCGCCCGGTGCCCGGCTTCGGCGCCCCGGACAACCGCACCGGGCGCGGCGGGGCGGGCCCGCCGGCCACCCCACCCGGCCCGGTGTCCGAACCCCGGATCGGCATCCTCGGCCTGGCCCCGGCCGCGCACGGCGGCAACCGGACCGGCCGGGTCTTCACCGGCGACCGCTCCGGCGACGTGCTCTTCGCCGCCCTGCACCGCGCCGGGCTGGCCAACCAGCCGACCAGCGTCGCCGCCGACGACGGCCTCGCCCTCACCGGTGTGCGGATCTTCGCCGCCGTGCGCTGCGCGCCGCCGGACAACAAGCCCACCCCGGCCGAACGGGACACCTGCGCCCCCTGGGTGCACCGGGAGGTGGCGCTGATCCGACCCACCCTGCGGGTGGTCGTCGCGCTGGGTGCGTTCGCCTGGGCGGCGTGGTGGCCGGTGCTACGCCAGGTGTACGGCGTCCGGCCGCCCAGCCCGCGACCGGTCTTCGGCCATGGGGCACACTGGTCCGGGTCGGCCGTTCCCGATCTGCTCGGTTGCTACCACGTCAGCCAGCAGAACACCTTCACCGGGCGGTTGACCACACAGATGCTGGACGATGTGTTCGCCCGGGCGAAACAGCTCGCGGGGGTGGACTGAGCAGCGTGGGACGGTGGCGATGGACCTCGGCGTACTGCGCAGATGGTGGCCCGTCGCCCTGGTGACGCTGCTGCTGCTGGCCGCCGCGCTCGCCGCCGGGCACTCGTCGATCGGGGCCAGCCGCATCCCGCCGGCCGCCGACAACATCCCCTACGTACCGGACTACCCCTCCGCCGAGCCGGCCCGGTCGATCCCGGTCGAGCCGCGTACCGAGGCCGCGCAGACCCGGCCGAGCGTCCCGCAGTGGATCGCCACGGCGGCGATCGGGCTGCTCGCCACGGCGATCCTGGCCGCCCTGGGCTACCTGGCCTTCACCCTGCTGCGCGGCGCGCTGCGGCGGACCACCCGGGCGGTGCCGGTGGCGCGGGCCCGGCGTACCGCCGAGGGCACCGCGCGGGAGGTGGTGGCCGCGCTCGACGCCGGCCTGGAGGAGCTGGACGACGCCGACACCGATCCGCGTACCGCCGTCATCGCCTGCTGGGTGCGGCTGGAGGAGGCCGCCACCGAGGCCGGCGTGCCGAGGCTCACCGGGGACACCCCGACCGACCTGGTGACCCGGCTGCTGCGCGGCGACCCGGCGGCCGGGGTGCCCGCCATCGCCAGCGCCGACGTGTTGGACGGCTTCGCCCACGTCTACCGCGAGGCCCGCTACGCCACCCGGGCCGTCGACGCCCGGATGCGCGACCAGGCACGGGAGGCGCTGCGCCGGCTGCGCGGTGAACTCACCGCCCTGGCCGACCCGCAGGTGCCGGCGTGAGCGCCCACCGCACCGCACCGGGGGAGGTGTCGGGGTGAGCGAGTCGACCGGCCTGGACGACCTGTTCTCCTTCGAGGAGGAACCGCCGCCCCGCACCGGCCGGGCCCGGGGCGGGCGCGCCCGGCTCGCGTTCCGGCTGCTGCTGACCGCCGCCGGGGTGACCGCCGTGGTCGTGGTCGGGCTGCGCGCGGTCGGCCTGCAACTGTCGCTCGGGATCGTGGTGGCGGGGGTGCTGGCGGTGCTCGCCGTCCGCCGGGTCACCGCCGCGCTGGCCCCGCCGCCCCCGCCCCGGGGCGGTGCCCGCGCCCCCGCCGGTGAGGAGCCGGGCACCTACAACTGGGCGGCCCGGGACGCGCTGCGGGCCGCCATCAACGGCTGGGAACGCCCGCTGGACTGGTCCTCGGGCAACCCGGAGCGGTTCACCGACCGCATCCTGCCCCGCCTCGGCGAGCTGGCCGACGAGCGGCTGCGCCAACGCCACGGCCTGACCCGGGAATCCGACCCGACCCGGGCGCGGGCCCTGCTCGGGGAGCCGCTGTGGAGTTTCCTCGGCACCCCCTCCCGCCGTCCCCCGTCGCCGCGCGACCTCGCGGCGATCGTCGCCGAACTGGAGAAGATCTGATGAACGACGTGGACCGCAGCATTCCCGCCACGGAGGTCGGCCACCTGGCGCGGGCGGTGCTGGACGCGGTCGGCACGGTCGTGGTCGGCAAGCGGGAGGCTCTGGAACTGGTGCTCGCCGGCATCCTGGCCGGCGGGCACGTGCTGCTGGAGGACCTGCCGGGGCTGGGCAAGACGCTGACCGCGCGTTCCTTCGCCCAGGCCCTCGGGCTGGACTTCCGCCGGCTCCAGTTCACCCCCGACCTGCTGCCCGCCGACGTCACCGGCTCGTTCCTCTACGACCAGCGCAGCGGCGACTTCTCCTTCCGGGCCGGCCCGCTGTTCACCAACCTGCTGCTCGCCGACGAGATCAACCGGACGCCGCCGAAGACCCAGTCGGCGCTGCTGGAGGCGATGCAGGAGAAGCAGGTCTCCGTCGAGGGCGTCACCTACCGGCTCGACGAGCCGTTCCACGTCCTGGCCACCGCCAACCCGATCGAGTACGAGGGGACGTACCCGCTGCCCGAGGCGCAGCTCGACCGGTTCCTGCTGCGGGTGTCGTTCGGCTACCCGCAGCGCGACGAGGAGTGGGAGGTGCTGCGCCGCCGGATGGACCGCCGCCGCGAGGAGGCGCAGATCGAGCCGGTGGTCGACGCCGGCACCCTGCGGGCCATGCAGGCCGCGCTGGAGGACGTGGTGGTGGAGGACTCCGTCGGCAAGTACATCGTGGACCTGACCGCGGCCACCCGGGAACACCCGTCGGTGCTGGTCGGGGCGTCCCCCCGGGGTGCGCTGGCGCTGCTGCTGCTGGCCCGGGTCCGGGCCGTCTTCGCCGGCCGTGACTACGTGGTGCCGGAGGACGTCAAGGAGGTGGCGGCCCCCGCGTTGGCGCACCGGATCACGCTGCGCCCGGAGATGTGGCTGCGCCGGGTCGACCCGTCGTTCGTGGTCGGTGAGGTGCTGGAGCAGACCCCGGCCCCGGCCAGTGGCGCGCTGCCCAGTTACGCGGCCGGCCGGGCCGGGCGCTGATCGTCGTGCCTGACCGTCAGGAGCCGACGGCGGGCTGGTCGCCCACCTGGGCGCTCGGCCGGGCGGTGCTGCTCACCGGGCTGCTGCTGATCGCCGCGGTGCTGCTCGGCCGGGTCGACCTGGTCGTGCTGGCCACCCCGTTCGCGCTCGGCACCGCCTACGCCCTGCGCCGCCGGCCCACCGCCGCCCCGCAGTTGGAGATCACCGCCGGGGACGCCCAGCTGGTCGAGGGGGGCGACCTGGCCGGCGCGGTGGTGGTGGGCAACCCGGACACGGTGCCGTACGACGTGGTGGTGGTCCGGACCCGGATCTCGCCGTGGCTGTCGGTCCGCCGGGCCGGCTTCGGCGGCATCGGGCTGGACGTCAGCCGGGCCGGCGGGGCCGACCGCCCGTTCGTCACCGCGCTGTCCCGGGGCACCGCCGTCGACCTGGAGCTGACCGGCACCGCGCTGCGGTGGGGGCGGCACCCGATCGGGCCGGCGGGTGCCCGCGCCGCCGCCGCCGACGGGCTGCTGGTCTCCCGGGCGGTGCTCACCGAACCGGTGCGGATGCGGGTGTACCCGAAGACCGAACCGTTCGAGGCGGTGGAGGCGATGCCCCGGGCCGCCGGGCTGGTCGGCGCGCACCACTCGCGGCGGCCGGGGGAGGGCGGCGAACTGGCCGGGGTACGCGTCTTCGGGCCGGGGGACCGGCTGCGCCGCATCGACTGGCGGGTGTCGCTGCGGACCCGGCAGTTGCACGTGGCGTCGACCCTGTCCGACCGGGACGCCGAGGTGGTCGTCCTGCTCGACGTGCTGGCCGAGGCGGGGCGTTCCGGCGGGGTGGCCGGGGCGGCGTCCGTGTTGGACACCACGGTCCGGGCCGCCGCCGCGATCGCCGAGCACTACCTGCACCGGGGCGACCGGGTGGCCCTGCTGGAGTACGGTCCGGCGGCCCGTCGGCTGCGTCCCGCCACCGGCCGCCGGCAGTACCTGACCGTCCTGGAGTGGCTGCTCGACGTGCACGCCGAGTCCTCCCCGCACGAGCCGTACGACCAGGTCTTCGGCCCGCAGGTGCTCTCCGCCGACGCGCTGGTGGTGGTGCTCACCCCGCTGCTCGACGAGCGGTCCGCGCAGATGCTGGCCCGGCTGGCCCGGGGCGGCCGGTTCGTGGTGGCGGTGGACACCCTGCCGACCGACCTCGCCCCGCCCGGTGACCGGGGCTGGGCGCCGGTGGCGTACCGGCTGTGGCGGCTGGACCGGGACACGATGATCACGCAACTTCGGGAGCACGGCGTGCCGGTGGTGGGGTGGGCGGGCGCGGGCAGCCTGGACCAGGTGCTGCGGGACGTCGCCCGGCTGGCGACCGCACCCCGGGTGGGTGGCCGGTGAGCCCGGTGGACGCGGCCCGGGAACGGGTCCGGGCGGCGCGCACGGCGGCACGTCGGGTGGCCCTGTTGCCGTTGCTGGTGCGTGGCCTGGTCTTCCTGGTGGTGCTGGCCGGGCTGCTGCTGGCGTACCCGGTGCAGTTGTTCCAGGCCCGGTCGCTGCTCGCGCTGACGGTGGTGGCCCTGCTGCCGGCGGTGGCTCCGCGCCGGATCTGGCCGACCTTCGCCGCGCTGGTCACGGTGGGCGGCTGGGTGTTCGCGTCGGCCGGTTACGACCGGCCGATCACGTTGTGGCGGTTGCTGGCGGTGGCGACCCTGCTCTACCTCGGACACACCCTCTGTGCCCTGTTGGCCGTGCTGCCCTACGACGGGGCGATCGACCCGGACGTCGTGCTGCGCTGGCTCACCCGGGCCGGCGCGGTGGTGCTGGCGTCGGCGGTGATCGGGGTGCTGCTGACCCGCTCGGGGCAACTCGGCCCGGATGACGGTTTCCAGGCCGCCACGGTGGTGGGACTGCTGGTGGCGGTGGGTCTGACCGGCCTGCTGGGCTGGCTGCTGCGCCGCAGGTAGCGCGACGTCGCGCAGCTCACAGGTGTTGTGCTCCGTCACAGATGGGGGTCTCGAGGGGTATTACCGGAGCCGCCCGGGGAAAGATGGATACGTGAATCCGAAGCGGATCCTTGTCGTGGGTGCCGGGCACGTGGGCCTGTACGCCGCTCTGCGCCTGTCCAAGAAGCTGAGCTCCCGTGAGGCCGAGGTCGTCGTGGTCGACCCGCAGCCGCACATGACGTACCAGCCGTTCCTGCCCGAGGCGGCGGCCGGCAACATCTCGCCCCGGCACTCCGTGGTGCCGCTGCGGCGCGAGCTGCGCCGGTGCAAGGTCGTCGCGGGCGCGGTGACCCGGATCGACCACAGCCGCAAGACCGCCGTGGTGCAGCCGATCTCCGGCCCGACCCGGGAGATCCCCTACGACCACGTGGTCGTCGCCCCCGGCTCGGTGTCCCGCACCCTGCCGATCCCCGGCCTGCACGAGCACGGGATCGGGTTCAAGACCATCGGCGAGGCCATCTACCTGCGCAACCACGTGCTGGACCGGCTCGACGTGGCCGCCGCCACGCCTGATGCCGACGTCCGCCGCTCCGCGTTGACCTTCACCTTCGTCGGCGGCGGCTACGCCGGCATCGAGGCGTTGGCCGAGATGGAGGACATGGCCCGGGACGCGCTGCGCTACTACCCCGAGCTGATGCCGGACGACATGCGCTGGGTGCTGGTCGAGGCGACCCAGCGGGTGCTGCCCGAGGTCGACCGGGACATGGGCGCGTACACGGTGCAGCAGTTGCTGAAGCGGAACATGGACATCCGGTTGGACACCCGGCTGGAGTCCTGCGTCGACGGTGTGGTGAAGCTCTCCGACGGCGACAGCTTCCGCTCCGACACCATCGTCTGGACGGCCGGTGTGAAGCCGTCGCCGATGCTGGACCGCACCGACTTCCCCCGCGACGAGCGGCGTCGGGTCACCTGCCTGCCCACCCTCCAGGTCGTCGACGGCGACCGGGTGGTGGAGGGGGCGTGGAGCGCCGGTGACTGCGCGGCCGTCCCGGACCTCACCAAGGAACCCGGCAACTACTGCTCGCCGAGCGCCCAGCACGCGGTGCGGCAGGCCGCCCGGATGGCCGACAACATCGCGCTCGTGGTGCGGGGCCGGGAGCCGGTCGACTACAAGCACAAGCATGCCGGCAGTGTGGCCAGCCTCGGCCTGCACAAGGGCGTCGCCCAGGTGTACGGGATCAAGATGAAGGGCTGGCCGGCCTGGTTCATGCACCGGACGTACCACATGAGCCGGATCCCGTCGTTCAACCGCAAGGTCCGGGTCGTGGTGGACTGGTCGCTGGCGTTCTTCCTCAAGCGTGAGGTGGTCGCGCTCGGCCAGCTGCACGACCCGCGCGAGGAGTTCGCCGAGGCGTCGCAGCCGATCCCGATCACCAGCAAGGCGGCCTGACCGCCGCCACGGCGCGCCGGTCGCCCCCGCCCGCTCCCGGGTGGGGGCGACCGGCGTTCGTATGTCCGGCACGGGCGGACGGGGTACGCCGGGGCGACGCGGAGCGGCTACCGTGAGACTGCACCGTCGCGCATCGACGTGACGCGCCCCCGCCCGGGTGGTGGAACGGCAGACACGGCCGCCTTAAAAGCGGCTGCCGCAAGGCGTGCGGGTTCGAGACCCGCCCCGGGCACCACACTCTCAGCTTTCCCACAGCCTCCCGACCGGCGACGGTCGCGCCCCGCCGTTTACCCTGGAAGGGCACGTTTGCGTGCGACTGACCCCCTGAGGGAGGCCTGAGACAGTGAAGACCTCGAACCCGGTGCTCGCCCGGCTCGGCCAGGCGGCCGAGCGGGAGCGTTCCGCCGGGTACGCCCAGCCCGGGCCGTACGGTTACGGACAGCCCGGCATTCCGCAGCAGTACCCGGGCCAGCCGGGCTCCCCGGTCGCCCCCACGGTGTCCGGCACGATGACCGTCGACGACGTCGTCGTCAAGACCGTCGCGCTCCTGGCCATCCTCGGCGTCTCCGCCGCCGCCGCCTGGATCGTGGTGCCGGATTCGGTGCTCGGCGTCGCCTGGATCGGCGCCGCGATGGTCGGCCTGGTCCTCGGCCTGATCATCTCGTTCTCCCGGGTCGCCAACCCGGCCCTGGTCGTCGCGTACGCGATCGTCGAGGGCGCGTTCGTGGGCCTGGTCAGCAAGGTCTACGAGACGGCCTACCAGGGCATCGTGCTCCAGGCCGTGGTCGCCACGTTCGGCGTCTTCTTCGTGATGACGATGCTCTACAAGGCGCGCGTCATCCGGGCCACGCCCAAGTTCGTCAAGGGCATGATCGCCGTGATGGCCGGCCTGTTCGCCGTCATGCTGATCAACCTGGTGCTCGCGCTGTTCGGCGTGAACACCGGCCTGCGCGACGGCAGCCCGCTTGCCATCGGGTTCAGCCTGGTCTGCATCGTGGTCGCCTCGCTGAGCTTCGTGCTCAGCTTCAAGGAGGTCGAGGACGGCGTCCGGATGGGGCTGCCGGCCCGCTACTCCTGGACGGCCGCGTTCGGCATCGTGGTCAGCCTGGTCTGGCTCTACCTGGAGATGCTCCGCCTGATCAGCTACTTCCAGGGCGACGACTGACGGTTTTCGCACCCGACGCCCGCCACCGCGCCCTGCGGTGGCGGGCGTCGTCGTCTCCGGCGGGCGGCCGCGGTGGCTAGACTCGCCGACGATGAGCGCAGCGGAGTTGGACCGGGCGGTGACGTCGCTGGTCCGTCAGGTGGGCCACTGGCAGCAGCCACGGTGGGCGGCGGTCGCCACGGGCGGCAACGTGTCCCGGGCCGACCTGGTGCACAAGCTGGTGCAGGAGGTCGCCGACCTGGCCGCCGACGCCGAGGGCGAGCCGCGGCGGGACGTGCCCCGGTTGGCGCATCCGATGGCGCTGCCCGACCAGCTCCGGGTGGTCGCGGCGGACCTGGTCGCCGCCGGCCCGCCGGAGGCGGTGCTGGCCGGGGCCGCCGCCCTGGTGGCGGCGACCCGCGGCGCGCTGTAGGGCTCAGCTGAGCCGTTCGAGCACCATCGCCATGCCCTGACCGCCACCGACGCACATGGTCTCCAGGCCGATCGTCGCGTCGTGCCACTGCAGGGCGTTGAGCAGGGTGCCGGTGATCCGGGCGCCGGTCATCCCGAACGGGTGGCCGACGGCGATCGCCCCGCCCATCACGTTGACCTTCTCCTGCGGGATGCCGAGCTGCCGGTACGACGGGATCACCTGGGCGGCGAACGCCTCGTTGATCTCGACGAGGTCGACGTCGTCGACGGTCATCCCGGCCCGGCGCAGCGCCTGCCGGGACGCCTCGACCGGGCCGAGGCCCATGATCTCCGGCGACAGGGCGGTGACCCCTGTGGAGACGATCCGGGCCAGCGGGGTCAACCCCAGCTCGTCGGCCCGCTGGGCGCTCATCACCACCACGGCGGCGGCCCCGTCGTTGAGCGGGCAGCAGTTGCCGGCGGTGATCCGGCCGTCCGGGCGGAAGACCGGCTTCAGCCCGGCCACCGCCTCCGGGGTGACCCCGGCGCGCGGCCCGTCGTCGGTGTCGACCACGCTGCCGTCGGGGGTGGTGACCGGGGTGATCTCGCGGGCCCAGAAGCCGTCGGCGATGGCCTTCTCGGCGAGGTTCTGGCTGCGGACGCCGAACGCGTCCATCTCCTCCCGGGTGACGTCGTACACCTGGGCCAGGTTCTCCGCCGTCTGCCCCATGGCCAGGTAGATGTCGGGGAGCTGACCGGCCTCGCGCGGGTCGGTCCACACCTCGGCGCCGCCCTGCGCGCGGTTCACCGACCGCTGCTGAGCCTCGGCGAAGCGCGGGTTCTCCCAGCCGCCGCCGACCAGCGCCTGCGCCTCGGGCGGCAGCGTGTCGGAGTTGCCCCGGGCGTACCGGGAGACCATCTCGACCCCGGCGGAGACGAAGACGTCGCCCTCCCCGGCCCGGATCGCGTGCATCGCCATCCGGGTGGTCTGCAACGACGACGCGCAGTAGCGGGTCAGCGTGGCCCCGGGCAGCCCGTCCAGGCCCATCAGGGTGGCGACCACCCGGGCCAGGTTGAAGCCCTGCTCGCCGCCGGGCAGCCCGCACCCGAGGTAGAGGTCGTCGATGGTGGCGGGGTCGAGCCCGGGGACCTTGTCCAGCGCGGCCTGGACGATGGTGGCGGCGAGGTCGTCCGGGCGGACCTCGCGCAGCGAACCCTTGAACGCGCGGCCGATGGGGGACCGGGCGGTGGCGACGATGACGGCGTCGCGGGACGACTCAATCGGCATGAACCAACGTTAACTTGACGGTAACTTGGCGCGGAAGGACGCCGACCAGCGGGAAATGTCACCCGTGCCGGCCCGGCCGGACCCGCCCGCCGACCGCGGCCCGGCGCAGCAGGCGGGACGGGATCGAGACCGGTCAGTGCCGGGAGGCGACGTTCGCGGCGGCGACGACCGCCGGCAACAGGGCGTGCGCCCAGACCCGGTACCCGTCGGCGGACGGGTGGAAGCCGTCGTGGCAGAGCGTCCCGGCATCGGCCCGGAACACCGGCCCGGTCTCCGTACCCAGGTCGACGACCGTCCCGCCGGCCTCCAGCACGGCGGCGGTCTGCGCCCGCGCGACCCGCCGGCCCGACCAGCCGATCACCTGCCGCAGCGGCGGGGCCACCGCGCGCACCGCGCCCAGGTCCGGGCAGGTGCCGACGACGACCTCGACCCGGGCCTCCCGCAGCCGGCGCACCGCCGAGGCGAGGTACGCCGCCGCCTCCGCCGGCCGCCGCATGGCGGTCGCGTCGTTCGCCCCGATCAGCACCACCGCGACGTCCGGCCGGTCACCCAGCAGCGCGCGGGCCACCTGGGTCGCCAGGTCGGTGGAGCGGGACCCGGAGACCCCCACGCTTGACAGGTGCACCCGCCGGCCGGTCGGCCCCTCGGTCAGCAGGTGGGCGAGCTGACCGCCGACCGTCTCGTCGAAGCGGGCCACCCCGACGCCGAGCGCCGAGGAGTCACCGAGCAGCACCAGCCGCAGCAGCGGGGCACCGACCCGGCCGACCGTGGCCCGCAGCGCCAACCCCAGCTCCGGCTGGGCGTAGTCGCGGTTCCGGGCCGCCACCGCCTGACCGGCGAGCACCGCCGCGCCGCCGATCGTCCCGGCGACCAGGGAGACCGCCGCGGCCTTGCCGAGGCGTACGGCCAGCTCGCCGCCGAGGGAGCGGCCGGTCACGGTGTCACCGCCCGGGGGCCCACGGCGGCGGTGACCGGCCCGGCGGGGCATCCACGGCATCCGGTGGTTCGCACGCTGCGCTCGCTCATGCCAGTCCCTCCAGTTGGGGTGAGTCGGCGGCGGTGCCGGGTTGCGGCACCGGGGCGACGCCGAAGAAGGCCCGCCGGCGCAGCTGCGCCCAGCGGCCGGCCGGGCCGTGGTCCCGGCCCCGGACCTGCGTGCCGCTGACCTCCGTGCCGGCGTTGCGGGCAGCCTCGTGGGCGGCCCGGGGCAGCGACCGTACGCCCTCGCCCGGGGCCAGCGCCGGCCGGCGCTCCCCGCTGCCGAGCGCGGACAGCACGGTCGGCAGGAGCGCGGCGGCGGCCATCGCGTAGCCCTCGGCGGACGGGTGGAACCGGTCCCAGGCGAACATCCGGGTCGGCTCGGCGGCGAACCGGGGGCCGAGCAGGTCACCGAGGGAGACCGTCCACCCGCCCGCCTCGACCACCGCGACCGTCTGGGCGGTGGCGAGCTGCCGGCTCCACCGCCGGGCCAGCCAGCGCAACGGGGGCTGGATCGGCCGGATCGCGCCCAGGTCGGGGCAGGTCCCGACGACCACCTCGCAACCGGCGGAACGCAGCGTACGGACCGCGTCGACCAGGTGGCGGACGGCGACGGAGTAGGGCGTGCGGTTGGTGATGTCGTTGCCGCCGACCAGGATCACCGCGACGTCCGGCGTGCACTCCAGGGCCGCCTCGACCTGGGGGCGCAGCCCGGCGGAGAGCGCGCCGACCACGGCGAAGCGGTGCACCCGTACGGCCCGGTGCAGCCGCCGGGACAGCCCGGTGGCCAGCAGCGAGCCCAGGGTCTCGCGTCGCCGCGCCACCCCGTAGCTGGCGGCGGAGGAGTCGCCGAGGATCACCATGGTCAGCGGTGGGCCGGGGATCTTGGCACCGTAGACGCCGTCGCAGCGCGGGGGCGGGGCCTGCGCCATCGGGATGGTGCGCCGGGCCTGCCGGGCCTGCCCGAGCAGCACGCCGCCGGTCGCGGCGACGGCGGCCGCGGTGGCACCCGTGCCGATCGCCGCCAGCCGGGCCACCTGCCGGGCGCGGTGCCAGCGCGGACCGACCGGTACGACGGAACCTGCCACCCCCATACAGCGACATTATCGCGCCGCAGCGTCACCCCGCCTCCGTCGGGACGGCCGGTTTTCGGGGCTGGGCGGCGACGGTTCTGGGTACCTGGTCCGGGTGCGGGGCCCACCCGGGGTCGTCCGCCGCAGGTGGCGACGGCTTGCGCGGGCCAGTCACGCTGGTCGGTGGAGAGGGGCTGGATGAGATGGGTAGGACATTGAAGCGCACCGCGGCCTTCACGGCGCTGGCCCGGTCGCTGGCGGCCGGTGCCCGGGGTGGTCCGTCGCTGGGCACCCGGCTGGCGGCGCTGCCCCGGATGATCCGGGCCACCGCCCGGGGCGAGTACGACGGCGGGCTCCGGCTGGCGATGATGACGGCGGCGACGGTCTACGTCGTGTCGCCTGTCGACCTGGTGCCGGAGCTGTTCCTGACCGTGCTCGGTCTGGTGGACGACGCGGTCATGGTCACCTGGCTGGCCGGCAGCGTGCTGTCGGAGACCGAGCGTTTCCTGGAGTGGGAGGCCCGCCGGGGCTCCGTCATCCCCGGTCATGTGACGCTCTGAGGGCACGTACGCTGAGCGACGAAGGACCGTCTGCCAGGCCGCCGTCGTCGGCGCCGCAACGAAGGGCACAACGAGGTGCAGTACTACGACAACGTCGTCGACCTGATCGGTAACACCCCGCTGGTGCGGCTGCGCAACGTCACCGCGGGCATCCGGGCGACCGTGCTGGCCAAGGTGGAGTACCTCAACCCGGGCGGCTCGGTGAAGGACCGGATCGCCCTGCGGATGGTGGAGGACGCCGAGGCCGCCGGGATCCTCCGGCCCGGCGGCACGATCGTCGAGCCGACCAGCGGCAACACCGGGGTCGGGCTGGCCCTGGTGGCCCAGCTCAAGGGCTACCACTGCGTCTTCGTCTGCCCCGACAAGGTCAGCCAGGACAAGCAGGACGTGCTGCGGGCGTACGGGGCCGAGGTGGTGGTCTGCCCGACCGCCGTCGCCCCGGAGGACCCCCGGTCGTACTACAACGTCTCCGACCGGCTGGCCCGGGAGATCCCCGGCGCGTGGAAGCCCGACCAGTACAGCAACCCGGCCAACCCGCGTTCGCACTACGAGACGACCGGGCCGGAGCTGTGGAAGCAGACCGGGGGCGGGCTCACCCACTTCGTGGCCGGGGTCGGCACCGGTGGCACCATCTCCGGCATCGGGCGCTACCTCAAGGAGGCGTCCGAGGGTCGGGTGCGGGTGATCGGGGCGGACCCGGAGGGTTCGGTCTACTCCGGCGGCACCGGCCGGCCGTACCTGGTCGAGGGGGTCGGTGAGGACTTCTGGCCCGAGACGTACGACCGGGGGATCGCCGACGAGATCGTCGAGGTCTCCGACAAGGCGTCCTTCGAGATGACCCGGCGGCTGGCCCGGGAGGAGGGCCTGCTGGTCGGCGGCTCCTGCGGGATGGCCGTGGTGGCGGCGCTGGAGGTGGCCCGCGCCGCCGGCCCGGACGACGTGGTCGTGGTGCTGCTGCCCGACAGCGGCAAGGGCTACCTGTCCAAGATCTTCAACGACCGGTGGATGGCCCGCTACGGCTTCCTCGACCACTCCGGCACCGAACCGACCGTCGCCGACGCGCTGGCGAGCAAACCGGGCGGCCTGCCCGAGCTGGTGCACGTGCACCCCACCGAGACGGTCCGCGACGCCATCGACTACATGCGCGAGTACGGCGTCTCCCAGCTCCCGGTGCTCAAGGCCGAGCCGCCGGTGGTGACCGGGGAGGTGGCCGGCTCGATCGCCGAACGGGATCTGCTGGACGCCCTGTTCACCGGCCAGGCGCACCTGCACGACACCATCGAACGGCACATGGCCGACCCGCTGCCGATGATCGGTGGCGGTCAGCCGGTGAGCGAGGCGGTGGGTCTGCTGGAGAAGTCCGACGCGGCGCTGGTGCTGGTCGACGGCAAGCCCAAGGGCGTGCTGACCCGGCAGGACCTGCTCGCCCACCTCGGCGCGCACTGACCCGACGCACCTGCGGGGCCCCTTCCGGTGGGAGGGGCCCCGCGGCGCGTCCGGGTCGGGTCCGACCATTCACAGCAGGGGGACAGGAGCGGCACAGAGGGCGTCCGTGCAGCCTGCCTACCGTCGGGACCAGCCGAGAGGCACCGACCCACGGGAGGAACGACATGCGCCACGACCTCGACCACCACGAGGGGCAGCGGGTCAGCCGCCGCCGTTTGATCGCCGGAGTCGGCTCGATCGGCCTGGCCGGTCTGCTCGCCGCCTGCGGCCGGGACGGCGGCACGGTCACCACGTCGACCGGGGAAACCGTGTCCCCGCAGGCGACCGCCAATACGTCGGCCGACCTGGCCGCGCTGTTCGGCGCGGCGAACACCTGCACGTTGACCGCGAGCACCACGCAGGGCCCGTACTACTTCGACGCCGACAAGATCCGTAGCGACATCCGGGAGGACCGGGCGGGCACCCGGCTGCGGGTGGCGATCCGGGTGCAGGACAGCGAGCAGTGCGGGCCGCTGGCCGACGCGGTCGTGGAGATCTGGCACTGTGACGCGGCCGGCCTCTACTCGGGGGCCGAGGCCCAGTCGTCCGGCGCGTCCGGCGGCGGCGCACCGTCCGGCGGCACCCCGCCCAGCGACGCGCCCGGCGGCAACCCGCCCGGGGGTGGGGCGGCCCCGGGCGGCGGTGCCGAGGGGTCGGCGGCGGACCTGACGCCGACCGACGACAAGCGCTACCTGCGCGGCGCGCAGGTCACCAACGCCGACGGGATCGTCGAGTTCACCACCGTCTGGCCGGGCTGGTACCGGGGCCGCACCACGCACATCCACGCGATGGTGCACGTGGGTGACGACCGGGTGCTCACCACCCAGATGATGTTCGACGAGGCCCTCAACAGCAGGGTGTACGCCGCCGCGCCGTACGCCGCGCACACCGGGCGGGACACGTTCAACGACAACGACAGCATCTACGCCGAGACGATGCTGATGAAGGTCGTCGAGGACGGCGACGGCTATCTCTCGGTGATCAACTTCTCGGTCGACGCGGACCGGGACGGCACCTGACGTCAGCAGCCCGGTAGCTGCCGGGCGTAGCGGAGCTGTGCGGTGGGGGCGCGCCCGATCCGCTCCTCCCGGCGTTCGCCGGTCGCCTGCCAGCCGCCGCGCTCGTAGAAGTGCCGGGCCGTGAGGTTGCGTTCCAGCACCCACAGCACCCCGCGACGCCAGCCCCGGGCGAGCATGGCGTCCAGCGCGTCCATCATCAACGCCCGGCCGGTGCCCCGGCCCCGTTCGGCCGGGTCGAGGTGGATGGCGTTGAGCAGCCCGGTCGCCGGGTCGCCCGCGTCGTCGGGGCCGAGGTAGCTGAACCCGACCAGCCGGCCGTCCCGCTCGGCCACGGTCATCAGGTGCTCGTCGCGTTCCCACGTCCACCGCTGCACCCAGTAGTCACCCATCGCCTCGGGCGTCGGGTCGGCCAACGCCGCAGGCGGCAGGAACGACGAGTACGCCGCGACCCGGGACCGCTGGTGCAGGGCGCCCACCGGCATCAGGTCGTCGGCGACGGCGGGACGGAGCGTGACGGTCACCCGGCCGAGGCTACCCGCCGGGGCGGGACGGGCACGGTGGTCAGGTCCTCGGCGACCACCAGCTCCCCGGCGAAGTGGTCGCGGGCCTCGTCGTGGAAGCGGCGCGGGTCGGCGTACCGCTGGGAGAAGTGGGTGAGCACCAGGGTGCGTACCCCCGACTCGGTGGCGACCCGGGCGGCCTGGCCGGCGGTCAGGTGGCCGACCTCGGCGGCGAGCGCGGCCTCCGACGCCAGGAACGTCGACTCGATGACCAGCAGGTCGGCGTGTTCGGCGAGGGCGTACACCCCGTCGCAGAGGCCGGTGTCCATCACGAAGGCGAACCGCTGCCCCGGCCGGACGACGCTCACCTCGTCCCGGGTGACGCGGCGTCCGCCGACGTCCAGGTGCCCGACGCGCAGCAGCTCGCCGACCGCCGGCCCACCGATGCCGTACGCGGACAGCCGCTCCGGCAGCATCCGGCAGCCGTCCGGCTCGACCAGCCGGTAGCCGTACGTCTCGATCGGGTGCCGTAGCCGGCGGGCCTCCAGCGTGCCGACGCCCAGGGTGATCCGCTGGCCGTCGGCGGTGACCGGCTCGACGGCCAGTTCGGCGGTCTCGTGGAAGCTGCTGGCGTGCCGCAGCCGGGCGAAGTATTCCGCGCCACCGGCGGGGAAGTGCACCGCCACCGGGTGCGGCACCCGGTCCAGGGAGAGCCGTTGGATGGTGCCGGGCAGGCCGAGGCAGTGGTCGCCGTGGAAGTGGGTGACGCAGATCCGGGTCAGGTCGGTGGCGGTGATCCCGGTGTGCAGGAGTTGCCGCTGGCTGCCCTCGCCCGGGTCGAAGAGGATCACCTCGTCGTCCCAGCGCAGCACGTAGCCGTTGTGGTTGCGCAGCCGGGTGGGGGTCTGGCTGGCCGTGCCGAGCACCGTCAGCTCCCGCATGGACACCGCCGGCCTCCCCCGGAGACGAAGCGACCCCCGGGGTTTCCGTGCTCGCGCACGGGCCGACTGGACTGGGTCGGCACCCCGGGGGTCGGGTGGCTGTCGTGGATTCGCCGCACCGCTGCCACACGGTCTCGACGATCATGCTTGGTCGTTCACTGTCGAGGACAGCGGCTAGCGGACAGCCACCTCACGAGTCCGATTGCTATACAAGTCTGGACCACCTCCTTTCCCGTGTACCGCCACGCTACCCACTGCACCCCGGGTGCCGGTAGTGATTTTTCGCGCGATCCTGCGGCCGGGGACCCGCCTGCCGACCCGACGGACTTTTGTCGAGTCGCGCGAAAGTTCGTGCTCATCTGGCCTATCTTTCGCCTGAAGTGAGCATTACTGTCTGCCCCACAGTGGCCACCTCCCGCCACTGCCCGCCCGAGCCGTCCCCTCGGTCGCTCCCCCGTGAGGTGAACCGTGCCCGTTTCGTCCGCCACCCGCAGGAACACCCGACGATCCCTGACCCTCGGCCTGGTCGGCGCGCTGGCCGTCGCCGTCGGCCCGGTCCCCGACGCGGTCGCCGCCGCGCCGGTCGCCTCCCGCCCGTCCACCGCCACCGGCGCGAATGTGGCGAACCCGGTGGTCGCCGGGCCGATCGCCCGGACCACCCCGGTCGGCGACCCCGGCCACGGCTACCCGTTCCTCGCCACCGACGTCAACCTGGCCGCCGCCGGCTACGTCGAGGAGGAGTTCTTCCTCTTCGGCACCGCCACCCGGTACGCCGTGCAGGGCACCCAGAACGCGACGACCATCGCCACCGACCAGCCGTACGGCACCCGGCTGGTGGTCCGCCGGCCGGCCAACACCAAGAAGTTCAACGGCGTGGTGATCGCCGAGTGGAACAACGTCAGCAACCAGTGGGACCAGGAGGTCGACTGGTTCCAGTCGCACGAGCACCTGATCCGCTCCGGCTACGCCTGGGTCGGGGTCTCCGCCCAGCGGGCCGGGCTGCACTCGGCCACCGGGCTCAAGGCGTGGAGCCCCACCCGGTACGGCCCGCTGGACGTCACCGTGGGCGGCACCGTCACCGACGACAGCCTCTCGTACGACATCTTCAGCCAGGCGGTGAAGGCGGTCCGCAACCCCACCGGCGTCGACCCGCTGGGCAAGCTGCCCGCCCCGCAGTACGTCATCGCCACCGGCCACTCCCAGTCGGCAGGTCGCCTCGCCAACTACTACAACGGCGTCCAGCAGTCGGCGAACGTGCTCGACGCGGTCGTCCTGCACGGTGGCGGCGGGGTGCTGCGGACCGACCTGACGACGCCGGTGTTCCGGATCAACTCCGAGGGGGACGTGGCCAGCGGCATCCTGCCCGCCGCGGCCCGCGCCCAGGCCGACTCGCCGGTCCTGCGGTCCTGGGAGGTCGCCGGCGCCTCGCACGGCGACTGGAAGCTGATCACCGACTACGGCCCGCTGCGCAAGCGGGACATCGGCAGCTACCCGGGCGGCTACCCGGGCGAACCGCAGACCTGCACGCTGCCCTCGCTGTCGCGGGTTCCGCAGCACATGGTGCAGAACGCCGTCTACGACCACACCGTCGCCTGGATCGCCCAGGGCGTGGCCCCGCCGAGCGCGCCGCCGATCCGGACGACCACCACGAACCCGCCGGCCGTCGCCCGCGACGACCTGGGACTCGCCCTCGACGGCATCCGGCTCGCCCAGCATGAGGTGCCGCTACGGGTCAACAGCGGCAGCAACACCGGGCCCGGCTTCTGCTTCCTCGACGGCAGCTCGGTGCCGCTGACCGACGCGCAGCTCGCCGCCCGCTACCCGACCGTCGGTGCGTACGTCGACGCCAGCGTCGCGGCCACCCTCGCCGCCGCCGACGCCGGCTACCTGCCCGTGTCGTTCACCCGCGACCCCGCCTGGTACTCCGACCTGCGTGACCTGATCACCGAGTACGTCGCCGCCGGCCGGATCACCGAGTACGTGGCGGCCCGGCTGGAGGATCGGCTCCAGCGGGCCGAGCAGGCCGGCACCGCCGGCAACGCGGCCCGCGCCGGTGAACTGCTGGGGCAGTTGGCCGACCGGGCGCGGCAGCGGATCACCGGTGACCCGGCCGCCCGGGACGCGGTGCTGCGGGTGACCGAGGCGCTGATCGCCCTGCTCGACGCGGCGGAACGCGGCAACCGGTGACCCGACCGTAAGGACCGACGCCACGGTGAGGGGCCGGGGCGTCCGGTGAACGGCGGGTACGACGCGCGATGTCGTGCCCGCCGTTCACCTGTTGCTACGTCAGTGCGGCTGCCGGCCGGTCAGTCGATGCCGATCGGGCCCTCGCGGGGGCCGTCCCCGCCCGCCGGCTGCACCGCCAGCGACGGGAAGTCGGCCAGGTCGCCCTCCGGCTCGGCGTCCCACTCGGGGAAGACCAGGTCGCTCTGGAGATAGAGGCAGAGCAACTGGGTCAGGTGACGCAGCCCGTCGAGGTGGGTGCGCTCGTGACCGTGGGTGGCGTCCACCCCGAAACCGAGCAGCGCCACCCGGGCGTGCGCACCCGCCTCGACCGCCGCCGCCACGTCCGAGCGGTAGTAGTCGAAGACGTCGCGGACCAGGTCCACCCCGTGTTCCCGGGCGATGGTGGCCAGGTTGCGGGTCAGGTGGTAGTCGAACGGGCCGACCCCGTCGCCCATCGCCAGGGTCGCCGCGTTCTCCCGGGACTGCTGGCCCGGCGCGACCACCGCCGCGTCCACCGAGACGATCTCGGCGACGTCCGGGTCCAGGCCGTGGCTGGCCCCGTGGCCGATCTCCTCGGTCACCGTGACCAGCAGGTGGGCGGTGACGGTGGGGGTGATGCCGGCGTCCACCACCGCCTTGAACGCGGTCAGCACCGCCGCCACCCCGGCCTTGTCGTCCAGGTGCCGGGACTTCACGTACCCGGACGGGGTGACCATCGGGTTGGGCAGGAACGCCACGAAGTCGCCCGCGTCGATGCCCAGCGCCCGCAGGCCGGCGATGTCCTCGACCGGCTCGTCGACCCGGACCTCGACGTGTTCCCAACCGACGCCCTGCAGGTCGACGTCGTCGTTGTAGCGGTGCCCGCTGGCCTTCAACGGCAGCACCTGCCCGGTGACCACCCGGTCCAGGTCGTCGGTGAAGATCCGCACGTGCGCGCCCTCGGCGAACCGGGCCGAGTGGGTGCCGATGGTCTTCAGCTCCAGCCGGCCGTTCTCCTTGAGCCGCTTGACCATCCCGCCGATGGTGTCGGTGTGCACCACGATCGCCCGGTCGGCGCCCGTCTGCCGGGGGCCGGGCAGGCAGGCGCTGAGCGCCCCCCGCCGGGTCAGCGTGGACGGGATGCCCAGCGCGGAGAGGCGTTCCCCCACGTACTGCTGCACGTGGTCGGTACGCCCCGACGGGCTGGGGATGTCCAGCAGTTCCACCAGCACCTGGCGGAGGTAGTCCAGATCGATGTCGAGGGGCTTGAGGGTCACGCGACCCCTCCGGGCCCGGCCGGGCTCCAGAGGCGCTGCGGGGCCCGGGTGCCCGGGAAGAGCAGGTCCACGAAGCGCTCGGCGGTCGGCTGGGGCTCGTGGTTGGCCAGCCCCGGCCGCTCGTTCGCCTCGATGAACACGTGCTCGGGCTGGTCGGGGGCGGGGACCAGCAGGTCCAGCCCGGTCACCGGGATGTCCAGGGCCCGGCTCGCCGCCACGCAGGCAGTGGCGATCGCCGGGTGCAGTTCGGCCGTCACGTCGTGGATTGTGCCACCGGTGTGGAGGTTCGCCGTCCGGCGCACCGCCAACACCTGCCCCTCGGGCAGCACGTCGTGCATCCGGTGCCCGGCCTCGGCCACCACCTCGCGGGTCATCTCGTCGATCGGGATGCGGGACTCGCCACCGGTGGCGGCGGCCCGGCGTCGGCTCTGCCGCTCGATCAGCTCGGTGACGTCGTGCACCCCGTCGCCGGTGATCTGCGCCGGTCGGCGGACGGCGGCGGCCACCACCTCGTGGTCGATCACGATCACCCGCAGGTCCTCGCCCGCGCGCAGCTCCTCGATCAGCACGTCCGGGCAGAACCGGCGGGCCAGTTCGACGGCGGCGGCCAGCGCCTCGGCGGTGCGTACCCCGACGGTGATGCCGTTGCCCTGCTCGCCCCGGGCCGGCTTGACCACCACCGGGCCGACGTCGGTGAGGAAGGCCAGGTCGTCGGGGTCGCCGGTGGCGGTCCGGCCGCGCGGCACCGACAGGCCCGCCTCGGTGAGGATGCGCCTGGTGACCCGCTTGTCGTCGCAGCGGCTCATCGCCACCGCCGAGGTCAGCTCGGACAGCGACTCGCGGGTGACGATCGTCCGGCCGCCGTTGGTCAACCGCAGCTCACCCCAGTGCGCGTCGGTGACCTCGACCCGGATGCCGCGTCGCATCGCCTCGTCGGCGACGATCTTCGCGTACGGGTTCAGCTCGGCGTAGCCCGCCGGGGCGGACGGCAGGAACAGCCGTTCGTTGATCGGGTTCTTCCGCTTGACGCAGAGCGTGCCGGTGCGGTGGAAGCCCAGCCGCTCGTAGAGCCGGATCGCGCCGGAGTTCTCGGCCAGCACCGACAGGTCGACGAACGCGCGACCCCGCTCGTCGAGCCGGTCGGCCAGTTCGGTGAGCAGGGCCTGGCCGGTGCCGGGCGGGGCGGTGTTGAAGTCGACGGTCAGGCACCACAGGCTCGCGCCGTTCTCCCGGTCGCCGAAGACCGCCACGTGGTCGACGCCGGTGATGGTGCCGACGACCTCCCCGGTGCTCGCCTCGGCCACCAGGTGCAGGAACCGGTCGGTGCCGGCGTTGTCGACGAGCACGTCCACCGGCGCGGTGACCATGCCGTTGCGGGCGTAGATCCGGTTCACCGCGTCGGCGTCGTCGGCGTCCCGCAGCGGCCGGACGACCAGCCCCGGGATCTCCATCCGCCCGGTGGCCTCCGGGCGGCGCTCGCCCAGCGGCAGCCGGTAGGTCAGCGACGGGTCGATGAACAGCTCGTCGGGCAGCCGGGACACCAGCACGTGCGGGTCGCGCAGGTAGATGCAGATGTCCCGGGAGCCGGCCGCCTCGGACCGCAGCACGTTGGCCACCGCGACCTGCTCGTGGAAGGTCTGGCCGAACACCAGCCGCCCCCAGCCGCAGTCCAGGACCACGTCGGACGGCCCGGCCGGTTCCCGGCGCGGCTCCGGGGCGGTGCCCGGCGCGACCGGGTCGCCGCCGGGACCGGTCCGTTCCCGGCGGCGGCCGAGCACCCGCTCCCGGTCGGTACGGGCCGTGCCGGTCGCGAGGGTCTCGTTCACGGTCAGTCGATTCCGTGGCTCTGGAGCCACATTTCCAGAAGTCCCAGTTGCCACAGTTTGTTTCCGTTCAACGGGGTCAGTTCGGCGTTCGGATCGGCGAGCAGCGCATTGACGTAGTCGGCACGGAACAGGTCACGGCGGCGGGCCTGCGGCGCGGTGAGCGCGTCGCGGACCCGGTCGAGGAGCTTGCCCTCCAGGTGGGTCAGGCCGGGCACCGGGAAGTAGCCCTTGGGGCGGTCGATCACCTCGTGCGGCAGGACCCGGCGGCCGATCTCCTTGAGCACGCCCTTGCCGCCCTGGGCCAGTTTCAGCTCGGGTGGGCAGCTCGCCGCCAGCTCCACGAACTCGTGGTCGAGGAACGGCACCCGGGCCTCCAGGCCGTGCGCCATGGTCATGTTGTCGACCCGCTTCACCGGGTCGTCGGTGAGCATGATCTGGGTGTCGATCCGCAGGCCGGCGTCGACGGCGGTCTGCGCCCCGGCCCGGCCCAGGTGGGCGGCGACGAATTCGCGCGCCGGGTCGCCGTCGGCCAGCCACGCCGGGTTGAGCACCCGGGCCAGCCCGGCCGCGTCCCGGTCGAAGAACGCCTTCGCGTACGTGTCGAGCGCCTGCTCCCGGTCGATGCCGGCCAGCGGCGGGTACCAGTGGTAGCCGCCGAGGATCTCGTCCGCGCCCTGGCCGGACTGGACCACCTTGACGTGCCGGGACACCTCCTGGCTGAGCAGGTAGAACGCGACGCAGTCGTGGCTGACCATCGGCTCGCTCATCGCGGCCACCGCCGCCTCCAGCGGCGGCACCAGGTCACCGGCGGCCACCTTGAGCTGGTGGTGGTCGGTGCCGAAGGTCTGCGCCACCAGGTCGGAGTAGACGAACTCGTCGCCCTCCCGCCCGCCGACGGCGTCGAAGCCGATGGAGAAGGTGGACAGCCCGGAGCGGGTCTGCCCCTCGCCGGCCAGCAGCGCCACCACCAGGCTGGAGTCCAGGCCGCCGGAGAGCAGCACGCCCACCGGCACGTCGGCGACCATCCGGCGACGTACCGCGGTGGTCAGCGACTCCAGCAGGGCGTCCTGCCAGTCGCGTTCCGACCAGTCGGCGCGCGCGGCGTCCCGGCTGAACGACGGGTCCCAGTAGACCCGTTCGGAGGTACGGCCGTCCGGTTCGTAGACCCGCACGGTGGCCGGCGGGAGCTTGGCGACGCCGCGCAGGATGGTGCGCGGTGGCGGCACGATGCTGTGGAAGCTGAGGTAGTGGGCCAGCGCCACCGGGTCGATGCCGGTGTCGATCCCGCCGCCGGCCAGCAGGGCGGGCAGGGTGCTGGCGAACCGCACCACGCCCGGCGTCTCGGCCAGGTAGAGCGGCTTGATGCCGAGCCGGTCCCGGGCCAGCACCAGCCGGCCGGTGTCCCGCTCGGTGATCGCGACGGCGAACATGCCGATCAGGTGGTCGACGAAGTCGAGCCCCCACTCGGCGTACGCCTTGACCACCACCTCGCTGTCGCCTGAGGAGAAGAAGCGGTGCCCCCTGCCCTGCAACTCCTGGCGCAGCTCGCGGTAGTTGTAGATGCAACCGTTGAACACGCCGGTGAGCCCGGCGGCCGGGTCGACGATCGGTTGCCCGCTGGCGGCGGAGAGGTCGATGATCTTCAGGCGGCGGTGCCCGAGGGCGGTGGCCCCCTGTGACCACACTCCGCTGTCGTCGGGCCCCCGGTCACTCATCGTGGCCGCCATGCGTTCCACCGCCGACACATCGGCCCGGGAACCGTCACGGCGGAACTCTCCCGCAAGTCCGCACATGCCAGCCAATGCTGCCAGAGGTTGTTGCACTTCGCCTGTTGAGCCGATGTCGGCCGTGTTACGGGATTGCTAGTATGTGCGCCACTCACCGTGACGGCCCCGCGCGGGCCGACGTTCCTGCCCGGGGCCCGGCGGGTGCCCGAATCGCCCCGGGCCCACGATGTGACAAACACCGCAGCCCCGGAGAGCGGCCACCGGGCGGGGTCCGGACCTCTGTGAGTCGCATGTTGACCGTTTGACGTGCCACGCGTATCCGGCCCTCGTCAGTTGGCAAGTCGCTTGGTCGACGGTCGGTCAGCCGGCGGTATGGCCACCCCGACCTTGCAAGTCGGTGCGGCTCGGGATGTGGCCATCCATGCTGCTGATCCCGAATTGCCTGTATCGAATTTCCCATGCGACCAGCTTGGACGATCTTTGACAAGAAATGTCGCATAGTTGTCTAACCGTGCTACGGCTGTTGTCGTCGTCACGGCTGCCTGGGATGCTGGAATTGTGACTGAACAAGTCAAAATTATTATCCTGTCAGGGGTGATCGCTGGCGCTATGGGCGTCGTAGCGAACTGGGTACCGCGCCCGGATTGGTTCAAGCAATGGGCGGTTGGGCCTTCGCTCGCCGTCCTGGTGGCGGGAAGTTGCCTCGTTGCTTTCTGTGCTGGTCGCTCCGACGCCCCCGGAGCGGTGGCGATTACCCGGCCGGCGCACAACTCGCAAGTGCCGCAGCGTAATACATTGGAAGGCGTTGTTCAGCGAGATCTACCGCAAGATCACCAGATCTGGTTTGACGTGCACGCCGACGAGGAGCAGCTCTACCACTTCGCTGAAAAGGAATGCTCGGTCATCGATGAGGCGCTCAACTGCCCCGAACTTGTTGTCGGTGAACCAACTGAGCCTCCTGGAAAGCGTTTCGTGGTCACAATCTATGATTGTGACACCCAAGCCGTCGGAAAGCTGTTGGCCTATGCGCGTCGCGTCAAGACTGGCGACACCAAGCAGGACTATGCGGGTCAGCCACGGCCCACGGGTTGCAACGCCATGGCGGCGAACGTTGTCACGAGGAGCTGAAAACACCCGGGCCGGTCGGCGTGTCGACCGGCCCGGACGCGTCGGTCAGCCGGCGGTACGGGCCACCCCGACCGGGCAGCTCAACCCGTTCGGGCCGTGGTTGCAGTAGCCGTTCGGGTTCTTCGTCGGCGCGAGATACTGCTGGTGGTAGTCCTCGGCGAAGAAGTAGTCGCCCAGCGGGGCGATCTCGGTGGTGATCTCACCCTTGCCGGCCCGCGCCACGATCGGCGCGAACGCGTCCCGGGACGCCTGCGCGGTGGCCAGCTGCTCGTCGCTGGTGGTGTAGATCGTCGAGCGGTACTGGCTGCCGACGTCGTTGCCCTGGCGCATGCCCTGGGTCGGGTCGTGGTTCTCCCAGAACACCTTGAGCAGGTCCTCGTAGCTGATCACGGCGGGGTCGTAGACCACCTGGACCACCTCGGCGTGCCCGGTCATCCCCGAACACACCTCCTCGTACGTGGGGTTGGCGGTGTAGCCGCCCGCGTAACCGGCCGAGGTGGTCAGCACCCCCGGCAGGGTCCAGAACAGCCGCTCGGCGCCCCAGAAGCACCCCATGCCGAACACGGCGACCCGGGCGCCCTCCGGGAACGGGCCCTTCAGCGACGACGCCAGCACCTCGTGCCGGTCCCCGATCGGCATCGCGATCGGGCGGCCGGGCAGGGCCTGGTCGGGGCTGATCATCTCGGCCTTCATGCGGCGAAGGAACACGGTGGAACTCCTCTCGTACCTCTCCCCGCATGCAACATCGGCGGGCCTGCCTTCCTTACCCGCTGCGCTGCGCGTCTCGCCCGCCCGGCCCGGCGAATGTCGGCGGGCTCAGCGCAGGGCGGCGGCGACCCGCCCGGCGTAGGAGGCCGCCTCGGCGTCGTCGGCGTAGCGGGTGCGCGGCCAGAAGAAGCCGCGCAGGCCGTCGCCCCTGGTCCTCGGCACCACGTGGGTGTGCAGGTGTGGCACCGACTGGGACACCCGGTTGTTCATCGCCACGAACGTCCCGCCGGCCCCCAGACCGGATTCCACGGCCGCCGCCAGGCGCTGCACCAGGCCGAAGTAGCCGGGCAGGTCGATCGCCGGCAGGTCGGTCAGGGTGACCAGGTGGGCGCGGGGCACCACCAGGACGTGCCCCTTGAACACCGGCCGGGTGTCCAGGAACGCCATACCGTCCGGCTCGTCGGCCACCCGGAACGCCGGCACCTCCCCGGCCACGATCTGACAGAACACACACCCGCTCACCCGCGCAGCCTAGAACCCTCGTACGACAACGGCAGCGGGACGCCTGGGCGCCGGGGTGGTCCCGCTGGCTCGGCCAATGGGTTGCGCACTCTTCTGAAAAAGTTCAGAATTTTCTCGTGGTGACTACCCGGGAAGTGCAGTGGAGTGAGTTGCAGCGCGATCCCAAGAGCGTGGCGGCGCTTGCAGATGCCGGCGACGTGCGGGTGCGACGTCGTGACGGAGCTGCCTTGCTGTTGACCAGGGAGGACCGCGTTCTCGCGGCGGGTGAGGGGGCGGTGGCGGCGGCCAGAACCCTCCGGAACGCGCTCGCCCATCTCCCGAGCGAGGTGGCCGTCGAGGCTCTTGCGGAGGAGTTCCCGTGGATCGAGTTGCTTCCTCCAGCGGATCGCCCGCAGTTCGTGTCCGATTTCGTCAATGCCGCCAGGATCTCGGCAGATCTCGGGCAGTGGTCGGTCCTGGCCCAGACGATCCGGGAGTGGAAGGCCACTGCCGCCGTCTACACCGATCCGGCGCTGGTCCACGAGCTGACCGCCCCACTGTCGGACGATCACGGGCCGGTTCCCGGCCCGAGGGAGGCGTGACCGTGGCGCCCAAGCGGGGGGAACGGGTCGCGCCGCCCGGCCGTCCCGGCGGCTGGGAAGCCCGTTTCGCCTCGTCCGAGGCGGCCAAGGGGTGGGAGCAGCTCTGTCAGACGGCTCGGGCCAACACCTGGGAAGCCTGGGTGGTGCTCACCGAGCGCCCCGTCGATCCGGAGAACTCCGCCCGTCAGCATCGCTTACGGGGCACCCTCGCCACTCGCCAGGTCGGCGGCAGGACCCTCGCCCAGTGGCAGTACGAGGTCACGGCGGGCGGTCGGATCTGGTACTGCCCCGACCCCGACAAGCGCGTCGTCTGGATCGTGGCAGCCGGGCCGGGCCACCCCAAGCTGACCGACTAGGCCGGGCAGGGCGAGCCTCCCGGTTCGGGTTCCCGGTGACCGGGAGTGCGCGGCGGACTAACGTCTGCGGGATGAGTCACGGCTTCGAGACGCTCGCGATCCATGCCGGCCAGGACCCGGAGGCCCGCACCGGCGCGGTGATCCCCCCGATCTACCAGACCAGCACCTACGCCCAGGACGCCGTCGGCGCGCCCCGGCAGGGCTACGAGTACAGCCGCTCCGGGAACCCCACCCGCGACGCCCTCCAGGAGTGCCTGGCCGCGCTGGAGGGGGGCCGGGTCGGGCTCGCCTTCGCCAGCGGCCTGGCCGCCGAGGACACCCTGCTGCGGACGGTCTGCTCGCCCGGCGACCACGTGGTGATCCCCGACGACGCGTACGGCGGCACGTACCGGCTGTTCGCCCGGGTCGCCGAGCGGTGGGGGCTGACGTACACCCCGGCGAAGGTCTCCGACGTGGACGCGGTCCGGGCGGCGATCCGCCCCGAGACGAGGATCGTCTGGGTGGAGACGCCGACGAACCCGCTGCTCGGCATCGCCGACATCGCCACCCTGGCCGGGGTCGCGCACGAGGCCGGGGCGCTGCTGGCGGTCGACAACACGTTCGCCTCGCCGTATCTCCAGCAGCCGCTCGCGCACGGCGCGGACGTGGTGGTGCACTCCACCACCAAGTACGTCGGCGGGCACTCCGACGTGGTCGGTGGCGCGTTGATCGTCGCCGATCCGACCCTCGGCGACGAGCTGCGCTACCACCAGAACGCGATGGGCGCGATCAACGGCCCGTTCGACGCCTGGCTCACCCTGCGCGGCATCAAGACCCTCGGGGTACGGATGGACCGGCACTGCGACAACGCCGAACGGATCGCCGCCTTCCTCGACGGGCACCCGAAGGTCGCCCAGGTCATCTACCCGGGCCTGCCGTCGCACCCCGGGCACGAGGTGGCCGCCAAGCAGATGCGCCGGTTCGGCGGGATGATCTCCTTCCGGGCCGCCGGCGGCGAGGAACACGCCGTGCAGGTCTGCAACCGGGCCCGGCTGTTCGTCCTCGCCGAGTCGCTCGGCGGGGTGGAGTCGCTGATCGAGCACCCGGGCCGGATGACACACGCAAGTGCCGCCGGCTCGCCGCTTGAAGTTCCCGGCGATCTCGTGCGACTGTCTGTCGGCATCGAGACGGTCGACGACCTGCTCGCCGATCTGGAGCAGGCGCTGGGCTGACCGCGGGCTGGGAAGAGGTGGCCGTGCAGGACATCATGCCGACCTGGGTGGGGGCGACCGCCAAGCAGATCGCCCGGGGCGTACGCCGGGGCGACGTCTCCGCCACCCAGGTCGTCGCCGACCACCTGGACCACGTCGGCCGGGTCGACGGCGCACTCTCCGCGTTCCGGGTGGTCCGGGGCGGCGAGGCGATCACCGAGGCGGAGAAGGTCGACGAGCAGGAGGAGTTGGCGAACCTCCCGCTCGCCGGGGTGCCGGTGGCGGTCAAGGAGAACACCCCGGTCGCCGGCCTGCCCACCTGGAACGGGTCGGTCGCCGCGCGTACCGCGGTGGCGGAGGCCGACCACGAGGTGGTGCGCCGGCTGCGTGGCGCGGGTGCGGTGATCCTCGGGGTGACCCGGATGCCGGAGCTGGGACTCTGGGCGATCACCGACGACGCGACCGCCGTCACCCGCAACCCGTGGGACCTGCGGTACACCCCCGGGGGGTCCTCGGGTGGGGCCGCCGCGGCGGTCGCGGCCGGGCTGGTGCCGATCGCGCACGGCAACGACGGGCTCGGCTCGATCCGCATCCCGGCCGCCTGCTGCGGTCTGGTCGGGCTCAAGCCAGGCCGGGGCGTGGTCCCGTGCCAGCTCGGCGCGGAGGACTGGTTCGGGCTGACCGAGCACGGGATGCTCACCACCACCGTCGCCGACGCCACCGTCGGTTTCCAGGTGCTCGCCGGGCGTCGCCCCGACAAACTCGTCCCGCCGCCCCGGCTGCGGGTCGGCGTGTCACTGCGCTCCCCGGTGCGCGGCGTCGCGCCGGACGCCCCCAACCGGGACGCGGTGGCCGCCGCCGGCCGGCTGCTCGCCGCCGCCGGCCACGACACCGTGCCCGCCGACCCGGTGTACCCGACCGCGCTCGGCCTGCAGGGCATCGCCACCTGGCTCGCCGCCGCCGCGTCCGACGTGCGGGCCGCCGGCATCGACCGGCGCGGCCTGCAACGGCGCAGCCGCCGGCACGTCGCGCTGGGGGAGTGGGCGCAGCGCCGGGGGTACGTGCGGGAGGCCGACCGGGCCGCCTGGCGGGACCGCTCCGTCGGCTTCTTCACCGACCACGGGATCGACCTGCTGCTCACCCCGGCGCTGGCCGGGCCGCCGCCGGAGGCCACCGCCTGGTCCGGCCGCTCCTGGCTGGCGAACATGCGGACCAACATCCGGTACGCCCCGTTCGCCGCCCCGTGGAACGTCGCCGGCCTGCCGTCGATCGTGGTGCCGGTGGGTCGCCGCCCGGACGGCCTGCCGGTCGCCGCGCAACTGGTCGGCCCGCCTGGCTCGGAGCTGCTGCTGCTCGGGGTGGCCGGGCAGTTCGAGATGCAGGCCCCGTGGACCCGGCACGCCCCCGGCTATCCCCGGGTCGACACGCCCTCGCCGGCCGTCGGGCCGAGGGCTGGTGGCACGATCGGGGCATGACGGAACTGGTCGACCTCGCCGACGTACGGGCCGCCCGGGAGCTGCTCGCCGGGGTCACCCGGACCACCCCGCTGGAGCCGTCCCGGCCGTTGAGCGCGGCGCTGGCCGGGCCGGTCTGGCTCAAGTGCGAGAACCTGCAACGCGCCGGCTCGTACAAGGTGCGCGGCGCGTACGTGCGGATCTCCCGGTTGTCACCGCAGGAGCGGGAGCGGGGCGTGGTCGCGGCCAGCGCCGGCAACCACGCCCAGGGGGTGGCGCTCGCCGCCGGCCTGGTCGGCACCCACGCCACCGTCTTCATGCCGGTGAACGCGCCGCTGCCGAAGGTGGCCGCCACCAAGGGGTACGGCGCGCGGATCGAGCTGATCGGCAACACCGTCGACGAGTCGCTGGTGGCCGCGCAGACCTTCGCGGAGCGCACCGGCGCGGTGTTCATCCACCCGTTCGACCATCCGGACGTGATCGCCGGGCAGGGCACCGTCGCACTGGAGATCCTCGAACAGTGCCCCGAGGTCGAGACGATCATCACGGGGGTCGGCGGTGGCGGCCTGATCTCCGGGATGGCGGTGGCCGCGAAGGCGCTGCGGCCCGACGTCCGGATCGTCGGCGTCCAGGCGGCCAGTGCCGCCGCGTTCCCGCCCTCCCTGGCCGCCGGGGAACCCGTCCGGCTGCCGGCGTTCGCCACGATCGCCGACGGCATCGCGGTCGGCCGGCCCGGGGAGATCACCTTCAACCACGTCCGCAAGCTGGTCGACGAGATGGTCACCGTCGCCGAGGAGGACATCTCCCGGGCGCTGCTGATGCTGCTGGAACGGGGCAAGCAGGTGGTCGAGCCGGCCGGGGCGGTCGGGGTGGCCGCGCTGCTCGCCGGGGCGGTGCAGGTACGGACCCCGACGGTGGCGGTGCTCTCCGGCGGCAACATCGACCCGCTGCTGATGATGCGGGTGATCGAGCACGGTCTCGCCGCCGCCGGCCGCTACCTGCGGGTCACCGTCCGCTGCTCGGACCGACCCGGTCAGCTCGCCTCGCTGCTCACCGAGATCGCCGAGCACCGGGCGAACGTGGTCGACGTGGAGCACCAGCGGGCCAACCCGCACCTGCGGCTCGGCGAGGTGGAGGTGGCCCTGTCGGTGGAGACCCGGGGGGTCGAACACTCCGACACGCTGATCAGTGCCCTGCGGGCCAGCGGTTACCAGGTGGTCCTCACGGCCGAGGAATGAGCCCGGCCGGCGTACCGGTGGACGACGCCGCCGGGCCCGGTGGACCCGGCGGCGGCGCGGCTCAGCCGGAGAACGGCTCGAAGCTGACGATTGTCACCTTGATGTCCGCCCCGCTGGGCGCGGTGTAGGTGCACGCCTGACCGGGACGGCCGCCCAGGATCGCCTTGCCGAGCGCCGACTCGGGGCTGTAGACCGTCAACTCGGTGGTGGCGGCGATCTCCCGCGACCCGAGCAGGAACGTCTCGGTGTCGCCCTCGTCGTCGTCGAAGTAGATGGTCACGACCATGCCCGGCGCCACCACGTCGGCGGACGGCGCCTCGCCGACCTGGGCGGTGCGCAGCAGCTCCTTGAGGTAGAGGATGCGGCCCTCGGCCTTGCCCTGCTCCTCGCGGGCGGCGTGGTAGCCACCGTTCTCCCGCAGGTCGCCCTCTTCCCGCCGGGCGTTGATCTCGGCGGCGATGACCGGCCGGTTGGCGATCAGCTCGTCGAGCTCGGCCTGGAGGCGGTCGTGCGCGTCCTGGGACAGCCAGGTGGCGGGCGCCTTGTGGTCATTGGTGGACACAGGCGTACTCCTCGGATGTGCGTGCTGGCTGACAGGTGACTTACCAACCTACCAGTGGCCCGCACTCCCGGGCGTCGTCGATCACCCGGTCGGGGGACGACCAGCGGCCCACCGCGACGCGGGGGGCCGGCCCCGTCGTCGCTCAGCCGGCCGGCCGGCAGCGGACGACCTCGCCGATGAACGGACGTTCGCTGGTGGCGACCCGGTGCCGGGTGGTGACGTGCCGCTGGCCGGGGGCCGCGGTCACGGTGACCTCCTCGTGGCCCACCTCGGCCCCGGCGTGCGAGCGGGCCCGGACCAGGCACACCGCCGCGCCGCCCGCGGGCACCGTCACCCGGAAGTCGACCCGGACGCCGGTGTCGTCGACATCGGCGTAGGTGATCACCTCGGGCTTGTACTCCGGGTCGCCGTAGCGCTGGTAGAGCTGCGTCGAGGCCAGCACCAGACCGGCGATCAGGACCGCCGCCAGCACCCAGCGCAGCAGGGGCCGGCGGCGCTCGGGTTCCCGCCGGCGTCCGTACCGGCCGGGCGGGAACACCGGCGCGGCCGAGGGAACTGTGGCGTGCGTCTCGGTCACCGGCGGGTATCTCCTGGCGTTGTTGTCGGCGGCATCGGCAAGAATGACAGGGTCCATCTTCCCAGCCCGGGGCCGAGCCCGGCCCGGCAGGTCGGCAACCGCGCCGGCAGGTCACCACGGCAGGTCGGGCGAGCGACCCGGAGCGGGCCGCCGACGGGCACAGACGAGGAGCGCCCACGTTGGCAGAGAAGCTGCGTCTCATGGCCGTGCACGCACACCCGGACGACGAGTCCAGCAAGGGCGCCGCCACCATGGCGAAGTACGTCGCCGAGGGGGTGGACGTGCTGGTCGTGACCTGCACCGGCGGTGAGCGGGGCAGCGTGCTCAACCCCAAGCTGGACCGCCCCGAGGTGTGGGCCAACATCGGCGAGATCCGGCGGGCCGAGATGGACGCCGCGCGGGCCGTCCTCGGCGTCGAGCAGGCCTGGCTGGGCTTCGTCGACTCGGGCCTGCCCGAGGGCGACCCGCTGCCGCCGCTGCCCGAGGGGTGTTTCGCCCTCCAGGACGTCGAGGTGGCGGCCGGGCCGCTGGTGAAGCTCATGCGGGAGTTCCGTCCGCACGTCGTCACCACCTACGACGAGGAGGGCGGCTACCCGCACCCCGACCACATCATGTGCCACAAGGTCAGCGTGGCGGCGTTCGACGCGGCCGGCGACCCCGACCGCTACCCGGAGCTGGGCACCCCCTGGCAGCCGTTGAAGCTCTACTACGACATCGGCTTCTCCAAGGGCAAGATCACCGCCCTGCACGAGGGGATGCTGGCCGCCGGCCTCACCTCGCCGTACGACGACTGGCTCAAGCGGTGGGACGAGCGGCCGGACAAGGGCCCCCGGATCACCACCCGGGTCGAGTGCGCCGAATACTTCCCGGTCCGGGACGACGCGCTGCGCGCCCACGCCACCCAGGTCGACCCGGACGGCTTCTGGTTCCACGTGCCGATGGAGTTGCAGCAGCGTGCCTGGCCGACCGAGGATTTCCAGCTCGTCCGCTCGACGGTCGACTCCCCGCTGCCGGAATCCGACCTGTTCGCCGGGGTACGCGAAGCCGGCCATGCCGGCTGACCGGGGTGCGGGGCTACGCTGACACTCCACCGCACATCGGAGAAAACACCATGCTGAACGCTGTCCAGGTGCTCGCGGAGAACAACTTCGGTGACACCCGCACGGGCGGCCTGGCCGGGCCGATGGGCCTCTTCCTCATCGTGCTCCTCGGCACCGCCACCGTCCTGCTCATCCGCAACATGAACTCCCGGCTGCGCCGGCTGCCCGAGCGGTTCCCCCACCAGGGTGGTCCGGTCGGGACCGATTCGTCGGCCACCGGCCCGTCGGACGGGACGACGGGGCAGGAATCACGTACGAACCCGCCCAGCGGCCACCAGCAGCCCTGAGTGGGGTGACCGGAGCGTGAATCACGCCGATCCGGGTCGTCGCCCCCTGTTGCGGCCACCCGGATTGGCTTAGCCTTCCGCCGGGGGACGTAAGTCCCCGAGCCGTGCGCGGGAGGGGGTGCCATGACCGTCGTAGCCGCGTTCGTCCGTCGCGCCGTCGACGGCCCCGCGGACGGAGCCGGGCGGTGACCTCCGGCAGGGCCGGCGCGTCCGACGACGGGTCGACGCCGCCGGAGACTCCGCTGCGGGTGCGCGTCCTCACCCTCGCGGTGACGGTGACCGCCCTGGTGGCGGTGCTGGTCGGCCTGCACCTGCCCACCGCCCTGCCGGCCGACGGGCCGCTCCCGGCCGTCGCCCGGTTCGGCATCGTCGCCGCCGTGTTCGCCCTGGCCCAGCTCGCCCGGCTGCGGTTCCGCACCGCCACCGGCATGGTCAGCATCACCTGGGGCGAGGCCGCCCTGATCGTCTGCCTCTACCTGGCGCCGGCCGGCTGGCTGCCGGCCGCCGCGCTGCTCGGCACCGGCGCGGCCTGGACCGTGATGTCGCTGGCCGCCGACCGACGTCCCCCGGTGGAGCTGGTCCGCATCGCCGCCTCGCTGACGGCGGCCACCGCGCTCGCCGTCGTCGTCGCCACCGCGTTGGGCGAACCGTTCCTGGCCGGACCCACCCCGACGCTCGTGCCCGCCCTCGTCGCCGGTGCGGTCACCTACCTGCTCACCACCGCCGGCCTGGGTGGGGCCACCCTGGCCCTGCGGCACGGGGTGGCGGTCGGCCCGGCACTGCTCGTCGCGCTGCGCGGCAAGGTGCTCATGTTCGTCGGAAACGTGCTGGTCGGGCTAGTCGTGGTGGCGTTGCTGGAGATCGACCCGCGCTGGCTGCTGCTGCTCCCGCCGCTGCTCTGGCTGCTCCAGCAGACCTACCGGCACCGGCTGCGCGCCGACCAGGAACAGCGCACCTGGCGTGCGTTCGCCGAGGCCACCGCCGCCCTCAACCAGCTCGACGAGCGGGGGGTGGCCACCGCCGCGGTGACCGGGGCGCTGGCCCTGTTCGGCGCGGACCTCGTCGAGGTCGACGTGGCCCGGGGCGACGGCCGGTGGCGACGCTACCGGGGTGACTCGTCGGGCCGCGTCCGCGACCGGCAGGCCGGGCCGCCCGCCGGGGCGGCCCCGGACGCCCACGAACTCGTCAGGCCGCTGGCCGTCGGGGACGTCCAGGTCGGGCAGATCCGGGTCCGGTTCCCCGTCTCCGGGCCGCCTGACGACCGGGAACGGGACGCGCTGGCGGCCTACTCCGACGCCCTGGCCGCCGCCCTGCACGACGCGGCCACCCACCGGGAGCTGCGGCTGGTCAGCGCCCGCTCGTCGTACGACGCGGTGCACGACGCGTTGACCGGGCTGGCCAACCGGACGGCCATGCTGAGCAAGGGCGACCAGGCGTTGCGGCAGCTCGCCCATGATCACCCGGTGGCCCTGCTGCTGCTCGACATCGACCAGTTCAAAGAGGTCAACGACACCCTCGGGCACGCCGCCGGTGACCAGTTGCTGCGGCTCACCGGCAACCGGCTGGGCACCCTGGCCCGCCCCGGTGACCTGCTCGCCCGGCTCGGCGGCGACGAGTTCGCGCTGCTGCTGACGTCGGTGCCGGTGATCGGCGACCGGGCCGCCCCGATGGCGTACGCGCTGCGGCAGGCCCGGGAGATCGCCGAGCGGCTGGCCGCACCGACCGAGGTGGCCGGGGTGCGGATGTCGGTGGAGGTCTCGGTGGGGGTGGTGGTGGCCGGGGCGGGCACCGCCGACCTGACCGAGCTGCTGCGTCGGGCCGACATCGCCATGTACCAGGCGAAGGAGGGCGGCGGCAGCGTCGCCGCGTACGACAGCACCCGGGACGCCGCCAGCACCGACCAGTTGGCCCTGCTGGCCGAGCTGCGGGAGGCGTTGCAGGCCGACGACCAACTGGTGCTGGCCCTGCAACCGGCGGTCGACCTGGCCACCGGCGCGCCGACCGGGGTGGAGGCGCTGATCCGCTGGCAGCACCCCCGGCGGGGCTGGCTCGGCCCGTCCGACTTCATCCGCCCGGTGGAGAACAGCGAACAGCTCGGCACCTTCACCCGGTACGTGCTGGACAAGGCGCTGTCGGTGGCCGCCGGGTGGGCCCGGGACGGGCTGGACGTGCCGATCTCGGTGAACCTCTCGGCGCGCAGCCTGCTCGACCCCCGGCTGCCGGCGGAGATCGCCGACGCGCTGCGCCGGCACCAGGTGCCGCCGCACAAGCTGGTCCTGGAGATCACCGAGACGGTGGTGATGAGCGAGCTGGAGGTGATCGACGAGGTGCTGGCGAACCTGCGCAGGATGGGCGTCCAGCTTGCCGTCGACGACTTCGGCACCGGCTTCTCGTCGCTGGCGTTCGTGACCCGGATCGCGGTGGACGAGCTGAAGGTGGACCGCTCCTTCGTGATCCGGATGGCCGACTCGCCGGAGGCGGCGGCGATCGTCCGGGCCACCGTGGGGCTCGCCCACGAGCTGGGGTTGCGGGTGGTCGCCGAGGGGGTGGAGACGGCCGAGCAGCGGGCCGCGCTGGTGGCGTTGGGCTGCACCGCCGCCCAGGGCTACCACTTCTTCAAGCCGATGCCCGCCGACAAGATCGGCGCGGTGCTCGGCTCGCTGCGTGACTCCGCCGAGTCGAACGTCTTCCCGCTGCGCGCCGACGGCGTCTCCTGAGGAGGCCGGTCGGCACCGTCCCCGCCGGCCGTGATCGACCCCTTCGGCGGTGATCGGCCCCTTCGGCCGTGATCGATCCCGCCGGCCCGGGGAGACCCCGGGCGCCTGACCCGCCGGCCGTGATCGACTCAGGGGTGCCGAGGTAGCGGTGTCCCGGTGCCGGGACACCGCTACCTCGGCGACATGGCGCAGAGCCGCCCGGTCAGCCTCGGGAGACCACCTCGCCGACCACGGTCGGCATCGCCGCCCAGTCGGCCGACGCCACGCTGGCGTGGGCGGCGGCGAGCTGGGCGAGGCGGGCGCGGGCGGCCGTGGCGTCGGTGTTGCCCACCGCCGGGGGGACGTTCTGCGCGTCGGTCATCACCAGCAGATAGTGGTTGGTGTCGTACCAGGACGTGTCGATGCCGCCGGTGACGTACGCGCTGGCGTCGCCGTCGAACAGGACGAACCACGGGCGCAGGCTGGTGTCCGCGTACCTGGTGCGCGGGTCGCCGGACTGGGCCCGGTGCACCGCCGGGAACGCCTGCGCCTGACCGAGGGTGCCGGCCGCCGACAGGCCGGCCAGGTGCTGGGCGTACTCGATGTCGGTCCAGAGGGTGTCGGTCGGGTTGCCCTCCTCGACGGTGCCGGGGATCAGCTCCACGATCACCTTCCCGGCGAGCTGCCCCCGGGTCGGCCAGGCGTTCGCGCGGGCGGCGGCGTCCAGGGTGGCGTACCCGCCGCGCAGGTCGGCCGGGCGGAACACCCGGCTGCCGAGCCGGGCGGCGAGCACCGCGTCGAGCTGCACCGGCCCCTGCCCGGTACGGCTGCTGAAGCCGGTCTTCAGCTCCAGCTTGAGCTGGAGCGGCCCGGCGTCGGGGTGGGCGTCGAACCACAGCCGGATGTCGTCCAGGCAGTTCTCCAGGTTCTTGTTGCGGGTGCCGGTGTAGAGCTGCGCGGGGGTGGTGGCGGCGACGCAGTTGTTGTCGTTGCCCAGCGGGTTGGAGTGGCTGACCCGCCACTGCTTGGTGATGATGTCCGGCCAGACGTCCAGTTCGATCAGGCCGGGGCGGGCGTCGAGCGCCTGCGCCAGATAGGTGTACGTCCCACGTTCGTACGCGTTGTGCGTGCCGACCGTGGTGGTCGCCGAGACCCGGGTGCCGGGGTCCACGGCGGCCGAGGCGGGGGCGGCGGTGCTGAACACCGCCGCGACCACCGCGACCGACGTGAGCGCCGACAGGAGACGGGAACCGCGCATGGGTACCTCCTCGCAGGGCGGTGCCGATCACCGCACCCGCACAGATCAAAGACGATGAATGTGAACGAGGGAAGGCCCGGTTTCGGCGGGACGGTTGCCCCGGCGGGTGCGCCCGGGGGTGGATAGGGTCGTCGGGTGAACCGACTCGCCCAGGCCACCTCGCCGTATCTGCTCCAGCACGCCGACAACCCGGTCGACTGGTGGCCGTGGTGCGACGAGGCGTTCGCGGAGGCGAAACGGCGCGACGTCCCGGTGCTCATCTCGGTCGGCTACGCCGCCTGCCACTGGTGCCACGTGATGGCCCACGAGTCGTTCGAGGACGAGACGGTGGGCGCGCTGGTCAACGCCGGCTTCGTGGCGATCAAGGTGGACCGTGAGGAACGGCCCGACGTCGACGCCGTCTACATGACCGCCACCCAGGCGATGACCGGCCAGGGCGGGTGGCCGATGACGGTCTTCGCCACCCCCGACGGCACCCCGTTCTTCTGCGGCACCTACTTCCCGAAGCCCAACTTCGTCCGGCTGCTGGAGTCGGTCGGCACCGCGTGGCGGGAGCAGCGGGAGGCCGTGCTGCGGCAGGGCGCCGCAGTGGTCGAGGCGATCGGCGGTGCCCAGGCCGTCGGCGGCCCCACCGCCCCGCTCACCGCCGGACTGCTCGACGCCGCCGCCGACCAGCTCGCCGCCGAGTACGACGAGACCAACGGCGGCTTCGGCGGCGCACCGAAGTTCCCCCCGCACATGAACCTGCTCTTCCTGCTCCGGCACCACCAACGGACCGGCTCGGCGCGCAGCCTGGAGATCGTCAGGCACACCGCCGAGGCGATGGCCCGGGGCGGCCTGCACGACCAGCTCGCCGGCGGATTCGCCCGCTACTCGGTGGACGCCCACTGGACGGTGCCGCACTTCGAGAAGATGCTCTACGACAACGCCCTGCTGCTGCGGGTCTACACCCAGCTGTGGCGGCTCACCGGCGACCCGCTGGCCCGCCGGGTGGCCCGGGACACCGCCCGGTTCCTCGCCGACGAGCTGCACCGCCCCGGCGGGGGTTTCGCCTCCGCGCTCGACGCCGACACCGACGGGGTGGAGGGCCTCACCTACGTCTGGACCCCGGCGCAGCTCGTCGCGGTGCTCGGCGAGGACGACGGCCGCTTCGCCGCCGACCTGTTCGACGTCACCGAGGTCGGCACCTTCGAACCCCGGCCCGCCGCCGGGACGGACGACGCGGACGCGGCCGGGCACGGCACCGCCGGCACCAGCGTGCTGCGGCTGGCGCGGGACGTCGACGACGCCGACCCGGAGATCCGGGACCGCTGGCGCAGCGTGGTGGGCCGGCTGCTGGCCGCCCGGGACACCCGCCCCCAACCGGCCCGCGACGACAAGGTGGTGGCCGCCTGGAACGGCCTGGCGATCACCGCGCTCGTCGAGTTCCTCCAGGTCGTCGCGATCCGGGTGACCTCCGACGACGAGGATGCCAACCTGATGGACGGGATCGCCATCGTCGCCGACGGGGCGCTGCGGGAGACCGCTGAGCATCTGGCCCGCGTGCACCTGGTCGACGGCCGGCTGCGGCGGGCCTCCCGGGACGGCGTCGTCGGCGAGCCGGCCGGCGTGCTGGAGGACCACGGCTGCGTCGCCGAGGCGTTCTGCGCGCTGCACCAGCTCACCGGCGAGGGGCGCTGGCTGGAACTGGCCGGCGGCCTGCTCGACGTCGCGCTGGCCCGGTTCGCCGCGCCCGACGGCGGGTTCTACGACACCGCCGACGACGCCGAACGGCTGGTCGCCAGGCCGGCCGACCCGACCGACAACGCCACCCCGTCCGGCCGGTCGGCGATCGCGGCGGCGCTGACCGCGTACGCGGCGTTGAGCGGGGAGACCCGCTACCGGGAGGCGGCCGAGGCGGCCCTGTCCACGGTCGCGCCGATCGTCGGCCGGCACGCCCGGTTCACCGGGTACGCAGCCACCACCGGGGAGGCACTGCTGTCCGGGCCGTACGAGATCGCGGTGGTCACCGACGACCCGGCCGGGGACCCGCTGGTCGTCGCCGCGCACCGGCACGCCCCACCCGGGGCGGTGGTGGTCGCCGGCCGGCCCGACCAGCCCGGCGTGCCGCTGCTCGCCGACCGGCCGCTGGTCGACGGGCGGCCCACCGCGTACGTCTGCCGGGGGTTCGTCTGCCAGCGGCCGGTGACCTCGGTCGACGACCTGGTCGCCCAGCTCACCTGAGCAACCGGCCCTGCCCCGGCGGCCGTTCCACCCTGATGATCCACTTGACCCCGGTCCGGCCGGGCGCCGGGCTTCGGGTGGACGACCGGCGGGACCGGGGCCGGCGGGTCCGGCCGGGCTCCGGGCTGTCGGGTGGACGGCCGCCGGCCAGGGACGGGTGGCCCTCGGGTCGGCCGGCGACCCGGCCCGGTTAGGCTGGCGGCGCTATGGACTCCCGTACCGGTCTGCCCGTCGTCGGCATGGTGGGTGGCGGCCAGCTGGCCCGGATGACCCACCAGGCCGCCATCGCCCTTGGCCAGTCACTGCGTGTGCTGGCGCTCGCCCCCGACGACGGTGCCGCGCTCGTCGCCGCCGACGTGCAGTACGGCGACCACACCGACGTCGCCGCGCTGCGCACCTTCGCCAAGGGCTGCGACGTGGTCACCTTCGACCACGAGCACGTCCCGACCGAGCACATCCGCACCCTCGCCGCCGAGGGCGTGAAGCTGTTCCCGCCCGCCGACGCGTTGCTGCACGCCCAGGACAAGCGGGTGATGCGGGAACGGCTCGGCACGCTGGGCGCCCCCAACCCGGCGTGGCGGCCGGTGGACGACCCGGCGGACCTGCTCGCCTTCGGCGCGGAGCACGGCTGGCCGGTGGTGCTCAAGGCGGCCCGGGGCGGCTACGACGGGCGCGGCGTGTGGCTGGTCGACGACGCCGGGCAGGCCGCCGAGCTGGCCGCGACCCTGCTCGCCGGGGGCACCTCGCTGCTCGTGGAGGAGCGGGTGCCGCTGCGCCGGGAGTTGGCGGTGCAGGTGGCCCGCTCGCCGTTCGGGCAGGTCGCCGTCTATCCGGTGGTGGAGACCGTGCAGCGGGACGGGATCTGCGTCGAGGTGCTCGCCCCCGCGCCCGACCTGGCGCAGGAGTCGGCCGTCGCCGCCCAGCAGCTCGCCATCGACCTGGCCACGGCGCTGGGTGTGGTCGGCCTGCTGGCGGTGGAGCTGTTCCAGACCGACACCGGGCTGGTCGTCAACGAGCTGGCGATGCGCCCGCACAACTCCGGGCACTGGACCATCGAGGGGGCCCGGACCTCCCAGTTCGAGCAGCACCTGCGGGCAGTGCTCGACTACCCGATGGGGGACACCTCGCTCGCCGCCCCGGTGGTGGTGATGGCGAACGTGCTCGGCGGCGAGCCGGGCGGGATCTCCCTCGACGAGCGGCTGCACCACCTCTTCGCCGCCGAGCCGGGCGCCCGGGTCCACCTGTACGGCAAGCAGGTCCGGCCCGGCCGCAAGATCGGGCACGTCACGGTGCTCGGCGACGACCTGGACGACGTACGGGCGCGGGCGGCGCGGGCCGCCCGCTGGCTGCGGGAGGGGCACGGGTGAGCACCGTCGGGCTGATCATGGGCAGCGACTCGGACTGGCCGGTGATGAGGGCCGCCGCCGCCACCCTGGACGAGTTCGACGTCCCGTACGAGGTGGCGGTGATCTCCGCGCACCGCACCCCGGTCAAGATGATCGAGTACGGCCGGGACGCCGCCGACCGGGGACTCAAGGTGATCATCGCCGGGGCGGGCGGGGCCGCCGCGCTGCCCGGCATGGTCGCCTCGGTCACCCCGCTGCCGGTGATCGGGGTGCCGGTGCCGCTCAAGCACCTGGACGGGATGGACTCGCTGCTGTCCATCGTGCAGATGCCGGCGGGGATTCCGGTGGCCACCGTGTCGATCGGCAACGCCCGCAACGCCGGCCTGCTCGCGGTCCGCATCCTGGCCGCGACCGACCCGGCCCTGCGCGCCCGGATGACCGCCTTCCAGGCCGACCTGGAGGACCTGGTCGCCGAGAAGGACGCCGCCCTCCGCGCCTCCCTGACCTGACCCCGGGGCGGGACCGCCCGCAAGGCGGGCTGCCCGCGCAATGGGGCCGATGTTGCGGTATCCGGGCGCGTCGTTACCGCATCATCACCTCAAGTGAGTCGATCACCGTGGCCGGCCAGGGCCGCCCCGGCCGGGGCGTGACCGCCCGGTCCGCCCCTGGCCGGGATGCACTCGCCCACGACCACCCGGCCAGGTTGTGCCCCCCCCACGACCACCCGGCCAGTTCGTGCCCGCCCACGACCACCCGGCTCACTCGGCCGGACCACGTCCGACCCTGCCGTGACCCTCCGATTCACCTCATGGAGCGCAGGGCGGTCTGGAGCCGGTCCTGGGCGCGGCGGCGGCGTTCGTTGCTCGCCCCCAGCACCAGCAGGACCAGGCCGACCGGGATGAGCACCAGCCACGGGCCCAGGCTGAACAGGGCGTGCACCGCCGCGATCGCGGTCACCGCCGCACCCACGATGACCGGGGCCTGCTGCCGGCTGGTCGAGCCGTACACCAGCACCGCGACCGCGCCGAGCAGCAGCAGCACCTGGCGCAGCATGCCGGCGTCGGTGGCCAGCACGATCGCCAGCGTCGGCACGAACGCCGCGACCAGCGCCGGGCCGTACGCCACCCAGCTCGACAGGTCGGGGCGGTCGCGCAGTTCGAGGATGCCGACCAGCAGGGCGAGCGCCGCGAACGGCAACGTGTACGCCTCGGGCAGCGCCACGTCGGCGACCCGCATCATGATCCACCAGGCGACGATCTCGCAGGCGACCACCGCCCAGAACAGGATGCGGCGTTCCACCGGTCGCCGCCCCGGCCGGACGGCGGCCACCCCCAGCACGGCACCCCAGGCGGCGAGCAGGGCGGCGATGTGCCGGGGCGAGTCGAACGCCAGCGCCAGGGCGATGAGCGCGGCGGCGTACCCGCTCCACTCGACGGTGGCGGCCTCCCGGTACGCCTCGGGTCGCCGCAGTCGGGGCAGCGTCGCGGCGAACACCTGCAACGCCGCGCCCACCGCGAGCACCCCGAACGCCGACCAGACGGCGGGGAGGCCGGCCACCAGTCCGGCGGTGAGCACGAACAGCTGCGCCATCAGCGAGGCGAACAGCCAGCCCAGGATGCGGGCCCGCCCGGTGGTGCCGAACAGCGCGGCGACCACCCCGACGCCGACCGCGCCACCGAGGGTGAACAGGGTCAGCCCCTCGCTGGCGAGGCTGCCGGCCAGCCCCGCGCCGCCACCGGCCAGCCCGATGACGAAGACCAGCACCCGGGCCAGCCGCAGCGACCGGGCCCGCTCGGCCAGCGGGGGCGGCGGGGTCAACGCCAGCCCCAGCATCGAGATGGTGAAGACGGCGAGGGCGGCCAGGGCGTTCTGCGGCCAGGCCATCCCCAACGCGATCGGCGTGATCAGCAGCGTCACCGCGAGACCGGGCAGCACCACCGGCACCGCCCGGGACCGGCGGCCACCGGACAGGCCGGTGGCGGCCAGCGCGGCGGTGCCGGTGAGCAGCAGCGCGGTCAGCACGTGCGTCGGGTCCACCAGCTCCGGTGGCGGAGTCCGCAACTGCGGCGGCGGCCCCTGCCAGACGTGGGCGAGCATCCGGTGCGGCTCGACCAGCGCCACGAACAGCAGCGGCGCGAGGGAGATCAGGGCCAGCACGGTGGGCACCGCCGCCGCGGCCAGCGCCCCGGCGGCCGGGTCGATCCGCCAGCGTCGCTGTGTGCCGTCGTCGGGGAGCCGGCGCAGCGCACCGTCCAGCAGGACCGCCCAGCGGCGTACCGGCTGGGCGGACCCGACCGGTGGCACGGTCGCCGCCCGGACCAGTTCGGCGAGGACCCCGAGCAGCGCCGCCGCGGCGGCGAACACCCCGGACGGGAGGTCGACGAAGATGGCGGCCACGGCGCTGACGGTCGCCCCACCGGCGACCGCCGCGCTCGCGTACGGCAGATACTGCGGGACCGGCCGGCGGACGGCGGCCACCGCGGCGAGCCCGAAGCTGGACGCGGCCAGCGCGGCGGTCAGCACCACCTGCGCCCCGTGGCCGAACTCGGCGGCGAGCGCGGCCACCGCGCCGGGCAGGGCGAGCAGCGCGGCGGCCGTCGCCAGGCCGCCGATCTGCACCAGGTGCGGCGGCATCCCCTCGGTCTCGACGTCCTCGACCAGTGAGGGCGCCAGGGACCGGGCCATCGCCGCCACGGTCAGGCCGATCAGCGCGATGCCGCCCAGGGCGAGCGCGGTCGTCCACGGGCGCACCAGCCCGGCCCCGGCGGCGTGCAGCGCGACCACCCCGGCCACGGTGGCCCGGGACAGCCCGGCGCGCGGGTCGGCGGAGGCCACCGCGGCGGTGCCGAAGACGGTGGCGACGGTCAGCCCCACCAGGACGGGCGACCACCACGGCAGGTCGAAGGCGGCCGGGACGCCGACGGTGGCCAGCACCACGCCGACCCCGGCCACGTCGTACTTCCACGGGGTGGGGAGCAGGATGGCGGCGGCCAGCGCGAGCAGCGCCAACGCGACGGGGGCCTGCCAGGTCGAGCCGCCGGTCGGCGCGGCCGGCCAACCGGTGAGGTCACCGGCCCAGATCGGACCCGGGGTGGCCAGCACGCCCACCCCGCCGCGCAGCGCCGACCAGCCGGCCAGCACCCCGATCAGCGCGGCACCGGCGGCGATGCCGAGCACCGGCCCACGCCGCCACTCCTCGGGCATCGCCCGCGCGGCGACGGCGACCACCAGCACCAGCACGGCGGCGACCGCGAGCTGCCCGCCGGGCGAGATGACCGCCGTGATCCGGGCCAGGGTGGCGATCAGCGCCGTGGTGACGGCGGCGGCGGCCAGGTCGGCACCGTCGAACGCCAGATCGGAAGGGCGGCGCGCGTCGATCCGGCCGGCGAAGAGCAGCAGCAGGGTGGCGATCAGCACCAGCCCGCCGAGCCAGGCGTCGGCGGCCGTCCGGCCCGGGGCGAAGAAGGCGGCCCCGATCACCGCCAGCGCGCCCAGCCCGGTGCCGACGGCGTGCGGCAGGCTCAGGTGCCGCTGCGACACCTGCATCATCGCCGCGTAGCCGAGGGTGACGCAGACGGCGAGGAAACCCGCCGCGAGGATCGGCACCGTCAGCTCCCGCAGCACCGCCGGGGTGAGCACCGGCCCGGACGGCTCGGTGGCCGCGACGAACGCGGCGACCGCGCCGGGCAGCGCGAACGCCGCGCCGCCGGCCGCCCAGCCGGAGAGGACGTCGGCGGCGGCCGGGGCGATCCGGACCCGGGGCGCGAGCGCCACCAGCACGCCGGCCAGCATCAGCACGGCCAGGGCGGCGGCGGTCAGCGCCGGTCGGCTCAGCGCGGCACCGGCCCCGAGGAACCCGACCACGGTGGCGGCTCCGGCGTGCACCACGGCCGCCCGGGTGGTGCCGGCCCAGAGCCCGGCGACGCCGATCGCGACGGCCGCCAGCACCATCGGCCAGGGTGCCGCCGCCCAGCCCAGACCCAGCGAGGCGGGCACCGCCAGTGCGGTCAGTCCCGCGCCGACCACCGCGAACTCGCGGCGGATCTCCGGCGGCAGGGCGAGCACCGCCGCGATGGTGAGCAGCAGGGCGCTGGCGGCGAGCTGCCCGGCGGACGGACCGGCCGCCGCCGCCACCTCGCCGGGGAACGCGGTCAGGTCGGCCCGCCAGGCGGGCAGCGCCGCCTGGACCGGTGCCAGCCCGGCCCGCAGCGCGCCGCCGGCCACCACCAGGCCGCTGACGGTCAGCGCCGCGGCGGAGGCGAGCTGCGGCCCCCGCCGGGCGGCTTCCGGTACGGCCCGCACGGCCAGCCCGGTCAGCGTGATGACCGCGGCGACCAGCAGCAGCGCCCGGCCGGGAAAGGCCACCGAGGCGACCCGTCCCAGCGCGCCGATCACGGCCAGGGTGAGGATGCCGGCGCCCACGTCGGGCAACGGTGGGCGGCGCAGCAGCAGGGTGCCGGCCAGGCCCACCGCCGCGGCCAGCAGCAGCGCCGCGCCGGCACCGGTGGCCGCCGGTACGGTCTGCGCCCGCAGCAGCGCGGTGACCGCGTACGCCAGGGCGAGGGCCACCGCCACCCCGTGCAGCAGCCAGGTCGTCTGGGGCAGCCACGGCACCGGCCGGGAAGCGCCGCCCGGGGTGGCCGCCGTGCCGTCGAGCACCTCGCCCGACTCCTCCGGCGCCCCCTCCGGCCGGCCGTCCGGGGCGACCCGCTGCCGGGGCGGCCCGGCGGGCCGGTCGGTGGTGGACTCCGGCGGGGCCGGCCGTTCCCGCATGATGCCGGAGCGGACCAGCGCGAGGTCGAGCACGGCCACCACGGTGAGCACCACCGCCCAGCCGGTCGGGCCGCTGATCCATCCGTAGGCGAGCAGCGGCACCACGGGTTGGGCGGCCAGCACCGCCGCGAACCGGGGTGCCCGCAGGCCGGTGCCCAGCGCGTAGGCGAGGGCGACGCCGGTGGTCAGCGCGAAGATCACCCCGGAGAAGACCGCCCCCGACGCGCCGATCCGGTCGACCGCCCACAGCGCGTACCCGGCCAGCGGCACCAGCAGCAGGCCGACCGTGGAGATCGTCTCGGCGGTGGAGGTCAGCCCCCGGCGGGCCAGCACCGGCGGGGCGAGCAGCAGCAGGACGGTGGCGACCAGCAGGATGCCGAGCCGGGCGAGGGCGTCCATCGAGCTGGTCGCGACGGCGGCGAAGACCACCGCGGCCACGGCCAGCACCAGCGCGCCCAGCCCGAGCGGGATGTTCTGCACCTCCCGGGAGGAGGCCTCGGCCGGGTGTTCCGGGTTGTCCGCGCCCAGCCAGGTGGCGGTCCGGTACGGCGGTGGGAGCGGTGGCTCGTCGGGGCCGGCCGGCCCGGCGGGGGTGCCCTGCCGGGGCACCCGGGGCGGTGCCCCGGTGGTGGCGGTGGGCGGTCGCCGGTCCGCCTTGCGGCGCAGCACCCGACGCGGCCGGGTGGCCTGCTTGACGCGTTCCTCACCGGCGTGGGCGAGGATGTCCCGCTGGAACAGGGCGGCCTGCATCTTGGCGGCGATCTGCCGCTGCTCCCGGGCGATCTCGGCGTCGCGGGCCTTCATCTCGGCGATGGAGCGTTCGATCTCGGCCAGGTGTTCGCGCCACTGCGGTTGCTCGGCCCCGCAGTTGGGGCAGCGGGCCGCCGGCTTGATCTGCCGCCCGCACGAGGAGCACTGGAAGCTCTCCACGACATCCCTCCACCCGGCCGGACGCACTGTGGACGCCGCCCCCACGCAGCATGCCCTGAGCGGGCGTGGATTTCGACACCTGCCGCTCCGTTAGGGGTACAAAAAACGCGCCGGCGCGGGGAGATCACCTCCCGCGCCGGCGCGTCGCGGTGTCGTCAGGGGCGGCCCATGCCCCGGTACTCCCAGCCGGCCTGCGTCCACAGTGCCGCGTCGAGGCAGTTGCGGCCGTCCACGACCCGACGGCCGGCGGCCAGCTCGCCGAGGGCGACCGGATCGGCGTTGCGGAAGTCGGCCCACTCGGTGAGTACGCAGACCAGGTCGGCCCCGGAGACGGCGTCGTTCATGCTGGACTCGTAGACCAGCTCGGGGGCGATCCGGCGGGCGTTCTCGGTGCCCTGGGGGTCGTACACGTGCACGTCGGCACCGGCCTTGGCGAGCAGCGCGGCGACGGCGAGGGCCGGGGCGTCGCGGACGTCGTCGGTGTTGGGTTTGAAGGTCGCGCCGAGCACCGCGATCCGGGTGCCGGAGAAGTCCGGGCCGGCCGGGCCGGGGCGGCGGCCGAGCAGGTCGGAGGCGAGCTGGAGGACCCGGGTGCGGCGACGCAGGTTGATCAGGTCGACCTCGTGCAGGAAGCGTAGCGCCTCACCCGCGCCCAACTCCTGGGCGCGGGCCTGGAAGGCGCGGATGTCCTTGGGCAGGCACGCGCCGCCGAAGCCGAGTCCGGCCTGGAGGAACCGGTTGCCGATCCGGGGGTCGTAGCCGATGGCGCGGGCGAGCTGGGTGACGTCGCCGCCGCTGGCCTCGCAGACCTCGGCCATCGCGTTGATGAAGGAGATCTTGGTGGCCAGGAAGGCGTTCGCGGCGACCTTGACCAGTTCGGCGGTGGCGAAGTCGGTCACCACCAGCGGGACCTCCCGGTCCTCGGTGGCGGCCAGGTCGAAGACGCCCTTGTGGGCGGCGTAGAGCATGGCGTTGGCCCACTCGGTCTTGACGCCGACCACGATCCGGTTGGGGCGCAGCACGTCGTCGACGGCGAAGCCCTCCTGGAGGAACTCGGGGCTCCAGGCCACCTCGACGCCCAGGTCGTCGGGGGTGTGCTTGCCGACGAGCTGCTCCACCCACTCGGCGGTGCCGACCGGCACGGTGGACTTGCCGACGATCAGCGCCTTGCGGGTCAGTTGCTGGGCCAGGGCGGTCACCGAGGCTTCGACGTACGACAGGTCGGCGCCCATGCCGTCGGCGCGCTGCGGGGTGCCGACGCAGATGAAGTGCACGTCGCCGAAGTCGGCGGTCTCGGCGATGTCGGTCGAGAACCGCAGCCGACCGGCGGCCAGGTTGCGCCGCAGCAGCTCGTCGAGGCCCGGCTCGTGGATCGGCACCTCGCCCGCGTTCAGCTTGGCGATCTTGTCGGCGTCGACGTCGAAGCCGAGCACCTCGTAGCCCAGCTCGGCGTAGCAGATGGCGTACGTCGCGCCGAGGTAGCCGGTGCCCAGGAACGTCACCCGGGGACGCGGCGCACCCGAGGGGGGCGTCACCGGGGAGATGGTCGGCGCCGGCTGGATGTTCGGGTACGGGATCGTCACGCCTGTCTTCTCCGCTCGCGCTGGCGGCGCTTCACTGCGTCGCAATCGGCTGCGGCGCCTGGCCGGGCACCGATGGAAAACCTGTCGTTCGGTCAGCGTAGTTGTGCGCTGTCGACGCCTGCCCGGCACGATCCTACCGGCCGGTAACGTGGTGGGGAGCCACGATGGCTATCCTTCAGTCTGCGGCAGTCGGCGGCCTGGAGACGGCACACAGACTGCGCATGATAGCGGTGAAAGGGGAGGGCCGACATGGCCGCAGAACAGACGTTCGACGTCTACCGGTTGCCCGAGGAGCACGACGCGGTCCGTGAGGCCGTCCGTGAGGTCTGTGCCGCCAAGGTGGCCCCGCACGCGGCCGAGGCCGACGAGACGGGGGAGTTTCCCAAGTCCTCGTACGACGCGCTGCGTGCCGCCGATTTCCACGCCCCGCACATCCCCGTCGAGTACGGCGGCGCGGGCGCTGACGCCCTGGCCACCGCGATCGTCATCGAGGAGGTGGCGCGGGCGTGCGCCTCCTCGTCGTTGATCCCGGCGGTGAACAAGCTGGGCACGATGCCGTTGCTGCTGGCGGGGTCGGAGGAGTTGAAGCGGCGCTATCTGACGCCGGTGGCGGCGGGTGAGGCGATGTTCTCGTACTGCCTGTCCGAACCCGAGGCCGGCAGCGACGCGGCCTCCATGACCACCCGGGCCGTCCGCGACGGCGACCACTGGGTCCTCAACGGCGTGAAACGGTGGATCACCAACGCCGGAGTCTCCGAGTTCTACACCGTGTTCGCCGTCACCGACCCGGCGGCCCGCTCCCGCGGCATCTCCGCCTTCGTCGTCGAGAAATCCGACCCCGGAGTCAGCTTCGGCGCACCCGAGAAGAAGCTCGGGATCAAGGGCTCCCCGACGCGGGAGGTGTACCTCGACAACGTGCGGATTCCGGCCGACCGGATCATCGGGGAGCCGGGGACCGGGTTCGGCACCGCCATGCGCACCCTGGACCACACCCGGGTCACCATCGCCGCCCAAGCCGTCGGCATCGCCCAGGGCGCCCTCGACTACGCCAAGGGCTACGTCCAGGAACGCCAACAGTTCGGCAAACCCGTCGCCGAATTCCAGGGCGTCCAGTTCATGCTCGCCGACATGGGCATGAAACTCGAAGCCGCCCGCCAGCTCACCTACACCGCGGCCGGCAAGTCCGAACGCGGCGACGCGGACCTGACCTACTTCGGCGCGGCGGCGAAGTGTTTCGCCTCCGACGCCGCCATGGACATCACCACCGACGCCGTCCAACTCCTCGGCGGCTACGGCTACACCCGCGACTACCCCGTCGAACGCATGATGCGCGACGCCAAGATCACCCAAATCTACGAAGGCACCAACCAGGTCCAACGCATCGTCATGGCCCGCCAACTCCTCAAGGACTGACCGGCCGTCCCGTGGCTCTTCCGGTCCGGACGCCTACCGCGCCGTCGGTCGCGCGTGACGGCGACCCGGCCTTGATCATCGGGGTGCGGGTGGGCCGGTCGGACCGGCCCACCCGGGGCGTCAACGGTTGTCGGTGCTGTTCTCCGGCTTCGCGCCGTAGCGCGGCGGCGCGGACCACGGCGACTCGCTGCTGGTCCGCCGGGGCAGCGGCTCGGTGGGGGTGTCCAGATCGGGGTAGCCCAGGGTGAGCGGGGCGGTGTCCGGCTCGCTGCGGGCCGGTGGGGGCGGCGGCCAGTCGCTCGTGGCGAAACTGGGCGGTGGCGGGGTGTCGTCGTCGGCCGGGGCCGGTTGCGTGCCGGTCGCCGGCTGCGGCCAGCGCCGCCACCGCTGGGCGCTGAACACAGCCATCAGCAGCAGCAGGCCGATCAGGAACAGGGTCCCGTCCTGCACCGGCTGGCGCAGCGGCAGCGGGTCACCGAGCACCTTCCAGCCGCTCGGGATCCGGTCGAGCACGGTGAACGGTGCGATGAACATCCCGACGTACGGGGTGACCAGCAGCAGCCCGGCGACGAGCGGGCCGACCGGCGAGGTGCGCAGCGTGCCGACCAGGCCGAGCAGGATGCCGGCGACGCCGAGGTAGACGGCCGGCTCGATCAGGTTGGCCGTGTTGTACGTGCCGATCTCCACCCAGCGGTCCACGGTCCGGCCCGACCCGTCCTGCCCGAGAGTGATCAACACCCACGTGACGGGCGCCACCACCAACCCGGCGAGGAAGCTCCAGAGATGTCGCATTGGCGCACCGTACCGTTTCTGCCATGACCGAGCACCCCACCACCCCTGCCGGCAAGCCGACGTCGTACTCCCGGGTCACGCTGAGTCGCATCATGACCGCTGTCGATGTCAATCTGTACGGGACCGTGCACGGTGGGGTGTTGATGAAGTTCGTCGACGACGTGGCCGGAGCGGCGGCGGCCCGGCACAGCGGCGGTACGGCGGTGACCGCCTCGATCGACGAGATCGTCTTCTCCGAACCCGTCCGGGTGGGCGATCTGGTGCACGCCCACGCCCAGGTCAACTGGACCGGCAACACCTCGATGGAGGTGGGCGTGAAGGTGGTCGCCGAGCGGTGGGACTCGGCCGAGGACGAACCGGTCCGGGTGGCCACCGCGTACCTCGTCTTCGTGGGGGTGGACGTGGGCGGCGCGCCCCGGGCGGTCCGGCCGGTACTCACCGAGACCGCCGAGGACGAACGCCGCTACAAGGAGGCCGAGATCCGCCGCGCCCACCGCCTCGCCAAACGCCGCGCCATCCAAGCCCACCGCGCTTCCTGACCCCGCCTGCTTCCTGACCCCGCCTGCTTCCTGACCCCGCCTGCTTCCTGACCCCGCCTGCTTCCTGACCCCGCCCGCTTTCGCCCCGCCTGCTTTCGCCCCGGTGATCAAGAGGTTCGCGTCGGTGTGCGGCGCGAGACTGACGCAAACCTCTTGATCACCGGGGAGTGGGTCGGTGATCAAGAAGTTTGCGTCAACTTCAGGCTGAAAGCTGACTCGAACCTCTTGATCACCGAGCCCGGCCGAGCCTGGCCTCCAGCCCGAGGCCGGCCCCTGTGGTGGAGGGCTGTGTGTGCAGGTGGGGACGGATTGTGTGCGCGGGGCACGTTTCCGTGTCGGCCCCCGGTGTGGATGATGGCGCTGCGAGGTAGGCAAGATGGCGGCATGGCCGGGCACAGTGCCGTGTGGGGCCTCAGGGAGGGTGGAGCGGTGGGTGACGTGCTGTGGACGCCGCCGGCGGACGTACGCGAGTGGTCCCGGATCGGGGGCTACCTGCGGTGGCTGCGGGAGCACCGGGGGTTGGACTTCGCCGACTACGACGCGCTGTGGCAGTGGTCGGTCACCGACCTGGCCGCCTTCTGGCGTTCGATCTGGGATTACTTCGCGGTGGTGGCGCACACCCCGCCGACGGCGACCCTGGGCGATACGGCGATGCCCGGTGCCCGGTGGTTCCCCGGCGCGACGCTCAACTACGCCGAGAACGTGCTGCGGATGCCCGGCCGGGCCGACGACGACCCGGTGGTGGTCGCCCACTCCCAGACCCGCCCGCCGGTCACCCTGACCGCCGCCGAGCTGCGCGAACAGGTCCGCCGGGTGGCGGCCGGGCTGCGCCGGCTCGGCGTCGTCGCCGGGGACCGGGTGGCCGCGTACGCGCCGAACGTCCCCGAGACGTACGTGCTCCTGCTGGCGACCAGCAGCCTCGGGGCGGTCTTCTCGTCCTGCGCCCCGGAGTTCGGCACCCGTAGTGTCGTCGACCGCTGGCAGCAGATCGCCCCGAAGGTCCTGGTGGCCGTGGACGGCTACCGGTACGGCGACAAGCCGGTCGACCGGCGGGTCGAGGTGGCCGCCATCCGGGCCGCCCTGCCGTCACTGACCCACACCGTCCACGTGCCCTACCTGTACCCGACGGGCTCCGCCGACGTACCGCAGGATGGTCTGAGCTGGGCCGAGCTGGCGGCGGAGACCGACGAGCCGTTGACCTTCACCCCGGTCCCGTTCGACCATCCGCTCTACGTGCTCTACTCCTCGGGCACCACCGGGCTGCCGAAGCCGATCGTGCACGGGCACGGCGGCATCCTGCTGGAACACCTCAAGATGCTGGCCCTGCACCACGATCTCGGTCCGGCCGACCGGTTCTTCTGGTTCACCACCACCGGCTGGATGATGTGGAACTTCCTGGTCTCCGGGCCGGCCGTCGGGGCGACGATCGTGTTGTTCGACGGCAACCCCGGCCACCCCGACCTGGGTGCGCTGTGGCGGCTGGCCGAGGAGACCGGCACCACCTACTTCGGGACGTCTGCGCCGTTCCTGCTGGCCTGCCGCAAGTCCGGCCTGGTGCCGAAGCAGATCGCCGACCTGTCCGCGCTGCGCGGTGTCGGTTCCACCGGCGCGCCGCTGCCCGCCGAGGGCTTCACCTGGGTGTACGACACGGTCGGCACCGACCTCCAGCTCCAGTCCCTGTCCGGTGGGACGGACGTCTGCACCGGTTTCGTCGGCGGGGTGCCGCTGCTGCCGGTGCACGCCGGGGAGATCACCTGCCGGGCGCTCGGGGCTAAGGTGGAGGCCCGCTCGTCCGACGGCACCCCGGTCCTCGGCGAACTGGGCGAACTGGTGATCACCGCGCCGATGCCGAGCATGCCGGTGGGGTTCTGGAACGACCCGGACGGCAGCCGCTACGCCGAGGCGTACTTCGACGTCTATCCCGGGGTGTGGCGGCACGGCGACTGGATCACCATCAACGAGCGGGGCGGCTGTGTGATCACCGGCCGTTCCGACGCCACCCTCAACCGGGGCGGCGTACGGCTCGGCACGGCCGAGTTCTACTCGGTGGTGGAGGGCCTCGACGAGGTGGTCGACTCGGTCGTGGTGCACCTAGAGGACGACGAGGGCGGCGCGGGGGAGCTGCTGCTGTTCGTGGTGCTCGCCGAGGGCCTGGAACTCGACGACGCGCTGCGGAAGAAGATCGCCCGGGAGCTGCGTATCGCGCTGTCGCCCCGGCACATCCCCGACGAGATCCACCAGGTCAGGGCGGTGCCGCGCACCCTGTCGTCCAAGAAGCTGGAGGTGCCGGTCAAGAAGATCCTCACCGGCACCCCGGTCGAGTCGGCCGCCGCGAAGGGTGCCCTGGCCAACCCCGAGTCCCTGACCGCCTTCGCCACCTTCGCCCAAACCCGCCCCACCCCCTAACCCCACCCCGCGCCTGCCCCCGGCCCACCCGTCCCTTCCGGCCCCGCCCGACCCCCGGCCGCCCTGGTGATCAAGAGCCTCGCGTCACCCCACCCGCCATCCTTGACGCAAACCTCTTGATCACCGCGCCCCAGCCCCGCCGAAGTCTGGCGATCAAGAGCTTTGCGTCAACAGGCCGCGAACAGATGACGCAAACCTCTTGATCACCGGGGCTGTGCCGGTCGGGGCAAGGCGGGGCGGGGCAAAGCAGGGCGGGCCGGGGCGCGGCAGGGCCGGGCCGGCGGGGCGGGTGGCGTGCCGTGGGGGCAGGGCGCGGCGGGATCGGGGTCAGGTGAGGGTTCGGGTGGTGCGTTCGGTGTCGGCGCGGGTGGGGAGGCGGGAGCGGTCGGCGTTGCCGGTCAGCACGACCGTCGCCCCCCGCAGCAGCGGGGCGAGCAGCCAGTCGCGCGGGTCGGGGTGGACCGCCGCGTCGACGAGCAGCCGGTCGCCGGGGGAGATGCCGAGGGTCGTGGCGCGGGCGTCCGCCTCGGCCAGCAGGTCCGCGTCGGCCGGACCACCCTGGGTGGACGGCGCGAAGTGGTCACCCTGGGTGCGTACCTCGACCACGTAGTCGGCGTACCCGGCGGGGACCTCGCGCAGCGGGGCGGCGAACGGGGCGAGCGCCAGCGCATAGCGGTCGCCGGCCGGCCAGGCGTCCCCCTCGGCCACCCGGTCGGCGGCGGCGAAGAGCACGTCCACGGCACCCGGCTCGTCACGCACCGTCAACCCGGCGGACCAGCAGCCGAGCAGCACCGCGGCGGTCTGCCAGTGCGGCGGCAGCAGCACCCCGGCCGGGTCGCCGGGGCTCAGGGCCAGTTCGTCGACGAGCAGGTTGGCGGTCTTGGCCACCCAGTTCGCCAGGGTCGCGCCGGAGAGTTCGGTGCGTTCGCCGGTGGCGTCGTCGTACCAGGTCAGCAGGGGGCGGGCGGGGTCGGCCGCGATCGCGGCGGCGAACACCCGGGCAATGTTGTCGGCCATCGGCGCGAACGATACGCCCCCGCCGTCCGTATCCGATGGCGATGACAAGTCGGCGTACGGTCGGGTCGGAGTCAGCGTCCGTGCGGCGCTCCGGCGTAGGCTTGCCCGGAGTGTTGTTCCCCACAGACCCGCCACTGCAAGGAGTCGCCCCGTGACCGCCGGTCGCCCGCCCCGCGTGCTCATCGACGCCACGAGTGTCCCCGCCGACCGAGGCGGCGTCGGTAGATACGTCGATGGCCTGCTCGGCGCCCTGGGCACAGTGTGCGGTCAGACGGTCGACCTGGTCGTGGTGAGCCTCCGCACCGACCTGGAGCGCTACGCCCGGATGTTGCCCGGGGCCGAGGTGATCCCCGCCCCGGCCGCCGTCGCCCACCGCCCGGCCCGGCTCGCCTGGGAGCAGACCGGCCTGCCGCTGCTCGCCCAGCAGGTCGGTGCCGAGGTGCTGCACTCGCCGTTCTACACCTGCCCGCTGCGGGCCGGCTGCCCGGTCACGGTGACCGTGCACGACGCGACGTTCTTCACCGAGCCGGAGCACTACGACAAGTCCCGCCGGACGTTCTTCCGCAGCGCGATCAAGACGTCGCTGCGCCGGGCCAACCGGGTGATCGTGCCGAGCAAGGCCACCCGTGACGAGTTGATCCGGCTGCTCGACGCCGACCCGACCCGGATCGACGTGGCCTACCACGGGGTCGACCAGCAGGCATTCCACGCTCCGGGCGAGGAGGAGAAGGCCCGGGTGCGGGCCCGGCTCGGGCTCGGCGGCAGCAGCTACGTCGCCTTCCTCGGTGCCAAGGAACCGCGCAAGAACGTACCCAATCTGATCCGGGGTTGGGCGCGGGCGGTGGCGGACCGGGAGGACCCGCCGGCCCTGGTGGTCGCCGGCGGTCAGGGGCACGACGACGACATCGACCGCGCGGTGGCCGAGGTCCCCTCGCACCTGCGGCTGCTGCGCCCCGGCTACCTTCGCTACGCCGACCTGCCCGGCTTCCTCGGTGGCGCGCTGGTCGCCGCCTACCCGTCGTACGGTGAGGGGTTCGGCCTGCCGATCCTGGAGGCGATGGCCTGCGCCGCGCCGGTGCTCACCACGCCCCGGCTCTCGCTGCCCGAGGTGGGCGGCGACGCGGTCGCCTACACCAGCGAGGACCCGGACCAGATCGCCACCGACCTGGCCGCCCTGCTCGACGACGAGCAGCGCCGGTCGTCGCTGGCCAAGGCCGGTTTCGACCGGGCCAAGGAGTTCACCTGGGCGTCCAGCGCCGAGGTGCACATCGCCGCGTGGAGCCGGGCCCGTTCCTGAGTGGTCGCTGACGGTACGGCCGAGCCGCCATCCGACCTGGGACGGTTCGGGCATGATGTGCTGATGCTCTACGCCGTCATCCCGGCGGGTGGCAGCGGCACGAGGTTGTGGCCGCTGTCCCGCGCGGGGCACCCCAAGTTCCTCCACCCGCTCACCGGCACCGACGCGTCGCTGCTCCAGGCGACCGTCGACCGGCTGACGCCGCTGACCACACCGGAGCGTGTCCTGGTGGTCACCGGCGTCGCCCACGCGGCGGCGGTGGCCCGGCAACTGCGCGGGGTGCCCGAGGAGAACATCCTGGTGGAGCCGTCCCCCCGGGACTCCTGCGCGGCGATCGCGCTGGCGGCGGCGGTTATCGCGCGGCGTGACGGGTCGGCGGTGATGGGGTCGTTCGCCGCCGACCACCTGATCCGGGACCCGGCGGCCTGGGTGCGGACCGTCCGGGCGGCGGTCCGGGGGGCCGAGCAGGGTCTGCTGATGACGGTGGGGATCACCCCGACCCGGGCCGAGACCGGCTACGGCTACCTGGAGACCGGGGAGCCGACCGGTGACGGCCCGCTGCGTCCGGTGACCGAGTTCAAGGAGAAGCCGGCCGCGCCGGTCGCCGAGGCGTACCTGCGTTCGGGCCGGCACCTCTGGAACGCCAGCATGTTCGTCTGGCGGGTGGACGTCTTCCTCGCCGAGCTGGCCCGCCAGCAGCCGGACCTGCACGCCGGGGTGACCGCTATCGCGGCGGCCTGGGGCGGTCCCGAGCAGGACGACGTCCTCGGCACGGTCTGGCCGACGCTGCCGAAGATCTCCGTCGACTACGCGGTGATGGAGGGCGCGGCGACCGCCGGTCGGGTCGCCACCGTGCCCGGCGACTTCGGCTGGAACGACGTCGGCGACTTCCACACCCTCGGCGAGGTGCTGCCGGCCGACCCGGACGGCAACGTGGTGCTGGGGGCCGACGCCAAGCCGGGGGTGCTGCTGCACGACGCCCACGACCTGGTGGTGGTGCCGCAGTCGGGTCGGCTGGTGGCCGCCCTCGGGGTCCGTGACCTGATCGTGGTGGACACCCCCGACGCGGTGCTGGTGTGCCCGCGCGACCGGGCGCAGGACGTCAAGGCGCTGGTCGACGAGCTGAAGACCCGGGGCGAGGACGGACTGGTCTGAACCACCGGGCGGCCTGACCTTCCGCCCGGCGGCGGCACGTGCCGCCACCGGGCGGGTCGGCAGGGCGCGCGGTCAGCGGGGCCGACGGGCGTGCACGGCCAGGGCCGGTGCGACGAGCTTGGCGGTCCCACCGGCGAGCGGCTCCGGCAGCCGGTCGGTCGGGAACCAGCCGAGCGCCTCCGACTCGTCGCTGACCTGCTCGACCGCGCCCGGCGGGGCGAAGACCGCGAACCGGACGTCGTGGTGCAGCGAACCGCCCTGGCAGCGCACCGGGTGGATGTCCACGTCGATCGGTACGGGGTCGATGACCAGTCCGGGGATGCCGGACTCCTCGGTGGCCTCGCGTAGCGCCGCCCCGGCCAGCGTCGCGTCGCCCGGTTCGCAGTGCCCGCCCAACTGCACCCAGCGGTGCAGCTTCCCGTGCAGGCAGAGCAGCACCCGTTCCCCGGCGGCGTCGAGGATCAGCGCGCTCGCGGTGAGGTGACCCGGCAGGTGGTGGCGGGTCAGCGCGACCGGGCCGTCGGCGAGCAGGTCGAGGGTGCGGTCCCGGGCCCCGGCGGCGGCCGGCCCGGTCGGCGTCCATCCGGTCAGCACCGCCACGGCGTCCGCGTGCAGCGCCGCGTTCCCGCCGGCACCGTCCGGCCTGGCGGGGTGGGGTGGGGTGGTCGCGGCGGCCGGGGGCGGGGCGGGGAAGGCGTCGGGCATTCCGACACTCTACGAGCGCGCGCTCCGTACCCTGGCGCGGTGAACCTGAGACTTCTGGAGTTCGTGGTCGCCGGCAACGAGGCCAGTGACCTGTTGCCGGTCCGCTCCCGGTCCCTGCTGCGGGCGCACGACGCCGTACGTGGTTTCTGGACGGTGCTCGACGAGGGGCCGGTGGAACACTGCCTGGCCCTGCTGCTGCAACGCACCGACGGCGAGTGGGTCGCCCATCACGTGCCGGCCGACGCCGGGGTCGAGAACGGCCGCACCGAGGACGGCGAGGCGCTCGCCGCACACGACGGCTGGGTGTACGTCTTCGGGTCGCACTTCGGTTCCAAGGCCGGCCCACTGCGCCCCCGCCGGGCGTTCGTGGCCCGCTTTCGCGAGGACGACGCGGCCACCGGGACGCTGCCGGTGCAGGTGGTCCGCAACCGGTTCCGGGTGCACCGGGCGGTGAACGACGCGCTGGTGAAGGCGGCGTTCACCCCGTTGCCACCCGGTGAGCGGGTGCGCCAGCGGTTCATCGGGGAGACGGTGGCCCGGGGCACCGCGCGGGCCAAGTCCTGGGTACGCCGGCTCGCCGACGACGACCTGCCGCTGAACGTGGAGGCGGCGGCGTTCACCCCGGAGGGGACGGTGCTGCTGGGGCTGCGCTTCCCGGTGACCGTGGACGGGGAACCGGTCCTGGTCGAGCTGGCCGGGGTGCCGCAGATGTTCACCTCGGGCGGCGGCTGGCCGCGCGCCGGCCGGGCGTACGTGCTGACCGGGGTGACCCCGCCCGGTGCGCTGGTCGGCTTCCGCGCGGTCACCCCGACCGCCGACGGCGGGTACGCGGCGGTGGTCGGCTCGATCGACGCGCTGGGCAAGGGATCGGTGCTGCTGGACGACCACCCCACCGGCGGCGAGGTCACCTCACGGCACGTCCGGTTCCGGTGGGAGCCGACCGACGACGGCCGGATCGCCGGCGAGGTGGTGGCCGAACTGGCACCGTTCCGCAACGTCGAGGGGGTGGCCGAGATGGACGGACGCAGCTTCTACGTCACCGACGAGGACCACCGGGTGGCGCTCTGGATCGGCTGACCCCACCCGCCACGGGGGCGGTGGGGCCCGGGTGACACCTCTGCGGAACCAGGGCCGCAGACCCTCGTAGTGCCTCCCGGGCGCCACCTTCGGTGGACCCCCGACCCGCCCGACCGGCAGCGGGAAGAACCCCGCGTGTCGTACCGGGCAGTAGGAGCATGCCAACCGGCGGGACGGGCGTCGAGGTCTTTCAGTCCACACTTAAAAGTGGAGATAAGTGCCGCCCGGTACAGTTCAGTGGGTCGGCGGGCCTCCCCCTGCCCCGCCCCAGGAGCGCTCCATGCTGACCATCCACTTCTCCCGGGAGGACATCCTCCGGACCCGGGTCGCCCCCGCCGCCGACCCGGTCTGGGAGCTGGTCCTCAGCCTGCACCTGCTCCAGGGGCGGACCCGCGACCCGCTGATGGCGCGCTGGCGTCAGGGGGTCGCCGCCGGGTTGCGCCGGGACACCGCCGCCGACCAGTTCCGGCTGCTGTTCGCGCTGAACCCGCCCCGGGGCTACTTCCCCGACTTCCTCACCCCCTACCAGAGCCTCGACGGGTTCGAGGCGGGCCTGGACGCCGTCCGGTCCACCCCGACCGAGCTGCTGCGCCGCGACCTGAACCTGCTGGCCGGGGCGAACCCGCTGCCGTCGTCGGCGGCCGCGCTGGCCCGGGGTGAGCCGGAGGTGCTGCGTCACCTGACCGAGTCGATGACGCAGTACCGGTCGGTGGCGATCGACCCGTACTGGGGGCGGATCAGGGCCGCCGTGGAGGCCGACCGCGCGGTACGGGCCCGGGCGCTGCTCGACGGTGGCGCGGAGGGGCTGCTGGCGAGCCTGCGGCCGGGTATGCGCTGGGACTCCGGTGTGCTCCAGGTCGTGGACTATCCGAACCGGCGGGAGTTGCACCTGGACGGTCGGGGGCTGCTGCTGGTGCCGTCGTTCTTCTGCGCGCGTACCCCGGTCGCGCTGCTCGACCCGGCGCTGCCGCCGGTGCTGGTCTACCCGGCCGACCGGCTCGGCGGGTTGGACCCGCCACCGGGGGAGGGCGGCCGGTCCGCCGGGGACGGCGGCCGGGAGGCGCTGGCGGCGCTGCTCGGCCGTACCCGGGCGGCGGTGCTCGAAGCCAGCGACGACGGCGCGACCACCGGCGAGATGGCCCGCCGGCTGCACATCTCGGCCGCCGCGGCCAGCCAGCACACCGCCGTGCTGCGCAACGCCGGCCTGCTGGTCAGCCGCCGGGACCGCAACACGGTCCTGCACACCCTGACCCCCCTCGGCCGGGCCATGCTCGACGCCTGAGCCCGCCGCCCGACGGGCTCGGGCGGCCGGGCGGTGGGGGCGGCCGGGCGGTGGGGCGGCTCAGTGGTGCCGAAGTTGCGGTATCCCCTGGAGCGGATACCGCAACTTCGGCGATCGCGTGTCGATCACCGCCGGGCCATCGGCGGCCGGCCTGGTCACCGCCGGCCCGGCCGTCGGGGTGGCCGCCCCGACAGGTCGGCCCGGTCGGGTCACAGGGCCAGGCAGGCGCTCGCGATGCTGCCCGCCGGCGGTGGCAGCAGGGTGGACGGGACGCCCTCGGCGGCCAGCGCGATCCGCAGCCGATGCAGGTCGGCACCGAAGCGCACCAGGTCGGGCTGGTCGACCGGGGTGGGTGCCGCGCCGAGCACCAGCCCGGTGGCCCCGGCCGGCCATCCGTCGACGGTCGCGGCGAGGCCGGCACGTACCTCGTCGTCGGTGACGTGGGTGAAGGTGGTGCCGGGAGCGACCACCGTCGCCACGGCGGCGATGGCCCGGTCGACGGCGGCAGGGTCGGCGGGCGACGCGCCGGGTCCGTCGGCGAGGGTCGCGCCGGCCCGCAGGCCGGCCGCCGTCGCCTCGGCGGTGCCGAGGGAGAACAGGTCCAGGTCGCTCTCCCGGACCAGGGCCGCCGCGCCGACGCCGTCCTCGGCCGGGCGGGTCGCCGCATGCCCGGCACCGTCGACGGTCGGGGACGGTGCGGGCAGGTAGCCGCGGACCACCGCCACCGGCACCTGGTCGCACTTGCCCTTGATCAGTTCACCCGCGCCGGCCAGTTCGTCGACCACCGCCATCTGGGTCAGTTGCAGCTCGTTGCCGTACGGGTCGACCTCGCCCCGGTGGTCGCGGATCGCGGCCATCCCGGCCACCCCGAGCGCCACGTCGGTCAGCCCGTTGCGCCAGGGCCGGCCCATCGTGTCGCTGATGATCACCGCGACGTCGATCCGGTAGCGGTCCCGCAGGGCGGCGCGCAGTGCCCGCGCGGACGCGTCCGGGTCGACCGGGAGCAGCACCAGCCGGGTCTTGTCGACGTTCGAGGCGTCGATCCCGGCGGAGGCCATCACGAAACCGTGGTGGGTCTGCACGATCCGGGTCGGCCCCCGGGTCGCCACCACCCGGGCGGTCTCGGCGGCGAGCACCTCGTCCCGGGCGGCGAGCCGTTCCGGCCCGTCGGCCGGCACGTCCACCAGCCGCCCCTCCGCCTTCGACACGATCTTGCTGGTGACCACCAGCACGTCGCCGTCGCGCAGCCACGGCGCGGCGGTGCCGATCAGCACCGCCAGGTCGTCGCCCTCGGTCACGTCGCCGATGCCGGGCACCGGCAGGATCTCCAGTCTCACACCAGCTCCATCGCGGCCCGGACCATCGCCGTGGTCGCCGCCTCGTCGGTCATCCGCAGCGGGACCGCGCGGACGGTCACCCCGGGCACCGCCACCCCGTCGTCCTCCGGCGCGACCAGCCAGCCGTCGAGCAGGCCACCCTCGCTGCGCCCGCCGTAGAGCCGGGCCACCCCGGCCGCGCTGCACTCGACGTCGAGGACCTCCAGGCAGCGGTCGGCCATCCCGCGGACCGGCGCGCCGCCGATGATCGGGGACACCCCGACGACCGGGGCGGGGCCGGTGGCGACCGCGTCGCGCAGCCCGGGGACCGCCAGCACCGGCGCGATGCTCACCACCGGGTTGCTCGGCGCGACCAGCACCACGTCGGCGGCGGCCAGCGCCTCGGTCACCCCGGGGGCCGGCTTGGCGGCGTCCGCGCCGACGAAGACGAACCGGTCGGTGGGCACGCCCGCCCGGTACCGGACCCACCACTCCTGGAAGTGGATGACCCGCCGCTCGCCGTCCAGGTCGACCACCGCGTGCGTCTCAAGCCGGTCGTCGGTGGCCGGCAGCAGCCGTACGCCGGGCTGCCAGCGGGCGGCGAGCGCCTCGGTGACCTGCGACAGCGGATAGCCGGCGTTGATCATGGTGGTGCGCACCAGGTGGGTGGCGACGTCCTTGTCGCCGAGGTTGAACCAGCTCGGCTCGGCCCCGTACGCGGCCAGTTCCTGCCTGATCGTCCAGCTCTCGCCGACCCGCCCCCACCCGCGTTCCGGGTCGGCGCCCCCGCCGAGGGTGTAGAGGACGCTGTCCAGGTCGGGGCAGACCTTGAGGCCGTGCAGGTAGAGGTCGTCGCCGACGTTGACCACGGCGGTCACCTCGGCGCCCACCTCGCGGGCGTACGCCCGGACGCCGAGCAGGAATCGGGCACCCCCGATTCCGCCGGTCAGAACCACGATGCGCATGCCGTCCATCCTCCCGTACGGGACGTGTCCCGCCGCCGGGCGGCCCGGGAGACTAGGCTCACGTCGGCCTCTGTCCGTTTCGCCCCGAGGGAGAGTTCGTGACCAGCCCCGCCGAGCCCGCGTCGCACGACGCGTCGCAGGCCCGCCAGATCACCGCACCCCTGCGCGAACTCGCCGCGCTCGTCCTGCTCGGCGCGAACGCCGTGCTGCTCTTCGTCGGGTTCGTCCGGCTGCTCGTGCCGACATCGGACTACAGCACCTTCTCGGGGCGGGCGGGCAGCGAGTTCTTCGCCTTCGTCGGCGTCGAGTCGACGGTGCTGCCGCTGCTGGCCGTGCTGCTGGTCACCCACCTCGCACCGGTGTCCGGCCGGGCCCGGCAGTTCACCCAGATCGCCATCGGCGAGTACGCCTTCGCCGCCCTGTTCGGCGTGTTGACCTTCCTGATCTGGCTGGTCGGCCGGCTGGCCGAGGCGGAGGTGCTGGACGCCCTGCTCGGCATGCTGACCCGGGCCGCCTGGTTCGCGCTGTTCGGGGTGGCCGCCTTCGTGGTCTACCGGATCTGGCGCACCCTTTACCACGTGCCGAAGCCGAAGCCGCAGCCCGGCGTCTACGGGCAGCCCCAGCCCGGCTGGCCGCAGCAGCAGGGCGGCTACCCGGGTGCCGGCTACCCGGGTCAGCCCGGCACCGGGCAGTACGGCCAGCCCGGCTTCGCCCCGCCGCCGCAGTCGGCCCCGCCGTTCGGCACCCCGCAGTCGGCTCCGCCGTTCGGCGCTCCCCAGTCGGCCCCGCCGGCCGGTGCCGCTCCCCAGTCGGCCCCGCCGTTCGGTACCCCGCAGTCGGCTCCGCCGTTCGGTGCGCCGCAGTCCGCCCCGCCGTTCGGTGCCCCGCCGGCCGGGCCGCCGTTCGGGCAGCCCCCGTCGGCCGACCCGACCCAGGCGATCCCCCGGCAGCCGGGCGAGCCGACCACCGGCACGGCCGACGCCGACGGTGACCGCACGCAGCACTTCCGCCGCGACGACCCGAACGCCCCGCACTGAGCCGCCCGGTCGGGTCGGCGCGCCGCGGCGCGCGTGCCGACCCGGCCGGCGCAGCGCCGGGGAGATGTCACACCCGGCTCGCGTGCCTGCCGGATCGCCGCCGGAAGCGCCTAGGCTGGGCGGATGGTTGACCGCACCGATTCCGGCCCGACCCCGGCGGCGGTACGTCGGGCGCTGCGCCGGGCCGCCACCGGGCGGGCGCTCGACGTCGACGAGGCCGCCGCGCTGCTGACCGCCCGGGGCCCCGAACTGGACGAACTGCTCCGGATCGCCGGGGAGGTCCGGGACGCCGGGCTGCGCGACGCCGGCCGGCCGGGCGTGGTGACGTACTCGAAGAAGGTCTTCATCCCGTTGACCCGGCTGTGCCGGGACCGGTGCCACTACTGCACCTTCGCCACGGTGCCGCACCGGCTGCCGGCGGCCTTCCTGGAGACCGACGAGGTGCTGGCGATCGCCCGGCAGGGCGCGGCGCTGGGCTGCAAGGAGGCCCTGTTCACCCTCGGTGACCGGCCGGAGGAACGTTGGCCGGCGGCCCGCGCCTGGCTGGACGAGCGGGGCTACGACTCCACCGTGGACTACCTGCGCGCCTGCGCGGTGGCGGTGCTGGAGGAGACCGGCCTGCTGCCGCACCTCAACCCGGGGGTGCTCTCCTGGTCGGAGCTGCAACGGCTCAAGCCGGTCGCGCCGAGCATGGGGATGATGCTGGAGACCACGGCGACCCGGCTCTGGTCGGAGCCGGGCGGCCCGCACTTCGGCTCGCCCGACAAGGAGCCGGCGGTGCGGCTGCGGGTGCTCGACGACGCCGGCCGGGTGGGGGTGCCGTTCACCACGGGCATCCTGATCGGCATCGGCGAGACCCCCGCCGAGCGGGTCGACGCGCTGTTCGCGATCCGCCGGGCGCACCGGGAGTACGGCCACCTCCAGGAGGTGATCGTGCAGAACTTCCGGGCCAAGCCGGACACGGCGATGGGCGGCCTGCCCGACGCCGAGCTGCACGACTTGGCGGCCACCGTGGCGGTGGCCCGGCTGCTGCTCGGCCCGAAGGCCCGGCTCCAGGCCCCGCCCAACCTGATCGAGGACGAGTACGACCTGCTGCTGCGGGCCGGCATCGACGACTGGGGCGGCGTCTCCCCGCTCACCCCGGACCACGTCAACCCGGAGCGGCCCTGGCCGCAGCTCGACGAGCTGGCCCGGCAGACCGAGAAGTCCGGCTTCACGCTGCGCGAGCGGCTGACCATCTACCCGGAGTACGTCCGGGCGGGCGACCCGTGGCTCGACCCCCGGCTGTCGCCGCACGTCGGCGCGCTCGCCGACCCGGCGACCGGGCTGGCCGTCGAGGTGGCCCGGCCGGTGGGCCGCCCGTGGCAGGAGCCGGAGGAGGTGTTCGGCGGCGGCCGGGTCGATCTGCACGCCACCATCGACACCGCCGGCCGCACCGACGACCGGCGGGGCGACTTCGACAGCGTCTACGGCGACTGGGCGGAGGTCGCCGGCAAGGTGAGCCCGGCGGCGTCGGGCGGACCGGTGCCGGGTGCCGACGGCGACCTGCGGGCGGGGCTGCGGCTGGCGGCCGACGATCCGGCGGCGCTGCTGGAGCCCCGGCACGCCGACGCGGCGCTGGCCCTGTTCGGCGCGGACGGTCCGGCCCTGGACGAGCTGTGCCGGCTCGCCGACGACGTGCGCCGGGACACCGTCGGCGACGACGTCACCTACGTGGTCAACCGCAACATCAACTTCAGCAACGTCTGCTATGTGGGCTGCCGGTTCTGCGCGTTCGCCCAGCGGGAGCGGGACGCCGACGCGTTCCGGCTGTCGGTGGAGCAGGTGGCCGACCGGGCCGAGGAGGCGTGGGCGGCCGGTGCCGGCGAGGTCTGCCTTCAGGGCGGCATCGACCCGAAGCTGCCGGTGACCGGGTACGCCGACATCGTCCGGGCGATCAAGGCCCGGGTGCCCGGGATGCACGTGCACGCGTTCTCGCCGATGGAGATCGTCACCGCCGCCGCCAAGGCCGGCGTGCCGGTGCGGGAGTGGCTGTCGATGCTGCGCGAGGCCGGCCTGGACACCATTCCGGGCACCGCCGCCGAGATCCTCGACGACGACGTGCGCTGGGTGCTCACCAAGGGCAAACTGCCGGCCGCCGCCTGGGTCGAGGTGGTCTCCACCGCCCACGAGCTGGGCATCCGCTCCAGCTCCACGATGATGTACGGCCACGTCGACCACCCCGGGCAGTGGCTGGCGCACTTCCGGGTGCTGGCCGGCGTGCAGGACCGTACCGGCGGGTTCACCGAGTTCGTGGCGCTGCCGTTCGTGCACACCAACGCGCCTATCTACCTGGCCGGCATCGCCCGGCCCGGCCCGACCTGGCGGGAGAACCGGGTGGTGCACGCGATGTCCCGGCTGCTGCTGCACGGCCGGATCGACAACATCCAGTGCTCCTGGGTGAAGCTCGGCGACGAGGGCACCGTGGCGATGTTGCGGGGCGGCTGCAACGACCTGGGCGGCACCCTGATGGAGGAGACCATCTCCCGGATGGCGGGTTCGGGCAACGGATCGGCGCGTACCGAGGAGCAGTTGCGGGCGATCGCCGCCGCCGCCGGACGGCCGGCGCGCAAACGGACGACCGCGTACGGTCATCCGTCACGATGACATCGAACCTTTCGCGCGTGCGGGCCGTACCAGTGTTCGCCGGCGGCGGTTGAGGCGAGGGCCGCCGCCGGCAACCTCGCGCTCCACACCGCGCGCGCTCACGCGCCGCCGGAGGAAAGGTTCCCCATGACGAGTGAAGTGCGGAAGCGTTCCTGGCCGCGACTGACCCGCCGGCAGACACTGACCGCCGCGGCGAGCGCCACGCTGGGTGCGGCGGCCCTGACGGTCACCGGTGTGTCGGTGGCGCAGAACTCCCCGGCGGCGGCCGGCGCGGACGGCCCGATCGTGGTCCACCTGCGGGACGCCAGGTCCGGGACGATGGACGTCTTCGTCGGTTCGTCCCGGATCGAGGTACGCGACCGGGGGCTGGCCGACCGGCTGCGCCGCGCCGCCGGGCGCGGCTGACCTGTCCGTCGGGCTGGGCTGACCTGTCCGTCGTCCGGGCGGGCCGCCCCGACCGCTGTCAGCGGGTGGCCTGACCCGCCCGCTTCCGTCGCGCGGCGTCGACCGGCCGCGTTCCTTCCCCTCCACCGCCAGGCGCAGGTTCCGCGCCCGGTCCGTCATGCCCTGATTCCTCATGATCCCGCAAAGGTTGGTCCGCCATGTCGTCCCACCGCGAAGCACCGGAAATAAGCAAGGACCCGGTCGCCGACAGTTCCGACCTCTACGCCTTCGTCAGCCCCGACCGGCCCGACTCGGTGACGTTGATCGCCAACTACGTGCCGTTGCAGCTCCCCTCGGGCGGCCCGAACTTCTTCGAGTTCGGCGACGACGTGCGGTACGAGATCCATATCGACAACGACGGTGACGGCCATCCCGACGTGACCTACCGGTTCGAATTCCGTACCGAGATCACGAACCAGAACAGTTTTCTCTACAACACCGGCCCGATCGACTCGCTGGACAGCAAGAACTGGAACCGGCGGCAGTTCTACAAGCTGACCCGGGTCACCGACGGCAAGGAGCACGTGCTCGCGCACAAGCTGCCCTGCCCGCCGTGCAACGTCGGGCCGCTGTCCATCCCCAAGTACAACGACCTGGTCCGGCAGGCGACGTTCAAGCTGTCGACGGGGGAGAAGGTGTTCGCCGGGCAGCGTGCGGACGGCTTCTTCGTCGACCTGGGCGCGATCTTCGACCTGGGCACGCTGCGGCCGTTCCAGCAGTTGCACGTGGCCGGCAAGAAGCTGTTCAAGGCCGAGGGTGAGCCGGTCAACGCGGTGGACCGGATGAACGTGCACAGCATCGCGGTGCAGGTGCCGCTGAGCAAGGTGCGCCGCCGGGCCAACCGGTACGGCGTGGGTGACCGGGCCTCGACGATCGGGGTGTGGACGACCGCCTCCCGGCAGCAGGTGAGGGTGCTCGGCGACAAGGTCGCGGCGGACGCGGCGGTCGGCCCGTGGACCCAGGTGTCCCGGCTGGGCAATCCGCTGTTCAACGAGGTCATCGTGCCGATGTCCAAGAAGGACCTGTGGAACACGTTGCCCCCGACCGAGGACAAACGGTTCGCCCGGTTCGTCGAGCAGCCGGAGCTGGCGGCGCTGCTGCCGGTGCTCTACCCGGGGGTGTTCCCCAACCTGGACGCGTTGAACAAGTCCAAGAAGCCCCGGGCCGACCTGCTCGCCATCCTGTTGACCGGCATCCCGTCCGGGCTGATCGACGGCTTCACCAACCTCACCGGGGACGTGCAGGCCGACATGCTGCGGTTGAACACCGCGATCAGGCCGAGCAGCAAGCCGAACCAGTTCGGTCTGCTCGGTGGGGACCTGGCCGGGTTCCCCAACGGCCGCCGGGTCGTCGACGACGTGGTGAGCATCGCGCTGCGGGCGGTGGCCGGGGTGACCGTGCCGCTGGTGGACAAGAAGTTCAAGCCGGACGCGGCGGCCGGCGCGGTGACCCCCGGGTTGAGCGCCGCCGACGTGACCGCGCCGTTCCTGCGGGACTTCCCCTTCCTCGGTACGCCGTACGACGGGTTCAACAACCCGCCCGCGGCGAACTCCTGAGCGGACGGAGCGCGGCGTGAACGGACACCACCACCATCACCACCAGTACGGGCCGACGGAGAGTGGCACGGTGATGCTCGACGTCGGCGGGGAGATGGGTGCCCTGATCATCTACACCGGACGTGACCTGCACGGTCGGGAGATCGAGATCAGCCGGGTCGACCAGGACGGCGCGGTGCGGACGCACTCCGCCGTCCGGGAGCGGATCGTCCGGGACGGGGTGTTCCACAGTGCCGTCTACCCGGATCTGACGGCGGGTCTCTATACCGTCTGGTGGGATGAGGAGACACCCGCCGGAACGATCTCCGTCAACGGTGGGGCGATCGCCGAATTCGTCTGGCCGAGCAGCCCACCCCGGTCGACCTGAGCGCCGTTGCAGGCGTCCCGACCCGAGCGCCCCGTCCACGATGTGGACGGGGCGCTGTCGTCATTTACGGGTGAACGGGCGGTCCGGGGCCAACCGCGTTAACCTGTCCCCCACCATGCTCATGATCTTGGCGAGACGGTCGGACGGAGCGTCCGGCGGCGTTCCCGGGTGTCGTCCGGGGCGGCGACGCCACGGCAGAAATCTGGGGCAACTCGCCGGAGAGGGCGTTACTCGCCCGGGGTCTGAATCGATAGGGCAGGTTGCGAGGGCCGGGTGGTCCGGTGACCGTCCGGCGACGTGTCGGGAGGGCGACTCCATTATCAAGTTCGGCTTGACGGCGCACGCATTACACGCGTGTAATTTCGATGGGGTTGTTCGCGCGGAACGCAACAAATAGGGACCGGACGGACAAGCACGCCTTTCGCGTGGGGGGTTGCAGCGGCGGTGACGTCGGTGCGCGACAAGGAGGCATCTGATGGACGGCCAGCTTGAGGTGGCCGACCTGCTCGGAAACGCGCCGGAGTGGCAGGAGCGGGCACTGTGCTCGCAGACCGACCCGGAAGCGTTCTTCCCCGAGAAGGGCGGCTCGACCCGCGAGGCGAAGCGGATCTGTTCGCGGTGCGAGGTCAAGACGGAATGCCTCGAATACGCTCTCGGGCACGACGAGCGGTTCGGGATCTGGGGTGGGCTCTCCGAGCGGGAGCGGCGCAAGCTCAAGCGGCGGGCCGCCTGAGCCGACGGGTCGGGCCGGGGCGGTGGGGGCCGCCCGGCTCACGCCCGACGGGGTCGCGGGGGGTGACCGACGTCGGGCCGGTGGCCGGTCACCGGAAGTGCCGGCCGCGTCCACGGGGGAGCTACCGGTCGGCGGACCGGGGCACGGTCGGCCCGGCGGTCAGGCCAGTTCGTCCGGGTCGACCCCGAGCAGGTTCGCCACCTGCTCGATGATCACGTCATGCACCAGGTCGGCCAGGTCCTCGCGGTCCATCGCGCGGAACTCCAGCGGCCGGCGGTAGAGCACGATCCGGGGCGGCACCTCCTGCCGACCGGGCCGGCCGGGCAGCAGCCGGGCCAGCGGCACCTCGCCGTCCTCCAGCACGTCGGAGTCGTAGACGTTGAGGTCCGGGGGGACGTCCTCGACGGCGAACTCGACGCCGGCCAGTTCCGTGGCGAACCGGCGCTCCAGCGTCTCCACCGTGTCCAGCACCAGGTCGTCGAAGATCTCGGCCTTGGTCCGGGCCAGCGGCACGGTCGCCGGCACCAGCCGCCCGCGCAGGCCACGCCCGTGGCGGTCGCGGTGGTTGCGCCGGCCGGAGCCGGGGCGGCGGTGTTCCGGGCTCGTCATGAGCCAAAGGGTAGCCCTCGGCGCGCCCCGGCCCGTGGCGGCGCGCGTCGACGGGCGCGGCGGGAGCACCAGGTGCGAATTGTGATCACGGTGCCGGGCGTGTCGCAAAGCGAACCGGTGCGCCGGACCCGGTAATGGGGATACCCTGCCGCACGTGAGGTCACCACGGCGCTGCTCCCGTAACGGCTGCCCCCGGCAAGCGGTCGCCACATTGACCTATGTCTACAACGAGTCGACGGCGGTGGTGGGTCCGCTGGCGGCGTTCGCCGAGCCGCACACGTACGACCTGTGTGAGCAGCACGCGCGGAGCCTGACCGCCCCCCGGGGCTGGGACGTCGTCCGGCACGAGGGCGAGTTCGAACCGCCGCCGCCCACCACCGACGACCTGGTCGCCCTGGCCGAAGCCGTCCGCGAGGCGGCCCGCCCGGTCGCCCCCCGCCCACCCCAGGACGACCACGACCCCCACCACCCCCACCCCCACCCCCAGACCCCTCCCACCGGCCGCCGGGGCCACCTCCGCGTAATCCCCCCCAACCACTGACCCCGGCTCCCTCCCTCCCTTCCCTCCCTCCCGCCGCCTCCCCGCCTCCCGCCCGGGTCTCCCCGGTGATCAAGAGGTTCGCGTCAGTCTGAAGATCGACCATGACGCGAACCTCTTGATCACCGGGCGTCAGCGGTGGGTGAGCGGCGGGTGGGGAGGGAGGCGGGGCGGGGTCAGTGGCCCAGGAGGGGGGAGAGGGCGGTGGCGCGGCGGGCCGGGCGGCCGGTGCGGCGTTCCACCTCGTCGGCCGAGGACATCACCCGGAGGCCGGCGTTGATCGCCAGCCAGCGCAGCGGTTCCGGCTCCCAGCGGGGGGAGCGGTGGCCCACCCACGGCAACGCCGTCAGCTCCGACTCCACGCCCCGGACCAGGTCGGCGAGGGTACGGCCGGCCAGGTTGCTCGTCCCCACCCCGTCGCCGACGTAGCCGCCGGCCCAGGCCAGCCCGGTCGACCGGTCCAGCCCGACCGAGGCCGACCAGTCCCGGGCCACCCCGAGCGGGCCGCCCCAGGCACTCTCGACCGGCACGTCCGGCCCGAGCACCGGGAAGAGTTCCCCCAGCGTCCGACGCAGCGCGGCGAAGACCCGGGGCTCCCGGTCGTAGCCGGGGGAGACCCGGGAGCCGAAATGGTACGGGGCACCCCGCCCGCCGAAGGCGAGCCGCCCGTCGGCCGTGCGCTGGCCGTACACGATGAGGTGCCGGTAGTCGGAGAAGGTCTCCCGGCCGGCGAGCCCGATCCGCTCCCACGTGCGCTCGGGCAGCGGCGCGGTCACCACCATCAGCGAGTACACCGGGGCGACGGTGCGGCGGTGGCCGGGCAGCGCCGGGGTGTACGCCTCGGTGGCCCGCACGACCACCTCCGCCCGTACCGTGCCGTGCGGGGTGACCACCGCGCCGGGCCGGATCGCGGTCACCGGGGACCGCTCGTGCAGCCGCACCCCGAGCCGGCACACCACGCGGGCCAGCCCCCGGACCAGTTTCGCCGGGTGCACGGCGGCGCAGTGCGGGGTGTACGTGCCGCCGCGTACCCCCTCGGCGGCGCACCGGGCGGCGGCCCCGGCGGCGTCGAGCAGCACCAGGTCGTCGGGGTCGAGCCCGTGCTCCCGGGCCTCGGCGACCGCCGCACGGGCCCGGCCGAGCTGCACGTCGGTGCGGGCCAGCAGCACCGTCCCGCCGTGCCGCCAGTCGCAGTCGATCCCCTCGGCGGCGGCCACCCGACCGACCTCGGCGACGGTGTCCCGCATGGCCCGCTGCATCGCCAGCGCCGACGCCGGGCCGTGCCGACGGGCCAGCGCCGGCAGCGCGGTCGGGAACAGCGCCGAGCACCAGCCGCCGTTGCGCCCGGACGCGCCGTAGCCGGCCACCTCGGCCTCCAGCACGACGATCCGCAGCGTCGGATCGGCGCGGGCGAGGTAGTACGCCGTCCACAGCCCGGTGTAGCCGGCGCCGACGACCACCACGTCGGCGTCGGTGTCGCCGGGCAACGCCGGCCGTGGGGTCAACGGCTCGTCCACGGTGGACAGCCAGTGGGACAGTTCCTGGTAGCGCATGTGCGGCTCCGGGGGAGAGCGCCCGTGGTCTACAGGCGGGACCACGCCTCGGTGAGGACGGCGCGCAGGATCTGCTCCATCTCGTCGAACTGCTCCTGCCCGGCGATCAGCGGCGGGGCGAGCTGGACCACCGGGTCACCCCGGTCGTCGGCCCGGCAGTAGAGCCCGGCCGCGAACAGCGCCGAGGACAGGAAGCCGCGCAGCAGGCGCTCCGACTCGGCCTCGTCGAAGGTGGCCTTCGTCGTCTTGTCCTTGACCAGCTCGATGCCGTAGAAGTAGCCGTCGCCCCGGACGTCGCCGACGATCGGCAGGTCGGTGAGCTTCTCCAGGGTGGCCCGGAAGGCACCCTCGTTGGCCCGGACGTGGCCGACCAGGTCCTCCCGGGCGAACACCTCCAGGTTGGCCAGGGCCACCGCGCAGGACACCGGGTGGCCGCCGAAGGTCACCCCGTGGGCGAACATGCCGGTCTCGGTGAGGAACGGTTCCATCAGCCGGTCGCTGGCGATCATCGCGCCCAGCGGGGCGTAGCCGGAGGTGATGCCCTTGGCGGTGGTGACGATGTCGGGCTGGTAGCCGTACCGGGCGGCACCGAAGTACTCGCCGAGCCGCCCCCAGGCGCAGATCACCTCGTCGGAGACGAGCAGCACGTCGTACGCGTCGCAGATCTCGCGTACCCGCTGGAAGTAGCCGGGCGGCGGCGGGAAGCAGCCGCCGGAGTTCTGCAACGGCTCCAGGAACACCGCCGCCACGGTGTCCGGCCCCTCCCGTTCGATGGCCCGGCGGATCTCGTCGGCGGCCCAGGCCCCGAACGCCTCGGGCGAGTCGCCGTGCTCGGGGGCCCGGTAGAAGTTGGTGTTCGGCACCTTGATCCCGCCGGGCACCAACGGCTCGAAGTCGGTCTTGATGCCGGGCAGGCCGGTGATCGACAGCGCGCCCATCGAGGTGCCGTGGTAGGCGAGGTAGCGGCTGACCACCTTGTGCTTGGTCGGCCTGCCGGTGCGCTTGAAGTAGGCGCGGGCCAGCTTCCACGCCGCCTCGACGGCCTCCGAGCCGCCCGTGGTGAAGAAGACCCGGTTGAGGTCGCCGGGCGTCAGCGAGGCGATCTTCTCGGCCAGCTCGACGGCCTTCGGGTGGGCGTACGACCACAGCGGGAAGTACGCCAGCTCGCCGGCCTGCTTCGCGGCGGCCTCGGCCAGCTCGGTGCGCCCGTGCCCGGCGTTGACGACGAACAGCCCGGCGAGCCCGTCCAGGTAGCGGCGGCCCTGCGCGTCCCAGACGTACGCGCCCTCGCCGCGCACGATGGTCGGCACCTCCCCGGCGGCGTAGCTGGCCATCCGGGTGAAGTGCATCCAGAGGTGGTCGGTGGCGTCGGCAGCCATTGTCAGCCCCATCGGGTCTCGGGCCGGTCAGGAGGGGGATCCGGCCGCTCTGCCCTCGGTTATCCCACAGCCCGACCGCGAAATGCAAGTCCACTTCGCCTTCGAGACGACGGATTCAGCGTGACTCCGGGTAGTTGGCAACGGAATCCGCACACCCTCTGCGACGGTGCGACCGACTCGACCTCCGCCGGCTCCATGATCGACTCAACATCGGCCAAGGTGCGGTATCCGGATCACGGGACACCGCAACCTCGGCCCACAGGAGTGGATCAAGCGATCCTGCGGGCCGCGCATGGGCGTCCGGGGTGCGGGATGCCGCTACTTCGGCATCCCGGAGTGGTTGAGGTGGGAGGGGTGGACCGGGGTGGGGCACTTCCGGTGCACTTCCGGTGCACCTCGGGGGCTTTCGGAGAGGTCCCGGGCCAACACGCCGATGCCGGGCGGACATCGACACGCACTGTCGCTAGGGTGCGCCGGAGCGTGTCGATCGGGCGGGAGGAACTGCCGGTGAACGAGGTGCTTCGCGTGGCGATGGCCGAGCGCGGGGAGACGGTGGAATCCCTCGCGCACCGGGTCGGTGTCGATCCGAAGACGGCCGGCCGGTGGCTCAGCGCCGGGCGGGTGCCGCATCCGCGTACCCGGGTCGCGGTGGCCGGCATCCTCGGTCGGGAACCCGCCGAACTCTGGCCCGAGCCCTACCGCCGCCGCGACCTGCCCTGGTTCCGCCCGTGGGCGGAACTGGAACAGGACGCCACGTCGATCCGCTCGTACCAGTCATTGCTCGTGCCGGGCCTGCTCCAGACCGAGGAGTACGCCCGAGCGGTGTTGGGGACCGGCGGCCTGCTCCCGCCTGACGAGGTTGCGCAACTGGTGGGCGGGCGGTTGGAGCGACAAGTCCTGCTCGACCGTGACCCTCCGGCCCAGTTGGTCTTCGTGATCGACGAGGCGGTGCTCCACCGAGTGGTCGGCGATCGCGTGACCATGGCCGGACAGGTGGCCCACTTGGCGGCCGTCGCCGGGCGGGAGCACGTGCAGGTGCGGGTAATTCCGCTCGGTGGACCCTGGCACACCGGTCTGGCCGGGCCGTTCATGCTGGCTCGGCTGCCCGACGGCAGTGAGCTGGCCTATCTGGACAACCAGCTCCGTGGCGAGATGGTGACCGAGAGCGCCGACATTGCTAGCCTGGGCAGGAGGTGGGAGAGCGTGGCCGGCGAGGCGCTGCCCGCTCGTCGATCGAATGAGCTGATCCGGGAAGCGGTGGAGAGATGGACGTGATCGAGCCCCGCTGGCGGACCGCGAGCCGCAGCAGCAACAACGGCGGTGACTGTGTCGAGGTGGCGGACAATCTGCCGGGTCGGGTGCTGGTGCGGGACAGCAAGGACCGGGCTGGCGGCACGCTGAGCTTCGCCCCCGAGATCTGGCGCGCCTTCGTCGCCGCTCAGAAATGAGTGCCGCTGCCGTGGACGTGATTGAGCCCCGCTGGCGTACGGCAACTCGGAGCAGCAGCAACGGCGGTGACTGTGTCGAGGTGGCGGACAATCTGCCGGGTCGGGTGCTGGTGCGGGACAGCAAGGACCGGGCCGGCGGCACGCTGAGCTTCGCCCCTGACGCCTGGCGCGCCTTCGTCGCCGCGACCGCCCGCTGAACGCTCTTCACCCCGGCCGGCTCCGTACGCCGCCCCGCTGAGCGGGCCACCTTCCGTCCGACGAGGCCGCATGATCGACTCAATGTCGGCCAGATAGCGGTGTCCGGGCGCGCGGATACCGCTACCTCGGCCCACGGGAGTGGATCACGGTGGGCGGGCTCAGGCCGTACCCCAGGTGTAGGTCTGTTTGCGGAGCTTGAGGTAGACGAACGCCTCGGTGGCGAGCACCCCGGGCACCGAGCGCAGTCGTTGCAGGATCTCCAGCAGGTGGGCGTCGTTGCGGCAGACCACCTCGGCGAGCAGGTCGAACGAGCCGGCGGTGATCACCACGTAGTCGATCTCGTCGAACCCGGCCAGCCGGTCGGCGACGGCCTCCAGGTCGCCGTCGGTACGCAGGCCGATCATGGCCTGGCGGGGGAAGCCGAGTTGGAGCGGATCGGTCACCGCGACGATCTGCATCACCCCGGCGTCGAGTAGCCGCTGCACCCGCTGGCGGACCGCCGCCTCGGAGAGCCCGACCGCCTTGCCGATCGTCGCGTACGGCCGGCGGCCGTCCTCCTGCAACTGCTCGATGATCTGCTTCGCCACGTCGTCCAACAGCGCGTGGCTGGCCCCCTCACGCACCGCGACGCGTCGCCCGCCGGTGCCGTGCTCCTGCTGCCGGACCGTCATCGTTCGCTCCCCATGTCCGTTTCCCCCGGTCGAGCTTAGTGCCGCCCGCGCAGTCTGGCGTAATTCGTCGTCACAGCCTATTCCAGCAACGGAATCCCTTGTGGGGGCGGTGACCTCATGCCAGGATCAGTCGTCTCAGGCACCCGACCCTCCCGCCGGCGCCGCACCCCCGTCCCCGCCGCCGACGGACGACCCCCTAGGAGTCGTCACATGCGTACTCCCCTCCGGCCCCTCACCCGGCGTGGACTGCTCACCGGCACCCTCGGATCGGCCGCCCTGCTCGCCACGGGCGGCAGCCTCACCGGTTGCGGCACCAAGGCGGCGACCCAGACCGAAGCCGGCTGCACGAGCGACGACCTGTCGGCCACGGAGAAGACCCTCGCCTTCTCCAACTGGCCGCAGTACATGGACGTGGACGACAAGGACGCCGCGAAGCGCCCCAGCCTCGACGCGTTCGTCGCCGCCAGCGGCATCAAGGTGACCTACACCGAGGACATCAACGACAACAACGAGTTCTTCGGCAAGGTGCAGAACCAGTTGGCCGGCTGTCAGAGCACCGGGCGGGACATCATCGTCCTGACCGACTGGATGGCCGCCCGGATGATCCGGCTCGGCTGGATCCAGAAACTCGACCCGGCCAAGCTGCCGAACGTGGCGGCCAACCTGCTGCCGTCGCTGCGTGGGCGCTCCTTCGACCAGGAGAACCGGGTCGCCATCCCGTGGCAGTCCGGCCTCGCCGGGCTGGCCTACAACGGCAGCGTCACCGGGGAGATCCGCACCGTCAACGAGCTGCTCACCCGCTCCGACCTCAAGGGCAAGGTGACCGCCCTGTCGGAGATGCGGGACACCATGGGCCTGCTGCTCCAGTCCAACGGGCACGACCCGTCGAACTTCACCGCCGCCCAGTTCGACGACGCCCTGGTCAAGCTGCGTAAGGCCGTCGAGTCGAAGCACATCCGCCGGTTCACCGGCAACGACTACGCCCCCGACCTGGCCAAGGGCGACATCGCCGCGTGCGTCGGCTGGTCCGGCGACGTTATCCAGTTGGCGGGCGACAACCCCAAGATCAGGTTCGTCGCGCCGGACTCGGGGGTGATGCTGTTCAGCGACAACATGCTGGTGCCCAACAAGGCCACCCACCGGGGCAACGCCGAAGCGCTGATCGACTACTACTACCAGCCGGCGGTGGCGGCAAAGCTCGCCGCGTACGTCAACTACATCTGCCCGGTCAAGGGCGCCCAGGCCGAGATGGAGAAGATCGACCCGGAGCTGGCCGCCAACCCGCTGATCTTCCCGGACGACGCCCTGCTGGCGAAGTCCAAGGTCTTCATGGCGCTGGACGAGAAACAGGAAAAGGAGTACGAGTCCAGGTTCCAGCAGGTCATCGGGGCGTGAGCGGGATGGCGAACGAAGCCCCCGCCGGCGACCTGCGACTGGTCGACCTGACCAAACGGTTCGGCATCTTCACCGCCGTCGACGACCTCACCCTGACCGTCCCGCAGGGCTCCTTCTTCGCCCTGCTCGGGGCGTCCGGCTGCGGCAAGACGACCACCCTGCGGATGATCGCCGGGCTGGAGGAGCCGACCAGCGGGCAGGTGCTGCTCGGCGACCGGGACATCAGCCGACTGCGACCGTACAAGCGGCCGGTCAACACGGTGTTCCAGAGCTACGCCCTCTTCCCGCACCTGGACATCGCCGAGAACGTGGCCTTCGGGCTGCGACGGAGGGGCATCCGCAAGGTCGACGGCCAGGTCCGGCAGATGCTGTCGCTGGTCCAGCTCGACGGGTTCGGCAGGCGTCGCCCCGCGCAGCTCTCCGGCGGCCAGCAACAACGGGTCGCGCTGGCCCGCGCCCTGATCAACCACCCGCAGGTGCTGCTGCTCGACGAGCCGCTCGGCGCGCTCGACCTGAAGCTGCGCCGGCAGATGCAGATCGAGCTGAAACGCATCCAGACCGAGGTCGGCATCACCTTCGTACACGTCACCCACGACCAGGAGGAGGCCATGACGATGGCCGACACGGTCGCGGTGATGAACGCCGGGCGGATCGAGCAGCTCGGCGCGCCCGCCGAACTCTACGAGTACCCGGCGACCGCGTTCGTGGCGAACTTCCTCGGCCAGTCCAACCTGCTCGCCGCCGAGGCCGCCGGCCCGGCCGGGCCCGAGGTGCCGGTCACCGCGCACGGCGCGCGCTTCTCGGTGCCCGTCGACCGCGCCCGCGTCGACCGGGGCCCGGTCTACCTGGGGGTACGCCCCGAGAAGCTGCACCTGGCCGAGGCCGCCGACGAGGTGCCGGCCGGCCACCAGCACGTGCCTGGGGTGATCACCGACGCGTCGTACGTGGGGGTGAGCACGCAGTACCTGGTGCGCACCGGGTGGGGCAGTGAACTGTCCGCGTTCGCGGCGAACAGCGGCGTCGGCCGGCAGCACCCGGTCGGCACGTCCGTGGTGGCGCACTGGGACCCCCGGCACGCCTTCCTGCTGCCCCGCGAGCCGGGCCAGGACGACCGCACCACCCCGCTGCTCGACGAGCCGGTCAAGGTGCCGTCGTGACCGCCCTGGCGCAGTTGGGCAGCGGGACACCGGCGACCGGATCACCCCCACCGGCCCGACCGGGCCGGCACCGGCTGCTGCCGTACCTGCTGCTGTTGCCGGGGGCGGCCTGGCTGGTGCTGTTCTTCGTCGTGCCGCTGGCGCAGCTCGCCGCCGCCAGCCTTTACGACCCGACCGGTTCGCTGTCCACCGGGTACGTGCTGACCTGGGCGTTCGGCAACTACCCGGAGGCGTTGCAGGCGTACGCACCGCAGTTCGCCAGGTCGTTCGGCTACGCCGGGGCGGCGCTGGTGCTGGCCCTGCTGCTGGGCTACCCGCTGGCGTACGCGATCGCGCAGAAAGCCGGCCGGTGGAAGAACCTGCTGCTGGTCTGCGTGGTCGCCCCGATGTTCACCAGTTTCCTGGTGCGCACCCTGGCCTGGAAGACCATCCTGTCGGACAACGGCGTGCTGGTCGGGTTGCTGCGGGACGTCCACCTGCTCGGCCCGGACGGGCGGCTGCTCGCCACCCCCGTCGCCGTGGTGCTCGGGTTGACGTACAACTTCCTGCCGTTCCTGGTGCTGCCGTTGTACGCGAGCCTGGAGCGGCTCGACCACCGGCTGCTGGAGGCGGCCGGCGACCTGTACGCGGGCCCGCTGCACGCCTTCCGCACGGTCACCCTGCCGCTGTCGATGCCCGGCCTGATCGCCGGCACGCTGCTGTTCTTCATCCCGGCCACCGGCGACTACATCAACGCCGAACTCCTCGGCACCCCCAACGAGTACATGATCGGCAACGTCATCGACTCGGCGTTCCTGGTCCGGCTGGACTACCCGCAGGGGGCCGCCCTGTCCTTCCTGCTGATGGCGGCGATCCTCGCGGTGGTCTTCGTCTACCTGCGCCGCGCCGGCACGGAGGATGTCCTGTGAGCGCGAGGAGTGCAGCGCAGCGGAGCCCCGCAGTCGCGAACGAAGGTGGGTCCCGGTGAGGGTGTCGCGGTGGTTGGCCGACCGGTGGGTGATGATCGTCGCCCTGCTGGTGCTCGGCTACCTGTTCCTGCCGATCGCCGTGGTCGCCGGCCTCTCCCTCAACCGCCCGTCCAGCCGGCTGTCGTACGACTTCAACGAGTTCACCCTGGACAACTGGCGGCAGCCCTGCGCCACCCCCGAGATGTGCGACGCGGTGGTCCGCAGCGTGCAGATCGGTTTCCTCGCCACCGTCGGGTCCACGGTGATCGGCACGCTGATGGCGTTCGCCCTGGTCCGGCACCGGTTCCGGGGGCGCGGCGGGATCAACCTGCTGATCTTCCTGCCGATGGCGACGCCGGAACTGGTGCTGGGCACCTCGCTGCTCGCCCTGTTCGTCTCCGCCGGGGTACCGCAGGGCTTCTGGACCGTCGTCATCGCGCACGTGATGTTCTGCGTGTCGTTCGTGGTGGTGACGGTCAAGGCCCGGCTCGCCGGGATGGACCGGCGGCTGGAGGAGGCCGCGATGGACCTCTACGCCAGCGAGTGGCAGACGTTCCGGCGGATAACCCTGCCCCTGGTGCTGCCCGGCATCGTCGCCGCCGCCCTGCTCGCCTTCTCGCTCAGCTTCGACGATTTCATCGTGACGAACTTCAACGCCGGCACCACCGTCACCTTCCCCATGTACGTCTGGGGTGCCGCCCAGCGGGGCATCCCACCGCAGGTCAACGTGATCGGCACGGCGATGTTCGGCATCGCCCTGCTGCTCGTCGGGCTGAGCACGCTGCGCGGTCGACGGGCCCGACGGGCCGCGCTCCCGGTCGCCGACGCGCCCGGCCGACGGGCGACAGGCCCGTCATGATCCTCCCGCATACCGGCCGGGCGCTCGTCGAGGCGACGCCCGGCCGGTACGCGCACCACCGCCCCGACCTGCCCCGTCCGGCCGCCGACATCAACCTCACCCGCCGGTCGCCGGCCCGCGCCGACGCGCACGCGCACGACGACCGGCGTCAGCACTGGCTCCGTACGCTCGATCGTCTTGGTTTGGGGTTCGATTCCTGATGCGTATCCTGCTCGTCGGTGCCGGCGGGGTCGGCTCCGCCGCCGTCGCCATCGCCGCCCGCCGTTCCTTCTTCGACACCGTCGTCGTCGCCGACTACGACCCGATCCGGGCCGAACGGGCCGTCGCCGGGCACGGCGACCGGTTCGTCGCCGTCAGCGTCGACGCCGCCTCGGCGGACGCGGTCGCCGCGCTCTGCCGGGAACACCGGATCACCCACGTGCTCAACGCCGTCGACCCGCGTTTCGTCATGCCGATCTTCGACGGGGCGTTCGCCGCCGGGGCGGACTACCTGGACATGGCGATGTCGCTGTCCCACCCGCACCCGGCCCGACCGTACGCCGAGACCGGGGTGAAGCTCGGTGACGCGCAGTTCGCCGCCGCCACCACCTGGGCTCGCGCCGGCCGGCTGGCGCTGTGCGGGATCGGCATCGAACCGGGCCTGTCCGACGTGTTCGCCAGGTACGCCGCCGACGAACTGTTCGCCGAGATCGACGAGATCGGCATCCGCGACGGCGCGAACCTCACCGTCGACGGCTACGACTTCGCCCCGTCGTTCTCCATCTGGACCACCATCGAGGAATGCCTCAACCCGCCGGTGATCTGGGAGCGGGACCGGGGCTGGTTCACCACCGAACCGTTCAGCGAACCGGAGGTCTTCGACTTCCCGGCCGGCATCGGCCCGGTCGAGTGCGTCAACGTCGAGCACGAGGAGGTGCTGCTGATCCCGCGCTGGGTCAGGGCCCGGCGGGTCACCTTCAAGTACGGGCTCGGCAACGAGTTCATCGAGGTGCTCCGGGCCCTGCACAAGGTCGGCCTCGACTCGACCACCCCGGTGTCGGTGCGCGGCGTGCAGGTATCCCCCCGCGACGTCGTCGCCGCCAGCCTGCCCGACCCGGCCACCCCGGTGTCGGTGCGCGGCGTGCAGGTATCCCCCCGCGACGTCGTCGCCGCCAGCCTGCCCGACCCGGCCACCCTCGGCGACCGGATGCGCGGCAAGACCTGCGCCGGCACGTACGTCACTGGCACCGGCGTCGACGGCCGACCCCGGAAGGTCTACCTCTACCACGTCGTCGACAACGAATGGTCCATGCGCGAGTACGGCCACCAGGCGGTCGTCTGGCAGACCGCGGTCAACCCGGTGGTGGCGCTGGAACTGCTCGCCACCGGCGGCTGGTCCGGGGTCGGGGTGCTCGGCCCGGAGGCGCTGCCACCCCGCCCCTTCCTCGACCTGCTCACCACCTACGGCTCCCCCTGGGCAATGGAAGAACGCTGACCACCGTCCCGTCCGTCGCTCGCGCCCACCACTCGACCGGGCTCACGGCCACCCCACTCAGTCGATCATGGAGTTGTGGTGGGCGATTGGTTGGTTTCCATGGCTTTTGCGGGGCACCACAACTCCAAGATCGACGGGGTGTGGGGTGGGGGCGGGGGCTTGGGATGGGCCGGGCAGGGTGGGTGGCGTGGGGTGAGGCAGGGCTGGGTGAGGTGCGGTTGTGGATGGGGAGGGGTGGGGGTTGTCCACAGGGGGTGGTGGGGAGGTGGGGTGGTGGGCAGGGTTGGTGAGTGTGGCGGGGCGGCTGATTCGGTACTCGGAGTTGTTGTCGGCTGGATGGAGTCGGGAGGGGGTTCGGCGGGCGGTCGATGCGGGGGAGCTGCGCCGGTGGTCGCGGGGCGTCTACGGGCCCGGGGAAGTCGGAGGGCCTGGGGAAGCCGGTGGGGCGGGGGAGGTCGGTGGGGCGGGGAGCAGTCGGCAGCCCGGGAGTGTCCGGGCGGCGGGGGAGGAGCGGCGGCCGGGGGGTGTGGGTGGGGTGGGGGGTGAGCAGGGTGTGCGGTGGCAGGCGCTTCTGCGTCGGCTTCCGGAGGGGGCGGTCGTCGGCTTCCAGTCGGGTGCTCACCTGCACGGGTTCGGTGCCGTACCCAGCGACGATCTCCATGTGATCGTGCCGGCCGGTGGGAGGGTGCCGCAGGTCCGGGGCGTCGTGGTGCATCAGGCGGTGCTCGCCGTACCTGAGCCGGTCCTGCTGGCCGGCCTGCCGTGCGCACCCGCGGACCGGTGCGCGGTGGACCTGGCCCGGACGGTCGCCCGGCTGGACGCATTGCCACTTCTCGACCTGTGCCTGCGGGTGGGAGCCTGTCGCCCCGAGGGGTTGACCGCCGAGCTTGCCCGGCACGCCCGGTTGCGGGGTGTCGACCAGGCGCGGCAGCTGGTGCGGCTCGCCGACCCCAGGTCGGAGTGCCGGCAGGAGAGCCAACTCCGGCTCGTCCTGATCGACGGCGGGCTGCCGGCACCGGAACCCCAGATCTGGGTGTCGGACGACGAGGGTTTCCGGCGCTACCGACTGGACCTCGGCTACCGACGATCGAGGGTCGGCATCGAATACGACGGCCTGTCCCATCTCGACCGCGACCGTCTCTACCACGACCGCGCCCGGATGAACTGGCTGGCGACCCACGGCTGGCGCATGCGCCACTTCACCGCCCGCGACCTCTACCACCGCCCCTCCCTCATCACCACCCAGATAGCCGCCCTCCTCCGCACCTGACCCGTCGATCATGGAGTTGTGGTGAGCGGAAATCGGCCTCAAAGGGGCGGAAAGGCCACCATAACTCCTTGATCGACAGCGAAAGTGCGGGGTGGTGGCGGGTTGGGTTGAACGGGGGGCGGGTTCGGGCCGTACCAGGCGGTGCAGGTAACGGCGACGAACGGGAGGCGTGGTGAAGGTGCAGCGCAAGCACGTACTGGCGGCGGGGGTGGCGGTGGTCGCCACGGCGGTGGTCGCGGTGGGGACCGGATTCGGGTTCGCCGACACCACGTCCGCCCGGCCGAGCCTCTGCTCCGGCTCGGTCACCTTCTCCGCCGAGACCGGCGCGCCGGCCGCGACGAGTGACCGGTTTCCGGTGGGGACCCGGTTGCGGGTGACGAACCTGGACAACGGGAAGGTGGCGACGGTGTCGGTGAGCGGGCCGTCGGGCAGTTGCGTGCTGCTCAACGCCGCCGCGATGGAACTGGTCCGGGAGCCGGGCAAGAACGTGATCCGCCGCAACGTGGTCGAGCGGGTCGGTGCCGACGCACCGGCCGCCCCCGCTCCCGGTGAGACCCGGCCCGGTGCCGCCCAGCCCCCGGTCACCCAGCGGCCGACGCCACCGGCGACCGGCGTGGCGGCCATGCCCAGCGCGTGCTCCGGCTCGGTCACCTTCTCCGCCGAGACCGGCGCGCCGGCCGCGACGAGTGACCGGTTTCCGGTGGGGACCCGGTTGCGGGTGACGAACCTGGACAACGGGAAGGTGGCGACGGTGTCGGTGAGCGGGCCGTCGGGCAGTTGCGTGCTGCTCAACGCCGCCGCGATGGAGCTGCTGCGGGAACCGGGCAAGAACGTGATCCGCCGCAACTTCGTCGAGCTGGTGCGCTGAGCGCACCCCGGACACCCGGCGGCGGCCGGAGCCCCGGACGGCAGAGGGCTGGACGTCAGCCGAAGGCGGCGTCCAGGATGTCCAGCCCACGGGCCAGCTCGTCGTCGGAGATCACCAGCGGCGGCAGGAACCGCAGCACGTTGCCGTAGGTGCCGCAGGTGAGGGTGAGCAGGCCGGCGGCGTGGCAGGCCGCCGAGACGGCGCTGGCGGCGGCCGGGTCGGGCACCAGGCCGCCCGGCCGGACCAGCTCCACGGCCAGCATCGCGCCCCGGCCGCGTACCTCGGCGATCCGGGGATCGCGGGCGGCGACGGCCCGCAACCGGTCGGCGAGCACCGACCCGATCCGCCGCGCGGCGGCGGCCAGGTCCAGCTCCCGCATGGTGGCGATGCTGGCCAGGGCTGCCGCGCAGGCGATCGGGTTGCCGCCGTAGGTGCCGCCGAGGCCGCCGACGTGCACCGCGTCCATCAGCTCCGCCCGACCGGTCACCGCCGCCAACGGCAGCCCGCCGGCGATGCCCTTGGCCAGGGTGACCAGATCCGGCACCACGCCCTCGTGGTCGCAGGCGAACCAGTCGCCGGTGCGGCAGAAACCGGTCTGGATCTCGTCGGCGACGAACACCGCCCCGGCCGCCGTCGCCCACTCGCGCAGCGCCGGCAGGAAACCCGTCGCCGGTACGACGAAACCGCCCTCGCCCTGGATCGGCTCGATCAGCAGCGCGGCCACGTTCTCCGCCCCGACCTGCTTGTCGACCAGCTCCAGCGCCCGCGCCGCCGCCTGCGCCCCGGACAGCCCGCCGTCGCGCAACGGATACGACATCGGCACCCGGTGGACCTCCCCGGCGAACGGCCCGAACCGGTGCTTGTACGGCATGTTCTTCGCGGTCAACGCCATGGTCAGGTTGGTCCGGCCGTGGTAGGCGTGCTCGAAGACGACCACCGCCTGCCGTCCGGTGGCGTGCCGGGCGATCTTCACCGCGTTCTCCACCGCCTCGGCGCCCGAGTTGAACAGCGCCGAGCGCTTCGCGAAGGTGCCCGGGGTCAGCGCGTTGAGCTGCTCGCAGACCGCCACGTACGACTCGTACGGCGCGACCATGAAACAGGTGTGGGTGAACCGTTCGACCTGTGCCCGTACCGCCTCGACGACCCGCGGGGCGGCGTTGCCGACGCTGGTGACGGCGATGCCGGCGGCGAAGTCGATCCACTCCCGCCCCTCGACGTCGACGATCGTGCCGCCGCTGGCGGTGTCCACGTACGAGTCGATGACGCTGCCGACGCCCCGGGCCACGGCGGCACCCCGCCGCCGGTGCAGCTCCGCACTGGAAACCATGGGGGTCAGCCCTCGATGTGGTGCATGACGTGCTTGATCCGGGTGTAGTCCTCCAGGCTGTAGACCGACAGGTCCTTGCCGTGGCCGGAGTGCTTGAAGCCGCCGTGCGGCATCTCCGAGACGAACGGGATGTGGGTGTTCACCCAGACGCAGCCGAAGTCGAGCCGGCGGGTCATCCGCATCGCCCGGCCGTGGTCGCGGGTCCAGACCGAGGCGGACAGGCCGTAGTCGACGCCGTTGGCCCAGCGCACCGCCTCGTCCTCGTCGGTGAACCGCTGCACGGTGATGACCGGGCCGAACACCTCCTGCTGGATGATCTCGTCGGCCTGGCGTACCCCGGAGACCACGGTGGGGGAGTAGAAGTAGCCGCGCCCGCCCACCCGCGTACCACCGGTGTGCAGGTCGGCGTGGTCGGGCAGCCGGTCGACGAAGCCGCTGACCCGGGCGAGCTGGTTGGCGTTGTTCAACGGACCGTAGAGCACGTCGGCGTCGTCCGGGCCGCCGGTGCGGGTGTTGCGGGCCTGCTCGGTGAGGGCCGCCACGAAGTCGTCGTGCACGCCGGGCCCGGCCAGCACCCGGGTCGCCGCGGTGCAGTCCTGGCCGGCGTTGAAGTAGCCGCCCGTCGCGATCGCCTCGGCCGCCGCCGCCACGTCGGCGTCGTCGAAGACCACCACCGGGGCCTTGCCGCCCAGCTCCAGGTGGGTCCGCTTGAGATCCGGGGCGGCGGCGGACGCGACCTCCATGCCCGCCCGGGTCGAGCCGGTGATCGACACCAGCTGCGGGGTCGGATGCGCCACGAGGGTACGGCCGGTGTCCCGGTCGCCGCAGACCACGTTGAACACCCCCGGCGGGAGGAACTCGGCGGCGATCTCGGCCAGCAGCAGCGTCGACACCGGCGTGGTGTCCGACGGCTTCAACACCACCGTGTTGCCGGCCGCCAACGCCGGGGCGATCTTCCACACCGCCATCATCAGCGGGTAGTTCCACGGGGTGACCTGCGCGCAGACGCCGATCGGCTCCCGCCGCACGTACGAGGTGTGCCCCGCCAGGTACTCCCCGGCCGAGCGGCCCTCCAGCAGCCGGGCCGCCCCGGCGAAGAACCGGAACTGGTCCACCGCCGGCGGCAGCTCCTCCTCGGCGGTGAGCTGGCGCGGCTTGCCGGTGTTGCGCACCTCCGCGTCGACCAGTTCGGCCGCCCGGGACTCCACCGCGTCGGCGAGTTTCAACAGCGCCCGCTGCCGCTCGGCGGGGGTGGTGTCCCGCCAGGTCTCGAAGGCGGTCGCGGCGGCCCGCATCGCCGCGTCCACGTCGGCCGCGCCGGAGACGGGGGCCTGGGCGAAGACGTCACCGGTGCAGGGGTCGATCAGGTCGGCGTGACCGCCGTCCACCGGGTCGACGTACGCGCCGTCGACGAAGTTGCGTAGCTGCTGCTGGTCGCTCATGGTGAGGTCTCTCCAGGGGTGGCTGGGAGTGGAGTCAGCGGACGTAATCGCAGTCTGACTGCCATCTTGGCTACTGAATTCGCGGCAGACAAGGGCTTGAGCGACTGTTTCCGTGCGACTGCGTGTCGTCTACGCTGCCGACGTGGAGCCGAGAGCGTTCTGGGTCGCCGGTCGGGCCGTGCACGGCGACGACGAGGTGACCGTCACCCACCCGTACGACGGTCGGGCGGTGGGGCGTACCAGCTGGGCCACGCCCGACCAGGTCGAGGCCGCCGTCGCCGCGGCGGCCCGGGTGGCGGCGCAGGCCGCGGCCCTGCCCGCGCACGTCCGGGCGGCGGCCCTGGACCACGTGTCCCGGGAACTCGCCGCCCGGACGGCCGAGGTGGCCGACCTGATCACCGCCGAGAACGGCAAACCGATCATCTGGGCGCGGGCCGAGGTGGGCCGGGCGGTGTCCACGTTCCGCTGGGCGGCCGAGGAGGCCCGACGGTTCTCCGGCGAGTTGCAGCGGCTCGACACCGACCCCGCCGCGACCGGCCGGATCGCCCTGGTCCGGCGGGTGCCCCGGGGGCCGGTGCTCGGCATCACCCCGTTCAACTTCCCGCTCAACCTGGTGGCCCACAAGGTCGCCCCGGCCCTCGCGGTCGGCGCGCCGGTCATCGTGAAGCCGGCCCCGGCGACACCGCTGTCCGCGCTGCTGCTCGGCGGGATCCTGGCCGGCACGGACCTGCCGGCCGGCATGGTGTCGGTGCTGCCGCTGCCCAACGACCGCACCGCCGCACTGGTCGACGACCCCCGGCTGCCGGTGGTGTCGTTCACCGGCTCCGGGCCGGTCGGGGCGCAGATCCGCCGTCAGGTGCCGGACAAGCACGTCACCCTGGAACTCGGCGGCAACGCGGCGGCGGTGGTCTGCGCCGACTGGGCGTCCGACGAGGACCTGGATTTCGCCGCCCGGCGGATCGCCACCTTCGGCAACTACCAGGCCGGGCAGTCCTGCATCGCGGTGCAGCGGGTCCTCGTGCACGAGCGACGCTACGCCGCCTTCCTGCCCCGGCTGGTCGCCGCCGTGCGGGCGCTGCGCACCGGCGACCCGACCGCCGAGTCGACCGACGTCGGGCCGCTGGTCTCCGTCGAGGCCGCCCGCCGGGTCGAGACGTGGATCGACGAGGCCGTCGCCGCCGGGGCCACCGTCGAGGTCGGGGGCCGCCGCGACGGCGCCAGCCACCCGCCCACCGTGCTGACCGGGGTGCCACCCTCGGCGAGGGTCAGTGCGGAGGAGGTCTTCGGGCCGGTGCTGGTGGTGTCCCCGGTGGAGAGCGACGACGCCGCGTTCGCCGCCGTCAACGACTCGGCGTACGGGTTGCAGGCCGGCGTGTTCACCCACCGGCTCGACGTGGCGTTCACCGCCGCCCGGGTGCTGGAGGTGGGCGGGGTGATCGTCGGCGACGTGCCGTCGTACCGGGCCGACCAGATGCCGTACGGGGGTGTCAAGGGCAGCGGCGTCGGTCGGGAGGGGGTACGCGCGGCGATGGACGACTACACCGAGCCGAGGGTGCTGGTGCTGACCGGGATGCCGCTGTAGCGCCTGACCGGCGGTGCCCGATTAGGGTGGGGCGATGACGGACCCTGCTGCCAAGAAGCGTCAGACGACCGCCTGGGTGTCGGGCATGGCCATCGGCATCGTCATCGGGTTGATCATGTTCCGGGACGCCGTCGGTGTGGCGTTCGGGATCTCCATCGGTATCGCCTTCGCCATCGCCTTCGGTGCCTTCGACAAGAAGAAGGAGGACGGGCGCGACGGTGAGCCCGGCTGAGAGCGCCGAACTGCCGCAGTGGGACGGTGCCGCCGGGTCGCCGGGGTTGACGGTCGCCGAGGCGGTGGCCGTACAGGACCGGTTGCGGCCCCGGGCGGACCTGGTCGGGCCGGGGCCGCGCCGGCCCGCGACGGTCGCCGGCCTCGACGTGGCGTACGCGCCTGACGGCGACCTGCTCGCCGCGGCGGTGACCGTGCTCGACACCGCCACCCTGACGGTGGTGGACCACGCGGTCAGCGTCGGTCGGCCCGCGTTCGGGTACGTGCCGGGGCTGTTCGCCTTCCGTGAGCTGCCCGCCCTGCTGGCCGCCCTGGACCGGCTGACCGTCCGGCCCGAGCTGCTGGTCTGCGACGGGCACGGGCTGGCCCATCCGCGCCGCTTCGGGTTGGCCTGCCACCTGGGCGTGGTGACCGGGCTCCCCGCGATCGGGGTGGGCAAGACCCCGCTGGTCGGCACGTGGACCGGGCCGGGCCCGCGCCGGGGGGACACCGCCGAGCTGGTCGACGCCGGTGAGGTGGTCGGCCGGGTGCTGCGTACCCGAGACGGGGTGAAGCCGGTGTTCGTCAGCGTCGGGCACCGGATGGGCCTGGACAACGCCGTCGCGCAGGTGCTCGCGTCGACGCCGCGGTACCGGCTGCCGGAGACCACCCGTACCGCCGACCGGCTCTGCCGCGAGACCCTCGCCGCCGCCACCGGCCCGGCCCGCGCCACCGGCTGAGGGGCGGGACGGCCGGAGCTGGGCGGTCGGGTCGAGGGGGTAACGCGGCCCACATGCGGGGCGCTCTGTCACCGGGTGCCCTGTCGCGCTGGTAGTAACCTGGCCGGCGGCCCCCGCCGGGGCGGAGGGGGTGGGAGATGTCCGTGCGTCGGCAGGTGGGCCGGGTGGTGACCGTCGGTGCGCTGCTCGCCGGCCTGGTGGCCGTCGGCGCGCTCCCCGCCCACGCGGACGAGGACCGGGTGCGGGTGCGGGCCTCGGGCGGCTTCTCCGCCGGGGGCTCCCCGGGCGGGGTCGCGATCGAGGTGCGCAAACGCACCGACGGGTGTGTGCTGCTGCGGACCGCATTGGGGCTGAGCCTGGCCGGGGTTGGCGCGGACCAGGTGCGGGTAGAGGTGAATGTCGGGGGGCGGTGGTCCACTGTTCCCGTCACCGGTGGCGGTGGCGTGCTCCAGGTCTCCCGTACCTCGTCGGCGGGTCCACCGTTGTGCAAGGGAAAGAGCAGCACCGTCCGCTACCGGGTGGCGTTCCTCGCCGGGGCGCCGGCGGGCCGGCTGGACGTGGTCGGTGAGGCGACGACCGCGGTCGGCCGGCTGATCGGCCGGGGTGCCGACACGTCCCGGGTCGGCGGACGGGCCGCCGGTTCCCCCACGCCGAGTCCCACCCCGACCAGGAAACCCACGCCCACCCCCGACGCGACCACGTCCGCGCCCGCGCCGACGACGGCGACCACCGGGGCCGCGCTCGCCGCCCCGGTGGCCGGCCCGACCGGCACCGCCGCCGCAGAGACCTCCGGAGGATCCATGACCATGTTTGCCGGCATCGCCCTGGTGATCCTGGGTGCCGGGCTCATCGCCCTGCTGATCTTCCGGTCCCGCGCCGACCGGGCCGCGGTCGACCCGGGCCGGGCCACCGACCCCGTCGACCTGCCGGTCCTGCCGCAACCCCGCAACCCGGGCCCGACCACCTACCGCTCCGGGGGCGCGGCGGGTGCCCCGGCCCCGGCACCCTCCGGCCAGGTGTACGGGCAGCCGCAGCCGCAACCGCAGCCGTCCGCGCCCGCCCGCCCGGGTGGCCTGTACGGGGCGCCGGCCGCCTACCCGACGGTGACGCCCACCCCGCGCCCGGCCGGTGGGGTGTACGGCAGCCGCCCGGCAGCCGTCCCGCCCGCCCAGGGTGGTCCGGTCTCCGCGCCACCCGCCCCGTCCGCACCGACCCCGCCGGTCTCCGCGCCACCCGCGCCGACCCCGCCGGTCTCCGCTCCGCCCGCACCGGGTCAGCCGGCGTCACCGCCCGCCACCGGCGGTGGAGCGACGACGATCATGCCCGAGCTCCCCGGCTAGGAGGGGACGGACGCCACCGCTCCGATACGCTCAGGGTCGTTGACGACCCCTGTCGAGGAGCTGAAACCGGTGTCTGACCTGTCCCAGATCGTGAAGGCGTACGACGTCCGTGGGACGGTGCCCGACCAGTGGGACGAGCGGGTCGCCGAAGCCCTCGGTGCCGCCCTCACCCGGGTGCTCGACGATGCCGGCGAGCCGGACGGTGCCGTACTGATCGCGCACGACATGCGGGCCACCGGCCCGGGGCTGGCCGCCGCCTTCGCCGACGGCGTGCGGGCCGAGGGGCGGGCCGTGATCGAGCTGGGGCTCGCCTCCACCGACATGCTCTACTACGCCTCCGGCGCGCTCGGCCTGCCCGGGGCGATGTTCACCGCCAGTCACAACCCGGCGCAGTACAACGGCATCAAGATGTGCCGTTCCGGGGCCCGCCCGATCGGCCAGGACAGCGGCCTGGCCGACATCCGGGCCCGGGCCCAGGCGCTGTTGGACGCCGGCACCAGGCCGGCCGCTGCCTCGCCGGCCCCGGCCGACCGGCGTGACCTGCTCCCCGACTACGCGGCCCACCTGCGCAAACTGGTCGACCTGTCGACCATCCGCCCGCTCAAGGTGGTGGTGGACGCCGGTAACGGGATGGGCGGCTACACGGTGCCGAGCGTGCTCGGCGACGCGGCGTTGCCGGCCCTGCCGCTGGAGATCGTGCCGCTCTACTTCGAGCTGGACGGCACCTTCCCCAACCACGAGGCCAACCCGCTCGACCCGAGGAACCTGGTCGACCTCCAGCGGGCCGTGGTGACCCACTCCGCCGACCTCGGCCTGGCCTTCGACGGGGACGCCGACCGGTGCTTCGTGATCGACGAGCGGGGCGAGCCGGTTTCCCCGTCGGCGATCACCGCCCTGGTCGCCGCCCGCGAGCTGGCCAAGCACCCGGGGTCCACGGTGATCCACAACCTGATCACCTCCCGGGCCGTGCCGGAGATCATCCGCGAGCACGGGGGCGTGCCGGTGGTGGCCCGGGTGGGGCACTCCTTCATCAAGGCCGAGATGGCCCGGACCAACGCGATCTTCGGCGGGGAGCACTCCGCGCACTACTACTTCCGGGACTTCTGGTTCGCCGACACCGGCATGCTCGCCGCCATGCACACCCTGGCCGCGCTGGGTGAGCAGTCCCAGCCGCTGTCCCTGCTGGCCAGCGTCTACGAGCGGTACGTCGCCTCCGGCGAGATCAACTCCACGGTCACCGACCAGGCCGCCCGGGTCGCGGCGGTGCGGGCGGCGTACCCGCAGGCGGAGGCCGACGAGCTGGACGGGCTCACCCTGCGGTTCCCCGACGGCGCGTGGTTCAACCTGCGCGCCTCCAACACCGAGCCGCTGCTGCGGCTCAACGTCGAGGGACCGACCGAGGAGCGGATGACCTCGCTGCGCGACGAGGTGCTGGAGCGGGTTCGCCGATAAGATCCCCTCCGCCGGTCGGCACCGCCGACCGGCACAGACCACACACGTGGAAGGAGCCGCGCCGTGGCCCTGGACCCGCAGTTGCTCGAAATCCTCGCCTGCCCGGACACACACCACGCACCGCTGGACTACGACGCTCAGGCCCAGACCCTCACCTGCACGCAGTGCGGTCGCATCTTCGAGGTGCGCGACGACGTGCCGGTGCTGCTGCTGGACGAGGCGCGTGGCGGGCCGGAGGCGCAGCGGTGATGGACGGAACGGCCGGCGTCAGCGGCCGGCGGGTGGCCGACGAGTCGATCCTGGACGACCCGGACGCGGTCGCCGCCCACGACCCGGGCGGCATGCTGCGCTTCACCGCCTCGGCAGGGGCCCAGGTGCGGGAGTCCGCCGCGCTGGCCGCCGAGGCCAACCTGGCGCTGCTGGAGGACGAGGGCCGCCCACGGGCGGTCGTCATCGCCGGCATCGGCACCGCCGGGCGGACCGGTGACGTGCTGGCCACGGTCGCCGGGCCGCGCTGCCCGGTACCGGTGATCCCGCACCGCAGCGCCGGGGTGCCCGGCTGGGTCGGCGCGGCCGACGTGGTGATCGCGGTCAGCGCGTCCGGCCGTAGCCCGGAGGCGTTGGGTGCCGCCGAGGCCGCGCACCGCCGCGGTGCCCGGCTGGTCGCGGTGGGCGCGCCCGACTCGCAGTTGCAGTCGGTGGCCGAACGGGCCCGCGCGCCGTTCATCCCGGTGCCCCGTCGCGCCCCGGCCCGGGCCAGCCTCTGGGCGCTCACCGTGCCGGTTCTGCTCGCCGCCCGTACCCTCGGCCTGGTGAAGGTCAACGAGGCGGATCTGGCCGAGACGGCGGCCCGGCTGGACGCCGACGCCGACCGGTGCCGGTCGGCCGCCGAGTCCTTCGTCAACCCGGCGAAGTCGCTGGCCCTCGGGCTGGCCGGGTCGATTCCGATCGTCTGGGGTTCGTCCCCGCTGGCCACCGTGGCGGCCCGCCGCTTCGGCGACACGCTGTCGGCCAACGCCCGCTACCCGGTGGTGACCGGGGCGCTCGGTGAGGCCGGCCGGGGCCGGGTCGGCCTGCTCGACGGCGTCTTCGGCGGGCTGGTGGAGTCGACGCGGGACATCTTCGCCGACCCCGACGAGGTCGAGCCCGATCCGACCCGGCTGCGGCTGGTGCTGCTGCGCGACGGCGGCCTCAACGCCGACGAGGACACCGACGAGCCGCTGGCCGTCGAGGAGCGTCGCGCGGACGCGGTGCAGACCCTCGCCGAGCGGCGCGGGGTGCGCTGCGACGTGGTGACCGCCGAGGGCGGCTCCGCGCTGGAACGGCTCGCCTCCCTCGTCGCGGTGCCCGACTTCGCGTCGATCTATCTGGCCCTGGCACATGGGCTGGACCCGATGGCCGTTCCGGCCGTCACCGAGATGAAGGAGCTGTCGAACCAGTGAGCGCGAACGGCGGTACCAAGGCGATCATCGCCGCCCTGCTGGCGAACGTCGGTATCGCCATCACCAAGTTCATCGCCTTCCTGCTGACCAGTTCGTCGTCGATGCTGGCGGAGTCGATCCACTCGGTGGCCGACTCGGGCAACCAGGCGCTGCTGCTGCTCGGTGGCAAGCGGGCCAAGCGGGCGGCCACCCCGCAGCACCCCTTCGGGTACGGCCGGGAGCGCTACATCTACGCGTTCATCGTGTCGATCGTGCTGTTCAGCCTCGGTGGCCTGTTCGCGCTGTACGAGGCGTGGCACAAGGCGGCCGACCCGCACCCGATCACCTCGTGGCAGTGGGTGCCGGTGGCGGTGCTGCTGGCCGCGATCGTGATGGAGGGCTTCTCCTTCCGTACGGCGATCAAGGAGTCGAACCACACCCGGGGCAACCAGTCCTGGGTGAACTTCATCCGTCGGGCCAAGGCGCCGGAGCTTCCGGTGGTGCTGCTGGAGGACTTCGGCGCGCTGGTCGGCCTGGTGCTCGCGCTGTTCGGCGTGGGGATGACGCTGATCACCGGCAACGGCATGTGGGACGCCGCGGGCACCGCGATGATCGGCGTCCTACTGGTGATCATCGCGGTCGTGCTGGCGATCGAGACGAAGAGCCTGCTGCTCGGCGAGGGTGCCGACCCGGGCGACCTGGCGACGATCGAGCGGGCCGTCACCGACGGTCCCGAGGTCGAGCGGATCATCCACATGAAGACGCTCTACCTCGGCCCGGAGGAGCTGATGGTGGCCGCGAAGATCGGCGTCCCGCCGTGCGAGAGCGCCGAGGAACTGGCCCGGGGCATCAACGCGGTCGAGGCGCGTATCCGCGCGGCCGTGCCGATCGCCCGGGTGATCTATCTGGAGCCGGACATCTACAGCGTCGCCGCGGAGCGGGCGGGCACCGGCACGGCCGCGCCGACCGCCGCGGCTCCGGCGTCGGGTGGGTCGAGTGAGGTGGCCGGGCGGGCCGGAGGCTGACCGTGGAACTGCTGCACGGGTCGATCCGCGACTACGCCTGGGGGTCCCGCTCGGCGCTCGCCGAGTTGCAGGGGCGACCGGCGCCGACCGACGGCCCGGAGGCGGAACTGTGGCTGGGTGCCCATCCGGGCAGCCCGGCCATGGTCGACCGGGACGGCGAGCGGGTGAGCCTGACCGACCTGCTGGTCGCCGAGCCGGACCACTGGCTCGGCGAGGAGGTGGTCGGCCGGTTCGGCACCCGGCTGCCGTTCCTGTTGAAGGTGCTCGCCGCGGACGCCCCGCTGAGCCTCCAGGCCCACCCCGACGCCGAGCAGGCCCGCGCCGGCTACGCCGCCGAGCAGGCTGACGCCGAGCAGGCTGACGCCGAGCGGGCAGGTGACGGGCAGGCCGGTGACGGGTGGGTCGACGGGGTGGCGGGGCGGGCGCGGGGGCCGCGTAACTACGTCGATCCGTACCACAAGCCGGAGTTGCTCGTCGCGTTGACGCCGTTCGACGCGCTCTGCGGGTTCCGGGACCCGCAGGTGTCGGCGACGGCGTTGGCCGGGTTCGGCGTACCGGAGTTGTCGCCTGTGGTGGCCGCGCTGCGGGCCGGGCCGGCGGGGCTGCGGGAGGCCGTACGCGCGCTGCTGAGCTGGCCGGACGCCGACCGTGCCGGGCTGGTCGAGGCGGTGCGCACGGCGGACGCCGCCGGGCCGGACGCGGAACTGGCCCGGGACCTGGCGGCCCGCTACCCGGCGGACCCGGGGGTGCTGGTGGCGCTGCTGCTGCACCACGTGCGGCTGACGCCGGGGGAGGCGATCTGGATGCCGGCCGGCAACCTGCACGCCTACCTGAGCGGCACCGGCGTGGAGATCATGGCGGCCAGTGACAACGTGCTGCGCGGCGGGCTGACCCCGAAGCACGTGGACGTCGACGAGTTGCTGCGGGTGCTGCGGTTCGAGGTGCTTGACGATCCGGTGCTCGTCGCCCGGCCGGTGACGCCCGGGGTGGTCTGCTGGCCGGTGCCGGTGGACGACTTCGCGCTGCACGGGGTGACGGTGGACGCGACCGGGCCGGAGGTCCGGCTGGCGCTGCCCGGTCCCCGGGTGGTGTTCTGCCACCACGGCAAGGTCGGGGTGGACGACGGGGCGGGCGCGGTGATGCTCGGCCCGGGGCAGGCCGCCGTGGGCACGGCCGCGGGCGCGGCGCTGGTCCTCTCGGGTACGGGCTCGGCGTTCGTCGCCACCTGCGGTAGCTGACCGCGCCGCGCAGCGACCTGCGCCACGCCGCAAGTCCGACTTTCCCGAATTGCTTGACTGATCCGTGTCTCACGGTAATCTCATGAGTACGCAGCGTTGTCGCGACGAAGGTCCGGCGGCGCGCGGGGGTAACCAAACCGGGGGGATGCACGGGGCGGCCGGCAGGTGGACGGAGGTTTCGTCCCACGCCGACCGCCCCGTGCGCTGTCTCGAGGCGGCCCACAGTGCGCCGCGAGGAGGCGGGCGTAAGGTTGATGGTCGCGCAGCCATCGTTCGACAGGAGCCTTCATGACCAGCACCCTCCCGGCGTCGCACAGCGGCGCCCGGCCGAGCACCCTCGCCGAGGGCGACTACAAGGTGGCGGATCTGTCGCTCGCCGAGTTCGGGCGCAAGGAGATCCGCCTCGCCGAGCACGAGATGCCCGGCCTGATGGCGATCCGCCGCGAATTCGCCGACGCCCAGCCCCTCGCCGGCGCCCGGATCACCGGTTCGCTGCACATGACCATCCAGACCGCCGTCCTGATCGAGACGCTGGTCGCCCTCGGCGCGCAGGTCCGCTGGGCGTCCTGCAACATCTTCTCCACCCAGGACCACGCCGCCGCGGCGATCGTGGTCGGCCCCGAGGGCACCCCGGAGGCCCCGTCCGGCGTCCCGGTCTACGCCTGGAAGGGTGAGAGCCTGGAAGAGTACTGGTGGTGCACCGAGCAGGTGCTCGCCTGGCCGGACGGGCAGGGCCCGAACATGATCCTCGACGACGGCGGTGACGCCACCCTGCTGGTGCACAAGGGCGTCGAGTTCGAGAAGGCCGGCGCGGTCCCGGCGGTCGAGTCCGCCGACTCCGAGGAGTACGCGGTCATCCTCCAGGTGCTGCACCGCAGCCTCGCCGAGGACAACCAGCGCTGGACCCGGATCGCCGCCGGCATCAAGGGCGTCACCGAGGAGACCACCACCGGCGTGCACCGGCTCTACGAGATGCACCGGGCCGGCACCCTGCTCTTCCCGGCCATCAACGTCAACGACTCGGTGACCAAGAGCAAGTTCGACAACAAGTACGGCTGCCGGCACTCCCTGATCGACGGCATCAACCGGGCCACCGACGTGCTGATCGGCGGCAAGATGGCCGTCGTGCTCGGCTACGGCGACGTGGGCAAGGGCTGCGCCGAGTCGCTGCGCGGCCAGGGCGCCCGGGTCGTGGTGACCGAGGTCGACCCGATCTGCGCGCTCCAGGCGGCGATGGACGGCTACCAGGTCGCCACCCTGGAGGACGTGGTCGAGCAGGCCGACATCTTCATCACCGCGACCGGCTGCTTCGACGTCATCACCAACGAGCACATGGCCCGGATGAAGCACCAGGCCATCGTCGGCAACATCGGCCACTTCGACAACGAGATCGACATGGCCGGCCTGGCGAAGCGCTCGGACGTCACCCGGGAGAACATCAAGCCGCAGGTCGACGTGTGGCGCTTCGACGACGGCCACGCGATCATCGTGCTCTCCGAGGGCCGCCTGCTGAACCTGGGCAACGCCACCGGCCACCCGAGCTTCGTGATGTCGAACTCGTTCGCCAACCAGACGATCGCCCAGATCGAGCTGTACACCAAGACCGACGAGTACCCGGTCGGCGTCTACGTGCTGCCCAAGCACCTGGACGAGAAGGTCGCCCGGCTGCACCTGGACGCGCTTGGCGCGCGGCTGACCGAGCTGACCAAGGAGCAGGCCGCCTACCTGGGCGTCTCGCCCGAGGGCCCGTTCAAGCCGGAGCACTATCGCTACTGAGCACACCCCGGACGGAGGGGGTCGGCCACGACGTGGCCGGCCCCCTCACCCGTCTGCGGGTCGGGGCGGAGCCGACGGGATCAGGACAGCCGCAGGGGCGGCCGGGTCAGGACGGGCCGGGGCCACGGCGGGTCGGGCGGACCCAGGTCCACACGCACCAGGCGAGCCAGGCCAGGGAGACGGCCACGGCCAGCGGGCGCAGCCGCAGGGCGCTGAGGACGATCACCACCGCGAGGACGGCCAGCCACGGGCCGAAGCCCCTCACCGGTGCCCGCCCGGCCGACGGTGGCGTAGCGCACAGGGGCCGGAAGTCCCTGGTGCGGGGGCGTGGATCGGGCGGAGGGTGGGGCTGCGGGGCGCGTCGTCCACGGGGCGTCCTGTCCTGGGGGTACGTCGAATCCTGCCACGTCGGGCGGCAGGTCGGCACCCCCTGCCGGCGGGTCCAGGCCGACCCTCCCGACCAGGGTGAAGCTGTCAAGAACAACTTGACGGAACCCCCGATCAGGAGGAAGGTATGGCTGCCCTAAGTTGCCTGAGGCAAGCCTTACCACGACACGGAGCACCGATGTTCGCCACGTACCTGATCGGCCTGCGGGAGGGCCTGGAGGCGACGCTGGTCGTCAGCATCCTGGTCGCCTTCCTGGTCAAGTCGCAGCGTCGGGACCGGCTGCCGCAGGTGTGGGCCGGCGTCGGGCTCGCCGTGGCACTCTCGGTCCTGTTCGGCTGGCTGATCGAGTACACCTCGACCTCGCTGCTGGCCCGCTCCGAGGACCGGGAACTCTTCGAGGCGGTCACCTCGGTCGCCGCCGTGGTCTTCGTGACCTGGATGATCTTCTGGATGCGTCGGGCCGCCCGGACGATCGCCGGTGAGCTGCGCGGCAAGCTGAGCGAGGCGCTCGCCGTCGGTTCCCTCGCGGTGGCCGGGATGGCGTTCCTCGCGGTGGTCCGGGAGGGCCTGGAAACCGCGCTGATCTTCTACTCGGCGGCGCAGAGCGCGACCGGCGGCACCGGCTCCGGGCCGCTGCTGGCCCTGGTCGGCGGCATCGCCACCGCCGTCGGGATCGGCTTCCTGCTCTACCGCAGCGCCCTGCGGATCAACCTGTCGACGTTCTTCACCTGGACGGGCGCACTGCTGATCCTGGTCGCCGCCGGCATCCTCAAGTACGGCGTGCACGACTTCCAGGAGGCCGGGGTGCTGCCCGGCCTGAACGACCTGGCCTTCGACATCACCGGCGTGCTCGACCCCAACACCTGGTACGCCGCCCTGCTCGCCGGGATGTTCAACGTCACCGCCGCGCCGAGCGTGCTGGAGACGGTCGCCTGGGTCGCGTACGCCGTACCGGTGCTGGTGCTGTTCCTGCGCCGACCGGCCGCCCCGGCGAAGCCCACCCCGGCCCCCACCGACGGCCCCCCGGCCCCCACCGACGGCCCCCCGGCCACCGGCACCGACGGCCCCCCGGCCACCGCCGCCGACGCCACCGCCGCGCCGGACGGCCCCGCCGCCGCGCAGCCGGCCGGGTCGCGGCGCGTCTGATCCACCGCCCTCTGCAAGGAGACAAGCAACGATGCGTACCACCCGTTTCCTGGTGCTCGCCGCCGTCGGCGCACTCGCCGTCACCGGTGTCACCGCCTGCGGTGGCAAGGACGACCAGCCCGACGCCGGCGCCGGCAACACGGTCAAGGTGAAGGCCACCGACAGCGTGTGCGAGGTCGACGTCACCGAACTGGACGCCGGCCAGGCGACCTTCACCGTGACGAACTCCGGCAGCAAGGTCAACGAGTTCTACGTCTACGCCGCCGGTGACCGGGTGATGGGCGAGGTGGAGAACATCGCCCCGGGGCTGAGCCGGGAGCTGCGGGTGGAACTGCCCGCCGGGACGTACGAGACGGCCTGCAAGCCCGGCATGAGCGGCCGGGGCATCCGGGGCGCGCTGAAGGTGAGCGGCACCGCCGCGACCGTCGCCCCGGACGCCGCGCTGACCGAGGCCACCGCCAGCTACCAGCGGTACGTGACCAGTCAGACCGCCGCCCTGCTGACCAAGACCGAGGAGTTCGTCACCGCGGTCAAGGCCGGCGACGTGGCGAAGGCCAAGGCCCTGTACCCGGTGGCCCGCACCTACTGGGAGCGGATCGAGCCGGTCGCGGAGAGCTTCGGCGACCTCGACCCGAAGATCGACGGGCGGGAGGAGGTCATCGAGGAGGGCATGGAGTTCACCGGCTTCCACCGGATCGAGAAGGACCTCTGGACCACCGGCGACATCAGTAAGGACGGTCCGATCGCCGACCGGCTGCTCGTCGACGTCAAGGAGATCGTGACCCGGGCCAACGCCGAGAAGCTCACCCCGCTCCAGCTCGCCAACGGGGCGAAGGCCCTGCTCGACGAGGTGGCCAGCGGCAAGATCACCGGCGAGGAGGAGCGGTACTCGCACACCGACCTCTGGGACTTCAACGCCAACCTGGAGGGCTCCAAGGCCGCCGTCGCCGCGCTGCGGCCGGCGCTGGAGCAGCGCGCCCCGGAGCTGGTCGCCCAGCTCGACAAGGAGTTCGCCAACGTGGAGGCGGCGCTCGGCAAGCACCGCGACGGCGACGGCTGGAAGCTGCACACCCAGTTGAGCAAGGCCGACCTCAAGGAACTGTCGGACAGCATCAACGCCCTCGCCGAGCCGGTCAGCAAGGTCGCCGCCGCCGTCGCCCGGTGACGACGGGTCAGCACGGCCGTTGTACCGCGGCCGGTCCCTCCCAGGAGAGTCGATGAGCGAGCAGAGCAGCACCGCCGGCCGGGGACGCCGCCGGCTGTCCCGGCGGCGGGCGATCACCCTCGCCGGGGTCGGGGTCGCCGGGGTGGCCGGGGTGGCCGCCGGAGCGGGCGCGCTGACCCGCGACGGCGACCGGGCCGCCGCGTACGACGGGGCCGCCGGTGCGGTGCCGTTCCACGGTGAGCACCAGGCCGGGATCACCACCCCGGCCCAGGACCGGCTGCACTTCGTCGCCTTCGACGTGATCACCAAGGACCGGGACCGGCTGGTCGCGATGCTCCAGGAGTGGACGGCCGCCGCCGCCCGGATGACCGGCGGGAAGGACGCCGGGGTCATCGGTGCGGTCGGCGGCATGCCGGAGGCCCCGCCGGACGACACCGGCGAGGCGCTGGGCCTGCCCCCGTCGCAGCTCACCCTGACCGTCGGCTTCGGCGCGACGCTGTTCCGCGACGCGCAGGGCCGGGACCGGTTCGGCATCGCCGGTCGCCGCCCCGCCGCCCTGGCCGACCTGCCGCACTTCGCCGGGGACGCGCTGCGCCCGGAGATCTCCGGCGGCGACCTGTGCGTGCAGGCGTGCGCGAACGACCCGCAGGTGGCGGTGCACGCCATCCGCAACCTGGCCCGGATCGGGATGGGCGTGGTTAGCGTCCGCTGGTCACAGCTCGGCTTCGGGCGTACCTCGTCGACGTCGCGGGACCAGGCGACCCCGCGTAACCTCTTCGGGTTCAAGGACGGCACCGCCAACCTCAAGGCCGAGGACGCCGGCCTGCTCCGCGAGCAGCTCTGGGCCCAGCCCGAGGACGGTGCGGACTGGATGACCGGCGGGTCCTACCTGGTCACCCGCAAGATCCGGATGCAGATCGAGACCTGGGACCGCAGCTCGCTGGCCGAACAGGAGCAGATCGTCGGCCGGACCAAGGGCAGCGGCGCGCCGCTGGGCCGCCGGGACGAGTTCGACGAGCCGGACTTCGCCGCGAAGGGCGACGACGGCCAGCCGGTGATCGCCGTGGACTCCCACGTGCGCCTCGCCCACCCCACCCAGAACGACGGCGCCCGGCTGCTGCGCCGGGGCTACAACTACGTCGACGGGTCGGACGGGTTGGGCCGGCTCGACGCCGGGCTGTTCTTCATGGCCTACCAGCGGGACCCGCGCCGGCAGTTCGTGCCGATCCAGACCCGGCTGGCCCGCAACGACGCGATGAACGAGTACCTGCGGCACGTCTCCAGCGGGCTGTTCGCCTGCCCGCCCGGGGTCCGCGACGCCGCCGACTGGTGGGGCCGCACCCTGTTCGGCTGACCGGCGTACCGGTCAGGCCGGGCGGTCCGGCGACGCCGACCGGAGCACCGGCGCAGCCGGTCGTACCCCGGCCGGGGCCGGTGGGTCGGCGGCGGCCGGCGCGACGACGGCGGGGGTGGCCGGGGCCGGGTCGGGCCAGAGGGCGGCGGTGAGCGCCCGCTGGTGGCGCAGCCGCAGCGAGCCGCGCCTGTTGCGTTCGGCCAGCACCGCCGCCAACAGCAACGGCTCCGGTACGCCGGGCGGCGGTACCGGTGCGGTCACCGCCGCCACCTCGCGCCACAGCTCCCGGGCCAGCCGGCTGCGGTACGGCTCGACGATCTGCTGCCCCCGGGTCAGGTACTGCCGCACCGCGAGGGCCAGCGCGTCGTCCAGCCGGGTCAGGTCCAGGGTGGCGGCCCAGCCGACCAGTGGCGCGACGATCGCCGGGGCCGGCCGCCAGGGGTGCGTGGTGCGGGTGTGCACCACCATCGTGCCGGCCACCAGGTCACCCAGCCGTCGGCCACGCGGGTCGGTCAGCATCACCGTCGCCCCGGCCACCCAGCTCAGCAGCGGCAGCACCAGCCCCGGCCACTCCACGGCCGCGCCGACCAGCGCCCGGGTCAGCGACTGACGCCACTGCACCGGGCCGCCGTCGGCGCTGACCACCCGTAGCCCCACGGCGAGCTTGCCGGGCGTCCGGCCGTGGTTGAGGCGTTCCCAGAGCACCGGGTAGCCGACCACCACCAGCACCAGGCCCAGGGTCTCCAACGCGCCGGTCAGCGCCCGGTCCACCACCTGGTCGGGGAGCACGATCAGCACCAGCGGGGTCAGCGTCAGGGCCAGCAGCGCCGCGCAGAACAGTTGTCCGACGACGTCGATCAGCAGCGCCAGCACCCGGGAGCCGAGCCGTGCCGCCCGGACGTCCAGCGCGACGGCCTCGCCGCTGACCAGCCCCGCGTCCGCCCAGCGCCCCGCCGGGTCGACGCCGGACGGGACGGCGCCGGCCGGCACCGGTGGTTGCGCGCTCACCCGGACAGTGAACACTATGGTCGCGGGACGGGGGAGGACCAGTGGATCTCGACGCGTACGTCGCCGAGCACAGCCACGAGTGGCGACGGCTGGAGTTGTTCTGCGACCGTCGCCGGCTCGACGTCGACGAGATCGACGAGATGATCGTCCTCTACCAGCGCACCGCCACCCACCTGTCGGCGCTGCGCAGCCGGGCGCCCGACCCGGCCCTGGTCAGCCGGCTCTCCCAGCTCGTGCTGCGGGCGCGGGCGCGGATCACCGGCCGGCGGCGGGCCTCCTGGTCGGCCGTCGGGCGGTTCCTCACCGTCGGATTCCCCGCCGCGGTCTACCGGGCCTGGCCGTGGTGGTGCGCGGTGGCGACCGGGTTCAGCCTGCTCAGCGGCTTCCTCATCTGGTACGTCGCGGGCAACCCGGGCACCGCCGCCGCGTTCGTCGGCCCGGACGCCGCCGCCGACCTGGTCGACTCCGGATTCGCCGGCTACTACACCGAGTTCTCCGCACCGACCTTCGCCTTCCACCTGTGGACCCACAACGCCTGGATCGCCGCCCAGTGCCTCGCCGCGGGGGTGCTCGTCGTGCCGGTGCTCTACCTGTTGTGGCAGAACGCGCTGAACATCGGGGTGGTGGGCGGCGTGATGGTCTCCTACGGTCGCTCCGACGTCTTCTTCGGACTGATCACCCCGCACGGGCTGCTGGAGCTGACCGGGGTCTTCGTGGCCGCCGGGGTCGGGCTGCGTACCGCCTGGGCGTGGATCTCGCCGCCGGAGCACCTGGGCCGGGGCCGGTCGGTCGCCGAGGCGGGCCGGTCGGCGATCCTGGTCGCGGTGGGTCTGGTCGGGCTGTTCGCGGTCTCCGCGCTGCTGGAGGCGTTCGTCACCCCGGCACCGGTGCCGGTGGCGCTGCGGGTCGGCGTCGGCGCGACGGTCTGGCTCGGCTTCTTCACCTACGTGGTGCTGCTCGGCCGGCGGGCCGTCGCGGCCGAACGGGCACCTGCCGAACGGGTCGACCCGTGGCTCGCCGAACTCTGGCCCACCACCGACCCGGCCCGCGCCTGGCACCCCACCTCGCGCCCGCACCCTCCTGCCCGGGTCAGAGCTGACCGAGCGCCTTGAGCCGGAGGTAGGTGTCGGCCAGGGCCGGGGCGAGCCGGTCCGCCGGGGCGTCCACCACGGTCACGCCGTACCGGCCGAGGGCGGCGCGGACCCGGTCCCGCTCGGCGAGCGCCCGCCAGCCGGCCGCGGCGGCGTAGGCGTCCTCGGGGCGTACCGGCGGGGCGGTGGTCAACGCGGTGAGCACCGGGTCGTGCACGGCCGCCACCACCACCCGGTGCCGGGCGGCCAGCCGGGGCAGCACCGGCAGCAGCCCCTCGGCGAGCGCCCCCGGCTCCAGCGCGGTCAGCAGCACCACCAGGCTGCGCCGCCGGTGCCGGCGCAGGATCTCCGCGACGATCAGGTCGAAGTCGGTCTCCACCAGCGCCGGGTGCACCGGCGCGAGCGCGTCGACCAGCCGGTGCAGCAGGTCCCGCCGGCCGGTGCCGGTGACGGTGGCCCGGATCGCGGCGTCGGCGGCCAGCAGGTCGACCCGGTCCCCGGCGCGGGCGGCCAGCGCGGTCAGCAGCAACGCCGCGTCGATGGCGGCGTCCAGCCGGGGTACGTCGCCGACGCGTACCGCCGAGGTGCGGCCGGTGTCCAGCACGCACACCAACCGCCTGTCGCGCTCCGGCCGCCAGGTGCGGACCAGCACGTCGGAGCGGCGGGCGCTGGCCCGCCAGTCGATGGAGCGCACGTCGTCGCCGACCACGTACTCCCGCAGGGTGTCGAACTCGGTGCCCTGGCCCCGGCCCCGGGTGACCTGGGTGCCGTCGATGACCCGCAGCCGGGACAGCTTCTCCGGCAGGTGCCGGCGGGAGTCGAACCGGGGCAGCACGCGCAGCGTCCAGCCGGGGGTGGCGGGACGCCCGGCCCGCTGCCGGAACGCCAACCCGAGCGGCCCGAACGACCGCACCGTCACCGTCACCGCCGGCCGGTCGCCGCGCCGGGTGGGGGTGAGCCGGTTGGGCAGCAGCAGCACCCCGCCCGGCCCGACCCGGGACACCCGGTCCGGCGGTACGTCCGGCCGGGCCCCCGCCGACGGCACCCACCCGTCGCGCACCTGGGCGCGCAGCGTACGGCCGGAGGTGTTGGCCAGGCGCAGGGTGACGGTCGCGTGGTGGCCGAGCCGGACGGACCGGTCACCCTCCCGGTCGACGGTGAGCCCGTGCAGCGGGGCGGCGAGCGCCCAGTCCACGGCGGTGAGCAGCAGCACGACGGCGGTCATCACGGCGACGGCGGGCACCGGGTCCGGCCAGAACGGCAGGGTGGGCACGCCCGCCAGCAGCAGGACGGCCGCCCGCCAGGTCATCGCGGGGTCGGCACGGTGGCCAGCACCGTGTCCAGCACCGCGTCCACCCCGACCCCCTCCAGCTCCACCTCGGGGCGCAGCCGCAGCCGGTGCCGCAGCGTCGGCCGGGCGGTGGCCTTCACGTCGTCGGGGGTGACGTGGTCGCGGCCGGCCAGCCAGGCCCACGCCTTCGCCGTGCTGAGCAGCCCGGTGGCCCCCCGGGGCGACGCGCCCAGCTCCAGGGCGGGGGTGGCCCGGGTGGCCCGGCACAGGTCCACGATGTAGCCGAGCACCGGCTCGGCCACGTGCACCCGGCCGACGGCCTCCCGGGCGGCGGCCAGGTCGGCGGCGTCGGCCACCGGGCGTACGCCGGCCGCGCCGAGGTCACGCGGGTCGAACCCGGCGTGGTGGGCGCGCAGCACCCCCAGTTCCTCGTCCCGGTTGGGCAGCGGCACGGTCAGCTTGAGCAGGAACCGGTCGAGCTGCGCCTCGGGCAGCGGGTAGGTGCCCTCGTACTCGACGGGGTTCTGGGTGGCGGCCACGATGAACGGGTCCGGCAGCGGCCGGCGGGCGCCCTCGACCGACACCTGGCGCTCCTCCATCACCTCCAGCAGCGCCGACTGGGTCTTCGGCGGCGTCCGGTTGATCTCGTCGGCGAGCAGCAGGTTGGTGAAGACCGGGCCCTCCCGGAAGGTGAACGCGGCGGTGCGCGGGTCGAAGATCAACGAACCGGTGACGTCGCCGGGCATCAGGTCGGGGGTGAACTGGACCCGCTTGGAGTCCAGGTCCAGGGCGGTGGCGACGGTGCGGATCAGCAGCGTCTTCGCCACCCCGGGCACCCCCTCCAGCAGGACGTGGCCCCGGCAGAGCAGGGCGATCACCAGGCCGGTGACCACCGGGTCCTGACCGACGACCGCCTTGGCCACCTCGGTGCGCAGCCGGTGCAGGGCGGCCCGGGCGTCGTCCGGGCCGGCCGTGGGCTCGGCGGTGGTGGCGGGTCGGGTCACCGGGGGTCTCCTTCGGTCGGACGGCCGGGGGCTGCCGCCACGGTACGGGTCAGCCGGTCCAGCGACCGGGCCAGCTCCAGCAGTTCGGCGTCGGTCTGCGGGGCCGCGCCGAAGAGCAGCTCGTGGATCTGCTCCGGGGTGCCGCCGGCCGGCCCGGCCACCCGGGCCGCCACCTCCGCCGGCCCGAGCGTCGCGGGCAGGTCGAGCCGGCCGCGCAACCGCCCCAGGGCGGCGGTCCGCAGGGTCGCGGCGGCCGGGCCCCGGGCGCGGGCCCGCTGGTAGAGCCGGGCCCGACCGAGCACGGTCTCGGCGGAGCGGACCTCGACGGGCAGCGGCTCGGTCACCGGTGGGCCGAGCCGGCGGGCCCGCCACAACACGATCAGCAGGGCGACCAGGGCGAGCTGGAGCAGCAGCGCCCAGAACCAGGGCGGGAAGGCGTCCAGCAGCGGATGGTCGTCGGGTGGTGGGGGACCGGCCGAGTCGGGGGCGTCACCCGAACCGTCGCCGTCGCCGGTGGCGGTGCCGGGACCACCCGGACCGCCCTCACCGGTGCCGTCGCCGTCGTACCCGGTGGACCCGCCGGGGGTGGGTGACCAGGCGGGCTCGCCGGTGCCGCCGGGACGGCCGAACGTGGGGGCCGGTGCCGGGCCGTCCAGGTCCAGCCAGACCACCCGCCCATGGACGCCGAGCAGTCCGGTGGCGAGCGCCTCGTTGCCGTGTTCGGCGATCCGGTCGTTGCGGAACGGGTCGCTGGCGCCGATCACCACCACCTCGGCCCGGCCGGGCAGCCGGACCAGGCCGTCGGCGTAGCAACGGTCGAGGGCGGCGGCCGTGCCGGGCGCGGCGGCGTACCGCTGGAGTCCGGCGGCGGCGACCCCGGCGCGGGTCGCCTCGGGCACCGCGCAGGGCCGGCCGCCGGCCTCCGGGCCGACCGCCCGGGTGGCCCAGCGGCGGTCGGTCGGCACCAGCGGCAGGCCGGCGGATTCGAGCACCCGGCGGGACGGGTCGACGAGGACCAGCCGCCGGCCGGCCGGCAGCTCGCCCAGCGCGCCGAGGGTGTCCGGGTGCAGCAGCTCCGCCGCCGGGACGAACAGGGTGGCCGGGCCACGGTCGAGGCCGAGCAGGGCCGGCAGCAGGTCGGTCTCCCGGGCGACGGTGACCCCCCGGGCGCGTAGCGCGTCGGCGAGGCGGCTGCCCCCGTCGTCGTCGGTGGCGACCGGGGAGAGGAAGCCGGGGTCGCCCGGGTCGGGCTGGTCCAGCTCGTGGGCGGCGATCGTGCCGGCGAGCAGGGCGGCGGCCAGCGCCAACGGCACGAGCACCCGGTGCCGGCGGCGGCGACGTCGCACGGGCGCGGCCGGTGGTGGGCCGTCCGCAGCCGGCTGGGCCGGCTGCGGGCCGCCGACCGTGGCGGTGGCGGGGCCGGTCACCGGGTGCCCCCGTCCGGTGGTGGGGCGGCCAGCGCCCGGTCCAGGTCGTCGGCGAGTTCCCGCATCCGCCGGTCGTGGTCGGCGGCGGCCGGGCGCTGGGCGTACCACAGTTCGGCGAAGAGGGCCCCGGCGGCGCGCAGCGGCGGGTCGACCGGGGGCCGGGCGCGGGCCGCCGCGTCGGTCAGCTCGGTGACGGTCATCCCGGGCCGGGGGGCCACCGCGCCGACCGCCACCAGCCGGCGGACCATGGCGCGCAGCCGTTCCCGGACGGCTTCGGCGTACCGGCCCTCGGCCGCCAGCCGGTCGGCCAGGGAACGCGCCGCGTCGGCCGGAAGGTCGTCGTCGGTGCCGCGGGGGCGGGGCACCGCCACGGAGACCGGCCCGTCGGCCGTCCGGCGTCGCCGCCGGGGCAGCCGCCACCGGGGCCACCGGAGGCGGGGCAGCCGCAGCCGGGGCAGCCGGCGGGGCACCCAGGCCGGGAAGTGGTACCAGGCGAGCGCCACCACCCCGGCCAGCAGCACCACCAGCAGCGCCGCCAGCGGCAGCGGCAGCACGTCGCCGAGCGCGGCGGCGGCCTCCGTCCACCACCGGCTCACCTGTCGACCGCCGGCAGGCCGGCCGCGACGAGCCCCACGGGGGTACGGGCGAGCTGGATGTCCAGCCCCTCGGTGCGCATCCGGGCGTCCAGGTGGATCACCGCGTCCAGGCAGGCCAGGGCGGGATAGGCGACGCTGTTCACCGCGCCGAAGGCGAGCATGGTGGCGGCGACCCGTACCCCCGGGTCGGCCAGGTCGACCAGGTGCAGCGACTCGACGCCGAAGAAGAGGCCGAGGGCCAGGCCGATCCGCAGCACCCACCAGCCGAGGTAGCCCAGCAGCCGGACGGCGGCGGCCCGGCCACGCACCGCGACGCGGGCGGCCCGGGGCACCGCCGACACCCCGGGCACCCGGTCCAGCACCACCGCCGCGGCGACCGAGCCGAGCAGCCCGTAGCCGACCAGCCAGGCCGGGCCGAGTAGCGCCGCGATCAGCATCAGCAGGCCCACCGCCGGGGCGAGCAGCAGGGTGACGCCCCAGCGGGCACCGGCCGGGCGGAGCAGTTCCGCCACCGTGGCCCGGCGGCCGAGCAGCGCCGCGCCGGCCGCTCGCGCGGCCGGGTTGCCGAGCAGCAGGACGATCACTGCCTCGGCGGCGGCGCCCACCGCGAGCAGTTGCCACCACAGCGGGAACACCCCGCTGTCGCTCCACCACACCGGGGGCAGCGCGTCGGCGAGGCGGCGCAGCGGGTACAGCAGCAGTTGCTCACCGGCGGCGAGCAGGACGCCCAGCGGGACCAGCACCCGGCCCTGGGCGCGCAGCAGCAGGACGGCGGAGTCGAGCAGTTCGCCGACGGTGAGCGGACGCCGGGGGAGCACGGCGGTCGGGCCGACGTCGGGCACGCGTACTCCTGCGGATGGTGGCTGGCGGGCGGCGACCTGCCCGGGGATCATGGTGACACGGCACGACCGGCCGGGTGGACCCACCGTGCGGCCCACGCGATGCGGCCATCGGGGGAGATATCGCGCGTGGGACGTGCGGTGGCACCTCTCCCGGCAGTACCGTGCCATCCAGACGCCGATCCCACCAACTGAACGGGGATGGAAACATAAACCCCATGAGAGCCCGGGTACTGGTGGTCGACGACGACCCCGCGCTCGCCGAGATGCTCGGCATCGTCCTGCGCAGCGAGGGTTTCCTGCCCTCCTTCGTCGCCGACGGGGAACGGGCGTTGGCCGCGTTCCGGGACAGTCGCCCCGATATCGTGCTGCTCGACCTGATGCTGCCCGGAATGAGCGGTATCGACGTGGCGCGGGCGATCCGCGGCGAATCGGGCGTGCCGATCGTCATGCTGACCGCCAAGAGCGACACCGTCGACGTGGTGCTCGGCCTGGAGTCCGGTGCCGACGACTACGTGGTCAAGCCGTTCAAGCCCAAGGAGCTGGTGGCCCGGATGCGGGCCCGGCTGCGCCGGGGCGAGGACGTCGCGCCGGAGATGCTGACCATCGGCCCGCCCGGCAACCAGATCACCATCGACGTGCCGGCGCACACCGTCAGCCGCGACGGCGAGGAGGTGAAGCTGACACCGCTGGAGTTCGACCTGCTGGTCGCGCTCGCCCGCAAGCCGCGCCAGGTCTTCACCCGGGAGGTCCTGCTGGAGCAGGTCTGGGGCTACCGGCACGCGGCGGACACCCGGCTGGTCAACGTGCACGTGCAGCGGCTACGCGCCAAGATCGAGCCGGACCCGGAGCGACCGGAAATCATCCTGACCGTGCGGGGCGTGGGCTACAAGGCGGGTACCGGATAGCCTGGGCTGCACCGTGACCAGTGCACCCGACCCCACCCCCGAGCACACCGCCGGCTGGCGTCCCGCCGCGCGGGCGCTGCGCCGCGTGCTGGTGGGCCGTACGCTGCGGGTGACCGCCGGCCTGCGCCAGACCTGGCGACGGTCCCTGCAGGTCCGGGTGGTGACCATCACGCTTGTGGTGTCCAGCCTGCTGGTCGGCGGCTTCGCCTACCTCATCGCTGACAAGATCACCAACATCCTGCTCGACAACGCCGAGACCGACGTGCTGCTGCGGCTACGCAACGGCAGCGACTACTCGGCCAAGCAGTTCTTCCTCTACAGCCAGCCGCAGGAGGCGCAGCTCCAGGACACCATCGAGGGCACGGTCAACTACCTGGCCGGGGGTGACCCGCAGCAGACCAGCGGGGTGGTGGTGGCGATCACCGCCGACAACTACGCCGGCATCATCGAGACCCGCACCTCACCGGCGACGGACGTCCGCCCGCTGGTCAGCCGGGAGCTGCGGGCCGCCGTCGCCGACGGCAAGGTGGCCCACCAGATCCGCACCGGACGACTCGCCGGCGAGCGGACGAAGTACCTGGTCTACGGCTCCCCGGTGCCGACCCGCTTCGGCCAGCTCGAGCTGTACTACCTCGTCCCGCTCGACCGGCAGGACGCCACCGCCGCCGACGCGCGGGCCACCGTGCTGGCCACCGGGGTGGCCCTGGTGCTGCTGCTGGGCCTGCTCGCCGCCCTGGTCACCCGGCTGGTGGTGACCCCGGTCCGGGTCGCCGCACGCACCGCCCAACGGCTCTCCGCCGGCCTGCTCGACCAGCGGATGGTGGTCGACGGCGAGGACGACCTCGCCCTGCTCGCCGCCTCGTTCAACCAGATGGCGACCAACCTGCAACGGCAGATCCTCCGCCTGGAGGAGATGTCCCGCCTGCAACGCCGGTTCACCTCCGACGTGTCGCACGAGCTGCGGACCCCGCTGACCACCGTCCGGATGGCCGCCGACCTGATCTTCGCCGAGCGCGACGAGTTCGACCCGGCGGTGGCGCGCAGCGCCGAGCTGCTCCAAGCGGAGCTGGACCGGTTCGAGGAACTGCTCACCGACCTGCTGGAGATCAGCCGCTTCGACGCCGGCTTCGCCATGCTCGACTCCGAGCCGACCGACCTGGTGCCGGTGGTGCACCGGGTCGCCGACCGCCTCGCCGGGCTGGCCGAACGGGTCGGCGTCACCATCGAGCTGGCCGTGCCGACCACCCCGGTGATCGCCGAGGTGGACCCGCGCCGGGTCGAGCGGGTGCTGCGCAACCTGGTCGGCAACGCCGTGGAGCACGGCGAGGCGAAGCCGGTGGTGATCACCCTCGGCGTCGACCAGACCGCCGTCGCGGTCACCGTCCGCGACCACGGCGTCGGGCTCAAGCCGGGCGAGGAGAAGCTGGTCTTCAACCGGTTCTGGCGGGCCGACCCGTCCCGGGCCCGGCAGACCGGCGGCACGGGGCTGGGCCTGTCGATCAGCCTGGAGGACGCCCGGCTGCACGGCGGCTGGCTGGAGGCGTGGGGCGCCCCCGGGCAGGGCGCACAGTTCCGGCTCACCCTGCCGGTCCGCTCCGGGGACCGGCTCACCACCTCGCCGCTGCGGCTGGTGCCCGCCGACGCCACCCTGCCCTTCGGTGGCCCCCGCGACGGCGACCTGCTGGCCATCGGTCCGGCCGGCGGGGGTGTGCTGGCCATCGGCCCCGGACCCACTGCCGACGAGCGGGCGGAGGTCCGGTCGTGAGCCGGCTGCGCGGCCTGGCCGGGCTGCTCTGCGCCGGGCTGCTGGCCGCCGTGGCCGGCTGCGGCATCCCCGACCGCACCGACGTGCAGGTGGACGGCTCCGGGCCGGCCGTGTCGGCGGGCTCGTCCAGCTTCGGGCGCGGCGAGCCTCCCACCCGGACCGCCAGCGGTGCCGACCGGGAGGCGTTCGTCCTCAACTTCCTGGCCGCCGCGGCCGGCGAGCCCGAGCGGGCGTACGCCCGGGTCAAGCAGTTCATCGCCCGGGAGGACCGCAACCGGCTCGCCGAGAAGCAGGGCAGCGAGGTCGCGATCAACGTGGTCCGGCTGACCGAGAAGCCGGTGATCACCGAGAACGCCGGTGGGCTGCTCACCGTCCGGGTGCCGGTGCAGCAGGTGGGGGTGCTGCGGGCCAACGGGGTGCTCGGCCCGCCGGTGGTGACCGACACGGAATACCGGTTCTCGCTGCGCGGCTCCGCCGAGCCGGGCCAGGAGGGCACCGAGGCCGGTGGCTACTACGTCACCGATCCGCCCAGCGTGCTGCTGCTGGACACGCTGTCCCTGCGGGAGTACTACCAGACCCGGACGGTCTACTTCTGGAACTCCGACGCCACCCGGCTGGTCGCCGACCAGCGCTACCTGCCGGTGGCCGTGCCGTCCGAGCGGCTGGTCAGCGAGGCGGTCAAGTGGCTGATCGGTGGCCCGTCGGAGTGGCTGCGGCAGGGGGTGAGCGGCCTGCCGGACCGCACCGCCCTGATCAACAACGCGGTCAAGACCGACGGCCGGTGGGAGGTCAACCTCGACCTGCCCGGCGACGACCGGCGCAAGCTGGAGAAGCTGGGCATCCAGTTGGCCTGGTCGCTGTCCGACCTGGACGGGCCGCTCCAGCTCACCACCCGCAACCAGTCCCGGGTGACCATCGACGACCTCGCCGCGCACCGCCTCGCCAACCCGGTCTACCCGCTCACCGAGGGGCCGCAGCGGTTCACCGTCTACGCAGGGGCGATCCATCCGCTCGCCTTCGAGGCCGAGGCGATCGGCACCGTGCCGATCCGCACCGAGGACAACCACGACATCGTCTCGGCCGCGGTGCGGCGGGCCGCCGAGAAGACCCTCGCCGCCCTGGTCACCACCGCCGGTGGCGGCCGGCAGCGGCTGGTCACCGGGTCGGGGGTGGCGCCGGTGCAGGTGATGACGCCGGGGCCGCAGACCTTCGCGGCGATCGGCCGGCCGGTCTGGCTGCGTCCGCTGGGCGCGGCCCAGCCGTACGGGCTGGTGGTGGCCGACGGGCGGCTCTACCGGTTCGACGACCGGGCGCGGATGGTGCCGGTGCCGGTGGGCACGGCGGGTCCGGTCAGCGCGGTGGCCGCCTCGCTCGACGGGCACCGGATCGCGTTGATCGTCGGTGGGCGGCTCTGTCTCAGCGCGGCGAGCCTCGACGGCGGGGTGGTCTCGCTCGGGCCGGTGCGGCAGGTCGCCACCACGCTGACCGACCTGTCGGCGGTGGACTGGGCGCAGGAGAACACCCTGGCCGTGGCCGGCTCCACCAACCGTTCCGCCGTGTACGAGGTGGGCGTGGACGGGGTGCTGCAGACCCCGCTGGTCACCGACGTGGGCGCCCGGGTGACCCACCTGGCGGTGTACCCGGCCAACCCGACGTACGTGCTGCCGACGGTGATGATGATGTACGAGGCCAACGGGGTCTCCTACCGCTTCCGCTCGTCGTCGGCCGAGACGATCCGGGGCGAACAGGTGCTGGACGTGCCGCCCCCGCCCGCCGGTGGCCGGGCGGGCAGCCCGACCGCGCCGTTCTTCCTGTTCTGAGCCGGTCGTGCCGGACGTGGGCGGGCTCTGGGCCGATCTGACCGATCTGGTCTTCCCGACCGGGTGCGCGGGGTGCGGCCGGCGGGACGCGCGCCTGCGGCAGGGCTGCTGCCCGCAGTGCGTACGCGGGCTCGCCGCCCTGCGCCCGGTGCCGGCGCGTCCGACCCCGGCCCCGCCCGACCTGCCCCCGTGCCACGCCCTCGGCCCGTACGCGGGGCCGCTGCGGGAGGCGCTGCTGGCGTACAAGGAACGGGGTCGGCACGGGCTGGCCCGGCCGCTGGGCGGGTTGCTGGCGGAGGTGGTGGCGGCCTCGGTGGGCGCGGCCCGGCCGGTGCTGCTGGTGCCGGTGCCGGACCGGGCGGCGGCGGCCCGGGAACGCTACGGCGACCACCTGACCCGGTTGGCCCGGCACGCGGCGGTCCGGTTGCGGCGGGCCGGCTGGGACGTGCGGACGGCGGTGCCGGTGCGGGCGTTGCCCCGGCCGGATTCGGTGGAGCTGGACCGGGCGGGACGGGCCGCGGCGGCCGAGTCGGCGTTCCGGCTGCGGCCCGGTTGGGCCGGGCGGGGTGCCGGTGGCCGGGCGGTGGTGGTGCTTGACGACATCCTCACCACCGGGGCGACCCTGGCGGCGGTGAGTCGGACTTTGCGCGCGGCGGGAATGACGCCATACGGCGCGGCCGTGCTGGGTGCAACGCAAAAACGGCGGTGATGGTGACGCTTCGTGTTTCCGTTTCACCCCATGGTGTTGCTTGCTGTTAATTCTCTGAGGGTTTCCCGCAACCGGGGGTGACTGTCGACCGAACAGGAGTTAGCGTTTTCGTGTCGGGGGTAGGAAGGTTTCCCACCCGCCCCCGACGGTGGAAGGAGGCGTAGCCGTACCTGACCGGTCGACGCTCCCAGGGGCCCTCCCGAGGTCGCGCGGCCGGATTCGAAGATCAGCCGGCCATCCGGAAAAGGGAGGTCACGTGGACATCGTGGTCAAGGGTCGAAACGTCGAAGTGCCGGACCATTACCGGGTACACGTAGCGGAGAAACTCGCAAAAATCGAACGCTACGATCACAAGCTCATCCGGGTCGATGTGGAGCTGTTCCACGAACGCAATCCCCGGCAGTCCGACACCTGCCAGCGAGTGGAGATCACCTGCGTCTCCCGTGGCCCGGTGATCCGGGCCGAGGCCTGCACGAACGACTTCTACAGCGCACTGGACGCCGCGATCGCCAAGCTGGACACCCGACTGCGCCGGGCGGCCGACCGCCGCCGCGTACACCGGGGTCGGCACGCGCCGATCTCGGTCGCCGCCGCCACCGCCGGTCTGCCGGTGGCCGGTCTGGACGACGCGAAGGTGTCCGCCGGTGGCACGGCCACCGCCGTCGAGGAGCGCCCGGAGGAGCACGACGACCAGCCCTGGCACATCGCGCGGGCCAAGGTGCACCCCGCCGACCCGATGACCGTCGACGACGCCCTGTTCCAGATGGAACTCGTCGGCCACGACTTCTACCTGTTCCACGACAAGGAGTCCGGCCGCCCCAGCGTCGTCTACCGTCGCCACGCCTACGACTACGGCATCATCTCCCTCGACACCTGACCCACCCACCCCGCTCTGCCCGCCCGCCCCCGCCTGGCGGTGTCGATCAAGAGGTTCGCGTCAATTTCGGAGATCCAGTTGACGCGAACCTCTTGATCACCGCGGTGGGAGGGGGTGGGGGTCGGTGGGGAGGAAGGACCAGAGGACGGTGTCGGGGCGGGGGGCGCCGGGGGTCGGGGCGGGGAGGCGGGCGCGCATCACGCCCTCCCGGTGGAAGCCCGCCCGGTCCAGCACCCGCTGGGAGGCGGTGTTCCAGGTGGCCGTGCCGGCCCAGACGCGGGCCAGGCCCACCGGGCCGCACGCCCAGCCGGCCAGCAGCCGGACCGCCCGGGTGGCCAGCCCCCGCCCCCGCGCCTCGGGCAGCAGGCTGTAGCCGATCATCGCCTGGCCGGTGGCCGGCTCGTCGTGGACCAGGGCGCAACCGCCGACCATCGTGCCGGTCGCCGCGTCGCACAACGCGAAGTCGGCCGCCCGGCCGGTCAGCCACTCGCTCTCGGCGACGGCGCAGCGTCGGTCGATGTCCGCCCTGGTCGGTGGAACCGGACGGACCCGGGTCGCCACCACCTCGGGGCGGGTGTGCAACCGGTGCAGCGCCTCGGCGTCGGCAGGCGCGAGCCGGCGCAGGGTCACCACCTTGTCGGTGAGCCGCCCGTCGGGCAGGTCCGGCAGCAGGCGCGGTACCGGGTCGGGCGGGTCGTCGGCGAGGCGTACCCAGGCGAGCAGGTCGTACCGGCTGCCGTCGCGGTCCAGCCCGGCGGACCGGCGTACCCCCTCGGGGTGGAAGCCGGCGGCCAGCGCGACCCGCTGGCTGGCCGGGTTCTCGGCCCTGATCAGCAGCTCCAGTCGGGCCAGGCCGGCCTGGAACGCGGCCGCCGCCAGGGCCCGGGTGGTGGCGGTGGCGATCCCGCGCCGCCGGGCCCGCGGTGCCACCCAGTAGCCCAGTTCCGCCTGCCCCCGGCCCGGCACCACCTGGCTGAGCCCGGCCCCGCCGACCAGCCGGTCGGTCCCGGAATCGACGATCGCGTACGCGGCCCCGCCGCTGCGCCACGCCGCCGGGGCGCCCTCGGAGATCCACCAGTGCGCGTCGGCGACCGTGTAGGGATGCGGCATCCCCACCGGGTTGAACCGCAGGTTCACCGGATCGTCGCGGCCGGCGGCGAGGTCCTCGGCGTCGTCCGGCCGGAACGGTCGCAGCCGCACCGGTCCTGCCCCGATGACCTCCGGCGTCACGTCAGGTCTTCGGCGAGCAGCGCGCCGACCCAGGCGTCGACGCGTTGACCCCGCTGCGACACCCCGCCCCGCAGGGTGCCCTCGACGGTGAAGCCGGCCTTCTCGGCGGCCCGCCGGGAGGCGGTGTTGCCGACGTGGGCCTTCCACTCGACCCGGGTCAGGTCGAGGCCGGTGACGCCCCAGGCGGCGAGCGCGCCGAGCGCGGCCGGCATCCAGCCCCGGCCCCGGGCGTGCGGCGCGGTCATGAAACCCACCTCGGCCAGCAGCGGGTCGACGGGGTTCAACCGCAGGTCGACGGTGCCGGCGAAGGCGTCGTCCGGGTCGGCCAGCACGAAGCACGCGCTGGTGCCCCGCGCCCAGGCCAGCCCGCCGTAGGTCAGGTAGCCCTCGGCGTCGGTGCGCTGGTAGGGGTGCGGCACGCCGGTCCACCGGACGGTGTCCGGGTCCTGGCAGGTGGCGACCACCCCGTCCAGGTCGCGTTCCTCCATCGGCCGCAGCCGGAGTTCGACGTCGCCGGCGGTGGCGAACAGGACGGGCTGCGGCCGGCCGAAGACGGCGGCCCGGCGGGCGTCCAGGGTGCCCGGCCCGGCCGGACCGTCCGCGCCGACCGCCGGCACCTCGCCGGGCAGCAGCGAGCCGACCCAGCCCTCGGCCCGACCGTCGCCGGCGGGGTGGGCGAGCCGCAGCTCGCCGGAGACCTGGAAGCCGGCCCGCAGGGCGACCAGCCGGGAGAAGTGGTTGCCGACCTCGGCCTGCCAGATCAGCCGGTGCAGCGGCAACGCGTCGAAGGCCCAGCGGGCGACGGCCCGAACGGCGCGGACGGTGACCCCCCGGCCCCGGGCCCACGGGGCGGTCCAGTAGCCGATCTCGCCGGAGTCGAGGGCCCGGTCGATCGTGACCAGGCCGCAGGAGCCGAGCAGCTCCCCGCTGGCCGCGTCGCAGACCGCGAACGGCGCGCCGCTGCCGTCGGCCCAGGCGCGCGCGCTCATCCCGGTGACGAAGCCGTGGGCGTGTTCAGGCCGGTACGGACGCGGTACGGTGGTCCAGCGCTGGATGTCCGGGTCCTGGCAAGCCCGGTGCACGTCGTCCGCGTCCGAGGCGAGCCACGGACGCAGCAGCAGGCCGTCCTCGATGATCTCCACAGGCTCCATCCGAGTCATCGTGCCGGATCGTTCGCGGTGGGCGTAACCGGATAACCGCCGGGCGGCGGGTTGAGCCGAGCGTTATGTCGGTTTGGTCGGGTCGGACCGCCGCCACCAGTGACCATCGCGCCGACTGAGCGCCTACGATGGTTCGAGACTGTCTAGGGGAGCGTTGATCCGTGTCGATTCTGGAAAAGGTCCTCCGCGCGGGCGAGGGCCGCATGGTGCGTCGGCTGAAGGCCATCGCCGCCGCCGTCAACTCGATCGAGGACGACTACGTCAACCTCACCGACGACGAGCTGCGGTCACTGACCGACCAGTACCGGGAGCGGCTCGCCGACGGTGAGACCCTCGACGACCTGCTGCCCGAGGCGTTCGCCACGGTGCGCGAGGCGGCCGCCCGGGTGCTCGGCCAGCGGCCGTACGACGTCCAGGTGATGGGTGGCGCGGCGCTGCACTTCGGCAACATCGCCGAGATGAAGACCGGTGAGGGCAAGACGCTGACCTCGGTCATGGCCGTCTACCTCAACGCGCTCTCCGGCAAGGGCGTGCACGTGGTCACGGTCAACGACTACCTGGCCCAGCGTGACGCCGCCTGGATGGGTCAGGTGCACGAGTTCCTCGGCCTGACCGTCGGCGTGGTGCTGCCCAACCGGCCGGCCGCCGAGCACCGCGCCGCCTACGAGTGCGACATCACCTACGGCACCAACAACGAGTTCGGTTTCGACTACCTGCGCGACAACATGGCCTGGTCCCGCGACGAGCTGGTCCAGCGCGGGCACAACTTCGCCGTGGTCGACGAGGTCGACTCGATCCTGATCGACGAGGCCCGCACCCCGCTGATCATCTCCGGCCCCGCCGAGCACTCCGCCCGCTGGTACGGCGAGTTCGCGGCCGTGGTGGGCCGGCTCCAGGCCGGCAAGGACGGCGAGGGCGACTACGAGGTCGACTACGCCAAGCGCACCATCGCGGTCACCGAGCGCGGCGTGGCCAAGGTGGAGGACCGGCTCGGCATCGACAACCTCTACGAGTCGGTGAACACCCCGCTGGTCGGCTACCTCAACAACGCGATCAAGGCCAAGGAGCTGTACAAGCGCGACAAGGACTACATCGTCAGCGACGGCGAGGTCCTGATCGTCGACGAGTTCACCGGGCGCATCCTGCACGGCCGCCGCTACAACGAGGGCATGCACCAGGCGATCGAGGCCAAGGAGGGGGTGGAGATCAAGCAGGAGAACCAGACCCTGGCCACCATCACCCTCCAGAACTACTTCCGCCTCTACGAGAAGCTCTCCGGCATGACCGGTACGGCCCAGACCGAGGCGGGCGAGTTCAACAAGGTCTACAAGGTCGGCGTGGTGACCATCCCGACGCACCGGCCGATGGTGCGCGAGGACAAGGCCGACGTCATCTACAAGACCGAGAAGGCCAAGTTCAATGCGGTCATCGAGGACATCGCCGAGCGGCACCAGGCCGGCCAGCCGGTGCTGGTCGGCACGGTCTCGGTGGAGAACTCCGAGATCCTGTCCACGCTGCTGCGCCGCCGGGGCATCCCGCACTCCGTGCTGAACGCGAAGTTCCACGCCCGCGAGGCCGAGATCGTCGCCCAGGCCGGCCGCAAGGGCGCGGTCACCGTCGCCACCAACATGGCCGGCCGGGGCACCGACATCCTGCTCGGTGGCAACGCCGAGTTCCTCGCCGCCAGCGAGCTGCGCCAGCGCGGCCTCGACCCGGCCGAGCAGGAGGAGGAGTACGCCAAGGCGATGGAGGAGGTCCTGCCTACCTGGAAGCAGGCGTGCGAGGCGGAGGCCGAGGAGGTCGCCGCCGCCGGTGGGCTCTACGTGCTCGGCACCGAGCGGCACGAGTCCCGCCGGATCGACAACCAGCTACGCGGTCGGGCCGGCCGGCAGGGCGACCCGGGCGAGTCCCGGTTCTACCTCTCCCTCCAGGACGAGCTGATGAAGCGGTTCCGGGCCGGCGCGGTCGAGGCGGTGATGGAGCGGTTCAACATCCCGGAGGACGTGCCCATCGAGTCGAAGATGGTCACCCGGCAGATCAAGAACGCCCAGGCCCAGATCGAGGGCCAGAACGCCGAGATCCGTAAGAACGTCCTCAAGTACGACGAGGTGCTCAACAAGCAGCGCCAGGTAATCTACGCCGAGCGGCTGCGGGTGCTCAACGGCGAGGATCTCTCCGACCAGGTCCGCAACATGATCGACGACACCGTCGGCGCGTACGTGGTGGGTGCCACCAGCGACGGTTACGCCGAGGACTGGGATCTCGACCAGCTCTGGGCCAGCCTCAAGCAGCTCTACCCGGTGGGTGTCACCGTCGAGGAGCTGGAGGAGGAGGTCGGTTCCCGGGCCGGCCTCGACCAGGACTTCCTGCTCGCCCGCCTCCGGGAGGATGCGAACGCCGCGTACGACCGGCGGGAGGAGAGCCTCGGCGAGGAGGCCACCCGCCAGTTGGAGCGGATGGTGCTGCTCCAGGTCATCGACCGCAAGTGGCGCGAGCACCTCTACGAGATGGACTACCTCCAGGAGGGCATCAGCCTGCGGGCGTACGCCCAGCGCGACCCGGTCATCGAGTACCAGCGCGAGGGCTTCGACATGTTCGCCACCATGATGGAGGGCATCAAGGAGGAGACGGTCGGCTTCCTCTACAACCTTGAGGTGCAGGTCCAGGAGCCGGAGCCGGAGGCCGAGGAGGTCCAGCTGCTGGAGAAGCCGGTCGAGATCCGGGCCAAGGGCCTCAACCGGGCTCCGCAGCAGCAGGGGCTGCAATACTCCGCCCCGACGATCGACGGTGAGGCGGGCGCCGGTGCGGTGGCCGTGGAGCGGCCCGAGCCCGAGCCGTCCGCGCCGGCACTCGGCATCGGCGGTGGGCAGCCGCAGGCTCCGTCGCAGGCCCGCCCGGCCGCCGGTGGGTCCCGTCGGCCGGCTGCTGCCGGGGCGAGCGGTCAGGCCGCCGCGGCCGGCACCGCCCGGCGGAACACCGGCCCGGTCGACCGGGCCGCCGAGGGTGGGCCGTCCCGCAACGCCCCCTGCCCGTGCGGCTCCGGCCGCAAGTACAAGCGCTGCCACGGCGCCCCCAACGGCGGCGCCTGACCCACCCCAGCCTGATCCGGGCACGCCCTCCCGCTCTGTCGAGCGGGAGGGCGTCCCCGTTCCCGTCCCGCTGCCGCCCCGCCCCCGCCTTTGCGCCCCCGCGTTTGCGCGGTGATCAAGAGGTTTGCGTCAACTTTGAAGATCGAAATGACGCAAACCTCTTGATCAACACGGCCAGGCAACCCCACGGCCAGGCAACCCCACGGCCAGGCGGCCCCATGGCCAGGCGGCCCCATGGCCAGGCGGCCACACCGGGCCAGGCGGCCCCGGGTGGGTCAGATGACCTGGAGGGTGGTGCAGAGCCAGTTGCCCCGGTGGTGTTCGAGGCGCAGGGCCATCGCCCAGCTCCGGCCGCCGCCGGTGACCACGGCGGCCACCTCGACCGCCGTCGGGCGCGGCTGGCACACCCGTAGCCGGCGCAGGTGGACTGCGGGCCGGGTGGAGCGTCGGCGGACCGGCGGGGTGCGGGCGGCGGCGCGGGCGAGCTGCTCGGTCACCTCGACCGTACGCCCCGGCTCGACCAGGGCCCGGATCTGGCCGGGTGGCCGGTAGCCGTTGAGGATCTCCAGGCAGGTGCCGACGAAACGGTGGGCGGCCCGCGTCGCCTCGGGGGTGGTGGTGGCGGGCGGCGGCAGGGGCGGGGCGGCCGGGTGCCCGGGGCGGGGTCGGGGGTCGGGTCGGCGGCCGGTCGGTCGGCCGACGGCGGGCCGGCCCGTGCCGAACAGGTCGAGGGCTAGCTGTCCGGGTGGCCGGGGCCAGAGATCCGGGACCTCGTCGACGTACGGCGGGTCGGCGACGGGGGCCGGGCGTAACCGGATCGGCGGTCGGGTCGGCCCCGGACGGCGGGAGTCGGCCATCGCTGCCCCCTCGTTGTGTGCGTTTACCTTCGTTTGCTTACGACAGCGTCGATTGTCGGGCACGGCAACGCCCAGGGTCAATGCTCAGCGGGATGGTCCGGTCACTCCGGGTCGCGGTCGGTGAGCGGGTTGCCGCGTACCCACTCGGCGGTCTCGGCGTACTTGAGCTGGATGTACTCCTCCAGCCGGGCCCGCTCGACCCGCCACTGTCCCCGTCCACCGATCTTGATGGCGGGCAGCTCCCCGCTGCGTACCATGTGGTAGACCTGCGAGTCCGACACGTTCAGCTCGGTGGCCACGTCGGAGAGCAGGAGAAACCTCGGCTCCACGGAAACCCCTCGGCTTGGCGTCGTTCGGCCCAGTTTGCCACCGACAGCCTTCCCCGCCCAGCACCGCCCGCCGACGGGTGCGGCGGCTTCCCCCGGGGCGGTGCGCGGTGTATGACGGTCTGGACGTACGGCATGATCGGCGTTCGGGGCGGCCACCCGCCGTCCCGGTGAGCGGAGACGACCAGGGGAGACGACGGTGGGCGACGAGCTGGTCCGGGTGTACGTGCCGGCGACCGTGCCGATGCTGGCCCTGCTGCGGGAGCGGGGACTGCCGGCCAGCGGCGGCCACGCGGTCACCCCCGCCCTGCGCGAGTGGTACGCCGAGGGCGACGAGGAGGAACTGGAGTACGTAGCCTTCACCCGGGCCGCCCAGGACGCCCTGCAACTGCTGCGGGAGGACGCCGACGCACCCCGCCGCCGGGTGGTCGTGTCGGTGGACCTGCCCGCCGGGGCCGTCGGCCGGGGTGACGGCGAGCTGGGCTCCAGCGTGGTGGACCTCGACGGGCCGCTGCCGGCGTCGGCGGTGGCCGCGCTGCACGTGGACGGGGCCGAAGCGGTCGGGGACGTGGCCGCCGCCGTGGACGTGGTGGCCGAGGCGCTCGCCGGTGACCCGGACGCCCAGTTCACGGTCGACGGGGCCGAGGATCACGAGCTGGAGTGGTACGACCCGTCCGAGTGGGAGTTGCTGCTGCGCACCGCGTCCTGACCGGGGCCGGTTCAGTCCCCGGCGGGGTCCTCCGGGTCGTCGTCACGCGGGGCAGGGCCGAGGGTGCGGCCGAAGAGGACGACGGTGGTCAACGCGCCCACGAACAGCACCCAGATGCCGTTGTCGATCCGCGAGGTGCCCATGCTCGTCTGGGCCACCGCGTCCGCCTCGCTCAACGCGCCCGCCAGGTCCAGCAGGGTCCGCCCGCCGATCCGGATGATCACCTCGGTGAGCAGCAGGAGCAGGCCGGGCCCGGCCCCGGCGAGCAGGTAGGCGGGCCAGCGCGGGGCCGTGGCGTCCGGCGCGTGCCGGACGGCCCGGCGGCGGGCCCAGGTGAGGTAGCCGAAGGCGAGCAGCCCGGCCACCAGCCCGCCGAGCAGCGACTCGGTGCGGGAGACCCACTTCGCGGCACCGACCAGCGACGCCTGGGAGTCACCGGCCCCGAACAGGTCGAACAGCGGGTCCCGGGCCTGGCTGAACAGCACCACGAACAGCAGCGTGCCCAGGGTGGCGGTGACCACCGCGCCGACCGGGGCCGGGGTACGCGCACCCGCGAGCGCCCCACCGATGATGGCCGCCGCCGCGCTGGTGCCGGCGATGGTGTTGGTGGTGGCGTTGTCGGCGTACGTCAGGTTGATCGCCAGCGCGGTGCCCAGCCCGACCAGCATGCCGGCCCCGATCGCCGCCGCGAAGCGCAGCGCGGCCCGGTCGCCGAGCCGGCGGGCGGTCAGCTCGCTCGCGGCCAGCGCGACGGCCGCCCCGGCGACCAGGGCGGCGGAGATCACCCCGGGCAGGGCGAACGCGGACAGCGTGATCGCGGTGAGGCCGACCGCCGCCGAGTGGATCGCCTCCCGGGTGGACCACAGCATCGCCGCCAGCCAGCCGAGGGCCAGCACCGCCAGCACTGGCGTGCCCGGGGCGTACCCCGTGCGCCCGGCCGGCTGCTCCGGCGACCGGTCGATGGACTCGGCCGTCGAGCTGCCGGGCTGGTTGCTCATCGTCTCCCCTTCGACACGGCGCCACCCCGGCACCGGGACGGGCCCCTCGCGCGAACCAGCGTACGCGGGCGGGCCGGACCGCCCCGGGCTGGGCGTGGAGGGCCCCGGCCGGCCGGGGACGCGGCACCGCCGGCACCGACGCCCGGGCGTGCCGGGGGCGGCCGACCGGATCGGTCTCCCTGCTTTTCTTCGTCCGGATCGCGCTTCCGGTGGGGAATCGTCGCCGGGAATGGGGTGGCCGCCTCGTGATCCACGGCGTGGGGCGGGCGGGGCGTGGGCCTGCCGAGCCGGGCGTGGGAGAATCGCCGGAGGTCCCGCCGCCGCGAACAGCTACCCCGCGCGGTGTCCGGCGTCCGGCCGTCCGGTCGGTGCCTGCGGGTCCGATTTCGCCGCCGCTGTCGAGATCGCCCAGGAGCCTGTGATGGACGCCGTGTTCTCCGTACCCGAGCCGCGCAACGAGCCGGTACGCACCTACGAGCCGGGCAGCGCCGACCGGGAGCGGCTGGAGCGGCGGCTGACCGAGCTGGCCGCCGACCGGATCGACCTGCCGATGACCATCGCCGGTGAGCAGCGGATGGCCGGTGGTGACCCGATCGACGTCGTCCAGCCGCACCGGCACGCGCACGTGCTCGGGGTCACCGGTCACGCCACCCACGACGACGCCCGCGCCGCCGTGCGGGCCGCCAAGGACGCCGCGCCGATGTGGCGGGCGCTGCCGTTCGAGGAACGTGCCGCGGTCTTCCTGCGCGCCGCCGAGCTGCTGGCCGGGCCGTGGCGGGACACCCTCAACGCGGCCACCATGCTCGGCCAGTCCAAGACCGCGGTCCAGGCCGAGATCGACGCGGCCTGCGAGTTCATCGATTTCCTCCGGTTCAACGTGCACTTCGCCCGGGAGCTGCTGGCCGCCCAGCCGAACTCGTCGCCGGGGGTGTGGAACCGGTTCGACCACCGCCCGCTGGAGGGCTTCGTCTACGCGGTGACCCCGTTCAACTTCACCGCGATCGCCGGCAACCTGCCGTCCGCGCCGGCCCTGCTCGGCAACACCGTGGTCTGGAAGCCGGGCCCCACCCAGCAGTTCGCGGCGCACTTCACCATGCGGTTGTTCGAGGCGGCCGGCCTGCCTCCCGGCGTGATCAACATGGTCACCGGGCGGGGCGAGGAGGTCTCCGACGTGGTGCTCGCCGACCCCGACCTGGCCGGCATCCACTTCACCGGCTCCACCAAGGTCTTCCAGCAGCTGTGGCGCACGGTCGGCGAGAACATCGCCTCCTACCGGGGCTACCCCCGGCTGGTCGGCGAGACCGGCGGCAAGGACTTCGTCGTCGCGCACACCAGCGCCGACGTGGACGCCCTGCACACCGCGCTGATCCGGGGCGCCTACGAGTACCAGGGCCAGAAGTGCTCGGCCGCCTCACGGGCGTACGTGCCCCGGTCGCTGTGGGAGGGCGGGCTGCGGGACCGGCTGGCCGCCACCGCCGACGCGTTGACGTACGGCGACGTGACCGATTTCGCCAACTTCGGCGGTGCGGTGATCGACGCCCGCGCGTTCGACAGGCACACCGCCGCGCTGGAGCTGATCGGCGGGGACGACAGCTGCCGGGTGCTGGCCGGCGGCACCGCCGACGACTCGGTCGGGTGGTTCGTCCGGCCGACCCTGTTCGAGTGCGCCGACCCGGCCCACGAGACGTTCACCACCGAGTACTTCGGTCCGATCCTCGGCGTGCACGTCTTCGACGACGCCCGGTTCGACGACGTGGTCGCCCAGGCCGAGTCGATCGCCCCGTACGCGCTGACCGGGTCGGTCTTCGCCACCGACCGCCGGGTGATCGACACGGTGGCCGAGCGGATGCGGTACGCGGCCGGCAACTTCTATGTCAACGACAAGCCGACCGGGGCGGTGGTCGGGCAGCAGCCGTTCGGGGGTGCGCGGGCCAGCGGCACCAACGACAAGGCCGGCTCGTGGCACAACCTGGTCCGCTGGATGTCCCCCCGGACCATCAAGGAGACGTTCGTGCCGCCGACCGACCACACGTACCCGCACATGGGCTGAACCGGCGACGGCCGGCGGTGGCGTGCGACGACGTCCCCGCCGGCCGGGCCCGCCCGACCCGGCGACGGGGCCGGCGCACCCCCGGCGGTCGGGCCCGGGGCGGCGGTCGGGGGTGGTCCTGGGAGCACTGTCGTCGGCCGACAGTGCACATTGGAAATCCTCCCGGGTGGCAAATCCGGAAATCCTGGACGCCGGGACGGCAAAGTGGCAGCTTAGAGGGCATGGCGGATTCCGGAGTCAACCCCACCGCGGCGGCCCTGCTGGGTCTGTTGCACGAGGGGCCGATGACAGGTGGCCAACTGATGGCCGCCGCTGAGCGCCGACTGGCGCCGTACTGGTCGATGACACGCAGCCAGGTCTACCGTGAGTTGCCGGTGCTGGCTGAGCGTGGTTTCGTGCGGCTGGGCAAGCCCGGGCCGCGGATGAGTCAACCCTACGCGATAACCGCGGCCGGCAAGCGGACCTTCTCCCGCTGGCTGGCGGAGAATCCCGGTCGGGACACCATCCGCAACCCGATCGCCCTGCGGATCGCGTTCGGCAACCTGCACTCGGCCAGTCAGCTCAAGAACCTCTACGCCTCGGCGAACGAATACCACACCGAGGCCCTCGCCTACGTCCGGGAACAGGTCAAGACCGCCAAGAAGGAGGGCGACGAGTACGATGCCAGCGCGCTCGAGTTCGCCGTCGCCTACCACAAGGCCGCGCTGTCCTGGCTCAAGACCGCCCCGGTCGGCTGATCATCCGCCCTGGTAGGTGGTGTGACGTGAGCGGACCGCCGCACGCACAGTACGCTTGTCTGTCGTGACCGCTGCCGATTACGCCGAACAGCTCAAGGAACTCGACGCGACCCTGCGCAACATCGAGTCGGTGCTCGACCTCGACCGTCTGCGGGAGGAGAAGGCCCGGCTGGAGGAGCAGGCGTCCGCGCCGGATCTCTGGGACGACCAGGCCAAGGCACAGCAGGTGACCTCGCAGTTGTCGTACGTCAACGGCGAGATCAGCAAGCTGGGCAGCCTGCGTTCCGGGCTCGACGACGCCCGGGTGCTGCTGGAACTGGCCGAGGACGAGGCCGACTCCGGGGCGCTGGGCGAGGTCGAGTCCGAGATCGCCACGCTGACCAAGGCCATCCAGGAGATGGAGGTCCGCACCCTGCTCTCCGGCGAGTACGACTCCCGGGAGGCGCTGGTCGCCATCCGGGCGGGCGCCGGTGGGGTGGACGCGGCCGACTTCGCCGAGATGCTGCTGCGGATGTACCTGCGCTGGGCGGAGCGGCACGGCTACCCGACGGAGGTCTACGAGACCTCGTACGCCGAGGAGGCGGGCCTCAAGTCCGCCACCTTCACCGTCAAGGTGCCGTACGCCTACGGCACGCTCAGCGTCGAGTCGGGCACCCACCGGCTGGTCCGGATCAGCCCGTTCGACAACCAGGGCCGCCGGCAGACCAGCTTCGCCGGGGTGGAGGTGCTGCCGGTCACCGAGCAGACCGACCACATCGACATTCCGGAGAACGAGGTCCGGGTGGACGTCTACCGCTCCTCCGGGCCGGGTGGGCAGAGCGTCAACACCACCGACTCGGCGGTACGGCTCACCCACATCCCCACCGGCATCGTGGTGACCTGCCAGAACGAGAAGTCCCAGCTACAGAACAAGGCCTCCGCGATGCGGGTGCTCCAGTCCCGGCTGCTGGAGCGCAAGCGGCAGGAGGAGGAGGCGAAGCTGGCCGGCCTGAAGACCGGCAGCACCAGCTCCTGGGGCGACCAGATGCGCTCGTACGTCCTGCATCCTTATCAGATGGTGAAGGATCTGCGAACCGAGCAGGAGACCGGCAATCCGTCCTCGGTCTTCGACGGTGAGCTGGACAGCTTCATCGAAGCCGGTATCCGCTGGCGCAAGCAGCAGCAGCTCGCCAACGACGCTGCGTGATCGAGTGTGAACGGGGCGCGTCGTCGATGCCGGGTTGACCGGGCGAATCGATGACGCGCCCCGTATCGGCGGGGCGTGCCACTTGGCTCTGCGGTTACACCGCGTAGACTCACCACCCGTGATTCAGCTTGAGCAAGTGACGAAGACGTACCCGAAGGCGTCCCGGCCTTCGCTCGACAACGTGTCCGTCTCGATCGAGAAGGGCGAGTTCGTCTTCTTCATCGGGCCATCCGGCTCCGGCAAGTCCACGATCATCAAGATGCTGCTGCACGAGGTCGCCCCCAACAAGGGCCGGGTCATCGTCAACGGCAAGGACGTCACGTCGATGCGTTCCTGGAAGCGACCCCACTTCCGGCGCTCCATCGGCTGCGTCTTCCAGGACTTCCGGCTGCTGCCGAACCGCACCGCCTACGAGAACGTGGCGTTCGCCCTGGAGGTGATCGGCAAGACCAAGGCGGTGGCCCGCCGGGTCGTGCCCGAGGTGTTGGAGCTGGTCGGTCTCGGTGGCAAGGAGCACCGGTACCCGCACGAGCTGTCGGGTGGTGAGCAGCAGCGGGTCGCGGTGGCGCGGGCGTTCGTGAACCGTCCGCTGATCCTGCTGGCGGACGAGCCGACCGGAAACCTGGACCCGGACACCTCGATCGAGATCATGCGCCTGCTGGACCGGATCAACCGCACCGGCACGACCGTCGTGATGGTCACACACGACTCCAACATCGTGAACCAGATGCGCCGTCGCGTCGTCGAGATCGAAAGCGGCCGCATCGTGCGCGACCAGGCCCGCGGCGTCTACGGGTGAGCCGGCGCTCCACCCCTGCCGTACGACCTGACGACGAACACCTCACGCCGGAGAGCCGGAGGAACACCCGATGCGGATGAAGTACGTCCTGTCCGAGGTACTGGTCGGACTGTGGCGCAACGTCACCATGACCGTCGCGATGATCATCACGATGGCGGTCTCGCTGACCATGCTCGGCGCCAGTGGCCTGATGTACAAGCAGGTCGGCGACATGAAGGACCTCTACTACAAGAACGTCGAAGTCTCGATCTTCCTCAAGACCGACGTCACCGAGCAGCAGCGCACCGACCTCGACGCCAAGCTGAAGAGCGACCCCCTGGTCAAGGAGGTCCTCTACGTCAACAAGGACGAGGCGTACAAGACCTTCAAGGAGATGTACCAGGACGCGCCCGACCTGGTGAACGCCGTGAAGCCGGACCTGCTGCCCGAGTCGTTCCGGCTGAAGCTGGTCAACCCGGAGCAGTACAAGAACATCTACGACCAGTACCAGGGCACCGAGGGCGTCGACGTGATCGTCGACCAGAGCCGGCTGCTGGACAAGATCTTCAACGTGCTCACCGCGATCCAGAACATCGCGCTGGCCGCCGCCGTGGTGATGGCGATCGCCGCGCTGCTGCTGGTCGCGAACACCATCCAGGTGGCCGCGTACAGCAAGCGGCGTGAGGTCGCGGTCATGAAGCTGGTCGGCGCGTCGAACTGGTTCATCCAGGCGCCGTTCGTGCTGGAGGCGGTGGTCGCCGGCCTGATCGGCTCGGTGCTGGGCCTGATCGCGCTGATCGGGGCGAAGCAACTGCTGTTCAGCGGCTCGCTGAAGGCGCTGGAGGGGCTGCTCTCGCCCGTCCAGTGGTCGGACATCTTCCTGATGTTCCCGCTGATGGCCGGTGTCGGTGGCCTGATCAGCGCCGCCACCGCCTGGGTCACGCTCCGCTTCTACCTGCGGGTCTAGTCACCGCAGGGCTCTCCGTGAGGACCCTCCCGGGCCGGGAAGAAACGGCGCGGGAGGGTCCTTGTCGTTCGGGTAGCATGATCCCCGCTCACCGGCCGGGTGGTCGGTGCGCGTAGTGGAAGGGAGGTGGCGCCGGATGCCACGGGAGAAGGGCCGCAAGGTGGTCGCCTCCAACCGGAAGGCCCGCCACGACTACGCCATCCTCGACACGTACGAGGCGGGCATGGCGTTGACCGGCACCGAGGTCAAGTCGCTGCGTGCCGGGCGGGCGTCGCTGGTCGACGCCTTCGCCCAGGAACGCGACGGCGAGCTGTTCCTGCACGGGATGCACATTCCGGAGTACACCCAGGGCACCTGGACCAACCACGAGCCCCGGCGTACCCGCAAGCTGCTGCTCAAGCGGCTGGAGATCGACAAGTTGATCGGCAAGACCCGCGAGGGCGGCCTGACCATGGTCCCGTTGCAGGTCTACTTCTCCGACGGCTGGGCCAAGGTGGAGATCGCCCTGGCCAAGGGCAAGAAGTCGTACGACAAGCGGCAGGACCTCGCCAAGCGGGACGCCGACCGGGAGATCGCCCGGGTGTCCGGTCGCCGCGGCAAGGGGATGGACGACTGATTCGTCCCGTCTGTCCGGCTCGGCGCGCCGGGCCGGGGCTCGGGATGAAACCCGTTGCGGCAGGCGTTAGTCTGGACAGTGCCGCCACATCGGTGGCCCGTCGAGGGGGTGACTGGTTTCGACTTCGTACGCAGCGACAGGGGAAGCGAGCCGAGGAAGCCGACGTCGTCTCGAGAATCGGTCGTCGGAAACCAATAAGCGCCAAGCAAAATCGCGCTGACTTCGCTCTCGCCGCCTGAGGCGAGTAGTGAGTCTGTCGGCCTGGGAACGCCTTCGTCCCAGTTAGCCGGCATCAGCTAGAAGGCTGGCCAATCGGACCCGGTCGCGGGGTCCGTGCGGCGAGATCAATCAGCGACTGGGCCCGTCACACCAACTTGCTCGCGTGAGCGGTGGGGCCGAGTAGAGGCATAGCGAGCTGCGCTCGGAGAAGCCCTGACAAACCGGCGAAGGACCCGGGTTCGATTCCCGGCACCTCCACCACCTCGATGATGCGCCCCGGTCCCCGCGGACCGGGGCGCATCACTGTTCCCCCTCCCGGCACGCCGTGCCTTGCCCCGCCTTGCGCCCCGCCCCGCCTTGCCTTGCTCCGCCCCGCCTTGCCTCGTTGATCAAGAGGTTCGCGTCAGACCCGGCGCGGCGGATGACGCAAACCTCTTGATCACCCGGCCTTGACGCGTGGCGCGCGGTGATCAAGAGGTTTGCGTCAGAGTTGGAGATCAACTTGACGCAAACTTCTTGATCAACGGGGCGGGCCCGGGGAGATGGTCTCGATCAACGGGGCGGGCGGGGTGTGGTGCTGGGAGGGGAGGGAACCGGGAGGAGCGGGTGGGCGTCTCAGGGGGATGCGGCGACTCGTAGGGCTGACGTGGGGGTTGGGACTCCTGATGGCGGTGGGTGGGTGTGCGGCGGCCGGGTCGGTGCCCGGCAGCGCGGTGGACGGCAGTGCGGTGGACGGCGGGGCGGTCGGGGGTGATCCGGGGCGGCAGCGGGAGGCGTTCGACGAGCGGGCCGCCGAGGTCGCCGGGGCGTGGCGGCCCGGCCCCGAATGGTCGGGCGGGTACCTGCCGTTGCAGGACGCCACGGTGCTCACCGGTCAGCCCGGCTTCGACGCCGGCACCGAGGCGGCCTTCCGCGCCGGCTGGTACCGGGACCAGATCGCGCTGCCGACCGACGTACCCGCCGCCGGGGCGATCCGGTTCCCCGACGGGGCCCTGACCGTCCCGCTGATCAGCGCCGCCGAGGCGTACCGGCAGCTGGACCGGGGCGACCCGCCGCCGTGCGAGGGACGGCCCCGGGGACCACGGCCCGCCGAACCCACTGCCGGCACCCGGCCGGACGATCCCGTCTCCACCCAGGCCGCCTGCATCCCGCTCACGGTCACCGGGGTCACCCTGGGGACCGCCGAGGTGCGTACCAGCCGGGGGATCGCCGCCGTACCCGCCTGGATCTTCACCGTGGCGGAGCTGACCAGCCCGGTGGCCCGCCTGGCGGTGGCGCCCCGGGCGGTCACCGCCGCCCCGGGGCCGGTTACCCCGAACCGGCCCCTGCCGGCCGGGGTGGCCGGTGCCGACCAGCTCCGCCGGGTCGACGGGGCCCGGCTGACGTACACGGTCGGCATGGGGGCCTGCGACAGCGGACCCACTGCCCTGGTGCGGGAGAGCGACGACGTGGTGGTGGTCGGCGGCGGGGTGGTCCGGGGCACCGGGGAGTGCATCGAGCTGGCGGTGCTCAAGCCGGTCACCGTGACGTTGGCGGCCCCGCTCGGGAAACGCCCGGTGCTCGACGTCGCCACCGGCCGGGTGCTCACCCTCGCCGCCCACTGACCCGCCCGGCCTTCCGCCATACCCGGGCTCCCCGTCGGAGCGTCGCCCGTTGGCCGGTGATCAAGAGGTTTGCGTCACCTCGCGCGGGTGAAGATGACGCAAACCTCTTGATCAACGCGGACGGGAGCGGGCGCGCGGGGCGGGGCTGGAGGCGGCGCGGACGGGGGACGGAAGAGGTGCGGGGTCAGAGGAGGGTGGGGATCGTGGTGCTGATCGGGGTGGGGAGCACGGTGGGGACGTCGGCGCGTAACGCCTCGGTGAGCGCGTCAGCCAGGTCGGGCAGCGCGTCGACGACGCGGGTGGCGCAGCCGTAGCCCCGGGCGATGGCGGTGAGGTCCAGGCCCGGCAGGTCCAGTCCGGGCACCCCCGGGGTGGACTTCAGCTCGGCGAACGCCTTGAGGATGGCGTACTGCTGGTTCACCGGGACCAGCACGACCACCGGCAGCCGCAGCCGCGCGGCGGTCCACAACGCCTGCACGGAGTAGTGGAAGGAACCGTCCCCGATCACCGCGACCACCGGCCGGCCCCGCCCGGTGTCCCGCTCGGCGAGGGCGATGCCCACGGCGGCCGGCAGCCCGTAGCCGAGCCCGCCGCTGGCCATGGTGAAGTACGACGCCGGGCGGGTCACCGGGAGTCGACGACGCAGCGCGGCGAGGTTCGACGGTGACTCCTGTACCAGCACCCCGTCGGCCGGCCAGCAGGCGGCCAGCGCGGCGAAGAGCGCGTCCGCGTCGGGCGGGTCGCCGGTGCCTGGCGGTTCCGGCGTCGGGCGGGGCGTCGGCGTCGGCCGGTCGGCCGCCGGCAGCAGGTCCAGCAGCGCGGCCAGGGTCAGCCCGGCGTCACCGAGCAGGCTGTCGCCCACCGGAGCCCGCGCGGCCTCGTCCGCGTCGTCGGTGACGTGCAGCAGCCGGGCCCCGGGCGGCAGGTGGTCGCCGGGCACGTGCGGGTAGTAGCGGAACACCGGCGCGCCGACCACCAGCACCACGTCGTGCCCGGTGAGCTTCTCGGCCAGCGGGGCGATCGCGTACGGCAGCACCCCCCGGTAGTGCGGGTGGTGCTCCGGGAACGCGGCCCGCTCCGGCGCCGGCGCGGACCAGACCGGCGCGGCGAGCCGCTCGGCCACCGCCGCCGCCACCGGCCAGGCGGCGGCCCGGTCCACCGCCGCGCCGAGCACCAGCACCGGGTTGCGGGCGGCGGCGAGCAGCGCGGCGAACTCCCGCAGCCGACGCGGGTCGGGGGCGAACCGGGTGGCCACCGTCCGCACCTGCGGCGGCGGGTCCGCCGGCTGGTGCCAGTCGTCCAGCGGGAGGGAGAGGTAGACCGGGCCGCTCGGCGGTTGCGCCGCCGTGGCGTACGCCCGCATGAACGCCGCCGGGACGTCCTGCGCCCGCACCGGCTCGTGGCTCCACTTCACGTACGGCTGGGGCAGTTCGGTGGGGTGCCGGTTGGCCAGCCGGGGCTCCATCAGCAGCATCTCCCGGCTCTGCTGCCCGGCGGAGACGATCAGCGGCGTCCGGTTGTGCCAGGCGGTGACCAGGTTGCCCATGCCGTTGCCGGTGCCCGGGGCGGTGTGCAGGTTGACGTGCGCCGGCCGGCCGGTGGCCTGGGCGTACCCGTCGGCCATGGCGACCGCCGACGCCTCGTGCAGGGCGTGCACGTAGTGGAAGTCGGCCGGGAAGTCCTGGAGGAACGGCTCCTCGGTCGAGCCGGGGTTGCCGAAGACCGTGGTCAGGCCGAGGGCGCGGAGCAGGTCGTAGGTGGTCTCCCGGACGGTCGCCATCGCCCCCCGCCTCCGTGTCCCCGGCCCGTCCGGTGTCCACCGGGACCGGACCCCTGACCTGCCGAATCTATCGGGCGGCAGGCGGCGCTCCGCGCGCTTTGCCGGCGATTGCCCTGTCCGGGGGCGTGCCGGGCGCGCGTCGCGCCGGTCCGGGCCGTACGGCGACGGGTCAGGGCAGGGGGAACGGGGTGCGGATGCCGTCCAGCGCGTGCCCGCAGGGGCAGTCGCGGTCGGTGGGCAGGGCGGCCACCGCGTCCAGCAGCACGCCGCGCAGCCGGTCGGTGTTCTCGCCGAAGACCCGGAACACCTCCTCCTGGGTGACCGAGTCGCCCGCCTCCACCCCGGCGTCCAGGTCGGTGACCAGGGCGATGGAGGTGTAGCAGAGGGCCAGTTCGCGGGCGAGCACCGCCTCCGGGTGGCCTGTCATGTTGACCACCGTGCCGCCCATCGCGGCGTACCAGCGGGATTCCGCACGGGTGGAGAAGCGCGGCCCCTCGACCACCACGACCGTGCCGCCGTCGACCGCCGGCACGTCGCGCCCGGCCGCCGCGTCGAGCAGGGTACGCCGCCCCACCGGGCAGTACGGGTCGCCGAACGCCACGTGCACCGCGCCCTGGTCGTAGTAGGTCTGCACCCGGCCGCTGGTGCGGTCGATGAGCTGGTCGGGCACCACGAACGTGCCGGGGCCCAACTCGGGGCGCAGCCCGCCGACGGCACAGGGGGCGAGCACCTGGCGTACCCCGAGCGACCGCAGCGCCCACAGGTTCGCCCGGTACGGGATCAGGTGCGGGGGGTGGCGGTGATCACGCCCGTGCCGGGGCAGGAAGGCCACCGACCGGCCGCCCACGGTGGCGATGGTGAGCACGTCCGAGGGAGCGCCGTAGGGGGTCTCGACCTGGTGTTCTGTGGCGTCGTCGAGGAGCGCGTACAGCCCCGAACCGCCGATCACCGCGATGTCCGCCGTCGGACCCATCGATCCTCCCTCGACCGCCCTCGATCACCTGTCGGTCAGACCTTAGCCACCGCACCGGGTGCAGGCTATGGTGCCAGGCATGGCGGTGACAGCACAGATGGTCGGTGGTGCCCGGTTGTCGGCCCCGGGGCGCGGCTGACGATGTCCGAGACGCAGGGGGAGGGACCGGCGATCAGCGGTCGTGCCGTGGAGTCGATGACCGGGCGGCTGCTGGTCGCGACGCCGGCCCTCAAGGACCCGAACTTCGATCGTACGGTGGTGCTGCTGGTCGCCCACGAGGCCAACGGGGCGCTCGGGGTGGTGCTCAACCGGGCCACCGAGGTGGCCGTCGCGGACGTCCTCGGCGAGTGGAGCGATCTCGCCCGGCACCCGGCGGTGCTCTTCGAGGGCGGCCCGGTGCAGCCGGAGTCGGCGATCTGTCTGGCCCGGATGCGTCATCCGATGCGCCGGCTGAAGGGTTTCCAGCCGATCTCCGGCGCGGTCGGCACCGTCGACCTGTCCTCCGATCCGGAGCGGATGCGCGACAGCATCGGCGGCATCCGGGTGTTCGCCGGCTACTCCGGCTGGGGGTCCGGGCAGCTCGAGCAGGAGATCGAGGACGGCTCCTGGTTCGTGCTCGACGCGCTGCCCGGTGACGCCTTCGTCGACCGCCCGGACGACCTGTGGCCGATGGTGCTGCGCCGGCAGGGCGGCATGATGGCGGCGGTCGCGCACTTCCCGCCGGACGTGGCGTTGAACTGATCCGCCGGGGACCCCCGCGAGATGACCATGCTCGGCCGCGTGTGTATAGTTCTCTCCGTGCCCGGGAGACCGGGGACGACCGCAAGGGGCCGTGGCGCAGCTGGTAGCGCACCACACTGGCAGTGTGGGGGTCAGGGGTTCGAGTCCCCTCGGCTCCACCCTTGAGCAAACAGATCAGCGGCCTGGTCGAGCATCGACCGGGCCGCTTTTCCGTGTCCGCCCCCGGCCCTAACGACGCCGTCGGCCGGGCACGCCGAGTCGACGGTAAGGCTGACGACCTCGGCCCACCCCGGCGTCGGCTGGGGTTGGTGGCGCGGGGTGGCCGGTGTCGTGCTGAGTCCGTCCGTACCGGGCCGGCCGCCCGCGCGCTGGGGTGTGGGGACCGGCCCACCTGCCCGGCTGGGGTTGCGGGGGTGGGCGGGTCTCCTGCGCCGGGGCCGGCTGCGACGGCGGAGGGGCCGTCACGGGTACGGGCGACGGCTGCCGCAGCTTCCGGGGTGCTGGGGTCACCGCCGACGGGCGGCTCCGCCACGGGGTGGACAGGAGCGGCCGACGCGGACGGTGTAACCGGATCTGGGCAGGGTGCGCCGGGGCGCGGAGCTGCCGATCAGAACGGAACGAGGGCCTTGCCCGCGCCGGTGCCGGGGCGGATGGCGGGGAACTCCGGTCCCTTCCAGTGGCCGATCGGCGCGCGGGTGATGGCGGGAACGGCCGCGACGGGCTCTTCCACGCTCATGTCCACTCCCGGGGGCCGACGGCATCTGGTGGAGAAGCTAGCCGCCGCTTCCGGCCCGGTCAACCAGGGGAGACGCATCGTTACCTGCGCGTTCGCCGGGCCGACCGGCGTGCCGACGGTCAGCCGGTGACGCAATGCGAGATAACATTCCGCATCTTGACAGGGGTTTTCGGGCCCCGTACCTTCGCTGCAAGTCGGCGAGGCGTCAGGGTGCTGCTGGGGTGCAGCCCGACCGCCCGAACCGACCGTGACCAGCGTTGCCCGGCCATGCCGTGACGCCGTCTGCGGTTCTCGCGGCCCTGATTGATCCCCTTGATCCGGCAATTCAGGCATTCAGCACCATCACCAGTCGATGCAGTTCGCGTCGGACCCGCGCCGCAGCAGCCAGGCGGCCGTATCCGTCGCGGCGGAGCCGTCCCTTCGTATCCACCGAACGCCCTCATCCCCGTCACCGGCCACGCCGGCGGTGGGAGACGTCGGGGGCACGCGCGAAGCACATAGGAGCATCACGATGAACACACGACGTACCGGTGCGCTGGTCGCCCTCGCCGCGCTGCTCTTCACGAGCGCCTGCGGCGGGGCCGAAGGCGCTGCGGACAACGCGGACGGCACCACGAAGGTCTCCGTCACGACGTTCGGCTGCGAAATCTGGAACACCTGGGCGATCGGGAAGGGCGTCTACGGCAAGCACCGCCTCGACGTCGAACTGGTCCGCTCCGGGGGCGGCTCGGCGGCGGTCGCCGCGGTCCTGTCCGGGGCGGCCGACTTCGGCTACGTCAACGGCTACACCGCGATCAACGCCTACAACACCGGCTTCCCGATCCAGATGGTGTCCGGAGTGAACGTCAACGCGCTGCCGCCGGCCAAGCCCGCGCAGGGCGTCTTCGTCGGCAAGGACTCCCCGATCAAGGCGGCCGCCGACCTCGCCGGCAAGAAGATCGCGGTCAACGAGATCAACGGCATCAACCAGATCGTCACCGCGAGCTGGCTGAAGGCCAACGGCGTCGCCCCGGAGAGCGTCAGCTTCGTGGCGCTGCCCTTCGCCGAGCAGGTCCCCGCCGTGCTCAGTGGACGGGTCGACGCCGCGCAACTGGGCTACTCGCTGCTGGGCAACAACAACGACAAGGTACGCAGCCTCGCCGACCCCTTCGCCAGCAGCGACAAGATCTACATCGCGACCTACGTCGCCGCCAAGAGCTTCGTCGGCAAGGGCGACGCCGCCAAGCGCTTCCACGAGGCGATCACCGAGACCGCGCAGCAGCTCAGCGACCCGGCCAACACCGACGAGGCGTTCCGGTTGCTCTCCGAGTGCCAGAAGGTGCCGGCGGAGACCCTCGCCGCCCAACCGCAGAACGCCCTCGAAGCGGACGTCGACGTCGCCGCGCTGGACCGGATGGCCCAGCAGATGGTCGACCTGAAGATGCTCCCGAAGAAGCCCGACCTGGGGCCCTTCGTCACCGACTTCGCGCGGTCCTGACCTGTCCTGTCGTCCCGGTAGGCGGGCCACCATGAGGGGAGAGGACGTGACATGGCGTCGGACGTCCACGTGATTGACCAGGTCGAGGCGGACGCCCGGCCCACCGGAGGGCCCGTCGCGGCCCGCCGGTGGGGCCCCACACCCGACTGGGTGCTGGGAGTGGCGGGCGTGGTGACCATGTTCGTGCTGTGGGACCTGGTGGTCCGGGCCGGGGCGGTCTCGGTGGACTCCCTGCCGTACCCGGTGGACACCCTGCGACGGGCCGGCGAACTGCTCGTCGACGTGACGTTCCTGACCGAGGTGGCGCAGACCCTGTGGGCGTGGCTGCTCGCCATGCTCGCCGCCAGCGCCGTCGGCATCCCGCTGGGGCTGACGCTTGGCTACTTCTCCGCCCTCTACCGGCCGTCGTCCTCGGTGGTGCACGCCGGCCGGTCGATCCCCTCCTCGGCGTTCCTGCCGATCGCCATCCTGATGTTCGGCCTGGGCACCCAGATGAAGGTGTCCCTGGCGATCTACGCGATCTTCTGGCCGATCCTGCTCAACGCGATGTACGGCGTCCGCGACACCGAACCGCTGATGCTGGCCACCGGGCGCAGCATGGGCTGGACGCGTACCCGGCTGCTGACCCGGGTGGTGCTGCCGTCGGCGGCCCCGTCCATCGCCACCGGGCTGCGGGTGGCCAGCTCGACGGCGCTCATCGTGGTGCTCTCCGCCGAACTGCTCGGCGCCACCAACGGGGTGGGAACGGTGATCACCACGTACCAGCAGGCGCAGCGACCCGACTTCGTCTACGCGGGCATCCTGCTCGTCGGCCTGCTCGGGATGGGCCTCTACTACGGCTTCAACCTGGTCGAACGCCTGGTGGTGCCGTGGGGCCAGGCACAGCGGGAGGGTGGGCGATGAGCGGGCAGGGACTGGGCCGGCCGGTGGTCACGTCGGCGCTGGCGGTGGGACGCGGGGTACGGTCGCTGTGGCTGCTCGCCCTGCTGCTGGTGGTGTGGGAGGTCGCCGCCCGGATGGTGGGCTCCCTGTTCGTACCGCCGGTGTCGCAGATCTTCGGAGCGTTCGTCGACACCTGGCTGTCCGCCTCGCCGTCGTCGCTGTTCCTCAGTTCCCAGTTCCGGGCCGACGTCCTGCCGAGCCTCGTCCGGCTCGGTCTGGGCTACGGCGCGGCGACGGTGCTCGGCGTCGGTCTCGGCATCCTGATCGGGGTGTGGCGGCCGGCCGGCGCGTTCTTCAACCCGCTGATCCGGCTGGGCATGTCGGTGCCGGTCACCGCCCTGCTGCCCATCGCCATCGTGCTGTTCGGCATCACCAGCGGGATGAACGTCTTCCTCATCGCGCTGGGCTGCCTCTGGCCGATCCTGATCAACACGTACGACGGTGTCCGGGGCATCGACCGGACGGTGGTCACCGCCGCCCGGAGCCTGCGACTGACCCGGCGTCGCTACTTCTTGCGGGTGCTGCTGCCCGGCGCCAGCCCCGCCATCTTCGCGGGGATGCGGATCAGCATCGGCATCGCGCTGGTCCTGATGGTGATCTCCGAGCTGTACGCCGCCACCGCCGGCCTCGGGTTCTACATCGTGAGCCAGCAGCGGCTGTTCCAGTTCCCGCAGCTGTGGTCGGCGATCGTCCTGCTGGCGCTGCTGGGCATCCTCTTCAACGCCGTCTTCGCCCTGGTCGAGCGGGTGCTGCTGCGGTGGCACCGCAACGTGCGCCCCGACAGCGCGGAAAGCCACTGACCCGACACCACGTAGGAGCCCCGGATGAACCCCGTGACGACCCGACCGCACCAGCCCGGTGCCGCCCTCGACACCCCCGTGCTCGACGTGCAGGAGTTGAGCAAGTCCTACCGGTCCCGCAAGGGCGACGTGCCCGCCGTACGCAGCATCGAGTTCGCCGTCCACGCCGGCCAGTTCGTGTCGGTGGTGGGGCCCTCCGGCTGCGGCAAGACCACCCTGATGATGTGCATCGCCGGGCTGCTGCCCATCTCCGGCGGCGCGGTCATGTTCCGGGGAGAACGCATGTCCGGCCCCCGCGACGGCGTGGCGGTCGTCTTCCAGGACTACAGCCGCTCGCTGTTCCCCTGGTTGACCGTCGAGAAGAACGTCGCCCTCCCGCTGCGCGACCGGGGCCTGCCCCGCACCGAGATCCGGCAGCGGGTGCAGGAGTCGCTGGAGATGGTGGGCCTGGCCCACGCCGCCGGGTTGCACCCGTGGCAGCTCTCCGGCGGCATGCA